>CAZBWR010000056.1:20127-26962 GCA_964495695.1 uncultured Chitinophagales bacterium | reverse complement strand
AAAAATCCCACACCCCGCATCATGTGCGGCATGTGGGAATCATTGTCTGCTTGTATGTGTCATCTCCCCTGAACCTCCGGCTGTGTGGGATCGGGTTTGGTTCATCCGGGTTACAGTTACCGAACCGTTATGAGCATAGCAAATTGTGGGAGAAGGTGCAAGGGGGTGCAAGAAACGTCACTGTGGATGCGTTATCCCTCACTGCGTTGCGGGAATAAATCAGTGCCACCGGTAGAGCCGCGCTTGAAGCGAAGCCCTAATTGCAGCAGCCTGCCGCTCAGCGCAATGATAAACACGCCGATTGCCGGACCGATGTCAATAAGACCTTGTGTGTTGGGGGGCCAGGGAAATGTCGCAACATTCAGCACAATCAACAACAGCCCGAGGACGCCCGCAGGAATCCCCCACGCGACGCCAAAGTCGCCATGCCTGAGGATCGCAAAGCAGAGAAATATCAATGCTGTGCCGATGAAGAGATCCCATGCGACATCAATACCCATATCCACAAGCCTGACGGATTGCCGGATGAGTCTCAGCATCTCTTCGCTTCCCGGTTTCTCCGCGATGTATTGCTCGATGCCGGCCCGAACGCCAAGCTGAACGGAAATCATGATTGCGACCATTGCGAATGCCAATCCGGCAAACAGAAATGCAAGCTGATTCGCCGGTCCCTGGCGGCTGATGGCCACATACCTGTAGAGCGAGAAGAGAAAAACAAGGGAGAGGATGGGCCAGCACATTGCAAGAAGATACGCAAGTGTCCACCCGGTTGACACGGCGGAAACCAGAACATAACACGCAGTACCGACGATTCCGCATATCCCTCCGAGAATAAAAAGGCGCTTATCCTGTTCCGGGTTCATAGCCCCCTCAAGTTTGATGGATTGCTTCCACGAGTATTACGCGTGAGGCAATGTATTTAAAATTAGCGGAAAATGAATCGGCTGCCCGGCCGGGGGGGGGCCGATTTCCGGAAAGAACTGAATCCCCTTGTGTCATGCTTGGTTTTAGAAGAATGACGCACTCACATGAGATAATAGTACAAAGAGACAAAAAGGATCATTAGGGAACAGGCAACCAATCCAAGGAAGCGGTAGAACCCGGCCAAGACATGTATATCGTCGAATCGCCATTTCTCAAGGTGGGCATAGTATGCTCGTCCATCTATGGAAGCGAAACCGGTAATCGCGAGTAGTATGGGGACCGGATTTCCAGTGAAGTAGCTGATGTAGGTCAGGCCCCGGGTCGCTGTGTGAATGGTCGAGGCCATGACTCTCTCCAGCACACCCAACCACTGAATCGCCGGGTTATCGAGCGCGTTCTTGCCGGTTTCTTCCGCGTGCGCCTCCAGCGGAGTCCCTTCAAGCGGGTTCTTCATAAATGGGAGAACGATGGCTTCTACCGATCCGGCTGCCAGACTGAACCCGATGAGCTCAACGAAAGTCAGTTTCGGAACCACAAAGAGAAAAAAAACCAGGGCTGCCCCAAGTTCAGACAAAGCCGATAAGACTCCTTGTGAGAAGGCGAGCGATCTGTTGGAGAGTTGTTTGTGAAGAACCTTGGCGACAAGCAGGTGGTATAACGGCAGTTTAATTCCCACCGCGCCAACCGCATAAGCCAAAACGCCCTTGCCGATGATTTTTCCGGGTACGTCAAACCACAAAATCAGGATGATGATGGGAAGGATTCCAACGGCAACCGAAGCGGCTGCCGGCAGATATTTTCGAAGCACATGCAGTCCCTGATTCATGATCCGAGTGTATGCTATCGTCTGGTTCCCGGGAAGAAAACGCAAAAGCCCACATCCGCTTCAGTGCGGCATGTGGGCATACTTGTCAACCGGCAAAATTTCATCACCCATGAACCTCAGGTGGTGCAGGATTGAAAGCGGTTCATTCATGCTGAATCTACCGGGCGTTGAAGAGCATAGCAAATTGTGGGAGAAGGGTCACGAAAAGTAAAGGCGAACATCGTGCTGCCCAAGAACCCACCGCTTTATTACAGCTTTTGTTTCGAGGATTTTTTCTTTTTCGAGGCGTACTTGGTCCGCTTCTCGCTGGCGATGAGTGCAGGCTGAGACTCCCGGGCGGGATAGATGAACTCAAGGGTCGCTGTAGAGAACATGTTAGTGTTCTCTTTTCGCAGTCGTTCCTCCGCCATCGCACAATAGTGGGGATCGATCTCGACCCCGATGCTATTCCGCCCGGCCTTCATGGCGGCGACCATCGTAGTGCCCGAGCCGCAGAACGGATCAACAACCGTGTCACCAACGAAGGAGAACATCCTGATTAATCTATAGACGAGTTCCTCCGGGTACGGGGCCGGATGATTCTTGGTGGACGCACCGCCGAGGTTCCAGAACTGCTGGAACCATTTGTTGTATTCTTCCTTGGAGATCATGCTCAGCGCCCGTTGTCGCTCCGAAGGTTGCCGGTATCCACCAGGTTTCCGCTGCATGAGTATGAACTCGATGTCATTTTTTATGATGGCGTTGGGCTCGTACGGTTTGCCCAGAAACTTCGAGCCGTTATTGATTTCATAATTTGCGTTCGCAATCTTGTGCCAAATGATCGGGTTAAGGTTGTCGAACCCGATTTTCCGGCAGGAAACTGCAATATCAGAATGCAACGGAAACACAACGTGGCGTCCGAATGCACGGCGGGAAAGGCACACATCGCCGACCACGCAGACCAGGCGGCCGCCGGGGACTAATATTCGGTGCATCTCGGTCCATACTTTGGCCAACTCTGCCACAAACTCTTCATAGTCGGCCACGTGCCCAAGTTGGTGCGGATGTTCGTTATACCTTTTGAGTGTCCAATAGGGCGGAGAGGTCACTACGAGGTGAACCGACTCGTCCTTCATGAAACCGACCTGTCTGGAGTCTCCTAGTACGAGCCTGTGTGTGGTTCGTTCGTTCGTTCCGTCGTGTTTGTTTGTCATTTCCTGTTCGTTACTCCAAAAGCCTTCACTTGTGCGATGAGCGACCGGGCAAAGTTGTCGAATTGTAGGTCATCAGCCGGCTCGCTGTAGTGTCCTCGAAGGCCGGAAGACCCTTCCGACATAAGAAACGTTGCAACAGTGTAGTAGTTTTCGCGCATCAACTTTCTGCAAAAAATCTCATAACGACGGGCATAGGATGCATCCACGAACTCGGGAAAGACCTTGAAATGCGGCTCTTTCACTCTTACGGGTCTGCGTGAGCCGGGACAGTCCTCCAGCATAAAAATATACCCGAGCCAAGGCTTGACCGTCTTGTTGTAGGCGCCATCCCTGTAAGCTGTCCACAGATCCAGCGCGCTCCCCATAGCCTCCTCAGTCCTATTGTTGAAGTTGTTGCCGAATGAGGGTCCCACCTGCGACTTTGCCTCGAGCGCAATCACAAGTTCTCCGTCTTTGACAAGTAGGAGGTCCCATTCCTTCGTAGGGCGAAAATACCCTGGTAACTCGAGTTTCGAATCATGATAAACATCGGATCTCTTGGCTCCAGCATCGACGATCAAGTCTGTTATCAGGGTGATGAATCCGTCCATTTGAGCTCCGCCTGTCACCGCACCTCTTGCCCCCTGATCGGTTTTTCCCGTTATAGCCTGTTTTTGAGACTGTACATTGCGTGTCCGCCAGTAGTGTGCTACTGCCCGCGATACGTGCTTGCTAAGGGTCTCAATTCTGCTTTGCGAACGTTTCATTGTGCCAAGATAGATAAACTCGGTTCGATAATCCATTTTCGTGCAAGCTGTTACAAAAAAACCCTTTCTTCACTCCTTCCGAGACGGCAAACCTGCGGAAGAACAGCTCGTTCTTCCGCGTGCGCTCGAACGCGATCATCTCATCCATCTGCTGCTGCGAAAAGCCGCTGGTGTAGCAGCGGATCGCCGCCATTGCTTTCTCTTCATCTTCGTCTGTGTACTCGACATGGACATTGAAATATGCGTCGTCGGCATAGCGCACCCAGCCGTCGCCGTGTTCCTCGAGGGACTTTGTCCACCCGAAGTAGTACAGCGGGTATGTTGCCACCCAGCCTTCCCGCAAGAGCAGCTCGGTGACAAGGCTCCCGACAATGATATGCTCGGGGTGGCCGTATTCCCCGTCAGGACCGAATGTGATGATTAGGTCGGGCCGGTTTTGAAGTATGGTCTCTTTCAGTTTCTCGCGGAAAAAGGTGCCGGCCTCCACGGCGTCCCGCACGCCATCCTTTGCGCCGTGCTTCCTGTCGAGACTCGAAAGCCCGAAGAAGATGGGGGGAAGTATGCCCAGTCGTTCCGCCGCACAAGCAGCATCACGCCTCTTGGCGCTCGCAACGGAGTCGGGACCTGCGTCCACGAAACGGGTGTCGAATCCCGCTCCCACAGCGACCACCAACCGGACGTTGTGACCAAGACGGGCGTACTTTGCAAGCGCAGCCCCGAAGCCGGTTTCATCGTCAGGGTGCGCTATGACCACAAGTATGGTTTTACCTCCGCCTGCGGCGTGGCTGCTAATGAAAAGTAATCCCAGAAGAATTGAGGCGAGGAATCGATTCATATGCTTGAACCTCCGGCTGTATGGAATCTGGTATGGTTCATCCCCGGCTCATGGCCGCCGGGCGTGCTTGAGCATAGCAAATCAGATGAGAAGGCGCAAGGGGGGCAGCTACACCGCCTCAGCCGAACCGCTGGTGACGATACCGCGGGGGGACTTTCTGAACCGGACTCGCCAGAGCCAGTAGAGGAGAAACGCAAGCGGCGCAAGAGAGATGGCGATGAGCACAGGATAGATGCGAGATAGGCCATCAACAATCCCATAATCATGGAAATGGTTGTTGTGCGTTCGCCTGCCCGAAGAGCGGTTGGCGCGGCTGTACGGACGCGTTGAGTTCTTTTTTTCAGGGTGACTCGATGACGTTGTGCGGAATGCGCTCCGCCGTTTGCGAAACGCCCCGATTTTTCCCATCTTGCACGGCAAATCCCCAACCTCAACAGGACGTCTGAGGCCCGCAATGATCAAGGTTCGTCTTCTCATTCCGGTTGTTTTGCTTGTTATCTTTTCGCACGGATGTTACCACTACCGTGTCATCGCCACCGAGTCCGCCGCAACAGAATACGAGAAGCGGACGGTCTATTCGCTCTTCTGGGGGCTTGCACAGGAGAATATTCCCGCGAGTGATTGTTTGAGCGGGGGAATCAACGAGGTACGCGTTTCCACGAACTTCGGCTACGCGCTGGTTTCCGTTGCAACGCTCGGTATTGTTGTGCCGCTGGATATGGAATGGCGTTGCGCAAAAGAAGCGCCACCGGATACTTCTGTGTTTCGTTGATCATTCACCAAGGAGACCCTGATGCCCGTACGCTCCGCCCGCATCGTCGTGAAGAATGTCCCTGAGTGGACGAACAAGCACGGCAACGTTGTGCAGCGCATTGATCGCTTGTATGATGTGTGGAACCCGCCCCCGCCGGTGAACGACGGGTGGGCGGACCTGCGCAGAACGATCGCCGCGTTGCAGTCAATTCTTGCCGATGCGAAGGCGAACAACGCCCGCGTGCGCGCCGTCGGAGGAGCATGGTCGCTTTCCACGGCGGCGGCAACAAACGGCTGGCTTGTCAACACACGGCCATTGAACTGGATCTTTCCGCTCCGCTCGAATCATGTTCTTCCCGCAATCACCAACGTGTCCGAACAGATCTTTGTCCAATGCGGGACATCCGTCGCCGAAGTGAATACGTGGCTTGCGAACCGCAAGCAGGCGCTCAAGACATCGGGCGCGAGCAACGGCCAGACTATTGCCGGCGCCATCTCGACGGGGACGCACGGCTCAGCCATCGACGTCGGCTCGATGCAAGAGTATGTGCGGGGTATGCATATTGTGACGGGGGCGAACAAGCACATCTGGCTCGAACGAGCCACCGACCCCGTGGTGTCGGCGGACTTTCTGCAGCGCCTCGGCGCAGACCTTGTGCAGGACGACGATCTGTTCAACTCGGCGCTGGTGAGCTTCGGCAGCTTCGGACTCATCCACGCCATGTTGATTGAAGTGGAGCCGGTCTATCTTCTGCAATCATACCGCCGACGCATGCCCGTCGATGCGCAGCTCCGCTACACGATGGAAACACTGGACTTCACCGCCCTGCCAATGCCGCATCCCGCCGACCGGCCGTTTCATTTCGAGGTGGTGGTAAATCCGCACGACACGGCAGGTGGCGCGTACGTCACGGTGATGTATAAACGTGCGTACCGCGATGATTACATTCCCCCCGCGCAAAGTTCCGGGGGATTCGGGCCGGGGGATGACGTGCTGGCGTTCATCGGTACACTGTCGGATGTTGTCGCGCTGGCGGTGCCCGCCCTTGTCAACACGCTTACGGGTAACCTGTACGCGACATACGAAGATGTGTGGGGCACACCGGGTGAGATCTTCTGTTCGACGGATGCGTACGGCAAGGCAACCAGCACGGAGATTGCGGTGCCTCTTCCACGCTCCGCAGCTGCACTCGATGCGCTCACCGCAGCGCATAACCAGGAGGGGCCGTTCGCCGGAATATTTGCGTTCCGGTACGTAAAGCAATCACGGGCGACGCTTGCGTTCACCCGTTTTCCCGTCTCGTGCACGATTGAATTGCCGGGGGTCTATTCCCAGCGGTCAGTCAACTTCTTTAATGCCGTCTGGCAAAAACTGGACACAGCGGGAATTCCGTATACATTGCATTGGGGACAAGAGAACCATTTCACGCCGCAGCGCGTGCAGGCTATGTACGGCAACGCAGTGGATCATTGGGTGCAAAGCCGGAAGGCAATCCTCGATCTACAGGCAAGAAACGTGTTCGCCAGTCCGTTCCTGGACAGCACGGGACTGGCGTGA
>CAZBWR010000056.1:13815-20027 GCA_964495695.1 uncultured Chitinophagales bacterium | reverse complement strand
ATCCGTGAGTCAAAATGGAGTACCATAGAATCTCTTTGCTTTTGACAAAGATCAATCCAAAAAGTACTGCGATGAGGCCCGTACTGATTACACCGCTCCACCCTTGATATAAATGACTGGACCCAAATATTGCAGAGGTCAAAACAATTGCAATCCAATTGCCCAAATCAGTATTGCTGAATAGCTGCGACAGGCGGGTTATCAAATAACCGCGAAATACAATCTCTTCAACAAATCCACCCACTATCCAGCCCACCAAGAGCATTATTAGGTAGTTCTGAACATTCCCGCGAATACTGTCATAGGCAACCAGGTCGATCTTTGATGCAGTCAGTTTTTCAATTATCGGATTAATGAAAACCTGGAAACTCATTTCGATAGTGATTCCCAAAAGCATACAAACAAGAATCGTTCTCATCCAGCTATCGGGCTTTATGAAACCAATGGATTTCAGTTTCTGTCCCCTGTCTTTTCCTATTAATAGAAACAGGGAGACCAGACCAAATCCTATCAAGACACCTAATGGCGGAAAAGCAACTATCACAATTAGGCAGATGATGGCTATTGATAGTTCTACCGCGTTGTGTCTTTTGACGACAGACATATGACGTTCATTTTATAGTGTTGGTTTTCATATCTAATCTTCAGAGATTTGTTGCAGAGCCAGGTTCACCGCCCCGGGATTCGGATAGAGAATCTCTGTCTCCTCAACTGAGCGGGCTACCAGCGTCTCCAGAACCTTCAGATCGACGTCGGCCAGACGCCTGATGTAAACACAGACCTTTCCGGTTCTGTGCTTTCCCAGTCTGGAAAGCAAAGCGTTACGACCTTCGAAATCCGCCGCAATGTACACCACCAGCTCCCGACCGCGCACGGCAAACGCGGCGAGAGCGGTATCGCCTTCGTGACCACTTGCGTACTTGTAATGGTAGCTCCCGAATCCGACGATGCTCGGGCCCCACATCCGTGGTTTTTGCCCGGTCACTCTTCGCATCAGAGCAACCAGAGTCCGGGCGTCTTTCCGTTGCTCCTCGTTCGCAATGGCGGCAATGTGACTCACGGCGCTCACATCCGTGGGTTTGGTCTTGGGTTTCGACATAGACACCTCCTTACGGTCTCTTTATCGGGGGCTTGCTACGGTTTAGGGTTTCTAGAAAGAACAGATCTCCGGGTTGATTAACGTGCCGCCATTAACCTATCTCCTGAACTTGCTTGTGAATGGATTTGTGCATCGACGAAGCATTCTCATACTGCATCGCGTTACAACTATAATCTGAATCCTATTCCGGCACATGGGAATGTGTAATCCGGGCTGCAATACTATCTCGCAGTTCCTCTAGTGTATATCACCGCCCACCTTGAACACGTAGCGGATGCCGCCATTAATGCATCTTCCCTCGAGCGGCGCATAGACAGACAAGGTCCTGATCGTCCCGGATGCAACATCGCCGAGAACAACAGGCTCGTAGCGTGTCTGCCGCGTGTCGAAGATGTTTTCCAGATTGATGAAGAGCCGGAAATTACCGAAACCCTTTTCGGCGATGAATCCGGTAATCCAATACGCAGGCGATGTTGACCTGAATGGATTGCGCGTGAGGCGCTGCTCGCCCGTCCAATAGTTTTCTAGCCCCATCTTCAATTGCCCCTCGTGATCTTCCCAGATGGCGACAATCCCAAACGAGTGACGGGGGTTCAATTCAATCTCGGACCGGTGGCCGTTGTCACCTTGTGTTGCATAGAGATACGTGTAGCCGAGAGAGAGTTTGAGATGGCCGTACGTGAGCCGTGCGGACAGCTCCCCGCCGGCAGACTGTGTTGCCCCGTTGGCGTTGCGGAGAAAGACGACCCCGGCATTCAACGAGTCCTCGTCGGCAAGCAACGCGTCATCAAGACGCGTGAGAAAGGCCGCGGCGTTGCAGTCAAGCGTGATGTTGCCGAGAATGCCCCGCCAGTTTACATCAAATGATGCACTGCGTGCTTTTTCGGGGCGAGTGTGTGTCAGCGGACGGACATTCCGGAAGCCGGCCTCCTCCGCCTCTTCTACAAAGATGGTCGGCGCTTTGTAGCCGGTGCCTCCGCCGACGCGCAGTGTCAGTGAGTGATGCGGCCGGTACATCATCGAGAGGCGCGGCACAAAAAATGTCCCGAACGTGTCATGAAAGTCAATTCGCCCGCCGAACAGCAGGGACAGATCATCCGCAATTGCGAATTCGTCCTGCACGAATAGCGAGGGGGCGGAAAAACGGTACGAGCGGGGCGTAATGCCGGGTGTTCTCTCATTGAAATCATCCATCCTGAATGCCGCGCCGATCATCAGATTGTGTTTTGCCAGATCAAGCGAATACTGCGCATCACCGAAATACACATGTTGCCTGGCGTTGAACGGCGACGTGCCGAACGTTGCGTCGCGATCCACAGCAAGCATGGCAAACTTCAGAGAAAACGCCCGGTGTTCTTCAGGAATCCAATCGAGATGCGTAGAAATTTCAAATCGGGTCGTGTTGATTATCTCCGTGTAAGGAGGAAGCGGCGAGCCCGGCAGGATTGTTTCATTCATGGCGCCGCCTTTCCGCTTCTCGTCCATTATTCCGAGAGTCATCCGCGCCGCAAGGCCTTCGGAGAACTCGTGGCGGACACGCGGCGTCACAGTATAACGGGTAAACTGTGCGACATCCGCGAAGCCATCCTTGTCTGCGTCAAAGCGCGATTGGCGGTTGTAACTCGCCAGCACGCTCACTCCGGTTTTGTCAAGCCGGTGCGATGTGTAGGTCGCGGCATCAAAGCCCTTCCGGGTGGTTGTATTTAACAGCAGGCTCGTTTCTACGATTTCGCCCGGGACTTTCGGGATGAAATTGACGACTCCGGCGATTGCATCCGCGCCGTACAGAGACGAGGTGGCCCCTTTCAATATCTCCACCTGCCGCAGATCCAGCGGTACAAGCTGGGTCAGACTGAGGCCGGCAGAAAGACCCCCGAGGCTCGGAACGCCGTCATTAAGAATCTGCGTGTAGCGTCCGCTGAGCCCCTGAATGCGCAGGTTTGCCGTGCTTGCCGCGGCGCTTGTTGTTTGCACGCGCATTCCGAGGGATTCGTTCAGCAGCATGGCAACACTCGAGGGCGTCATCAGTAACTTCTCTTCGACTTCTTCTTCAGGGATCGCCTCGACACGGACAGGAACATCTGCAATCGAGCGGAGCGTGCGTGTTCCCGTCACAACCACCAGCCCGGATTCCATATGCTCCGGCTCGAGCATGAGAATGACGTAAACAGAATCGCCCGGCGCGATTGTCATTGTCTGCTCGACCGCTGCGTATCCGACGTATGTTGCGCGCAGCGTGAATGTTCCCCCGCTGGGATAACTTAGAAGAAACTCTCCCTCCTTGTCGGCAGATGTTCCAATACCGGCCTCCTCGATTACGACATTGGCGCCGGCAAGCGGAACGCGTGAATCGGCATCGAGTACTACTCCGGCGATTCGCGACGGCTGTGCTGCAAGATGTGCAACAAGAGTCAGGATTGAGAACAATAACACTATACGAGACATTGATTCTGTTCTAGGCTTTCGTGTTTCCCACGTTCTGATGAACGCGACGACATCGTGTTAAATGAACCCCGGCAACGAGACCGACGAAAAAGCCGGCTTGATCCGTAAGAAAATAACACAATCCTACTTCCGCATCATGTGCAGCATGTTTACAACGTTTAAGGGGCAGAGCGGGAGTGTGACGAATCGGGTCAAAGCTTGATTCCCCATGCCGGTTTCTCATCCCTGCCGGGCGAGTCTGTAAGTTGTCGCTTCTCTCCCGTCATAACGTTGATTATCCAGATTTCGTAATTTGCCGCCGTGCCGCCCGTGTAGGCAATCCATTTCCCGTCCGGCGACCACGAAGGGGAGTAACATTCCATGTCGTCGTTTGTCAGGTTGACCGGCTCACCGCCCGCTGCATCCATCACGAAAATATCGAACGTGCTGCCGCGTCTGCCGTAAAACGCAATATGCGTTCCGTCAGGGGAGAACTTCGGGCCGGAGTCAAATCCCACCCGGCGTGTCAGGCGTCGTTCTTCTCCGCTGGCGAGGTCCAAAGAGAAAATTTCCCCATCGCCGAATCGTGAGGTATCCCCTTCGTCACGAACCTGGCGCGAAAACAATATCGTCCGTCCATCGGGTGACCAGGAGGGGCTTTCTTCGTGTGAGGGATTGCGTGTCAACTGCCGCACGTTTCTGCCGTCGATGTTCATCACAAAGAGATTCATCCCGATCGTGTCCCTCCGGCTGGCAAATAGTATGCTCGAACCGTCCGGTGATATATCGGGCAGGAGATCATCTGCAGGGTGGTCGGTGATCTGCCGGAGCCCGGTGCCGTCCGGCCGGATGAGATACACGTCAGAGTTGCCATTCCGTCGGGAGTAGAATGCAATCCAGGCGCCGTCCTTTGACCATGATGAGTGGTAGTCTACAGACCGGTGATCTGTAAGTCGTTTGAGCCCGCCGGATGTGACATCGAGAGTGTATATCTCCATGTTTCCATCACGGCTGCTTGTGAAGGCGATCACGCCGGCGGGCGTTGAGATTTCATTTGGAGACTGCCGCACCGTGGCGCAGCCTGCAAAGAGTGCTATGAGGATCACATACACGTGTTTCATAGATCGATATCCTTGGGTTTGTTTCGCTCAGTCCGGCTTCTTCTCCCATGTCCTGATGAACGCAACGACGTCGTTCAGGTCTTTCTCCGTCAGTGTTTTGCCGAACGGCGGCATCTTCAGGCTCATCTGTCCCGTCGCGATAAACTCCTTCAGGTCGGCGTCGCTCAGTGAGGCCGCAACTTCCGCAAGCTTGACATTGGTTGCCTCGGCCCCCGAGCCGTTCTTACCGTGACATGTCTGGCATCGGGTTTGGAAGAGAAGATCGCCGCGCTCAGCCCCTTGCGCCGCATGCACCAGCGGGGAATACTCGGGTGCCGGTGTCTTCCGCTTGAAGGAGGGGACGGTTTTCAGATACGCATAGACAGCACGAAGATCTTCCTGTGTCCAGAATTTGTAGTACGCATAGGGCATATGCGGCATGAGCACGGTGCCGTCCGGCCGGACACCCGAGGTCACCGCATCCAGGAATTGTTCCTCCGTCCACGCGCCGATTCCCGTCTCGACATCGGGGGTGATGTTGCGGGCGTACGAGTAGATGTTGTCGCCTTCCGGTTCGCCGAATTTGATGGTGCCCCCGGCAAAGAGGCTGTCCATATAGAACTGTCCGTCCTGCAGATTGCGAGGTGTGTGGCAATCTGCGCAGTCGGCACGGTTGCTCGCGATGTAGCGGCCGTATTCCGGCGTGACTCCGCGCGTTGGCGCGACGACCGGTGCTGTTATGCGATCCTTCGGTCCGATGACGCCGAACGCCATGAGAGCTTTCGCCATGAAAGAGGGCTCACGCACAGGCACGGGATTTCTGACAGGCTCGAGCGTGCGCAGGTAGGCGACAACGGAAAGAATGTCCTCGTCAGCCATGCCGTGGTACCAGTCGATGGGCATGATGGGGAACAGGGGGGTGCGGTCTTTGCGGATGCCTTCGCGTAACGCTTGCACAATTTCGCCGTCCGTCCAACCGCCAATACCGGTCTCGACGTCAGGCGTCAGGTTGCGCGAGTACCATTTCCCGAAACCGGGTCCTACATCGGTAAGGTCAAACAGCATTCCTCCCGAAGGGGGTGCGCCGGGTCCGCTGGGTTGCGCCTGATGGCATCCCCAACATTGCACCTGATACTTGAAGATATACTCGCCGTGGGCAATCGTCGCGGAATCGGTGGGGGCATTGAGTGCGGGCGCAGGCCTCCCGTCTGTTACATCCCAACGGGCATTGATATAGACGATGAGGATTAGTAGTACACCCAGAACAGTCCCTGCAATCCAGCCGAGGGTTTTGAGAATGCGTTTGCCTACGGTTGCCATGCGGTGCTCCTTCGTGATGGTGAATGAAAAAGAACAGTTTCAATCCCCTCTGCCCAAAGCCGGAGTCGATGCCGGTGTATTCTAAATTATTTAGAAAGAACGTCCCAGGTGGAAAATGGGAGAGCTATCCATTGACTGCGACTATTCCATTGACATCTGATCAACCTTCCAGCGAGCATCTCTATAGAAATTCAAGAAGTCGCGGGGCTTCCATCTAACCTCCGAACTGTCAGTCCCTACATCAATCAGCCTGTGCTTTCCGTTGAAAA
>CAZBWR010000056.1:0-13715 GCA_964495695.1 uncultured Chitinophagales bacterium | reverse complement strand
GTCTTCGTTTTCCACTCAACCCCCTTGATCCCGGGAACAGTTTTGTACACCCATCCTAAAGTAGCATAGCCGCCATTCTGCTTCATTGCTTCAATAACGGCTTCGTATTGCTTCATGATCGGTCCTTGATGAGGGTGGGATTCGGAGAGAGTCTTTAGGCACAACGCTATCAGGATAGCCAAATGCCCCAAAAAGCGCAAGAAGACGTGATATCCCCACCTTGCTAACCTTGGCCGTTTTGCGTACCTTGACTCGTTCGTTCATCACCAAGTGAGGATTCCCGAACGAATCCCTTGGTGATTTTGTTTCTGGTGGTGTGCCTATAATTGCAATTACGTGAAGGCGTTACGGCTCTTTTGTCAAATCCGAAGAACATAGCAATCCTCGGCTCAACCGGCTCAATCGGGCGCAGCACGCTCGATGTCGTTGCGTTGTTTCCCGGCCGCTTCCGCGTCACCTACCTCACTGCCCATCGCAATATTGAATTGCTGCAGGAGCAGATCCGTTTGTTCAAACCGCGTGGCGTAGTAGTGTTGGAGGAATGCAACGCTTCCGTGCTGAGGAAGCTTGTGAACGGCTCGACGGAGATCCTGCATGGCGAGGAGGGGCTTTGTGATGTCGTGACCCGCGACGATGTTGACATGGTGGTGAGTTCGCTTGTCGGGTTTGCCGGCCTGAAGCCTACACTGGCGGCGATTGAGGCGGGCAAGGATATCGCTCTTGCCAACAAAGAGACTCTGGTGGTGGGGGGCGGTATTATTATGAGTGCCGTGCAGAAGTATGATGTGCGCCTGCTGCCTGTGGACAGTGAACACAGCGCAATCCTGCAATGTCTGCGGGGGGAAGATCATGCGAGCGTCGAACGCCTGATTCTCACCGCCTCGGGTGGGCCGTTCCGCGCCCTCCCGAAAGAGGAGTTCTCCTCGATTGCCGTTGCCGACGCGCTCAACCATCCTACATGGAAGATGGGAAGCAAGATCACGATCGATTCGGCGACCTTGATGAACAAGGGACTTGAAGTCATCGAGGCGCATTGGTTGTTCAATCTCCCCGCTGAAAAGATTCATGTGGTGGTTCATCCACAATCCATCATTCATTCGATGGTGGAGTTTGCTGACGGATCGACAAAGGCGCAGATGGGGTTCCCGGACATGAAACTGCCGATTCAGTATGCGCTGATGTACCCCGAGCGGCCGCCTGCTCCGCACCGCCGCATGGATTTCGGGGTTGTGCAGCAGATGACATTTGAAGAACCTGATTACGAGAAATTCCGCTGTCTCGCACTTGCGTTCAAGGCGTTGGAGATGGGGGGAACCGCCCCCGCCGTGCTGAACGCGGCCAACGAGATTGCGGTTGAGAAATTTTTGAATGAAGAAATAGCGTTTGCTTCGATCCCGTCCTTGATCGAGGCGGCGCTGAATGACCACACACCGCAGCACGCCGCAACGTTCGACGAGCTTGCCCGTATTGATGCGGAAACCCGCCGGCGGACGGAATCATTCGCCGCAACGTTAGCATAGGAGAAAACGGAGAGCATGGAAATCATCAACACTATACTCTATTTCATTGTCACGCTCGGGATCCTGGTGTTCGTGCACGAGCTGGGGCATTTTCTTGCTGCCAAGATGTTCGGCATGCGGGTGGATGTTTTTTCGCTCGGCTTCCCCCCCCGCGCCTTCGGCAAGAAGATCGGCGACACGGACTACTGCATCTCGTGGATTCCCATCGGCGGCTATGTGAAAATCGCCGGGATGATCGACGAGAGCTTCGACACAGAGCACCTCTCCCGCTCGCCCGAGCCGTGGGAGTTCAGATCAAAACCGATCTGGCAGCGGATGGTTGTCATTTCAGCCGGCGTTATCATGAACATCGTGCTTGCGATTGCGATCTTTTGGGGTATCAACTATGTACAAGGGAAGTCTGTTCTGGACACAACGGAGATCGGGTATGTTCTTCCGGAGAGTCCCGCCGCAAAGATCGGGCTTGCTGCCGGTGACAAGATCGTCCGTATCAACAACGAACCAATCAATGATTGGGACGGAGTGCGCAGCCACATTTATCTCGAGAACATCGGCGAGGACTTGCAGTTCGTTATCAATCGCGGCGGGCGCGAGATTGTCCTGTCCGCTCCGTACACAATGCTGCAGGGTTTGAACGAAGGAACCTTCGGCGTGATGCCGCAGCACATGGAGTTCGTGATCAATACTGTTGATCCGGGCAAGCCTGCTGATGCGGCAGGGCTTAAGCCCAATGATGTCCTGCTTACAATCGGGGGAGAGACAATCACGTACGACCGGAAAATCAGCGAGATCGTCGGCTCACACGCGGGCAAACAACTCGCCGTAGAGTGGCGCCGCGGCGACGAACGGATGAGCGGTTTTGTAACGCCCAACGACAAAGGGTTGATCGGCATTTCCTTCGGCCAAAGGTACAGCGGCCCTGTCAAGAAAACTGAATACTCCCTCCTCGAAGCATTGCCGGAAGGAATCAGGAGCATGGTGAATGTCGTGACGTTGACATTCCAGGGAATCGGCAGCATTATCTCGGGGCGGACGCCGTTCTCTTCTTCCGTCGCCGGCCCGATCAAGATCGCGCAGCTTGCTTCGCAGACAGCGGAACTGGGGATTATCACCTATCTCACATTTATGGCATTCCTCAGCATCAGTCTCGCCATTCTCAACATACTTCCCATTCCGGCGCTTGATGGCGGCCATCTTGTGTTCCTTGCGGTGGAAGGCATCATCGGGCGTGAGTTGCCGGTGCGGGCGAAATTGATCATCCAGCGCGCGGGCTTCATACTCCTGCTGGGCTTTATGGCGTTTGTCATCTTCAACGATATACGCAATTTCTGACCGCTTCTGAGGATAATGTGCTCCGGGGAGGGTTTCAACAGGAGACCCTCCCCGTTCTATTTGATGCAGGACACATTCGCATTGCGGAACAGGGCATATTTGCGTATCATTTTGCGGGGAATGTTGTCCAATCATACACACCGGAAGGGGAATCACATGAAGAGGAACACGCCGCTGTCAAGTATGTGGGGGATCCTGCTCCTCTTGACCCTCGTAACGGGTGCGCCGCCGGCACAGGCGCAAATCAGCGTCACTACGCTCGCAGCGCCCGTCAACACGCTCACCATCAACGATCTCGATTACCTGAACTCTACAACGCCCAAGTGGCTCTTCACCATTACGATGACGTCGCCGCGGCGTGTGCAGGCGGTAATGACGATCAGTCTCGATGTGTTGCTGGCGAACGGGGCGACATACATCAGCGCCGCACAATTCATCTCGCTTCCGTTTGAAATCGACGGATCGCGGACTGTGACGAACCTCGAACTCGGCCGCGGGCGCGGAATTGCGCAAAGCGAATACCGGTTCAATCCGCAGGCGAAATCGGCATTCCAGGATATTGCGTTGCCGAGCGGGTCGATGCCTGCTGGCAGCTACAAGTTTACGGTCGAGGTGCGGGAACATCCCGACGGACGCCGCGACACGAAAGATTTCACCTTTGTGCTTACGAATCCATCGTCGCCCGTGCTTCTCGCGCCTGTGCAGGGCGAAATGATCTCGGAAGAGTTCCCGTTGTTCGAGTGGCAGTACGACGGGCCGCGTGCAACGATCGCGATCTTCGAACAACTTCCGGGGCAGCGAAGCCTCGAAGAGACTGCATCCGGCACGCCGCATCTGCGCGAAACGGTAACCTCGCGTTCGTTCCGCTATCCCCCCACCGGGGCCCGGGCATTGAAGCCGGGGCGGACCTATGTGTGGTTTGTTACAGGATTGATCGGGGCGGCAGGAGGGACGGACATTCAACTCCGCAGCGAACTCCGTGCATTCACTGTTTCGGCAACAACCCGCAATACTCTCGCATGGTTGATCGACGATCTTGAGCGGGCGCTTCCCGCGTCGTACAAGGGTATCTTTGATCAGATCCGTGCACAGAACTACTCACCGTCGGGAACATTCCGTCTCAACGGGTCCCCTATTTCCCTCGGTGATTTGCTCAAGGTACTGAGCGATATCCGCTCGAATCCTGAATCCATCAGCTCAGTGAATCTGGAATAGGGGAGAATGAGAATGAAGACGATGCTATTGCTTTTAACAATTGCCGCGGGGCTGATGATCGGTGCTGCTGCGCCTCCCGACGAATCGACGATTGCCCTTGTCAGCAAGGTGATCATGGATGTGACACGGAAGAACGAAGGGCAGGATTGGCGGATTGCAAAACGCGGGGAGACACTTGCCTCGGGTGAACGCATACGCACGGGGGAGAAGTCGTTTGCCGTCATCAAATTCACCGATAACAGCATGCTGCGCGTGCGTGAGCAGTCCGAAGTTGTCGTGACCGGTGTGAAGAACGGAAAGACATTCTCAAAGTCCACCGAACTCGAACGGGGTGTGATCGGCTTCAGTATCAAGAAGCAGCGTCCGGGCGAGGAGTTCCGGTTCTCTTCCCCGACGTCGGTGGCTTCCATCAGGGGAACAAGCGGCCAGTTCGGCGCGCAAGACTCCGTGGATCTGCTGGTTGTCCTGGAGGGGCTGGTTCGACTTGAAAACAAAATCTCCAATCGCTTCATCGATGTTGAAGGCGGGTTCACCGGAATCTCCAGCAAGTCGGGAGAGCTCCAGTTGCGCCCGTCGACCGCCGAGGAAAAGCTCACGGCGGAGTTGTCGTCGCGGTCCGGCGACCGAGAGCATAAACTCGACATCGAATTGAACGATGGCAAGGGTAGCAAGAAACAGATTGAAATCAAATTTAAATAATTCTTTGCATCCCGCTCCGGGGCAATGCTTCGGGGCGGGCGTGTGAGGCCTTCCCCGCTGAATCCATGAATACCCATGAACACAGCGCCGTACCAAGGCGCGTCGCGGTATTGTGTCTGCTTCTGGGTGCATTGTCGTTACTTCCGCACAGCTTCCACGCACAAGTCTCAACACGCATCAGTTCCATAGGCCCTTCGGATGCCGTCAGCGGCTCGCCGGTAACATTGCGCGCGGAGCTGCGCCAGGGTGAGTTGGTCGAGCGGGCCCTTCTCTTCTATCGTCCGTTTGCGGAAAGCGAATGGCGGTCACAGGAAATGGAACTGCGGGGCAATACTGCCATCGGCAGGATTCCCTCGTCGGCAGTTCTTCCCCCTTACATCGACTACTATATTGTTCTGCAGAACCGGAACGGCACGGTTGAGGCATATCCATTCAATGACAGTCCTGATCCACTCCGTCGCCCCCCGGGACGTTTCGTACAGCTTCCCGTTATCAACAAAGAAGAGGATCAGCAGATTATCTTTCTGAGTCCCGATGAGGACGCAATGGTTGAGGCGCACGACGTCGTCATTTCCGCGTCGCTGCTCCGCGCCGATACAAGCGTCGTCAAGCGGGCAACGCAGGTGATACTCGACGGGGCAAACGTGTCGCAGCATGTCATGATCGCGGATGACATTGTTGTGTATGTGCCGGACAATCACGGCCTGACGCTGAAACCGGGAAGGCACCGCGTGACGATTGCTCTATACGACCGTCAGGGCAACCTTTACCGCCAGTCGAGTATATCGTTCTTCGTGTCCGGTGAGGGTGAGAAGATCGGGACGGGTCTGAGGCCGTTTTTGTACAACGGCTCGATCGATGCGGAATCCCGTTTTGAAAAAGTGAATAATGTGAGAACCTGGTACAACCGCGCCGGAATGCGCTTCACAGGCTCGCAGGGTGACTGGCGGTTCCTGGCGAACGCATTCTTCACGACCGACGAGAAATTTAACCGGCAGCCGCAGAACCGGTACTACGCCGGACTCGAATCGCACTGGCTGCTTGTCGGGTACGGCGACAACTATCCGAATTTTCCCGACCTGATTCTGAACGGCAAACGGGTGCGGGGTATCAATTCATCATTGCGCCTCGGGAAATTCAACGTGGATATGACTCTCGGCAAGACAATCAGGGCCGTCGAAGGTTCCCTTGTCAAGACGATTCCGGTAGGAAACCTCGAGGAGGAGCAGCGGAACGATCCCTTTGCGGCATTTGCGCGGATCGATTCGCAGACGTGGGGGAAGTATGACTACGGCACGTACGCGCGTGACTTGTTTGCCATACGGCCCAGCTTCGGATCGGGGGAAACCTACCAGATAGGGTTCACGTGGCTGAAGGCAAAAGATGATCCGGGCTCGATTCGCTTCGGCAACAGACCGCAGGAAAACCTGGTTATCGGTACAGACATGGTGTCGCGCTTCGACCAGAACCGGATCGAACTGACGGCACAGGGGGCGTTCAGCGCATACAACAGCGATATTTCGAGCGGCAACTTTACGGACGCCTATATCGACTCGGTATACAAAAAGGATGCTGCAACGATCAAGGATGCGCGCGACATTCTCAAGAACTTCATTACCGTGAACGACAACCTCAGGCCGCTGTCGTTCAAGAAACTCTCGACGCTGGCATACGACGTTGGCATAACGCTCAACTACTTCTCCAATACATTCAAGGCGGCGTACACCTACAGGGGAAGCGATTACACATCGTTCGGGCAGACTTTTCTCCGGAAGGATATTGCGGGCTTCAACCTGATGGACCGCATCCGCCTTGTGGCGCAGAACCTCTTCATCACGCTTGGCTACGAACGGCTCACGGACAACACGAGCAATACAAAAGCGTCCACGACTGCCTTTACGACAATCAATGCGGCGGTGACGTTCGATCCCCGCGCCGACCTGCCGAGTGTGAGCGTCGGGTACACCCGCTTTGCCAACGAGAACAACCTGATGACGAGCGGACCGGATTCCATCAGCGCGGTGGATGACCAGACGAACAGGTTGTATCTTTACTTCACCCACCGATTCACCTGGTTTGCTTCGCACATGGCGTCGTTCACATTTTCCTCTTCACGGCGGAATGATTATACTGTACGGAACCTCGACGTGAAAAACATGTCCGCCGGGTTTACGCTGATTTCGCGATACGATTCGCCCGTGCAGACGAGTGTGGGCTTCACGACAAGCACGAACGAGTTCCCTGCGGGAGGTACGTCAGCGCGCATCAATTACTCGAGCGTCTTTACGCAGGCGCAGTACACGGTCGGCGACAACCTTGGCACACTCGGCGTGACGATCAGTCCCACATTCGGTGACATTCGAAGAGTGAGCCTGGACATGCTCGCCCAGTGGAATATTCTTCCGTCGATGAGCGTCATCCTTCAATACAGCTACTTCAAGAACGAGGGCGGCCTGAATGACGATTTCTGGAGCCTCAAGTATCATTTCGACTACTGATCCCCGATGAGCAGCATCGTCCGCAAATCCCTCGTGGCGATGTTCATTGCCCTCGTCTCAATCATTATCACGCAGGACGAAATTCTCCGCCTCGGCATGCTGCAGCGCCTCGAGCTCGCATCGCTTGACTACCGGTTCCGTTACCGCGGCGCCAACACCGGGGTCGGCGCGACGAGCGACGTCGTGATTGTGGAGGTTTCGGAAGAATCGTTCCGCTCGTTACCTGACCAATGGCCCTGGCCCCGTTCGTACTATGCCCGGCTTGCCCGCAACCTGAAAGCCGCAGGCGCCGCCGTGATCGGACTCGATATCATTCTCACCGGCCCCGATGCGTATTCACCCGCAAATGACGCCGAGCTTCGCAATGCCATCAAAGAAACCGGACTCGTCGTGCTCGCCGGAAAGCTCGATGCCGAGCATCCTTCATATCAGGTCGCAACCGGGCGACAGACGTTCAGTAATCAATTCTATCCTATTGACAGTGCGCTCGGGCTCGTGAATATCCGCAATGACCCGGATGGAGTATACAGGCGATACAGTCCTTACTGGGAGCGGGTCTTTACCGGAGCAGAGCACAATGATACGCTCCGGATGCCGTCGTTCGGCTTTGCGGTGTTGAACAAGTATTTCCACATACATCCCTCGGTGACGGCTGAGAACCGGCAGAACACCTTCGAGTACGCCCTGAGGTCAATCCCGAAGTACGATGCCTCATCGTTTCTCACCAACTATCAGGGGCCAAGCGGCACCTTCAGAAGAGTGAAGTTCGTTGACGTGATCGACGACGCGGGGTTTACCACAAAAGAGGAGCAGGAATCGGGACAGCAAATCAATACGTTCAGCGATCCGCAATACGGCTATCTGCATGACGGGACGTTCAAGGATAAGATCGTGCTTGTCGGGTCAACCAATCCGGAAGACCATGATCTGTTTCCGGTTTCGATTGCCGCGGGGACACAGAAGGGGGACAACCTCATGTACGGCGTGGAGATTCACGCCAATGTGATCGAGACGGTGCTGCGCGGGGACTTTCTGCAACGGCAGTCCGATCTTCTCGAAGTTCTCATCATTGTTGCATGCGTGTTTATCACTTTTTTTGCCACATCGTGGCTGAGGAGCATGCGGACACGGAAACATGCCGGCTTGGAGTTGCTTGCGGCGGCGTTCACATTTCTTGCAATCGTATGTGCCGTGATGGCGTCGCTGGAACTGTTCTCGTCATACAACTATGTAATGGCAATGGTCAGTCCCGTTGTGGCTATTCTCGGCGGATACATCGCCAGCACGGCATTCGACTACGTTACCGAGAGGAAACAACGGCTGTTGATCAAGAGTATGTTCAGTACGTACGTCAATCCTACGGTAGTGGATGAGCTGATCGCAAACCCTTCGAAGCTGCGCCTGGGAGGCGAACGCAAACAGCTTACTGTTCTCTTCAGTGATATCGAAGGATTCACGACGCTCTCCGAAGGAATGGACCCGGAGCTGCTTGTGAGTTTGTTGAACGAATACCTCAGCGAGATGGCTGGAATCGTGTTCAGACACAATGGCACGCTCGACAAGTATGAGGGGGATGCGGTGATGGCGTTCTGGGGTGCACCCGTGCAGGATGAGCAACACGCGCTTCATGCCTGCCAATGCGCGCTTGAAATGCAGCGCACACTTGCCCGTATCCGGGAGGATTGGAAGCGGGACGGGAAGCCGCAGTTCTTTGCCCGGATTGGTGTGAACAGCGGTGAAATGATAGTAGGCAATATGGGTGGCGAGGAGAAGTTCGATTTCACGGTCATCGGTGACGCGGTGAACCTCGCCTCCCGTCTGGAAGGTGCCAACCGTTACTACAAGACCGAGATCATCATCGGCGAGACGACGTATGAAGCGGTCAGGGATCAGGTGCTCTGCCGTGAGCTCGACCTGGTGACGGTGCGTGGACGAAGCGTTCCGTTGAGGACATACGAGTTGCTCCATACAGACCACAATGCTGAGCCCGAGACCCGGCAGTTCGTCACGCTCTATCAGGAAGGGTTGCGGTTGTTCCGGGGGCGGCAATGGGGGGCCGCGCAGCAGGCCTTCACGGAAGCGCGCAAGCTCAGGCCGGGCGATTTCGCAACGAACCTGCATCTCTCGCGCATCGAAATGCTGAAGGACCTGAAGCTGCCGGAGGATTGGAAGGGTATTTTTGAGTTGACGACGAAGTAGGGTTCATTCCATCCCAAAAAGAAAGGGAGAGCCGTTGAGACTCTCCCTTTTCATTTCTGCCGGAGCCTGATCAGTAGCCGTCTACTCTCCTGAACTGTTCGGCTTCGAGAGTGAAGATCAACGAGATGCGATGCGTGCCTTCCAACGTCTCGGATGCCGATCCCGCAAAGCGGGCGAAGGAGTAATCGATATTTAGTTTCGGGAGGTGGAGTCCCGCTCCGAATGAAATCTGTTTGACGTCATTGTATCCGAGCCTGAAGGCGACGACATCCTTGAACAGAAACTCCGTGCCGATGTGCGCATCGAAGCTGACGGGCCCGAGAGCGAAGGTCGAAGCGGATTTTCTGTTTTCGAAACGGATGTCGAAATCCAGAGCAGGGGCAAAGCGTCCCCCGAATGCTTCGATGAGGTATGCCGTGCCGACCTTCATGGTCGGGGAAATCAGCTCGTTCGTGCCGGTGTTCCAGGCGAGGAACGTTGTTGTGACGTCCTGCAAGTTCGCGCCGAGCAGGACATTATCCATCGGTGTGTACCACACGCCGAGGTCCAGTCCGATCCCCGTCGCCGAGGCTTCGCCAAGATCGCGGCGAATGATCTTCAGGTTGGCGCCGTATGAAAAATCCTCGGATTGCTTCTTGGAGTACGTTACATAGAATGCCCAATCGGCGGCATTGAAGTACGTGACCCGGCTCGGATCGATGCGGGTGAACTTGGTAGGGTCTTCGGTATAGTTGCCGTTCGCGTCGATGCCGGCTTTACGCGTATCGGGGATGTCATCAACACCCAGCCGGATCACGCTCACACCCCAGCTCGTTGTCGGGCCGATTGGCAGTCCAATCGCTGCATAGTCGTAATTGACGAGGCTTCCGTAGCGCTCGTCGTGCATCAGTGTCAATTGCGGATAGTTGATGTGAGAGAGTCCCGCAGGATTCCAGTATCCCGCCGTCACGTCATTCGCGAGGGCGACAAATGCACCCCCCATGCCGAGCGCACGTCCGCCAACGCCGAGTGACATGAACTCGCCCGCATATTTTGCCACACCGGTGCCTCCCGCCAACGCCGGTACGGTACAAATCATCGCCATCACAACAACACACCATCGAGCTACCATGGAAGCATCTCCTGACGCCGGCTTTTACCGGCAGTGATTAAATAAGCAGTACAGTGAACTACTGTATCAACGTTGCGGGATTATTTCTCCTTACGTAAACGTGTGTCAAATTCTGAAAATGACCCCTGAAAGTCAAGAAGCGGTGTCACGCGCATTGGACAATACTGTCGGAAATCAGCGGAATTTACAGGGGTTCCATCCCCAACTCCTTGATCATGGTCTTAATAAGCGGATTGTCTTCCATCTTTTTCGGCGTCTCGGGTGCTTGAGGGGCATTGGAATCAAGCTCAATGGAGGCATCACTCCCCGAGCTGATCTGCGCTTCAACCCGTCCACGAGCGTTGAACACCTTCTGCACAGTCGCGGTGAGCAGCTCCTTGTTGCGGGAGATTGCAGATGCGGTGAACTCATTCGGGACAGCAACCCGGATTGTGGAACCCGTGACTCCTGCAAAGGTCCCCGAGTCGAGCACTGAGCCGACTGCGATGCGTTGACGGCGTACTTCGGCAACAAACTCACTCCAGCGCGATCTCACCTCTCCTTCGGAAAGCGGTAGCGACTGTGTTGGAGGTTGATCTTCCGCCTCGGCCTTTGGAGGAGGCATTGGCCGGCTGAATGACGGGCGCTTTCCGTTGCGCGAGGTTGATACAGGTGCAGGAGTTGAAACGCGTTGCGCAGCAGGCTCTGCTACGGCGGGGGTGTTTGCCTGACCGGCCGGAAGACTTCCGTCATGGAGTTTTTTTTTCAGTTGATCGATGCGGGAGAGGAGTTCACCAACCTCCGCTGCAGCCGGCATTGTGATCATCTGGACAAGATCGGTCTCAAGCCTGAAACGTGGTTGCGACGCCCATCGTACAGATTGCTCCGTAGCGTTTACAAGTTTAAGCATGCGGAGAACGTCCGCAGTGGAGAACTGTTTGGACAACTCGGCGTAGCGCTGCTTGTAGATGTCCGATTCTTCAATGAACGCTGTAGATCCCGAGGTTATGGCCGTAAGAAGATTGCGGAGATGCTCCGTGAGGCCGGAGAGGAATTCCTTTATATCGTATCCGCGATTCATAATCTCCTGCACCAGGTCAAGGCCGCCGCGTGCGTCCTTCGCCTTGATGAGGTCGGTTACCCGGAAATAGAAATCCTGATCAACGATGTTCAGTGCCTGCAGGATCTGATCTTTGGTGATATCCTTTCCGCAGAGGGCGACCACCTGGTCGAAAATGCTTTGCGAGTCGCGTAGCGACCCGTCCCCTTTTTTGGCAATAAGCATCAACGCATCATCTTCGATCTTCAGGTCCTCTTTTGCCGCGATGCCCCTCAGGTTGCTCATGATTTCGTCGATGGCGATGCGGCGGAAGTCGAACCGCTGGCAGCGCGAAATGATGGTCGCCGGAAGTTTGTGGATCTCGGTTGTGGCAAGAATGAACAGCACATGAGACGGGGGCTCTTCGAGCGTTTTCAACAACGCGTTGAATGCCTCCTTCGTTAGCATGTGGACTTCGTCGATGATATAGACTTTGTATTTCGACTTGGCAGGGGCGTAGCGGACCGCTTCGCGGAGGTTGCGTATTTCGTCGACGCCGCGATTTGACGCGCCGTCAATTTCCTGCACATCGAAGCTCCGCCCTTCGGTGATTTCGGTGCAGATCTCGCACGTATTGTCCGGCTCCGAGTCGGCGGTCGGGCTTGCGCAATTCACCAGTTTGGCGAGAAGCCTGGCGGTGGTCGTCTTGCCGACTCCGCGCGGACCGGCAAAGAGGTATGCATGCGCCAGCCGTTCTTGCTTGATGGCATTCTTCAGTGTCTGCGTAACGTGCTTCTGCGCCTCAACATCGTCGAACCGCATGGGACGATATTTGCGCGCAGTGACAATGTACTCGCTCATGATGATACACCCTGGTTGTTCAAACAGTAGACCGCCGGTGAAACGTCACGCAAAGAGGTGCTGCAGCGCGTCTTCGATGCGGCTGATGGGTACGATGGTCAACCCCTCTTTCACCTTCGCCGGGATGTCGTAAAGGTCTTTCACATTTTCCTGCGGAATCAGCACAATCGTGATGCCGCTCCGTTGTGCCGCGATCAGCTTCTCATTCAGTCCTCCGATGGCGAGCACCTCGCCGCGAAGGGTTATCTCGCCTGTCATGGCAACATCGGCGCGTGCCGGTTTTTGGCTGATTGCTGAGTACATCGCCATGACCATGGTGATGCCTGCCGAGGGTCCATCCTTGGGAATTGCACCTTCGGGGAGGTGGACGTGAACTTCTTTATCTTTGTAGAATTCCGGGTTCAGCTGCAGCGCTTCGGCGTTCGAGCGGAGGTAGCTGAGCGCGGCCTGTGCGGATTCCTTCATGACATCGCCTAATTGTCCCGTCAGCGTAAGCTTGTCCTTGCCGTTCATGATCGTGACATCGACGTGAAGAATGTCGCCTCCGACGCTTGTCCATGCAAGGCCGGTCACGGAGCCGATGCGGTTCGTTTCCGCCCGGAGCCTGTTTCTGAACTTCGGGACGCCAAGATACTTCTCGATCTTTTCGGGATTGACGATGAACTCTTCGACGTTCTTGTCCTTCTTCCCGTTCTTCTGGTTGGCGGTAACGATCTCCTTGGCAATTTTCCGGCAGACGGACGCGAGCTCCCGCTCGAGATTCCTCACTCCTGCTTCCCGCGTATAGGACGAGATGACCATATCAATCGCTCCGTCCGCAAAAGTAATGGGGCTCTTTGCCAGGCCGTGCTCTTCGAGCTGTTTTGGGATGATATGCCGTTTCGCGATTTCCCGCTTGTCGTGCTGCAAATAACCCGGAAGCTCGATAATCTCCATTCTGTCCTGCAACGGCAGCGGGATCTGGTAACGGATGTTTGCCGTTGTGATGAACATGACGTGGGACAGATCGTAGTCGATGTCGAGATAATGGTCGTTGAACGTTGAATTCTGCTCCGGGTCGAGAACCTCGAGCAGGGCAGAGGACGGATCGCCACGGAAGTCCATGCTCATCTTGTCAACTTCATCGAGAAGGATGACGGGATTAATGACACCCGCGCGCTTCATGGACTGGATGATCTTGCCCGGCATCGAGCCGATATAGGTGCGCCGGTGGCCGCGGATCTCGGCCTCGTCGCGCACGCCGCCCAGCGACATGCGCACGA
>CAZBWR010000055.1:0-27123 GCA_964495695.1 uncultured Chitinophagales bacterium | reverse complement strand
CAGAGTAGGATTGAAAAACATGCGACGACCTTGATCCAACATAATACACTCCACAACATGCGACAACACATCTCTATCCTCCTTCTACCGCTTCTGTTCAACGTCGGCCTCAATCAGTCCAAACCTCAACGGATAATCTTCTTCGGCGATTCAATCACCGAACTTGGCCTGAATCCCGGGGGGTATATCAGTATCATGAAAAAGGAACTGGAAAAACGGTCATCGGGTGAGCGATTCGAACTTATCGGCGCCGGCATCAGCGGCAACAAGGTCTATGACCTGTATCTGAGGCTTGAGGACGATGTCCTAGCCCGCAAGCCGGATGTAGTGGTGATGTATGTAGGAGTAAACGACGTGTGGCACAAGTCTCTCCTCGGCACCGGGACAGACGCCGACAAGTTTGAACATTTCTATGAATCCATCGTTGTGAAGCTGAAAGGACACGGCATCAAGGTCATCGCATGCACACCAGCCGTCATCGGCGAGCGGACGGACAACTCCAATCAGCATGATGGCGACCTCAACTATTACTCGTCGATCATCCGCACACTTGCGGCAAAGCACGGCATTCAGTTGTGCGACCTGCGTACCGCCTTCCAAAGTTACAACAGGCGTTACAACAAGGACAACAAGCCCGGCGGAATCCTAACCACGGACCGTGTTCATCTCAACGCAGAAGGCAACAAGCTCGTGGCGGGATTATTGATTGATCTAATTACCAAGGAATGAAGGCTTGGCGCAGATTGGATTTATGGGGGAAAATTCTTATTATTGTTGCCGTTGTAGCGACAAAACTGCGGCCGTAGCTCAACTGGATAGAGCACCAGCCTACGAAGCTGGGGGTTAGGGGTTCGACTCCCTTCGGCCGCACAAGCCTAAGAAAGTCCAACGATCCGGGTACCAAGTGTTCCCGGATTTTTGTTTTTGTGGGGTAGCGTCGGGTAGACTTTACTTTTATAGGGATCTGTTTGCCATTTCTCCAGCCCCGGCAACCAGCGCCGGGGCCTGAGGTGCAACTGATACTATCGCAGAAGGATCATTTTTCTTGACACACTATATCCGCTGGCGCGGAGTGTGTAGTAGTACATTCCCCCCGACAAGCCGGATGCGTTGAAGCGCACCTTGTACTTTCCCGCTCCAAGAACCTCGTTCACCAGTGTCGTAACCTCGCGTCCGAGAAGATCGTGCACCCGCACCGTGACTTCCGTTTGCCCCTCCGCTATAGTTCCAATTTGGAACTCGATCTCTGTCGCCGGGTTGAAAGGATTGGGGTAGTTTTGGAATAAGCGGATGTCTGTCGGGATATGTTCACTCCCGATCCATTGTACGCCGGTCGGCGAAGCCGGAAGGAACTTGCCGTACACATCTCCGTTTGTGAAGTTCATGTCCGTGCGCGTTGCTGTGAGAAGATAGCGTCCGTTCACAAATCCGGCTACACCACCCAGCGGGTACTTGCCGGCCAGAGAAGCGAACAGCGTGAACGGAGTGTCAAGTGGAACTCCCGCTGAAGTGAAGTACCTCCCGCGTACACGCAACTCGGGCGCAAACTCCATCCACGAAATCAGGTAGTTTCTGCCGTCAAATCCGGCGGAAGCGTAGGTCGGGTAGTTGGTTGAATCACAAATCATGATCCGATGGGAAACACCACCGCTTGTCGAAACAAAGCGGGCGTACAAGTTCCAACGATCGAGCGTATCAGAAGCCTGCTCATGGAATGATACCCAGTATTTGGAGCCGTCGTAAATCATCGAAACAGGATTGTCGCTCGGCCGCGGGGTCGCGTCGACCACGAAGTTTGTTCCGACCAGCGCTCCAGATTTATTGATAAACTGGGCATAGATGTCCTTGTCCACATTCGGATACTCAACCCTGCACCATGCAACAAGATAGTTGGTACCGTCAAATGCAACCGCACACTCACGGGCAAAATGGTTGCTTATCTGCACCGGACTGCCCAGAGGGATACCCGAACGGCTGATCCGTTGCCCGTACACGTATTGAGAATGATGGCCCGGCCCTTTCAAGTACGTCAGGAAATAGCTTGTATCCTGAAACACAAGCGAGCCGCGCCCTTGCGCGAACTTGATATTGACACCTGTAACGAACGTCAGGCGTGAGCCGACCAACACCCCCGCCGTACTAATGAACTGTCCGTAGATATTGCCGATGCCGTTGGTGTCACCACCGGCAAAAGACGGAAAGCTATCGGACCAGACGACGAGATAGCGTGCTCCGTCAAACGCAACAAGGGGTGTGCTTCCTCTATGCCCCAGTTGGATACGTTGCCCGACAAGTTCGCCGGTAGCCGAGACACGCTGGGCAGTGATGTTGTATTTGTTTTGCGCATCTCCCAAAACTGCAAAAAGGAAGTTTGTCCCGTCAAACGCACCTCCCCCTCCGAACGTGTTATCGGCGCCGACTGCAATTGGGAATTCCTGCGCGGCAGCAGTTCCAACAATAAGAATCAACGCCGCCGTGCAAGCAAGTAATCTTGCAAGTTGCATAGAGTACTCCACATTGTTTATGAAAGTCAAGACCGGTTTATTCACCCTGTAAAAACAGAAAGGCCATTTATCCGGCGTCGGAAAAATGGCCTATTGTAATGAGCGTGATCAAACCTACTTCGGCGCATTTCAAGAAATGATGGCGTGTATCACATGGCAACGTTCACACATGCCGTATGGAGGGGTACCACTTCGCAGTTGCAATATTCAACAATCAGAAGTCTGATAATCAGGGCACGAAACAGACTGAGGGCCATTATTTGCATCCTCACTAGCCGGCAACCAGAGTGCTGCCCGCAAGATGGTTCTTCTGAAGTAAAGAGCTGCTTTGCAGTAATGCAAAACGAACCGTTTATGATGACTGCGTGCACGGCACGAACGGGGTTCCCGTGCCAAGCTCGCAGTACCGCTTCAGGCTGTTGAGATAATAACCCCAGTTGAGGAGCTGCTTTCGCAGCGGACGTTTGAAGCGCCGGTGCGCCCGGGATCCCACCAGCGCTCCAACGCAAACGAGAAACAGCGTTTCCATGGCTCCTTCAAGACAAGGAGCTTCCGAACCTTTGTGAAGTCCCCGGCCTGAAGACGGTACAGGTATATGCCCGTCGCAAGATGTGATGCATCGAAGCGTTCGGCGTAATACCCTGCCTCTCGTGATTCATTGACGAGGGCGTTGAAGACTTCGAGCTTGACGAGCGGTGTTTTCGGCAGCGCAAACTCAACTGTCGTACCCGGTTTGAATGGGTTTAGGTCATTCTGCTAAAAAAGCAAAGCGAATGGGCAACTTCGTAGAAATTGGCACTACCGACAACGGATGTTATGGCAGTTTCCAGTATTTGTTGATGTGTGTTCCAATAGGGATTTGAACTACAAGGTATAGTAGTTTGAGGTCTATTGCAGTTGGGGTTGTGACCCCGCTTAATCTGTCGTGAAATATTGTTTTGCCTTCAAGGTCTGGGTGTCCTAGCTGTCTTGTGGGGTTGCACAGCCATGATCCTGTTTCTTGATTGACTGTTGCGCGGTTGAATCCGTAGTAAGGAGGAACTTGTTGGTCTGCGTTGCTGAGTGTTATGATGCAGCGTTCTATGTGTGGGGGGTTTGTCGGGTTGGAGTATGGTGCGAATGTGCCGTTGGCTCCTGAGCTGTTGTCTATGAAAATAAGCCCGTATCCTGGGGCTGGCCCTCTTGGGGTGTGAAAAAAGGGTATGCTTTCTCCTTGTTGTGCTTTGTAGATTGCTGGCCTTTTGTTTGGCGCCAGCTCTTCTAGCCAGTCGTTTGCAATTATTGTTTCTAATGCTTGTTGTTGGTTTGGCGTTTGTCCTCTCCAATTTAGTGTGTCTTTTCCTGAAAGCCAGAATCTTTGGCTTGTTGCATTTGTGAAGTCAAATCCGCCAAGTAAATTCATGTAGTTTCCGAAGTTTGTTAGTAGGTAGAAGTCTCTTAGCAGTGCTAGTGTGAGTTGTGTTCCTGTGTTTGTGTGGACTTTTGGGTTGAATGTTTGGTCGCCCGGGCTTATTGTGTCTGTTGCGATGAAGCTTGAGTCTGTTCCGTTTGTGATGAAGCTTTCTATTGTGTGGTTTTGTGGTGTGAGTTTTGGTGAGGTGTAGTTTCCTTGTGGTGTTATTGGGAGTTGTATTCCGTCTATTTTTATCCATCCTGTGTATGGTGGTTGGATTACGAGGTTTGGCCGTCTTGCTGCTAGGTATGTTCCTTCCAGGATGTCTTGTATTTTTCCTGTGATGTCGTCCATTGGTTGTATGTTGACTGGGATTGTTTTTTCTACTGTTCTGTTTTTTGGGTCTGTTAGTTTGATTTTGAGCTGGTATGTTCCGTTTGTGCTGCTGTCGATTCCTCTGTATTGGAGGTTTGGTTGTGTGATTTGTGCGATGAGGTTTGGATGCTGTGATGTCACTTCGACAGTGAATGGGTCTCCTTCTGGGTCTGTTGCTATTGTGCTTAGGGGTGTTGTTGTTGTTTTTCCTTCTGTGCCTGTTAGGCTGATGATGTTTATTGTTGGTGGCTGGTCGCCAATAGCAACAGTAATGTCTTTTACGCCCTCTTTCCCCTTGCTGAAGGCTTTAAGCATGGCCGTGTAGGCGCCTCCCAGCGCATATACGTGCGATACGCTGTCAACGACGTCTTTTTTTCCACCCGCCCGTACGAGATATTCCGTGCTTCCGTCTCCAAAGAGCATCAGTGCCGAATCGAGTGGACTGTCGCTGTCAGTAATGGTGAAGGTGAACAAGCTCGTCCGGACGCCAATTGACCGGACGGCAAGCGTTGTGACAGCCGGGGGGGTGTCAACAGGTGCGGTTGCTTCATCGGCTTTGCATCCCGCCAGGAAAAGCACAAAGAGAAACAGTGGAACTACCGCGGCAATGAGTCGTGGACAGCCCATCGATACCTCCTGAAATAAGAGAATGCGAAGCAAACGGAACTGCGCCAAAATCTGTAATCCCATTGTGAGATTCATTGGTCTTGGGCAAAGGGATGCAGCCCGGTTCGAACTGCTATCCAAACAACTTGCTTGAAAGATTTGCGTTGGATGACTGTCATGGCGATGGCGTTGCACTCATGCTCGAACCGCGCAAGCGGTGGGGGTGATGGCGGCGCGGCCAAGAGAAATCGAAGCGTCGGAACTACATTAGGAAGCATTGGGGGTCGATTGCCGGTCCAGGTTAGTTGGTCCAGGCAGCACAAATCTTCATACTCAAGGTAGACATTCCTTTTCATTTATACAACGGCAGGTGGCGGAGGTGCTCCCTCCTAGAGCATGAGCATGGACGAAATCATGTGCGATAGCCTGGCATCAGCACGCAAGATATCACAAATGGCGCAATGGATATGTTTGGCTCCACTTCGGCCAAGCAAAGCGGTGCCCCGATTGCGCCTGAGGTGATCTGCTGTGTGGAGACGGGGCGACCCTTAGTCCTGACCCGTCATTGAAAGGAAAGAAGTGGAATTTGCTCGGAGGCTTGTTAAGTAGCGTTAGTAGTGATATATTATTGCCGCAGTAATCATTGTGTTTCCTTTGCTCAAGGTGTGCCCAAAGTGTGCCATCTGCAAGGGAAAAATGCTTCGTCCTTTTGCAAAGATGCAGTAAAAACCTGCAAAACAGCTTGTTTTCGAAGCACCCGTAGCTCAACTGGATAGAGCATCAGACTTCGGATCTGAGGGTTGGGGGTTCGACTCCCTCCGGGTGCACTGCTATTCCGCCCTGCGGGCGGCTCAAAGCCCACTCTCCACGTTTCCCAACATACCGGTCGTCACGCCATGAATGATCATGAAAAATGGATGGAGTTCGCCTTCCGTGAAGCTGAACAGGCATACAAGAGGAAAGAAGTCCCGATTGGCGCGGTGATTGTTCACAACGGCCGTATCATCGGGAAGGGTTACAACCAGGTGGAAACTCTGCGGGACCCTACTGCTCACGCCGAGATCATTGCTATCACTGCAGCAGCAGGGCAACTCTCGAATCACCGTCTCACCGGTTCGACACTCTACGTGACTCTTGAGCCGTGCGCAATGTGTGCGGGGGCTATTGTTCTTGCCCGCATTGATACACTGGTGTACGGCGCGTCGGACCCGAAAGCGGGGGCTTGCGGCACGCTCTTCAACATCGTTCAGGATCAGCGGTTGAATCACCGCGTCGAATTGGTTCAGGGGATTCTCGAACCGAAATGCGGAGGAATTCTCAAGGAATTTTTTTCGGCGGTGCGGACGAACGGAATGGGAAAGCCGGGAAAGTAATTACGTTGCGGATTCAGCCTTGAGTTTTGCTGCGCGGTCTGCGATCTTCAAAGCCTCTATAAGCTCTTCCAGCCGCCCGTCAACTATCTCGGCAAGATTGTAGAGCGTGAGCCCGATTCTATGGTCTGTCACGCGGTTCTGCGGAAAATTGTATGTTCTGATCTTGTCGCTTCGGTCCCCGCTTTTCACTTGAGCTTTGCGTTGAGCGGCGACATCACCCACCTGAGAGACGATCATATTTTCGTACAGTTTGGCTCGTAACATCTGCATCGCCCGTTCGCGGTTCTGTAATTGCGAACGTTCCTGCCGGCACACAACCACGATACCCGACGGCCTGTGTGTAAGCCGGACTGCCGTTTCGACTTTGTTCACGTTCTGTCCACCCTTGCCTCCTGACCGGAATGTATCCATGTCGATATCAGCAGGGTTGACCTGAACGTCTACAGGCTCAACTTCTGGAAGTACAGCAACAGTAGCTGCGGATGTATGTACCCGCCCCTGTGCTTCTGTTTCCGGCACGCGCTGCACACGATGAACGCCACTTTCGAATTTCATTGTGCCGTATACATCATCTCCCCGCAATCCGAACGATACTTCCTTGATACCCCCGAGGCCGGTGTCATTGATGTCGAGGATTTCCGATTTCCACCCTTGCCGCTCTGCGTAGCGAGTGTACATGCGCAGCAGGTCGGCAGCGAACAATGCAGCCTCTTCCCCGCCGGTTCCCGCCCGTATTTCAACGATGACGTTCTTGCTGTCGTTCGGATCCTTGGGAATCAGAAGTACCTTCAACTCCTCCTCTAGTTCGGAGAGCTGTTCCTTCGCCCCGTTGAATTCGTCGTACGCGAGCTGCTTCATCTCGGCGTCTGAAGAGTTTTCGGTGATATCCTTCAGGCCCGCAATGTCATTCTTGAGTTTACGGTAGCGTTCGTAGGTCTTGATCAGGGGCGTAAGATCGCTGTGTTCCTTGCTCAGTTGCCGCAATTTGTCGGAATTGGAAACCACGGCCGGATCGCTTAACAGCCGTCCCACCTCCTCGTAACGCTCACGTACTTTTTCAAGCCTGTCAAGCATCGGTCAGTTCGCTGAAACTCCTTGTAACGCAGGTTCGTTGCTCTTCTCGCCCGGAACATATTCCTCTCCCAAAGCACATCTCAACGCAACAATGGCTACTTCGAGTTGGCTCTCATCAGGCTCTTTGGTGGTGATTTTTTGGAGCCAGAGACCCGGCGCCACAACCCACCTGCCCAGAAGCGTTTCGCTGTGCCGGGCTGAAATGCGGATGAACTCGTAGGATATTCCGCCAACCAAGGGGATGAGCGGAAGGTGCGTCAGGATTCTCGTGACAACGGTAAGTTCTCCCAGCCATTGGATGAGAAACGCGTCAAGAATACTGAACAGCACAATCGCCACACACATAACAATCAGAAGAAAGCTCGTTCCACACCGGGGATGGAACCGGGACTGGCGTCCTGCTGCTGCAGTGTCAAGATTTTCGCCTCTCTCGAATGCAAACACCGCCTTGTGCTCCGCCCCGTGATACTGAAACAGCCGCTTGATATCCTTTATCATCGAGATTGCGGCAAGATAGGCCAGCAACAATCCGATTCTTATTGCACCGGCTATGAGGTTGAACGCAAGGGCGTCCTGCTCCACATCAAATGCAAACGTGGTGACGGCAAGAGGCGTGACGAAGAAAATGGCAATCCCGACTGCGAGTGAGAAGGCGACAGTGAGCCCGAGTTTCAGATTCTCGCTGAATGTCGAGGATTTTGCTTTTTCCTTCTCATCGGGACCCTCCAAGTCTGCCATTGCAATTTCGGCGGAAAAGTTGAGAGTGCGGATGCCTATTACCATCATTTCAATCAGCCCGATTGCCCCGCGCAGGATGGGCAGCTTGAGAGGGGGAAAGCGCTCACCTACCGGAATATGAGGTTCCTTCCGGACAACAATTTCACCGTTCGCTCTCCGCACTGCGGTCGCAACCATGCCGGGGGCGCGCATCATCACACCTTCAAGCACCGCTTGTCCCCCCACAGCCATTGGCTTTGTTGCGTCGAATCTACTCTTGCTCAAGAAAACTCCTTTAACAAATACTACTCAAAATACGGAAAACGAAAGTAACTTGCCAAAGGCGGAGAATTGGAGCCTTGTGGCCCTAATTCGTCTTGCGGAAACTGATAAGGCGGGTCAGGAAGGATATTTCCTGCGGATCGAAAAACTTCATCCAGTACATTAATGTTCCGAAGAGCAGAAGAAGAAACAGCTTCCAGAGGGGAAGGAGATCATGAACCGGAACAAAGAGATGCAATCCATAGACGAACGACGCGGCCACAGCAATTTTCAACATCCTCGCAAATTCATACTCGATGGGATAGATTTTCTGCCCAATGAAATACAGCACGATTGCCATAATGCTGTAACTCAGCAGCGTAGCAACAGCGGCGCCCATGATCCCCCACAATGGTATCAACAGGAAATTCGCCGCCACATTCACTCCAGCCCCGATGAACGTAATGACCGGAAGCTTTTGCGTCTGCTTCTCGATGTAGATACCCGCAACCATCCCATTTGATATACCGAGAAACATATATGCCAGCAGCACCACGGGAACAATGGTGAGGCCGCTCCAGTAGCGAGCGTCAAGAATTGATCGCTCATGGTAGATGGGATACGTTACAACCTCGTTCAGAAAGAACGTTATGAGCAGGAAACACCCAGTCATCAACAGAAAGAAGTAGGTAACCACGCGGGCAAACATCGGCTTTGCATCAGGTTCCTTTGCTTGCGTGAGAAAGAAGGGACGCCACGCAAAGTCGAACATCGAAACTACAAGCATCATGAAAATCCCCAAACGGTAATTTGCCTGATAGATGCCTACCGTGGCCTTGTCAGTCAACGACTCCAATATCGGACGGTCAATTACCTGCACCATCATCGTAGCGATGTAGGCAGGGATGGTCGGAAGGCTGAACTGCATCAACTTGCGCCATAATGAACCCATCCACTGCAGCGTGAACTGTGAAATGACAACGGGCAGCAACATTATCAACGTAGCGGCGGAGGCTATCACGTTGCTGAGGAAGATCCCTTCGATCCCGAGTCTGAAATGAAGTAGAAAAATAAAGTTCAGTATAACTGTCAAGACAATATTCAGCAGCTTCAGAATGGCAAACATCCGTGATTTTCTCTCCATCCTGAGCGATGCGAAAGGTACAATCGCAAGAGCATCAAGCAGCAGAATTCCCGCGCCATACGTGATAAGAATGGCAAGTTCCGGTGGCACCCCTGCGGCAGCTGCAAGCACACCCTTGTTCAGAATAATCAGGGAGGAAAAAACGATTGACGACAACCCCAAGAAAATAAACGGAACGCTGAAGTTCTGTTTCTTCGTTCCGATTTCAAGCGTGGCTGTGTACTTCATGTACGCTGCCTCCATCCCGTAACCGTACAAGATGTTCACGAACGCAATGTACGCATACAGCGTGGCGACAATGCCAAGCTCGGCGGGGGGGAGAATATTCGTATAGAACGGAGTGAGAATGAAGGTGAGGAAGCGGCCCACAACTGTGCTGACGCCGTAGATGGCAGTGTCAGTTCCGAGCCGCTTGAGTTTGTCGAACATTCCTAGCGGACGTGGTGGAATTCGAGTGAAATGTCGAGGCCCTTGACCGAATGAGTCAGGGCACCTACCGAGATGAAGTCGACACCGGTTTCGGCAATTTCCCGGACTGTCTGAAGAGTAACCCCGCCTGATGCCTCGACTTCAACCCGGCTGCCTATCAGTTGTACAGCTTCGCGCATCATGTCAGTGCCGAAATTGTCAAGCATTATGCGCCCGACCCCTTCGCAGCGAAGCGCTTCCCGGACTTCGTCAAGGTTCTTCGTTTCGACTTCAATTGCCAGGCTCAGGTTTTCGTCGGCGAGGTAGGTATGGCACATTCTGACGGCTTCGCTGATGCTCCCTGCAGCCACGATATGATTATCTTTGATCAACACCATATCGTCCAGCCCGAAACGGTGATTCACTCCCCCGCCAAAACGAACCGCCAACTTGTCGAGCGCCCGCAGCCCCGGAGCAGTTTTTCGGGTGTCGGTGATCTGTGCCTTTGTTCCGGTAACTGCATCCACATATCGGCGGGTCATAGTTGCAATGCCGCTCATTCGCTGGAGAAAATTCAATGCCGTTCGCTCTCCGGTGAGCAGCGCACGGGCGCTTCCGTGGAGTGTTGCCAGTTGCTGTCCCGCCTTGACCGGCTGGCCATCATGAACGAGTGGAGTCTGTGTGATGCTGTGATCGCAATACTCGAACACCAGCGCAGTAATTTCAAGCCCCGCCACAATACCGTCTTCTTTACAGAGAAACACAGCCCCGCCTAGTCCCTCTTCCGGTACAATCGCTTCCGTCGTGACGTCACCCATTCCCACATCTTCAAGGAGGGCCAGCTCTATCAGCCGGCCGATGCGGCTGTCATGCACAATGCTATTTGCCATCTTCCACCAGCAATATGGGGATGTTGTCCCTCACCGGAAATATGCGCCGACAGGATGTGCATGTCAATGTTTCTTTCCCGGAGTCAAACACCAAATCCGACTTGCATTTCGGACAGCAGAGAATATCCAGCAACTCTTTCTTCAGCATTCTTATTTCTTCATTCTTTTTTCAACTGCCTCGACAAACTGGCCCGGGGCACGAGTGGGTTTCCCCGTTGCGGCGTTCACGAATGTGTGAATTGTGTATCCCTCCACCATGGCATCAGTCTCCCCCTCCCGGAGAATTTCGTATTCGATCCGGACACGGGCAATCGGCATCTCGCGGAAATACGTGACAACATGGAGCAAATCATCGTACTTCGCCGAGCGCTTGTACTTAGCGTGTGCCTCGATGACCGGAAGAATCAGCCCCATCTCCTCAATGCGGGGATATGGCAGACCGATGTCGCGCAGCAAGTCCGAGCGCCCTTGTTCGAAATATTCGAAGTACTTCCCGTAGTAGACAATCTTCATCTGGTCGGTATCCGCGTAACGTACACGGATGTCGGTGGTGTGTTTGATCATATGATGTGTGCAGGACGCCCTCGCAGGTTATCCTGAATATTCTCCCATTTTGGAAAATTTTTCGATGCGGCGTTCGATGAGCTTTTCGGGTTTGAACTTTGACAGATACTTCAGCTCGTTGAGCAGTTGCGCCTTTAGAATTTCGGCGGCTCTTGCATGGTCCCGGTGAGCGCCGCCGAGCGGCTCGGGAACAATTTCGTCGATGATGCCCTGCTTTTTCAGGTCGGGCGCAGTCAGTTGCAGGGCCTCCGCAGCCTGTTCCTTGTAATCCCAGCTTCTCCACAATATACTCGAGCACGACTCCGGCGAAATGACTGAATACCAAGAATTCTCAAGCATCAGAATCCTGTCGCCGATGCCGATTCCCAACGCACCACCCGATGCGCCTTCGCCGATGATAGCAACGATAATCGGGACTTTCAAGTGCGACATCTCCAACAGATTCCGCGCAATTGCCTCGGCCTGTCCGCGTTCTTCGGCTTCAAGTCCCGGAAACGCTCCGGGTGTATCCAGAAGTGTGACGACCGGTTTCTTGAATTTCTCGGCAAGCTTCATCAGCCGCAAAGCTTTCCGGTATCCTTCAGGATTGGGCATACCGAAGTTGCGATAAAGATTCGACTTTGTGTCGCGCCCCTTCTGATGCCCGATGATCATGACGGAATGCTGATCAAGCCGGGCGAACCCCCCGACAATGGCCTTATCGTCCTTGAACGCCCGGTCACCATGCAACTCGATGAAATCCTTCGTCATCAGATTGATGTAATCGAGAGTGTACGGACGATCTGGATGACGCGCCAACTGGACTTTCTGCCAGCGGGTCAATCCGCTGAAGACGCTCCGCTGCAACTGGTTGACACGCTTTTCAATTTTTTCGATCTCCTGAGCAATATCCGGATTATCCGCATATTTGCGCATCTCCTCGATCTTTTGCTCGAGTTCGTAGACGGGCTTTTCAAAGTCCAAAGTAACTTTTGCCATTGTTCAGTTTCTCCGCAAAAGTTTGAGAATAGATTTCACAATGATCTCGATATCCAAGAGTAGTGATTGGTTTTTTGCGTAATAGATTTTGTAGCGCTCGATCTCTTCAGGCTCCAGATCATCCCGTTTGCTGATCTGGACGAGTCCCATAATGCCGACCGGCCCGAGATATGAGTCGGACGGCGGGTTTTCTGTCCCGGGCGAAGCTGAAGATAGCGTCGAAAGCGGTAAGCCGACTAAACTTATCTTACCCAAAAACACATGCGGAAGCAAGAGGATGGCGCGAACAATTGCCCCTTTCTGTTTCTGTTTCGTCAGAAAATGCCATACTCTTACAAAGGGATAAAGGGTTACAAGTCCTGCAGTAGAAACTGCGATATCCATCAAGCGCTTCATGAACCTGTGTCCCGGCTTGTGAAGATTGTATTCGATTTCGACAAGCGGCAGGGTTTCAAGATCATCAATGCTCGTCTTGCCGATGATTGCTTCAAGGCTGTTCGGGACGAGACGGTAGTTCACGCTCCGGTTATCGCTCCTCGAGATCACAGAAAGGATATCGCTATAGGAAACAGCATCTGTCGAAAAAATCACTTCGGTGACCCGCTTCTCGGCAATCACTTTTCCCACATTGTCGAGACTGCCGATAATCTCAATGCCCGCAATCTTATCGCCGATGTTTTTTCTATTGAGATCAATGAAGCCGACAACGTCGTAACCGTCATCGATGCGGGCACGGAGCTTTCGTAACACCTCCTGGGCCGATTGCCCCGTTCCTACGATGACCGTTCTCCTTCCGAACAAGCTGCGACGGGATCCCGACCTCTTGCCCGTAAAAAACTTGAACGCAAGGCGCCAACCCGGCAGGAGGAAGAATGTCAACGCCCCTGCGATGACAACAACCGCACGACTGAATGCAAAATTCTTCGCAAAGAATACCAGCGCCGATATGACTGTGTAACTGATGACGACTGAAAGAGCAGCACGCGAGGCTGAATGCCTGTTAATCGTGTAGACGCCAAGCAGATACATCGTGGTCACAACGATGATTGCCGGCACAGTCCAGACAATCGGATACGATGCCGCCGGGAAACTAAAGAAGTGGCCGAAATAGATATCTTCTGCAAAGATCAACGCAAGGTTTACAAGCACAAAATCGACCAACGCCAGAAAAACCGGAACTGATGCACGACTTGCCATCGCTACCGCTGCCCGGAGGATGATGCCGAGCGTGAGAAACACCTCGACAGTCACCGAAGAGCTGAAGTGTTTTTCCACAAACAACTGCATGGCACTGTAAAACGTCCGGATCTCGTCGATACTGCTCCGCTTCGTGCTCTCACCCTTGAAGTGGATGATCTTGGTCGAGTGTACGTAGTAGACTTTGTACCCCGCCTGCGACACCCTGTAACACCAATCAAGGTCTTCGCCATACATAAAGAACGTCTCGTCCAATCCGCCGATCTTCTCGTACACTTCCCTGCGCAAAACCATGAACGAGCCGCTGACGGCATCGACCTCATATGTCTCGTCCTCACTCAGGTACGTGAGATTGTATTTCCCGAATAGCCGGGATTTGGGGAACATGCCAGCCAGCCCGAATATCTTGGTGAAAGCCACCCAGGGCGTCGGAAAACTGCGACGGCATGGAAGCTGAAACGAGCCGTCGGGATTCAGAATTTTGCAGCCAGCAAGCCCTACATCAGGGTTTTCCTCGAAGAAGCGCATCATCACCGAAAACGTGTCCTCCTGAACAATCGTATCGGGATTGATGAGAACCAGGTAGCGTCCCTTTGCCTGCTTTAGCGCTGTGTTGTTTGCTTTGGCAAAGCCAAGGTTTTTCGGACTTTCAATCAGTCTTACAGCAGGAAATTTCGTCCGCACCATTTCCACGCTTCCGTCATCCGAGGCGTTGTCCACAACAAATACCTCTCCCTCAATCCCCTCCATCGCCCGATAGATGGACGTGAGTGCATTTTCGAGAAATTGCCTGACGTTGTAATTGACGATGATGACCGAAAGGTCCATGAAGGGCGAGAATTAAAGTCGATTCAAGATACTGCGGAAACGGAGCTTCCAGAGCATAAAGACTGCCTCGTAGACTATGCTGCGGGACATTTTTGAGATCCCGACACGCCTGTCCAAAAAGACAATGGGAATCTCGACAAGCCGGAATCCCTTTTTCCAGACTTTGAAACTGATCTCAATCTGGAAGGCATATCCATTCGACTTGATCTTGTCAAGATCAATCGCCTTCAGCGTCTCGATGCGATAGCATTTGAAACCGCCTGTCGCATCATGAATCGGCAAGCCCGTAATGATCTGTGTATAGACGTTCGCCGAATAACTTAGCAGCAGCCTGTTCATCGGCCAGTTCAACACACGAACCCCGTTCACATACCGCGATCCGATCACAAGGTCGGCATTTTTGATTTTCTCCAGAAACTGGGGGATATCATTGGGGTTGTGTGAAAAGTCCGCATCCATCTCAAACACGAGATCGTATCCCCGTTCGATGGCGAACTTGAAGCCGGCAACGTACGCTGTACCAAGGCCCTGCTTCCCCTGGCGTTCGATGAGGGAAACGCGGGAATTCCCGGTCATTATGTCCTTGACGATCTGCCCCGTGCCATCCGGCGATCCATCATCAACAACGAGAATATCGAGATCGGGGGCCTGGCGGAGAACGGCGGGGACGAGCTTCGGGATGTTCTCTGCTTCGTTATACGTCGGGATAACGACTAGTATTTTTGGATTGGAATCCACAGAAGATAACTATGCGTGATAGAATTGTTTGATGGCATCGGTAACGAAGACCAACTGTTCCTCCGACAGTTCTGTGTGCATCGGAAGCGAAAGCACCTCGTCCCCTGCCTGTTCCGTGACGGGAAACGTCCCTTTCGGCTTGCCGACGCTGGCGAATGCCTGCTGTTGATGCAAAGGCACGGGATAGTAAATCGCATGGGGAATCCCCTTCTGCTTCAGATGCTCTGCCAGTTCGTTCCGTTTCGGTGCCCGGATTGTGTATTGATGGAAAATGTGCTCGCAGTCCGGCGACACATGCGGTACAGTGACAGGCAGATCTTTCAAAAGTTCGTTGTAACGCTTTGCCGCGTCGCGACGTGCCTGATTCCATTTATCCAGATATTTCAGCTTGACAGAAAGAATGACCGCTTGCAGAGTGTCAAGCCGGCTGTTCACGCCGAGGATCTCGTGATAATACCGTTGCTTTGAGCCGTGAACGATAATCATCCGCATAAGCTCGCCGAGAGCAACGTCATTTGTTACAACCATTCCGGCATCGCCGAACGCCCCGAGATTCTTGCTGGGGAAGTAGCTGATACACGACACGTCGCCAAATGTGCAGACTTTCCTCCCCTTGTACGAAGCTCCCAACGCCTGCGCTGAATCTTCGATCACCTTGAGCTTGTGTTTCTTTGCTGTTGCCATAATGGGGTCCATGTCCGCAGCCTGGCCGTACAAATGCACCGGTATGATCGCTTTCGTACGCGGGGTGATCGCCTCCTCGATTGCAGCGGGGTCAATGTTGAAGGTCTTGGGATCGATATCAACATACACGGGTTTTGCCCCAAGCAACACGATTGTCTCTGTTGTGGCGACAAATGTAAACGGGGTTGTAATAACCTCATCGCCCGGCCCGATTCCCAACGCCATCATTGCGACTTGCAATGCGTCGGTTCCTGATGCGCACCCCACAGCGTACTTGACTCCGAGGTACCCTGCCACCTGACATTCAAATTCTCCCACTTCCTTCCCCAGAACAAATTGCCCCGAATCGAGAATCTTATGGATGGCTTCATCAACTTCGGTCTTGATATGCTTATATTGCCCGACGACATCAACCATTTGAAGTTTCATAACGTGTTCCTTTTCGATGAGATTAGTGTGTGCCCTTGCCGCTGAGGGCAACAACAATTGTCCGGAGAATTATCTTCAAGTCAAGCGTCAAAGACATATTCTCCAGGTAGTAGAGATCATATTTGATCTTCTGCCGCACATCATCCAGCGAAGAATCATATCGATGCTTAACCTGCGCCCAGCCGGTAATGCCCGGTCGGACCAAAAGTCTGCGAGTATAAAACAGCACCTCATCCTTGAGCTGCTCGACAAAGAACGCCCGTTCCGGTCTTGGCCCGACAAGGCTCATTTCACCCTTCAAAACATTGATGAATTGGGGAATTTCATCCAGCCGCACTTTGCGGAGCACTCTGCCAACACGGGTAACCCGTTTGTCACCCGCCGACGCCCAGACGGGACCCGTTTCCCTTTCCGCATCATGAATCATCGAGCGGAATTTTATCAAGTTGAACAACCTTCCCTTCATCCCCACCCGCTCTTGTGTAAAAAACACCGGCCCCTGTGAGTCGAGCTTGATAGCAATGGCAATGAGTATCCACAAGGGAAGAAACGGCACAAGGACGATGAATGCGACAAGAACGTCAATCCAACGTTTCGCAATTCTCTGCCATGTATTGAGGTTTGTCGGATACAGCCTTATAAGCGGATGGCCGACCACCTCTTCGGTCTTGAATCCACTGAGAACATCCGTGCTTTCGGGGATGAGCTTCACAGCCGGAACCATGCCGTTACAACGAGCTATGATGTTCAGTATCTCCTCACGGGAATCATAACCCGTGGCGATTAGAATCTCTTCTACGTTGTTCTTTTTGACCAGCTCGGGGATTGCCTCCGGGGTGCCGAGCACAGGATAGTTCATGAACTCCCCGGCGGATGCCGATTTGTCCACAACGCCGATAACCTTATAACGCAATCCCGGACGATCCTCAATTTCCTTTACCAGTTCTCCCGCAAGTTCCGTTGTGCCGACAAGCAGCGTGTTGCGTTTCCGGAAACCGAGAATTTCATGCTTGCGCTCAAACCCGACAATAAACATCCGTACGAGGATTACGAAGAACGCAATCGTAGCACCGTACGTGAGAGTCGTTATCCTGCCCTCAAGGGTAATATTGCTGATATCAAGAGTGACGAAAAAGAGAAATACCGTTCCGATGGCAACGGTTTTCAAAATCAGGAGGCCGTAGTCGACGCGCGAAACATCCCACGGGATATCATACAGTCCCGCTAACACGAAGAGGGCCAGCCAGAACACGACAAACAGCAGCATAACCGGATTGATCAAATAGGTTTCGAACGGGACGTATGTTGTAAAAGGAAACAATCCCGAGTGAAACCTGAACCAGTACGAGAGCATGAACGCAAAGAAGATCGCCCCGACATCACCACATACAAGAACAATCTTGTCAATGAGACGTGCAACGCTCAGAGGCTGGATGGGAGGCCTCTCCTCGTGTTTTTCCCGCCGCATCTCTTCAACGTACCCGAGCCGTCGAATCCCGAAAAAGATCAGGTTGAACACAACAACTACCAGAACGCTCGAATACAGACTCTCGACCAGCACCATTGCAAAAGCGACGACGCCGTTGAAAATCGAAATGGAGTAGATGGCAAACACCGTCTGCCGGTGCGTAAGTCCCAGATCCATCAGCCGGTGATGGATGTGCTCACGGTCCGGCTTCAGCGGATGCATTCCCTTCTTGATGCGGCGGAAGAACGCCACCGAGGTGTCGACAATCGGGACGGCAAGCGCAATCACCACAACGAGAAGCGAAAGGGGATTTGTCTCCGACGACGGGTGCTGCAGCACCCGCAAGGAGATACAGGCAAGGACAAATCCCAAAAAGAGACTTCCCGTATCACCCATGAAGATCGATGCGGGATTGAAGTTGTACTTCAGAAAACCGACGCACGCGAAAAACAAACTTGCTGACGTGACCATGACAAACGGGTCATTCACAACGGCGCCGATCGCGAAGAATGTTGCAGAGACAATCGCCGAGACGCCGCACGCAAGGCCGTCGAGCCCATCCAGAAGGTTGACCGCATTTGTGACACCGGTAAGCCAGAGGAATGTCATGGGTACGGCCAACATTCCCAAATGAATCGATCCAAAAAGGGGAAGTGAAAGATAGTCGAGCCGCAGCCCCGCATACACCACGAGAGCACTGGCGGCCGATTGAACGACGAGTTTGCCGAACGATCCAACGCCGAAGATATCATCCAACACACCCAGACCGACAATGAGAAGAGTTGCGAGTCCCACGAGCGGTACGCTGAACGGCGGAGCCTCAAACACTGATGGCGAAGCAAAAAACACGACGCTCAAGCCGGCGGCGAAGCCTGCGATGATGCCTGCACCTCCAAGCCGTGGAATGAAGCCGGAATGTACCTTGCGCTCGCCGGGCAGATCGCCAATCCGGAAATCAATCGCAAGCCTCCTGACGGCAGGCGTCAGCAATATCACCAACCCCAATGAAACACACGCTATGATGAAAGAGAGCATCAGCATGCTAGAATGCAGTCAGGCAATACAGTTCGTTCAATTGGTTTTTCCATTGACTAACTCGCGGACGAGCTGGTCATATTGTTTACCGACGACTTCTTTCGAGTACTGCGAGCGCACCAACTCAAGTCCGAGAGCTCCTTTTGCAGAAAGATGTTCACGCTCATTATACGCCCTTCGTACTGTTTCGGTAAAATCCCTTGCATCGTCCGGCGCCGCAACGTATCCGCAGTCAACCTTCTTCATGAGCCACTCGAGTTCCGAGTTCGGATCCGCCTGTACGATCACGGGCTTTCCACAAGCCAATATAGTATAGATTTTGGAGGGAAATGTATCAATCGTTGTTGCTGTTTTCATCGGGATCATGCAGATATCACAGCTGGCATTCACCGATGCCATCATTCCCCTCGTTTGATAACCGAGAAATTTCACGTTTGAAAGTGCCCGCTTTTCAACTTCCGCGCGCAGCCACTTCGAAACGGCCCCATCCCCTGCAATCGCAAAGAGAATAGGCAAATCAGCCACCTCCCGCGCCGCCGTCATCATCGATTCCCAATCCTGGCTAAGCCCGATGTTGCCGGCATACAAGATGACAAATCGATCCGTGAGGCCGTTCTGGACGGCAAAGGGATTGTTTCGAGGCATAGGGTGATACAATTCCGTGTCAACGAAATTCGGGATGACGCTCAGTTTCTCTTTGGGAACATCCCGTTGAGCTACGATATCGTTAAACCATGCAGAGATCGAAACTACTTTCCTGCTCTTTTTATACACAACAGACTCAACATACCGCAGGAACCTGATGAACAAGGGATTCTTGATCAGACCTTGATTGATGGCAAAGTCGGGGTAGATCTCCTGGATGTTGTAGACATAAGGCGCCCGCATTCTTTTCCCGATCAACCATCCGACCAGCCCGATGGTTAACGGCGGAGAGGGGGTAATTACACAGTCATGCTTCTTGAGAAAAAAGAAGCCCATGAAGAGCGCCATGAGGTGAAAGTAGACATAGTCGAGAACACGCGTGTAGACCCGCTGACCCTTCATTGGTATCTTGATGTGCCACACCTCAACCCCTCCACATACGCTGTGAGCGATCAGCCCGAACCATCTGCGAGTCATTTTCTGTTGCGCCAAAGCTGTCTGATCAATATTGTAATGAGGCGAAGTCGTCAGGACTGTTACGCGGTGACCGAGTGACTTCAACTGCTTTGTGAGATCAGTCATCAGATACGCCGTCGAAACCGAGTCCGGCGAGAACACGAGTGAGTGAAAGAGAATATCAGCCATGTACTACATTAGTCGTTTCGTTTGTCAGGATAGTGTCGTGGCACCGGGATCAGTTAGTGCCGGTATTACGTTTTTCCTCTGCTTCGATCATCTCTCGCACAATAGACGGGAGGTCGCGTGTGAGTGACCATTCCGGATAGTGTGTGCGAAGTTTTCTGAGATCAGACATGTAGCAGATATGGTCGCCGATGCGGTTGCGTTCGTTGTACGAGTACTTGACATCGTAGCCGCCAATTTCTTTGATCATGTCAAAGCACTCGAGCACCGAGGCGCCATTCTCCCTGCCGCCGCCAATGTTATAGACCTCTCCCGGGCGGGGATTGTTTGCGAAGGCTTCAAATGCCATGATCACATCATAGCTGTGGATTTGATCACGAACCTGCTTCCCCTTGTAGCCGAAGATTGTGTAGGGCTTACCAGTCACGGCAACGTGGACGAGATACGACAGAAATCCGTGCAACTCGACACCGGAGTGGGATGGGCCTGTAAGGCATCCGCCGCGGAAAATACCGGTTTTCAACCCAAAATAGCGGCCGTACTCCTGAGCGAGAATGTCTCCCGCCGTTTTGGAGGCTCCGAACAGCGAGTGCAAGCAACGATCAATGCGGCATTCCTCGCTGACCCCGTGATAGTCTTCAGGTCTGGCGTAGTCATAGCGCTTTTCCGTTTCAACGAGGGGAATTTCATTGGGGGCATCCCCGTACACTTTGTTGGTACTGACGTGAATGAATACCGCGTCGGGAGCATGGCGCCGGGTGGCTTCGAGCAGATTCAGCGTCCCGACTGCATTCACGTCAAAATCATCGAACGGAATAGCAGCCGCACGATCGTGTGACGGCTGTGCGGCACAGTGAATGATCTTATCGATGCGATTTGCTGAGAAGAAGTCGAGAACGTCCTTTCGGTTGCGAATATCAATATCATGGTGCGTGAAGTTCTTTGTTACTGACTTCAAACGGTTCAAATTCCATGTGGTGTCCCCCTGATCCCCGAAGAACTCCTTCCGCATATTGTTGTCGATGCCGTACACTGCGTGGCCTTGTCCGTCATAATATTCAACCGCTTCCGAGCCTATGAGACCGCTGCTGCCTGTTACTAAGATGTTCATGGTGTGCCTTGTCTCTCTATCAATGATGAGTAGAAATGAGCTTTACTGATTAGTATGAAGTACTGATACTGCTTGCCTGTACACCTCTTCCGTTTGCCTCGCTGTCTGATCCCACGAGAATCGCTTGACATTCAGAAACCCCTTGGCTCTCAGACTTTCACGAAGATCGGCAGAGGTTGCAACAGCTCTTATCTTCTCCGCCATATCCTCGGTAGATAACGGATCGAAAAAGACCGCCGCGTCTCCGGCGACTTCAGGCAACGAGCCTGCGTTAGACGAAACTACCGGAACACCCGACGCCATTGCTTCCAGAACAGGAAGCCCGAAACCCTCATACAGCGAAGGAAAGACTAAGAAGTCCGACTCCTTCAATATTGCTGAAACGACCCGGTCATCGACATATCCGGTACTAATAACATCTTTGAAGTCTTCATTATTCGACCCGGGATGTCCCGAAAACTGATGACCAACGAGAACGAGCTGCTGGGGAATCTCCGCCTTACGTTTCAGCTGTGCGAAAGCTTCGAGTAACCGCGGAATATTCTTGTTCGGCGTTGAACTACTGAACGCTACACAATAAGGCCTACGAAAGCCGAACACATCTTCTGGATTTTCCGAGTTAATGCCGGATGCGGTGTCTTCTACTGCCGCCTCGTGAGTCACAACGACTTTTGCAGGCGGGACACGATAGTGTTTCAGAATTTCCTTTCTGGAGAATTCTGAAACGGCGATCACCCGCGTTGCACGGCGTATAGCATTCCTAACAAAGAAACTCAAGACGAGCCGCCGACGGGCAGGCATTTGCCTTCCCCAAAACTTGAAATTCAAGTCATGTACCGTAACCACGGTCGGACAATGCATGAAGAGCGGCGACGTGTATCCCAAAGAATGTAATGCGTCGAGCTTGTAGCTTTCCGCGAGTGTTGGAAGACGCAACTGCTCAAAGTAATAGCGATGCTCCTTTCTGACTCCGTCAACTGGACATACGACCGCGGGAAAATCCGGAAACTTCTCGGTTGCCCATTGAGCTGATTCCCTGTTGACGAAGAGCAGATACTCATTCGTCTTCGTGTTTCGCAAACCCCTCAGCAGTCCAGCCGCATACGTCTCGGTGCCGCCAACTACACCAGGGAGCAAATACAAGAGGTTCAACCCTATGAACATTTCACTTCATTATTTTATTGACGGACGGAACAGGCTGTCTGCATAGCGCCTATTGAATGTTGCCGCCCCATCATGATACTCTAACCAGGGCCACAAGTCTGTCGGAACCTGCGGCTTCAATACCACCGTTGCGAAGAGGTTGTTCAGCCGCCTGAATATATGCGCTGATACTGTCAACGCAGGAGCGACGAGTCTGACAATATTCGATTTCAAGCTGCTTTTTCTCATCGAGCTCGTTTGATAAGGAAGCTCCAAGCCGTAAAAATGGCTAATCTTGTGAATTCCCGTAGGATTGTATGATAGAATCGTCTTTTTGAGTTCACGCTCGGTCCACCGGTAGATATAATTTGGAATTTCCGTATTGTTTACGCCGCCGAAACGATAACCGTTGTCAACTACTGCTTCCAATTCATACTCCGAGACTAGTTTCAACCGGTTTGCGATTCTCATCAAAAGACTATCGCGCCCCTCAAACACGATAACGCCTTTCCGAGCAACACGGTACATCTCAAGGAGCGCTCTATGAGGAGACTGACAATGATGCAGACCGTCCGAGACAAACGTAAAATCAAAACTGTTGTCCGGAAATGAGAGGTTCTGGGCGTCTTGAAAACTCCACCGCAAAGGTGAAAACTCGTCACCCTTTACACGATTGTCCAGGTTTGAAATCGTTACATTATTGCACTGAAGCAACAGAAACAGGTCTTTTTCTTCTGAGCCTGCGCAGACGGCAAGTATGCTCTCGTCCAGGCGGATAGTGTTTTCTCGAATCAGTTTCTCTAACACTGACTTTACAAAATTCACCCTCATGAATTATTCCTTTATCTAAAGACACCAGTATCCTCACCCTTCGATCTTTTCATCAACGTTCCCAGCATGAGAATATCATCATATGAAACTGCTCGAACAAAAATCGCCAAACCTAGAAAGGCTGATAGGCTTGCGGCCGCTTGAATTAGAAAATGGTAGCCATCAAGGGATATCCCGACACCAGCAGCTATACATCCCACAAGCACAGGCTTCCAGATATGCGCCATCGAATTCCTTAGCGGTATATATGGAAAAGTCCACATTAGATAAATCAGGTATACACATTCGGCTATAACACCCGCCCATGCAGCACCGATAATACCATAGTTCGCAGAGAGTACCGGTGTAAAGACAGTATAAATAAGCGCAAGCAGGGCTATACTCTTCAGGTATTGCACCTGGTTATCAGAGGCAATCAATGCGATCTCAAAGATGAAGCGCATACCTCCAACCGCAAGAGCCCACAACAGAATCACAAATACCGGCGTCGCTGGTGCATATTCAGTAGAGTAGAGAACCGACATGAAGTAAGGTCCCACAAAGGTCCCTGCAAGTCCTACTGTCAAGGAGCCCAATACGGTGAACCGAAAGAATTTCTCAACAAACGCTCCAAAACGATCGCGGGATTCAACAAACCATCGAGAGAGAGATGGCAAAAGTACCCGCTGGAAACTCACAAACACATAGGCCCAAGGAAGGACAACCACCCTATGGGCAGCGGAATAGTGCCCCAATTCTCTTTCCGTAAGTATGTAACCAACAACCATAATACCGACAAACAGACTATAGTGGGAGAGGATATTGGCAACACCAACCGAAGACGCTCCCCGGATAACCCTGACCGCTTCTCGTATTGAGAAGGATGATAGTTCGAATCCAAAGGAACGTACCGACCAAAGCAGAACAACCACACTTGGTATAGTTACGCTCATGACATAGACAAGCACAGAAGGTGTGATGTCGGTGTGCTCATGAACGAGCAAGAGAATTCCACCGATGAACAGAATCCCCTTTCCGATTCGTGCAAGGCTTGTCACGATCACGTTTTGCCTGGCCTCGAAAACCCACTCAAGAACGAGGGCAACTGGAAACACGCAGAGTGCAAACAGGTAAACAACGTGCGCAGCTTCAAACGGGATCAGGCCTAGGAAGCCAGACAATAACGTTGCGGCAAATAGCAGCATTGCAAAGAACAGGCGCATAACAACCACGTTTGCAGACCAACTGGCTGTCGTCTCGGGGTTACGAGCAATTCGTCGTATTGCTGTAACCTCAAGACCAAATTCTCCCAGCCGCAGCAGATAGAGTTGCCAAGCCTGCGCAAAACTCCATACCCCGAATACGGACGGTCCAAAAACTCTTGCCAAGTAGAGCGTTCCTACAAAAAACAACACCTGCCCCACAACATTGCCGGCAAACAATGTGACAAAGTTTCCAAGAAGACGCCTACCGGTACTCAACGTACCACCCATTGCTGATGCAAATTCGACAAAACTCACCCCAAGCCAGGCGAACTCCGTTTGAAACCGTTGGCCATAATTTCTCTGGGAACCAGAGTCCAGCGCATAAACAGATACAGCGCTAGCAGGTTAAGGACAAACCAAAGAAATGCAAACGGAAAATTGAAATACGAAATGAACATACAGAATACAGCCACCGCATATGCAGTTATATTTTTGATTGACGGTTCCGTCCTCATCCGGTAGTATAGCAAGCCGGTACCAAAGCCCAGACAAAGTGGGATCAGCGCCAAGCCTATCGCGCCGAAATCACTGTAGAACCACCAAAATGCTGTGTAAGTGTTGTAATTGCTCGTAAGGTAAGGCGTTCTTGAGAACTGGAAATACTCCAATGCCCAGTATTTCAAGCCGGCAATGGCCGTCACAAAGTCCAATGTGAAATAGCCAAATGTATGGTAGTCAGCCTTGTCGACCGAGCGGGCAAAGTTTTCCAAGTTGGTCACAACATACATGTAAGGCTCAGTGAGGAAAGCATACTCTTTCGGAAATTTCATTTTTGAAACTGAGTACAAATATGTTGACACGACCGTGGTGAATCTTAAAGACGAGATCCAGAAGAAGAAACCTGTAACGGCTAGGAACAAGGGCAAGGCAGTCTGAAGGCGGATATAGCGTGTGGAATAATACAGCACGGTGAAACCAATCACGATTGCCATTATTATCGGGTATCTCATCAGAAGGAGGAAAAAAGAGCCAACTGTAACAGCAAAAATCACTGCTAGGATCACTTTTTTCCCTCGACTCCCTCGCACCAACAAGAAGTACAGCATCACAAAGAACAAAATGAACGTCGCTGTGTAGAGCCACAACGTTAAGCCGGAGACGTTAAAATCTACGCGGGAGATAGCTGTTCCGATGACATCAACCGGCAACCAACCGCGTACGCGATAATTGGCATAGTAGGCGGAGGCATAGATGATAAAACTAGCGATAATCAGCCAGAACAGCCTCCCCTCCTCCACTCTTTCGTGCTTCAGACGATTGCGAATTTCTCCAAGCGACAAAATCTCCGTTTGGAAATTCAAGACGTAAGCCACGAAGGTTCCGATGAGAAAGGCACCGACCCCAGTCAACAGCAACACCCAACTCTCCGGACTCCAGGAATGTTGTAACGCACTGAACTTGAGTTCCGCGAGCCCTATTGAGAGACACCAAATGAAGCCGAACAGGCGAGCCGGCGAAAGCAAGTCAGCTTTTTGCCGGAAAACAGACAGGAAAATCGCAATACAAATTCCGAAGCATATGACTGAAACAGAGTTCATCAGGCGTGATCTGTCAAAGACCTCATTGCCGCTGCTTCCAGAAGCGTAAGCCAAACCAATCGTTCTTCAAGTCATCAAGAATACGACCGTAGCGGTCGGGGTCATGTTGCTTCATACGCTTGTTCAACTCCATTCCGAAGATAACAAGGATTGAAATCAAAAAAGATCCAACCAAGCCAATAATTCCCCAGAGCGTTGCCTTTGGCTTTGCTTTTCGCTCCGCCGGCGCTGCCCGGTCGAGAACTATGACGGATGGAGTTTGCCGCTTCTCCTCAACCTTTGCCTGCTCATAGAGCGGTGTAATGAACTGCAGGATCTTGTATTGGATCTCCACATCACGGTAACGGCGCAGGTACTCCATGCCCAGATCAGGCACCTTGCTAAACGGCACGAAGACCCCGGCATCTTTCCCGATCTTTGCCCCAACGCTTCCCAATTCCGCGAGCTTATTACGAAGTTCATCGATTTCAATCTGGGCAGCCATAACCGTAGGGTTGTCCCTTGCCTGCGTGCGCTTGAGAACATCGGCCTGGACTTCTTTCAGGGTGAGCTGTGCGGTAATCTCGGCTACGGCCTTAATGGACGCCGCAGTTTGTTCCGGCATCGCGATGATGCCGAACCGTTTTTGGAACAGCCTTAGCGAATCCTCCGCAGCAGCCAGGTCGACCATGTTCTTTTTATAACGTTGTTCGATGAACTCCCTATTTCCCCGCGCATTTAACGCTTGCAGTTCGGTGTTAGTCTTGTTAAGCAACTCGACAAAATAGTTCGCCATATCTGCGGCACGTTGCGGATCTTTGTCGTACACGGTGATGGTCAGATTACCCTCGGGCTCGACTCTGAATTCCGTATTGCTCAGAAGTTCCTTTGTAGTCTTTTCGGTGGGATAGTTAGTAATATCATACACTTCAACCAGATTAAATTTCTGAATCACGGCATTCAAGACCGTACCGCTTTTCAGAATTGCCATGTAGCGATCTGCTTCGGGGTTGGACCCAAGTGCGGATAACGCTCTTGCTGGAGAGAAATTTTTTGCAAGCGAAGAAAGGCCCTCCAGACCGAAGAGATCGGCCTTATCTGCAGGAAAGACGGAGGCAGTCGACCTGTACCATTTCGGGGCAAGAAGAGCGCCGATGACAGTAATCAACGTTACACCAACAATGAACCTCGAGACGAACTTTCTGTGCCGCGAAAGTACGCCAACGAAGTCCAGAAGGTTCGAAGCCGGTGTTTGAGATGTCGTTTTCGCCTGGTCTTCCATCATTCTACTACTTCGTCAAATTATTGATCAATAACGCAACCG
>CAZBWR010000054.1:23990-27372 GCA_964495695.1 uncultured Chitinophagales bacterium | reverse complement strand
CTCGCCAAGTTGGGATTTGACTTTCTTGTAGAAAGGTGTGCCCGGCAAAGGATAAGAAACGGAGATGCCAATATCATCGGGCATGCATTTCTTGAGCATGTCCAACGTCTGACGAATCTCGTTAAGGGTCTCGCCCGGATAGCCGAACTGCAGAAAGAATCCCACGCGGATTCCTACCTGTTTCATTTTATGTGTCGCTTCTATAATCTGAGATACGGTCGTTCCTTTCTCCATAGCATTGAGGATTTTTTGCGACCCCGACTCTGCCCCTACCCAACCAGAAGAGCATCCTGCACGCTTGAGCGCCTGTATCGTGTCTCCTTTCAAAAGAAGATCCACACGCCCAAGGCACTTAAAAGGAATAATCGCATCGGCGCGCTGTACTTCATCGGCGAATGCTTGAATCCAGCCGGGCTTCAGTCCGAAAATATCATCACAGAACCAGACATGGTCGGGATTCAGTGTTGATTTGAGCAGCACCATTTCTTTCACAACATTCTCGGGAGAACGGGTATTATACACTTGTCCGTACACAGGTTTCGCACACCAGTTACAGTGAAACGGGCATCCCCTTGTTGTAACCATGTTGATGGAAAAATGACCGTGCTCCTTGCGCCATGTTTCTTTGTACAATTCCGTATCTACAAGATCCCACGCGGGGAAGGGCAGTGCATCGAGATCTTGTCGGGCGGCACGCGGTTCATTACGGTGCAAACGATTGTCCGAGGTGTATGCAACACCGTTGATTGAACTCAGCTCTCCCTTGCCTCTCAAGATGCAGTTCAGAAGTTCTAGCAGCGTCTGTTCGCCTTCTCCAAAAACGACGTAATCAGCTCCACTGGACAGGTACTTCTCGACATGATCAGCGGAATCGGACCCATGAACAATAACAATACATCCGGCCTCGCGGGCAATGCGGGCCATTCGAAAGGATGCTTCCCGCATCCGTGTTAAACACATCTTCGTCAGATAGTTGAAGTCATCATCGTATATGACAAGAGTCTTCGGCGTATGGCGGACAATGGCTTCGGTAATATGCTCTTCGTTTGCGGCAAGCATACTGTCTGCGAGGGCGACATCATAGCCGTTAGAGCGTACAAACGCGGCTGCGTACAAGGTGCCCAGCGGCGGGTACGGCATCATTGCCTTGAACTCTTTCGGGTCAAAGCGAAGGAAGTACGAGTGGGTAAACAAGATATCCGTCATAACGATCCTTTCCCGATCAGACAATAATGTGTATCGGGCGTCTTCCTCGTCTTCGTTTGCGGGCGAACTGATAAGTAGGCAACTCCATCACATACATGATCCGTTGCGAAGCGGGCCCTTGCGGACTGAAAGGAACCGGCGAACTGACAAGCAAAAATGCCGCAAGGAGAACTCCACATGCCATCGCTTTCATGGCTGAACACCGAAACGAGCCAGTCGCTCTGCGTATTGATCGAGTATTCTGTTCTGAAAGTCCCCCGGATACGCACGTGATTCACTCTTCGTGCATCGGAACAACCGGTTTCTGTCCTCATCGCTGAACTGCGGATAGCGGCGCCTCCAGATTTTCTCCATTTGAATCATGAGGAATGTATCAAGGCGATCAGCCGGAACCAGTCTAAAGGAGAACTCAAGCAACTTCTGAATAATGCTCTGGCGCTCGGCCACCTGGTACTGGAACGCGCGGATGTTGAAATTCGGAAAGTAGCGCTGGATCCAAGCATTTGCCGTGAGTATGTTGTCAAGAATATATCCGTTATACACCGGCTTTAGTGTCGCTACCTCAGTTGCTGTGTAAATGTTGCGATTATCGAGCGTCAGTTTGTCGGACGAAATGAATGAGTTGAGGCAGAAGAACTTCTTCCGGTTAAGAAGAATGGTCTTCTTGAAGAGGATGAGCAACCACCGGGCGATCCAGAGCCTTCCCGGTTCGGTCACGATGAAGAAATCAATGTCGCTGCCCGGATGGGTTGCGTTCTTCGAGAGGTCCCCCGAAACAAAAACCCCCCGCACAAAAGGGAATCTCTTGATGACGTGTGTAGAAAGACGTGCTGCGCGCCAGAGTCGGCGGGCATGCTTCTCCCGCTGAAGTCGCTCCTCAACTACGGCGGACGAGTGACCCCGCGCGTAGTAGTAGTCGCCCGTGTGCTCTATCCGTTCGTCTTCGCACGCAAGGTCAAGCCGTTTCTTGAATTGCTCGAAACTCATGGAGTTGACCGGCAGGAACGAGAAAATCTCCCGGTCGGTCAGAGGAAAAGACCATATGTCGTAGTAGAGCAGTGTCTTCAGAATTTCATTTCTGAGTTGCATGGGGCCTGGCAACTTTTGTAGGATAAGGCAATATGGAAAGAATGGGCTCCTAATGCAAGATTCTTGTCTTGGAGATACCGGAGCATTTAAGTATATTCACGCATCATTGACGCCAATATCTCCATGCTCAGAAGGTTCTTCGACGTACTTCTCTCAATACTGAAGAGTAGGGCATTTCTTTACACACTCGGCAGCCTCATAGGGCTGTTCGTGTTGGTGAATTATGTCATTATGCCTTGGTATGTATACCACGGAGGAACCCTTTCCGTTCCCGATGTGACAAAGATTCCATACGAAGAAGCCGCCAAGAATTTGGGAGAGGCAGGACTTGTTGCAATCGAATCGGACAAAGTCCTGGATAACCAGTATCCTGCCGGCACGGTGCTGATGCAGAATCCTGAGCCGGGTGCAATTGTGAAGCATGGGCGCCACATCTATCTGACTATTTGTGCAGGTGAGCTACAAGTGGTTGTCCCGACGTTGCGCGGTCGCTCAATGCGAGATGCCCGGTTTGCCGTCGAACGAAACGGGTTGCTCATGGGAGAAGTATATTATGCAGCGTCTGATTCAAGCCCTGTAAATACTGTAATATCCCAATCACTTTTGCCGGGTGAGCGGGTGAAGAAGGGAACACCAATCTCCATCACCGTTAGTACGGGAAGGGAAAGCTCGACAATTGAGGTTCCAGACCTGTCAGGCAAGTCGTTTGCGGAAGCCGAGAGGATTCTTGTCCGGCTGGGACTTAAAGTGGGACAGATCTACTTTCAACCCAGTAGTGAGCTTCTGCCAAACACCATTATCGGGCAGCTACCTTTACCGGGGAGTCCGGTAGATAGTGCGACGACCATAGATCTCTACGTGGTCAAGCTGGGAAAGCTCCCGGATGAGAACTAGAAGGACATGATTACAATAGCCCCATCATTGCTTTCTGCAGATTTTGCCGACCTCGCAGGCCAGATAGCGTTCCGTCTCTTCGCCCATAAATCGCTCGACGATCGCGAAGCCGTGCTTTTCCAGCACGCGGATCGACGCGCCGTTGCTGGCAGCTACCGTGGCGTATAGCGGGCGTTGTGGCACTTGCGTCAAG
>CAZBWR010000054.1:21345-23980 GCA_964495695.1 uncultured Chitinophagales bacterium | reverse complement strand
GATTTTGCCGACCTCGCAGGCCAGATAGCGTTTGCCGAAGAAGGGGGAGCCGACTGGCTTCATCTCGACGTGATGGACGGACATTTTGTCCCGAATATCACGTTCGGGCCGCCTGTGATCCGTTCGCTGCGGAAACTAACAAAGCTCCCGTTTGACACGCATCTCATGATCGAAAATGCGGACAGGTATCTTGAGGAGTTTCGGGACGCCGGATGCGACAGGCTTACCGTTCATGTCGAAGCCTGTCCCCATTTGCACCGGACGGTGAACCGCATAAAGGAGCTTGGCATGAGTGCCGGTGTCTGCGTGAATCCTGCAACGCCAGTCGAGAGCATGAAGGAAATTCTGCGCGACGTTGATTTGGTTCTGATTATGTCCGTTAATCCCGGTTTTGGTGGACAGGCGTTCATCAAATCATCCCCCGACAAGATCCGGCGCGCGGCAGAACTTCTCAAGCAAGTAAACACCCATGCACATCTTGAAGTAGATGGGGGAATCGATACAGACACCGCCCCGCTTGTTGTCTCGGCAGGAGCCAGCGTTCTGGTGGCGGGAAGCTCCATCTTCAGGAGTCAGAGTATTCCTTCGGCTATAAAATCCCTCCGAAAAGCAGCTGAATCGGTATCCTAAACGGCAGCCCGCGGGCGTCCCATTTCTGTTAGTCTGCATCACACGCTGAAATTTGTCCTTGACAAGTAACCGCTCATCTCTTATATTTCAAGCCATTATTTCACTATGGCCTTAGTTTTTAAGGTCTAACACGTTCATCCCCGTAGAAATTAAAGTATTTGACTAATGCAGCTAGACGATATTGATCTGAAAATCCTCGATATCCTGCAGCGTCGCGGGCGGACTAAACGGAACGATCTGGCTGTGGCAGTTGGATTGTCATTGCCCTCGGTGAGTGAACGTCTTAAGAAACTTGAAGAGACAGGGGTGATAACGGGATACTACGCAACGGTCGATCACAAACGGCTTGGAAAGGACATAACGGCGTTCATCTTCGTGACAGTCGACTCATCGAAGCATTACACTTCTTTTCTCGAGCATGCCCGACATGTGGACGATATTCTGGAGTGCCACGCCATAACAGGGGAAGGGTCCCACTTGCTTAAAGTACGTACTGCAAACACAGGCTCTCTCGAGAAACTTCTTGCAAAGATACAAGCTTGGACAGGCGTTGTCAGCACACGAACAAACCTGGTTCTTTCTACATCAAAAGAATCCATGCACATCAAGCGTGACGGCACGAAATGAACACTGACACGGGCGATACTTCCCTCTCGTCTCTCCGGAGTCGATCTCGTAGAGCACGGAAATAGGGTATAACGAAATTAGAAGACTTTGAATCACTCATTCACAATCAACAACTAATCGGGGACACCTATGGCAAAACGTTCAGGCTCACCAATTGATAATGTCTTTAAGCTGATTAAAGACCATTCCGTCAAGATGGTGGATTTCAAGTTCATCGACCTTCCGGGTACGTGGCAGCATGTCACGATTCCAGTGCACCGGCTCGAAGAGTCATCGTTCGAAGACGGTTTCGGTTTCGATGGTTCATCCATCAGAGGGTTCAAGGCAATCAATGAAAGCGACATGCTCATCATCCCGGACCCGAACACAGCCTTCATCGATCCGTTTGTCTCCGTCAGTACCATCAGCTTTATTTGTGACATCTATGATCCGCTGACGAAAGAACGGTTCAGCCGCTGCGCACGAGGCATTGCCCACCGGGCGGAGCAATATCTCATTTCGACCGGTATCGCTGATATGGCGTATATGGGTGCAGAGGCGGAGTTCTTCATTTTTGACGATGTCCGCTTCGACACCAACGGACACAACAGCTTCTACTACGTGGACTCAATCGAAGGACGTTGGAACTCCGGACGCGAAGAAGGGCCAAACCTCGGCTACAAGCCCCGTTACAAGGAAGGGTACTATCCCGCCCCGCCTACTGATCACCTGATGGACCTGCGTAACAGCATGGTAGTCAACATGATGTCTGTTGGACTTGACGTCGAGACCCAGCACCACGAGGTGGCAAGCGGCGGCCAGGCGGAGATTGACCTGAAATTTGCCTCACTGTTGAAGCATGCCGATGACATGATGCTTTTCAAATATATCATCAAGAACACTGCGCGGGGAGCAGGCAAAACAGCGACGTTCATGCCGAAGCCGATTTTCGGTGATAACGGGTCGGGCATGCACGTGCATCAGAGCCTTTGGAAGAAAGACAAGCCGCTCTTCTACGGAAACGGCTACGCCAATCTGAGCGAAACAGCGTTGTATTACATCGGCGGATTGTTGAAGCACGCGCCGGCGTTGTGCGCAATCACCAACCCTACGACGAATTCGTACAAGCGTCTCGTACCGGGATTTGAGGCTCCGGTGAACCTGGCCTACTCGCAGCGGAACCGCAGCGCTTCCGTTCGTATTCCAATGTACTCGACGAGCCCCAAGTCGAAGCGCATTGAATTCCGCTGCCCTGATGCATCCGGGAACCCGTATTTGCAATTCGCTGCAATGCTCCTTGCCGGCATCGACGGTATCATCAACAAGATCGATCCGGGAGAGCCGCTCGACAAAGACATCTACGACCTCGAGCCAGAAGAATTGAAGAATGTACCTTCAA
>CAZBWR010000054.1:0-21335 GCA_964495695.1 uncultured Chitinophagales bacterium | reverse complement strand
TTGACACGTGGATCTCGTTCAAGATGGAGCGCGAAATCAAACCGATGGCTCTCAGGCCTCATCCATTCGAGTTCGGCCTTTACTACGACTGCTGATCAGAATGATGTTCCAGAGAATCCCGCTTTCTCCTTCGACAAGGAGGGAGCGGGATTTTCATTATGGGAAGTCCGCACTGTGGATTCTCAGCATCTTATTTCACATTTTAGACTATGTTCTTGCAGAGTTTTGTTCGAAAAATCTTCCTTTGCGGATTGTTCCTGCTTCCCGCATTCGCCAGCAATGCCGTTGCTGACACAGTCGATTGGGATTGGGTTCACTCTGCGACGTTGCGCGGCATCCATCGGCTGTATAATCTCGAGGTGGATGAGGCGATGACCGTTTTTGATTCCGTTGCCAGCCGTGCTCCTGAAGATCCTCGCGGTCCTTTCTTCCAGTGCCTTGTGCATTATTATCTGTATGGATTAAACAGGGATGAAAAGCAACTTGACACCTTCCTTGACAAGTCAGAGCAAGTGATTGAGATTTGTGAACGCCTTCTGGATCGGAACGATAAAGATGCCCGCGTCAAGTTCTTCCTTGGTGGTATCTACGGATATCGGGGACTTGCATACCAAGCGAGCGGTTCAATTCTGAAAGCGGCCAACAACGGTCGAAAAGGTTACTTTCTACTGGAAGAGGCAGTTCGTCAAGATCCGTCCTTGTATGACGCTCAGATGGGGTTCGGGCTTTTCCGTTATCTTGTTGCCAAAGTACCCCGGTCGATGAGTTGGGTGTTAACTATTCTCGGCTTTGAGGGTGACGTCGATGGTGGCCTGGCAATGCTTAAGCGGGCAGCCGAAAAGGGACTCTATACACGGACTGAAGCAAAGCTTTATCTGGCCCAGTTTCTCTTTTCAGAGGGAAAGCGTGACTCTGCAATCATGTACTTAAACGAATTGCGCAGTCAGTATCCGGAAAACACATTGTTCACTGTGTTGTACGCATTCTGGCAGCATCGACAGAATAATCTGGATGAGGCTCTCAAAGCGGCTCATGCTGCTGAAGAGTTGAACAATAGGAAGAAGATCCGCTACGGCGAAGAGCTGGCGTACAGTACTCTGGGAAGCATTTATTTCACCCTTAACGAGTTCGGGCTTTCAAACAAATATTTCAAGCTCTACATGCAGCATACAAAGAACGACCAACGCTCCCCCAACCGGACAATCTACAGGGCGGGGCTGGCGGCGGAGCTTGCAGGAGATCGGCAAACAGCTCTCTCATACTACAAGCGAATGAAGGACATTGATGACAGGGATAGAGCTTGGGAGACATTCTTTTTCAACCGCGCCCAAGAGCTAATGACCAGGCCGTTGACTGAGGCTGAGGGATTTGTTGTACGCGGCGACAATGCCCTGTCCAGAAACGAGTATGCCAAAGCATTGGAGTTCTACAGCCAAGCTCTAGCGAAGCCACCAGACGGTTCCGACGCCCGATTGAAGGCCCTTTACGGCATCATGCAGGCAAACTATGAAATGAAGAAATACGAAGCCGTGGTTGCCCAAAGCGAACAGGTGTTGGCACTTGAGCCTAAAAGCGAACGTTGGATTGTTCCGCATGCATTATTCAAGTCAGGCCAGGCGATGGCGCAGTTGCAGCGTCCGAATGAAGCAAAGCAGTTTTTTGAGCGCGCACGAAAGTACAAGGACTATGATTTCCAGGATCGCTTGCAGAGCAGGGTGGAGGAAGAGCTGAAGAAGTTGCGACAATGATCATGCCTCATGCGGTTGAATTTCCATCATTTTCTCCCTAATATCAGCCATGCACTTCACACGAATCCTCTACGAAACGCGCTCCCGCCGCGCCATTATCACCATGAACCGTCCGGAAAAGCGTAACGCCCTCGACGACATAATGGTTGCGGAATTAACAACCGCATTTATTCAAGCCGGGCGCGATCAGAACGTCAAAGTTATATTGCTGCACGGAGCTGGAAACGCATTCTGCGCAGGTGCAGACCTCGACTATCTCAGCCGCCTCGCAAAATACGATCTTGAAGAAAACCGCTCGGATTCCGGAAAGCTTGCAAATCTCTTCCGGACGATGTACGAACTCCGTAAGCCTATCATTGCGGTTGTCAACGGACCGGCACTTGCCGGCGGATGCGGGATTGCCAGTGTGTGTGATTTCATCATAGCTTCCGAAGAACATGCAACGTTCGGATATACAGAAGTCCGCATCGGGTTTATTCCGGCAATCGTAATGATGTTTCTGGTGAAACGAATTGGAGAGGGGAAGGCGAGGGAACTTGTGCTGCGCGGGAATGTCCTCAAGGCGCACGAAGCAGCCCAGGTGGGATTAGTCGGGTCAGTAGTGCCGGCATCTGAGCTGCAGCAAGCAGCAGACACGCTTACGGACGAATTGATCAACAACAACAGTCTTCACGCAATGGGGCTGTGCAAAGAGATGCTCTCGAAACTGCACGGACTGAATGTTCTGGATTCTCTTGACTTTGCAGCTAACATGAATGCGGCCGCCCGGATGACACCGGATTGTAAGGCGGGCGTTTCAGCCTTTCTCAACAAAGAAAAAATACAGTGGTGAACAACCATAGCAGGACGCCCTCATGAGTATCGATCTTCAAGTTTCAATCAGAAGCATCCCGGACTTCCCGAAGAAGGGAATCGTATTCCGGGATATAACAACATTGTTGAAAGATCCCGTTGCATTCGCCGCAACCGTTGATCTGTTCTACGATCGCTACAAGAACGAGCAGATAACAAAAGTCGTCAGCGTCGAATCTCGAGGTTTCATTTTTGGAGCGCCGCTTGCTTACAAACTCGGCGCCGGGTTTGTTCCTGTGCGGAAGCCTAATAAACTTCCGGCCGACAAACTACGTGAAGAGTATGCGTTAGAATATGGAACCGACGCAGTCGAAATTCATACAGATGCAATAGCAGAGGGAGAGCGGGTAATCCTCGTCGATGACCTTATCGCAACGGGGGGTACGATTCTGGCGGCGGCCAAACTCGTTGAGCGGCTCGGCGGTTACGTCGTGGGATGCGGGTTCCTTATCGAACTTGCCTTTCTGAACCCTAGATTGCGCCTTTCATCGTATGACGTTTTTTCTATCATTTCGTACGATTCTGAATAGCACCCTCAGACTATAGCTGCATTATTCAACACTCACGCGTAGCTCCGCGTGAGTTTCTTTTTCCGCGCTTGTTATTCTCCGCACCTTTTTCATACCTTGACGCCGCAGTCATTTGCTGTACTAAGAGGTCAAACAATGAACTCCTATTCCGACAAGCCTACCGAACAACAGGGCAAGCTTCTTCGTAAAGACCGTGAGCGTCTCGCCAAACGACGTGAAATTATCGACGCGGCCCGCGTGGTGTTCTCGCGACACGGTTACGACAACTCGACACTTGATGAAATTGCCGTGCAGGCGGAATTCGCAAAGGGTACGCTCTACAATTATTTTGATAGCAAGGAAGCACTGCTCGTCGAGATCATCGACGGGATGATGACGGATATAGCAGACATCGCGCGTTCGTCTGAAGATGGCGGGGAATCGGCCGAGGAACGACTCTACTCGTTCGCGCTCCAGAGCATCGCATACTACAAGGCCAACGACGATGTTATGCGTCTGCTTATGAACGAAATGGGAAGGATACAAACAAAAGAGCGCACCACAATCATTATGGCTCGATTGCGTGTCGTTGCTCTGATTCTCTCGGAATATTTGGATTGTGGAGCCCGCAAAAAAGGAATTGAGCTTCATGATGCGTTGGATCTTGCGTTTGCATTCTTCGGAATGATTCACAACCGGATGGTACGCAGAATAATTCAAGACGACGGATTGGGTAGAGTCGACACCGTCAAAGAGGCAAAGGCACTGACTCATCTGTTCTTTCATGGCGCAGCTCCCGTCGCTTTCTAAAAAACGGATAGTTGCTGAGAAATCTTCACTTCCATCAACCAGTTTCATTTCTATGAGAATCTACGTGCGAGCTTTACTTCTGGTGCAACTTTGCGCCGTACTGACGGTGTCCGCCGACTCGCAGCCTCAGAGCGTTACTCTGCGTGAGGCAGTACGCTCCGCGTTGAAGAATAACCCTGAACTTGCTGCAGCGCGTCATGAGGTGGCACAAGCAAACGCCCAGTTGCGCGAGGCATGGGGTTACGCGTTGCCGAGTATCGACTTTTCGGGAAGGTACAGCCGGGCATTGAAGAAACCGGTATTCTTCTTTCCGAATATCTTCGATTCCAGCGCTGCAAAGAGGGGGGATGTCACCGCAATTGAGATCGGGTCCGATAACTCATTCGATTTTTCTTTTACTGTCTCACAGGTCTTATTTAACTCGGCGGTGTTCACAGGTGTTGGGACGGCAAATATCTACGCCAAGGCAGCGGAGGAGCTGTTTCGCTCAAAGACAGTAGGAACAGTTGCCGCCACGAGACGGGCGTTCTACGGCGTTCTGCTCGCGAAGGAGGTTCTTGGCATGCTCGAGGCAAACCTGAAGAATGCGGAGGAGACATTCAAGAATGCTTCAGTCCTTGCAGGCCAGGGATTGCTTTCAGAATATGATAAACTCCGTGCCGAAGTCGGACTCGCTAACATCAAGCCCGAGGTCATAAGGGCTGAAAACAACTATGCGCTTGCCCTGAACAATTTGAAGATCGCGATGGGCATCCCGGTTGATACCGAACTGCAGATCGCAGGCGGCCTCACATTCTCGCCGGTTGATGATGGGATCGTAGAAAGTGCGGACATCTCGGTGCTGGAGAGGAACCCGTCGCTTAACGCTCTCCGGTATCAGGAGGATGTGAACGATGCCATCACGGCTATCGAGCGGGCGAATTATCTCCCAAGTCTTGCTGCATTCGGCACGTACCAATGGCAGGCGCAAAAGAACAACTTCAGGTTTTCGACAAGGGACTTTGTTGCCAGTTCCGTGGTCGGCCTTTCGATTTCCATGAACGTATTCAACGGGTTTCGAACGAATGCCCGAGTTGAGCAGGCCGAGCTCGATACACGAAAAGTACAGGAACAAATCACACACACCGAAATGAGGCTCCGAACTGCAGCCGAATCGGTCGTCCGTACGCTTCGGGCTGCGCGGCAACGCATAGAGGCAGTGGAGCGCACGGTGGAACAAGCTCAGCGCGGGCACCGGATTGCAATGACCCGATTCACAAGCGGGAGTGGAACACAGCTCGAGGTAAGCGATGCCCAGCTTGCACTGACAACGGCAACAACAAACAAAATACAGGCGATCTACGACTATCTTGTGGCAGGGTCCGACTTGGACGAGCTGCTCGGAAGGGTCCCGGATTACGCAAACACTGACGCTATGGAGAAATAGGAATGGACTCAACACTCTTTACAAGGTTTTCTTTTGCCGCGCTTGTGACTGCGCTTGTTCTGACAGGTTGCGGCGACACGAACGCCGAGAAAAACTCAGGCACAACAGCAGAAGAGCAAGCAGTCCCTGTTTCTGTGGTTACGATATCGACCCAGTCATTCGTCGAAACCTTACACCTCAGCGGCACAATCAAGGCGATTGATGACATCACCATAAGTCCCGAAGAAGGTGGTGTTGTTGAGAGATGGCATGCGGCAAAAGGGGAGTTCGTCAGAAAGGGTGACATAATTATCTCGCTTAAGGATGATGTTGCAAAGGCGAGTTATGATGCTGCTCAGGCGCAATTTGAATCAGCAGAGTTGACATATCAGAAGCAAAAGACAGTCTATGCCGAGCAAGCGATTAGTGAGTGGCAACTTAAAACTGCAGAATATGCCAGGGATGCAGCAAAGGCGCAAGCTCACCTTATGCGTTCGCGCTGGGAGCGCACGCGAATCACGTCACCGGTTTCAGGCCTGCTCGACGCCCGATATGTCGAGATCGGAGAGATGGCCCCTCCGGCCGTGCCCATCGCCCGGGTTGTAAGTATCAACTCGGTCAAAGTCAGCATCAATGTTCCCGAGCGGTACGCAGGGACAATCAAACGTGGAACACCATTGAAACTCACCGTGTTGGCTCACCCTCACGATGAATTTACGGGACGAATTTCGTTTGTGGGAGCGGCAATTTCTCCAGACAACAGAACGTTCCCCGTCGAGTCCGTCATTCCAAACACCGGGCTCAAGTTGAAACCCGAGATGATCGCCAAGGTGCAGCTTGAGCAGTCTGAAAACAGCAGGGCGCTGCTTGTAGACGAATCTGCTGTACAGCTTGTGGACAGAAACCGGCAGATTGTGTATGTGGCGAATAACGGCAAAGCAGAGGAACGGGCTGTGGAGCTCGGTGGCAGAAAAGGGAATCTGGTGCAAATCGTGCAAGGTGTGAATGAGGGAGAAAAAATCATAATCCGTGGACAGAAGGAACTTGTAGACGGCCAGAAGATCTCCATCGTGAACAAGTGAGCGGACAAGGACGAAACTCATGCGCATAGCGAACATAGCAGTTGATAACAAAGTCTCGGTCTACATCTTCATCATCCTCATTGTTATTGTGGGGTGGAGTTCGTATCTCGGGCTCCCACGTGAGGCATCTCCTGATGTCAAAGTCCCGTATATAATCGTCTCCGTGCCCTACATAGGTGTTTCGCCGGCCGATATTGAGGGGCTCGTTACGCAGCCTCTTGAGCGGGCCCTCAAATCACTGAAGGACGTAAAGCTCATCACGTCGGCGTCACGCGAGGGACTTTCGACAGTAAGCGTCGAGTTTGAGATAGGTGTGGATATTGATGAGGCGCTCCGCCGAGTTCGCGACAAGGTCAATTCAACACGAAACGAACTCCCTACGGACATTCTTGAACCGGTGGTCACGGAAATCAATATCAGCGAATTCCCGATCATGTACGTGAACGTCGGCGGCCCCTACGGTGTAGCCCGGCTCAAGGATATTGCAGATGATTTGAAAGAGAAGATCGAAGCTATTCCCGGCGTGTTGCGCGCCGATGTCAACGGTGGCCTTGAACCGGAAGTCCAAGTGAATTGCGACGTAAACCTCCTGAATGAATACAGGATCGGATTCGATGATGTTGTCAATGCGATACGGAACGAGAACGTGTCCGTGCCGGGAGGCTCGATTGATACAAGAGAGACGAGCTACTCCGTGCGTGTGCCGGGCGAGTACAAAACCGCCAAACCGATCGAGGACATTGTCATTAAATTGCAAGGGGGGATGCCGATCTACGTTCGGGATGTTGCAGACGTGCAAATGTCGTTCGAAGACCGCCAAACCTACGCCCGTCTCAACGGGAATGAAGTTGTCACGCTCGCAGTCAGAAAACGGGCAGGGGAGAACTTGATCCGGATTGCCGAACAAGTGGATAAGATTATTGCAGCGGAGAAGGAGCGTCTCCCGCAAGGACTGAAACTGGACATCACCAACGATCAGTCCGTCTTCATCAAGCGCATGGTATCCGAACTTGAAAACAGCATTCTGACAGGCATGTTCCTCGTTGTGCTCTGTCTGTTCATGTTTTTCGGGTTCAAGAATTCGTTGCTCATTTCCACCGCAATTCCACTTTCAATGTTCATAGGGTTCATCGTACTCTCTGCCTACGGTATTACCCTGAATGTTGTCGTCCTGTTCTCGCTCGTTCTGGTTCTGGGAATCCTTGTTGATGATGCAGTTGTCGTCATCGAGAATATCTACCGCCACCAACAGGAGTACGACAAATCCCCCGACGATGCTGCGAAAGACGGAACTGCGCAGGTGGCAATTCCTGTGCTGACCGCTACTATTACCACGGTTTCGGCGTTTATTCCTCTCCTCTTCTGGCCCGGCATAGTGGGGGACTTCATGAAATATCTCCCGCTGACGCTGATCATTACGCTCGGGGGCTCGCTGGTTGTGGCCTTTGTGATTAGTCCCGTGCAGGGAGCAAAGTGGATCAATTACAGGAGAGAAATCAGAAAGGCAAAAGAGAATCTCCAGAACCCCAAGTGGTACAAGAAATATAATCCGATCACGATAGCGTATCACAAGGTCGACGAGCAGTTCTTCCCGGCCGCGGTGAAGAAATACACTAGCGTTCTTCAATACACTCTGCAGAACAAATTGCTGACTATCGGGCTTGCCTTTGCATTCCTCGTCTTCATCACGGTGATTTTTGTAATGTTCAATAAGGGGATCGAGTTCTTCCCGAGCGTGCAGCCCAACCAGATCATCGTGAATATTGAGGCGCCTCCCGGGACATCGCTGGACGTAACCAACGGAATCGTGGAAATTCTTGAAAAACGGTTCGAGGGGCTTTCGTCGCGTGACGACATCGAGTTCATTGTCTCGAACGTCGGGACATCCGACAATGTGTTCGATTTCGGTGGGCAAGGGACATCAAATAAGGCGCAGATGCCGATAAATTTCTTCGAGAAGGCAAAACGCAAGCAGTCGAGCTTCAAGACGCTTGAAGAGGTGCGAGAGAATATCGGGGGAATTCCCGGAGCGAGCATTAAAGTAAGTGAACAGGAGATGGGTCCGCCAGTCGGAGCGCCGGTGAGCATTGAAATTGCCGGAGACAATTATGACACACTCGCCGCGCTGTCCTCACGGATTCGCGCTCAACTCAAGTCAATTCCAAATCTTATCGAGTTGAAGGACAATTACAATGCCGGAAAGCCGGAAATCCGCATTGATGTTGACCGAGAGAAGGCTGCGTTGAATTGGATGAGTACAGGGCAAATTGCCGGCACAGTTCGCTCCGCCATAAATGGAACCGAGGCGTCAGAATACCGTGTCGGTGAGGACGAGTACAAAATACGGGTTCGCTTGCGCGAAGACCAGCGGACTTCCATCAGCGATCTCGAGAATCTCAAGATCACGTTCATGAACAAGCAGGGAAAGCTTCTCTCTGTCCCGCTCGTTTCCGTTGCATCAATCAACCGCACCACGGGCGTTGCAGATATTCAACGTAAGGATCAGAAGCGCGTCATCACTATTACCGGCAATGTTCAGGGCCGGCTGCCTTCCGATGTACTCGGCGACGTCAAAGCGTCACTTGCTTCGATGCCAATCCCTGGAGGATACATAATTTCCTATTCCGGGGAGGATGAGGAACGGGAAAAAGCCCAGGCATTTCTCGCTCAGGCATTTGTCATTACGCTGCTTCTTGTCTTCTTTGTCATTGTCAGTGAGTTCAATTCTGTAAAAGTGCCGATTGTGATCATGTTTTCAATTCCACTCTCCTTGATTGGTGTATTCATAGGCCAACTTGTCACATTCACACCATTCAGCGTTATCATGACCGGTGTCGGGGTTGTAGCCCTTGCCGGGATTGTTGTGAAGAATGCAATTGTCCTGCTTGATTTCACAAAGCACTTGCGCCAGTCAGGCATGACGCTCGACGAAGCCCTTCTCGAGGCTGGAAGAACCCGTCTGAGGCCGGTAGTGCTGACTGCCGCAACGACTGTGCTTGGGATACTACCTCTTGCAACAGGATTCGATTTCGACTGGCGGTCGGGACATTTTGTGATCGGCGCGGAAAGTGCGGACTTCTGGCGCCCCCTGGGGGTGGCTATCATTTTCGGCCTGGGCGTATCGACGGCACTTACTCTCGTCGTCGTTCCAACATTCTATTCTCTCCTTGAAGAGCTAAACCTCAGAACGAAGGCATATGTCGCAAGACTGATGAACCGTGGACCGGTCAACATTGTTCAAGAGGGGCAGTAACTCGGGGAGTTTTTATCGAAGTGATGTTTCTGCAAGTAGGTGTCGGTATCATGGCCATCATCGGATTGAAAGACGACAGGCCTGTCTCAAAAGAACTGCTCAGGGTGGGAGATATAGCGCCTGACTTTTCAGTTACCTTTGCAGACGGAAAGGTTTTCCGGCTTGGCGATTTCCGTGGCAAGAAGAATGTCGTTCTCTTCTTCTATCCGAAGAACTTCACGCCCGGATGCACAAAGGAGGTCTGCGGATTCAGGGATAACTATGCGGTATTGAAAAAGCACGATGCAGAAGTAGTCGGCGTGAGCTGCGATGTTGATGAATCACATAGACAGTTTTCAGTCCGGTACGATTTGCCCTACACTCTCATTCCTGACACCACGCAAGAGATCGCCAAGGCGTACGGAGCCGCCGGTCGCCTCGGCGGACTGTTGCCAGGTGCTAAACGAGTGACATACGTAATCGACACAAGCGGGATCGTGCGGGGAGTATTTCATCACGAAGTGTTAGTAGGCAGGCATATCGGGGAATCAATAGAGTTGCTAAAGAAGCTTGCTGAAGGCTAAGTCGAAGTTGGCTCCATGATAAGCCTCGGACCATATTCACGTAGAATCTCGTAGGATGCATCCCGCGCTGCAAGCATGTACAGTGTGCAGATCTTCACACTCATCGCCAGGTGAAGTTTGTCCGAGATGATGTGCCAGAACAACGCCCGCCCCAATTTCCAGGGCGGCTCGAACCCTGAATATCCCTCCATAGCTTGTCTGTACGTCAGAAATCTATCTGCCAGAACTGCCTCCCATTCAGCAATCTGTAGCGGCGATGCCCCCTGTTCGTCAAGGTGATTGAAGAACTCGCCTTTCAGGGCGGCAACTATCTGCTGTGAGGCCTTTGACCCCGCCTGTGATTCAATTGCAAGTGCAGCAGCAAACATTACGCCTATCATTATTTCACCAACATACTGGGGCTCAAGCTCATCCTGATGCAGACCCAAGCCGGAAACCAACCCTTGCAGTGAAAGATCGCCGTCCGATTCGACCCCGGCTCGAAGCCGTTCGTACACGATCATCCCCAGATCTTGGGGATGAATGTTCTTTTTGAAGAGGCTCATGACTTTTGTTCTCTGCCAGAAAGATACTTCATTTTCTTCAAAACGAAAAGAACCGCCTTCGATTGGAAATGCCAGCCATCCTCCGTACCTTGAATGCGGGTTCTTTCCGTTCACGCCTGTTCTTCTGCATACCGCATTCTCATTTTCCTTTTCATCTGTAAGGAATTTACATGAAAACCATCATCGAGCCGTTCAAAATCAAATCTGTTGAGCCCATCACCTTCACAACCGGACGTGAGCGGGAGGCCTATATCCGCAAAGCACACTACAATGTCTTCCTTTTACCTGCGGAGGAGGTGCTGATTGATCTCCTGACCGACAGCGGCACTTCAGCCATGAGTGCCAAGCAATGGGCAGGAATTATGGAGGGAGATGAGGCCTATGCCGGCGCACGGAGTTTCTACCGGTTTGAACGCAAGGTCAGGGAATTGACCGGCATGAAGTACATTATTCCCACACATCAAGGCAGGGCAGCCGAGAAGATTCTCTTCACAATCGTTGGGGGAAGGGGAAGGTTCATCCCCAATAATTCTCATTTTGACACTACGAGGGCTAATGTCGAGTTTTCGGGAGCCGAGGCTGTCGATCTTCCCACTCCGGAAGGGCGTCAGCCTTCCCTCATCGCTGATTTCAAAGGGAACATGGATGTTGCTGCCCTCAGGGAGTTCATCGGAAAAGTAGGAGCAGAGAACATTCCTTTATGCATGATTACTGTGACTAATAATTCGGGGGGGGGCCAGCCTGTGTCGATGCAGAACATTCGAGAGGTTTCTGAAGTCTGCCGTTCAGCAGGCATTCCGTTGTTTCTGGATGCATGCCGTTTTGCGGAGAATGCGTACTTCATCAAGAAGCGTGAAGAAGGATACGCAAACACTCCGGTCACCGACATTGTCAAGGAGATGTTCTCCTACGCAGACGGTGCAACAATGAGCGCCAAAAAGGATGCTATAGTTAACATGGGAGGATTCCTCGCTCTGAATGACGAGGCATTAACTCAACAAGCACGCAACCTGCTGATTGTCACGGAAGGTTTTCCAACCTACGGGGGATTGGCGGGCCGAGACCTTGAAGCCATCGCGCAGGGCCTGGAAGAAGTTCTGGATGAGCATTACTTGCAGTATCGTCTTCGGTCGGTCGAATATCTCGGCGAGAAATTGACGGCCGCAGGAGTACCTATTGTGCAACCACCCGGTGGGCATGCCATATACATCAATGCAAAAGAATTCCTGCCGCATATTCCTGTCGAGCAGTATCCCGGGCAGGCCCTTGTTGTTGATCTCTACCGTCGCGGAGGAATCCGAGCTGTCGAGATTGGCAGTGTCATGTTTGGCAAGTATGATGCGAGTGGCCGGTTGATTCCTGCAAGGATGGAGCTGGTACGGCTTGCTATTCCCCGACGCGTCTACACTCAAAGCCATATTGACTATGTGGCAGAGGTCGTGATTGAGTCCTTTCATGGGAGGAATACACTAAAAGGCCTCCAGATTGTAGAGGAGGCTCCGGTTCTTCGTCATTTCACAGCAAAGTTCTCACTTTTGTAACTGAAAGCTGTATTCAAAACCATAGAAATCCTTTGCGTAAGAAGCCCAAATTGGCTAACTTCTAAGCGGTTGATTTACCGTATGTTGCAGGTACAACCTGAAGCTGTTGTGCTCCCAGCCCTATAGCAGGCAGTGGGGCCGCCCGACATTTGCCCATAGCAGGGACCCTACGTTGATTACCTGTTTGGTTTGCGGACGCGAAAACGACGATCTGAGCACTGTTTGTGCGGGTTGTAAAAGTTTTCTGCAAGGAAGGGTGGATGCGCTGAATCTTTTTTCGACGATGTGGGGTTTGATCGAGTCCCCGTCCGCCACCTTCAAGAGAATTGTTCTATCCCGGCATAAAAATTATGTGATTCTGCTAGGCATGTTGTTTGGTATCGCCTTCGCTCTTGATTTGAGTTGGTATCTGAAGCTTGGCGGTAAATTTGTCGGACTTGCCGGTATTCTCGGCGTTTCAGTTGTTGCAGGACCGATTGTTGGATTGCTGATTCTCTGGACGGGTGCATTCCTTGTCAAAATCCTTACAAAGCCGCTAGGCGGGATTGCAACCGTACGAAATATGTTCGCAGTTCTTTCGTATGCGACTATGCCAATGGTTCTCGCATTGGTGTTTCTCGTGCCGATTGAGTTGGCGATCTTTGGCAGGGACTTCTTTGGTGTCAACCCGCCGCCGTCAATCATCAAACCGACAGAGTATGTCACGATTCTTGCACTCAAGGGTGTTGTGTTGCTCTACTGGTTTGTTCTCACGGTTTTCGGAGTAATGAGCGCAAATGCCTTCAGGAAGCAGAAGGCAATTCCGGTAACGCTGCTGTTGCTCGGACTTGCTGCCGTTGTGATCATAGGAATCAACAATGTTCCGGTGCCCGCACAATGACCGTGACACGCGAGGAGTTCGAAGAGTATGTGCAGGATGCGCTTGACTCGCTTCCAGAGCAGCTTGCCACGCAAATTGACAATGTCCGGATTGTCATCGAAGAGCTACCCGATGATTCTACGGTCCAAAAGATGGGATTGCCAGGCCCGTGGGCCTTGCTGGGCCTCTATGAAGGCATACCACTGAACAAGCGGGGAACGTGGTACGGTATGAGTGCTGTCGTTCCTGACAAGATCACGCTGTACCGGAAAAATATCCAGAACGCAGTTCGTACCCGTACGGAACTGCAAGAGCAAATCCGCATGACACTTATTCATGAGATTGCCCATTATTACGGGATGGATGAAGATGAAGTCCGGGCAGCCGGCTATTAACAGTTGACACGTATTTTTCTCACCCTATGAAAGGAATCAATTCATGCCGCGAGTGATGTTCACCGTATCGTATGGCATCAAACCGGACCAACGCAGTACATTTCTTGCGCTGATTGCTGAAGTAAAGAACTACATGGTCCAAACCAGCAAAAAAGATTATTCGGTCTTTGAAGTCAAAGGTAAAAAGAACCATTTCACCGAAGTGTATGTTTTCAACAGCGAGGAAGAGTTTGACTCGCTTGATGATAACCAGGACGAGCGTCTTCAAGATCTTTTGAGCAAGCTCGAAGGGTGTGTCGACGAGGAGGGGATGAAGTACACCACTCTGAATGAAATAGCCTAAACGAAGAGAGAGTGTTCTTAGAAGTATGGTAGACAAGCGGAATATAGACCCGATTGCCCAGCTCATGCAGGAGCATGATGAAGCACTCGTGAAGCTATCAATGTTGAACAAAGCCACGCTATCGATAGCCGAGAACGGCTTCTCGGATGATGCGTACCGCAAAATCCTGCTTGCGCTTGAGTTCATAGATGACGAGGTTACCGTTCACAACAAGAGTGAGGAAGACGCACTTTTTCCGGTCCTTGAACGCTATGTAGAGGGTCCAACCCAACTGATGAGGCAGGATCACAAAGTATTAAAACGCGAGTTCACCCGTCTTCGCCGTGCCGTTGCCCGGCTCGAAAAGAACAAAACGGACAAAGAATCGGCGCAGGAGCTTCGTGAAACAGCCAAGCACATTGTCCAACTCTTCGTGAATCATATCCACAAAGAGAACCATATCCTATTTCCCCTCGTCCAGAAGTTTCTCACAAAAGACGCCCTACGGGAAGTCGCCCGCCGGATGGTGTAATCGGAGCATAATGATGGACGACGATACTGGCGCCTTTAACCCTTCTTCATCCTTGACTCAATATGCCGTCGAACCTGTACAGAGCGTGATTGTTCCGTTCAGCGTTGGTTCCGATAGCTTTATGGAATTATTGAGTTCAAGCATATCAAAGCAATCTATAGTCAGTCATAGACTTAACCTCGTTTACCGGCTCAGAAATCTATGATTAAGAATCTCTCGTTTGACGAGCTCTTACGTCTGTTCAAGTCGGTTTTCGCCTTGCGAAAAAGGGAAGAACAACTGACAATTCTGATTGACCTTCCTGATAGGAATGTCCCCGATAAGAACAGCTGGCACGACAGACGCTGCATAGCGGGGGAGTGGCACAATGCTCTGTCGGAGAACCAATCCCGCACTCCCTTTTCCGAAATCAACCTCTGCTCATTTCCGAATGTTGGCAGCAATAATGCCAACCTTCCCCTGTTCGTCAAAAAGGTCCACACGTATCTCGGTGACGCTTCCCTCGGAGGAGGCATGCTCGTTTCTTTGGATGAAGTGTTGGCATCTTCAAGTATCGTCATTGCAATGACGGAAATGTCTGCCACTGCCCCGTTAAAGATGTTTGCGAAGAAATTCCAGTTTCGAGGAGCCTCTATGCCGGGCTTCCTTCGTTCGATGATTCCAACTCTGTCTCTCGATTACGAGCGTGTGCATGAGCGAGTGATGGACTTCCAGCAACGGATGCAGCGGGCAGACAGAGTAGAGATCGACTTGGCACATGATGGAACCATATATACCTCAGAATATGACCTTCGCTTCAGACAGGCTCATGCGAGTGGAGGCCTTATGCGTGAATCAGGCATGGTTGGGAACCTCCCCTCAGGAGAGGCATACATTACGCCGTACGAGGGAGAAAAGCCGGGCGAACCGAGTCGGACACAGGGTATTCTTCCAGTTCAGTTTGGAAAAGAAGTTGTTCTTTACCGTATTTCCGAGAACAAAGCCGTGGATGTCATCTCTGTCGGGTCTGTATCCCAGCAGGAAAAACAAAAACTGATGGAAGAGCCAGCATACGGAAATATTGCCGAGGTCGGAATGGGAGTTCTGGGGGAATGGGGAGTGAAGGCTGTTGGGAGCACCTTACTGGACGAGAAATTGGGATTGCATATCGCCTTCGGCAGGAGCGAACATTTTGGTGGAGTCACGAGTCCCGCATCATTCCGAAAGCCCGAGAACGTAATTCACATTGATCGCGTGTACGTTCCCTCTGTCCAACCGGCAATCGAAGTGAAGAGAGTAGAGTTTATTTACCCGAAGTCTCGTGAGACCGTTCTAACCGACGGCAAGTACATTGTATAAGAGATTTCAGATCCTATCGAAAATACTATCATCATGAAAAACAATCAGTTATACCGAATTGCATTGTTAGGATCCTTGATAGTTTCGGTTGTCCAAGCGGGTGAAAAGATTGACGCTCGCTGGATCACATACCTAAGTGGCGGGGATACTGTTCGTGCGTATTATTCTCGTCCTGAAGGACAAGGTCCGTATCCTGCCGTGATCCTGATTCATGAATGGTGGGGATTGAATGAGTGGATGACCTCGAATGCCGATGCGTTCGCCCGGAAAGGATATGCGGCATTAGCGATCGACCTCTACCGGGGACAGGTTGCAGCCACCGCTGATGACGCCCACGAACTCATGCGTGGACTTCCGGAAGACCGTGTCGCAAAAGATCTGAAGTCTGCTTTCGCATATTTATCCCGGCAAGAGAACATTCAGCCAGATAAGATCGGTACTATTGGGTGGTGCATGGGTGGAAGCTACGCACTGGTGGCCGCAATGCAGGTATCCGGGCTGGCTGCTTCGGTAATCTGCTATGGCAGGTTGGTTACGGAGCAGGACGAGATCGCACGAATCGCTTGTCCTGTTCTCGGCATCTTTGGTGAAACAGACAGAGGAATTCCGACTGCAAGCGTAAAGGCATTTGAGCGGACTGCTCAAATGATGGACAAGAATGTACGCACTTCGATCTATCCGGGCGTCGGACATGCGTTCATGAATCCCGGAAACACTCGAGGATACAATGAGCAAGCAACCTCTGATGCGTGGGATCGTATCTTCACGTTCTTTGAGAGAAAACTGAAATAGACTTCGATGCAACCAAAGTCGTTGAAGCAATCCTCTGCGGGGGAGATCACAATTGTCTGGGATGATAATCACGAAGGTCGAATAACGCTTCAGACTTTGCGCGACGCATGCCCCTGCGCCGGTTGCAAGGGTGAAACTGTTTTGTTCCAAACATATATCCCCCCTGAACCCGACAGGTCGGTTCCCGGCAGGTACGAACTGCAATCGGCAACTCCCGTGGGCAACTATGCGCTGAAATTGACATGGAAGGACGGGCATGAGATGGGAATGTACACCTGGCAGTTGCTTAGGTCATTGTGTGAGTGCGACGACTGTCTGAAACGACACGTATATAGGTAACACTACCGTGGACGCCAAAACTCGTAAGCATATCCTCAGCTTGATACCCTACGGCCTTTACATTATCGGGGCAGCCGGCAAGGACGGGCCCCACGCTATTGTTGCCAACTGGTTGACACAAGTTTCCTTTCATCCACCGATGGTAGCTATTTCCATTGAGCAGGACTCCGTTATGCGCCGTTATCTTTCGAAGAACGGCCATTTTACTCTCAACCTCATTCGTAAGGGAGGAAAAGATCAAGCGAAGGCGTTTCTGAAGCCAACCTCGGTGAGCGGTTCAATGATCAACGGAGAGGAATTCCTGTTGACAAATCAAGGCACTCCGTATCTGGCCAATGCAATGGCTCATCTCGAGTGCACGGTTACTGACCAACACCTGGCTGGGGATCATGTGATCTTTGTAGGGGAGGTTACAGGTGGAAAACTAAACGAAAAGGGAGGAACAGAAATTCTGACGTTACACGAAACAGGATGGAAGTACTCACGATAATGCATACTTGATTGGAGGAACCTTCATGGCAGCAACGGATTCACTCACTTCATTTCTTAACACTCTCTCCGATGCGGACAAGGAGAAGGTGAAGGACTTGATACGCGACCTCAGGCAGCAAATGTTTGCAGCGCGCAGCGAGGATGCACGTGTCCGCCTCGTGCAGAGTTTTCTTGTGGATGCAAACGAGGTTTTGAAACGAAAGTAAACGGGAGGAGCCCGGCGAAAACCCGGGCCCCTGAAACGCGAACTATCTTCTTTGCATGGTGACCGAAAAGGTCATCGGTTGACCATCCCGCTTGACAGTAACGTCGACTACCTGACCATCCTTTAACTCTCCAAGAATCCCCATGTAGTCGTAGATATTCAGCACTTTCTTTCCGGCGAATTCGATAATAATATCACCTGATTTTAGACCTGCTTTCTCTGCAGGACCATCAGGTCTGGTACCGCCAATCTTCATTCCCTCGTCGCCTTCCGCATAATCCGGTACAACTCCGAGCGTAACGGTAAAACCTCGGGAGTCACCACCCATTGTAGCGGTTGATTGCGCCCGTGTGAATTCGGGGCGGGCGTCACGTGATTGCAGGTTCATCGCAACCTTGTGAACAAAGCGTGTTATGCGGACGTGATCATCATAGTTGATCTTTTCCCAATCATCCGAAGGCTTGTGATAGTCATTATGGGTTCCGGTGAAGAAGAAGAGGACTGGAATGTTCTTCCCGTAAAACTGTGCATGATCGCTCGGCCCGAATCCGTCACTCACGGTCTTGATGTGAAGCGTATCGGGGCCGCTGTTCATCGTTCTGACGAAATCGCCCCACAGCGGCGAAGTACCGACACCTTGTACGGTCAGGGTATTCTCCTTCATTCGCCCCACCATATCCATGTTGATCATTGTAATCGTGTTCTCGATCGGGAAGAACGGGTTATTGACATAGTATGCCGATCCGAGTGTCCCCAGTTCCTCAGCTGAGAATCCGATAAAGAGGACAGTCCGTTTCAGTGAGTTGTGTTCTTGCGACATCTTGTGGGCAAGTTCCAGCAATGCGGCTGTGCCCGACGCATTGTCATCCGCCCCGTTGTGTATCGCATGTTCGTCCGGCTGCAACGAACCGGAGCCCTCGCCACCATAGCCAAGGTGGTCGAAGTGAGCTCCGATGACGATTACTTCGTCTTTCAATCGGGGATCACTGCCCGGAATATAGCCGAGTACATTTGCTGTTCGTGCCGTTATCTTCTCGATTTCTGTTGTCAGTTTGACTGTTGTATTCGGAAATTCAAAGGTCACAGGCTTCCTCGACGATTTGATGGAATCCTGTATTGCTCCAATCGACCGTTTGATTGGCTTCAGAAGCCCCTCCAACACGTCGCGATGCAGGACAACCGATGCAATACCTGAAGTCGAAAACGACTGGTCATACGTGAGTTTCATGAGCCTGTCATCCGACCCATCGACCATAATCAATGCTACAGCACCCTTCTCACGGGCAACTCGGGCTTTATTGCGAAGCGCCGTGTGCCTGAAGAATTTGCTATGCATGTCATTTCCGTCAGGACCGAAACGCAACACCACCACCGCCTTTCCGGTGACATCTATGCCGGCGTAATCATCATAATTCTCGTCAGGCGCTGATATTCCGTATCCTGCAAAGACCAGCGCAGCATCAACGGTGCTATTCGTAGAGAATCCAAGAGGGCGAAAATCTTTGTCCACTGCCAAGGTACGCGATTGTTTCCCGGAACGGAACGAAAATGAGTTGCCCTTACCAGCGGTCACAGACGCAACAAAATCAAACTCTTGAAAATAGGATTTGTCCGAACCGGCCGGATGCAATCCGTACTTCCTAAACTGTGAAGCAAGATACTCAGCAGCCTTCGTATTCCCGGCAGTCCCGGACCCACGTCCCTCAAGTTCGTCAGAGGCAAGATACTTTACATGGGTGCGCAAATCCTCGAGAGAAATTTCCGGGGAAAGATCGGGGGAGTAGGATTGCGCGTGCGCCAGGCTGGTGAGGGCAGCAGCAACCCACAGAATATGCAGCGTTTTCATTGAAATCCTCATGATTATTCAATCCAGTCGGCGATAAAGAGATTTGTTTCTCCCTCTACCTTGCCGTTTCGATTTGATGCAAATACAATGCGCTTTCCATCGCGGGTGAACATCGGGAAACTGTCGAATGACGGGTTGAAGGTAACCTGCTCAAGCCCGCTTCCATCGTCATTGATCAAGAAGAGATCAAAGTTTCTACCCCGTGGGTCTTTCATGTTTGAAGCAAAGATAATCCGTTTGTTATCGGGATGAAAGAACGGGGCAAAATTGGCGGCACCGTTATTCGTTATCTGTTTCTTGCCGGAGCCATCTGCATTCATGATAAAGATCTCCATTCGTGTCGGGCGGACGAGATTCCGTGCCAACAGTGACTTGTATTCTGCTGCGGCCGTTGAATCAGAATAGTGCCACGAACGATAAACAATCCGCTTTCCATCCCAGGAATAAAACGCGCCGCCATCATATCCCAACTCGTGAGTAAGCCGTGTGATCTCCGAGCCGTCAATGTTCATGCTGTAGAGCTCAAGGTCCCCATCGCGCAAGGAAGTAAACACAATCTTGTCGCCTGTTGGGGAGACTGTAGCCTCTGCATCATAGCGTCCCGAAGACGTAAGGCGTTTCAGGTCACTGCCGTCAACATTGGCAACGAAAATGTCATACTCAGGAGATACTTGCCATACGTAGCCGCGTGAATAGTCGGGGGGAGGGGGACATGTCTCCATCTGTAGATGTGTTGACGAGAATAGAACCTGCTTGTCTCCAGGCAGAAAATACCCGCATGTTGTGCGGCCCTTGCCCGGGCTTATCATCCACGTCTTGCCGGATGCGAGTTCCATGATGTATTGCTGATCGCATTCAAATTCGTCCCGCTCGGACTGAAACGTGATGAACTTCTCATCAAACGAGAAATATCCCTCCGCGTTTTGTCCTCCGAATGTCAGTTGGCGGATATTCGTCAAGTGTTTTTCACCGGAATACCATAGCGTATCGGCGGATGGAGTTGCTGCTTGCTTGCCTGGATTTGATGAGCACGATAGAAGAAGAATGGCTAATATGGGGAGATAGTATTTCATGTTTTCGATTCCAAGGTTATGAGATAGAATGCAGTACGTCCTCAGCGTGGCCGTCGACTTTAACAGGATCCCACACCTTCCTTACGCGACCGTCCTTTCCGATCAGGAAGGTAACCCGTCGCGCTTCACCCTCACTCTCATCATACACTCCAAACCAACGCGAGAGGACGGCATCATTATCGCTGAGAAGAGGGAAAGGGAGTTTGTGGTTGTTGATGAAATCCTTGTGCTTCGCAAGACTGTCCGTACTCACACCCAAAACGACTGTGTCCTTTTCCTCAAATGCTCGAATTGAATCCCTGAACGCGCACGCTTCTTTCGTGCAGCCCGACGTTTCATCCTCGGGGTAGAAATACAGAACGATGTTCTTCATGCCTGTAAATTCGGTCAGGCAGATATCTTTTCCCTCTGACGAGGGAAGCGAAATATCCGGTATTCTATGTCCAATTGCGAGAGAGATGACCATGGTCAGCAAGCAGTAGGGGTGTAGGCCGTTTTCGTGGCGAGGTCGGTAATCAACACAATTTTGTCCAGACGAAGCGTGATTTCTTCGCCTGATTCCGCGTCCCGTGCAATCAGAAACTCGATCTTGTCTTTTGAAAACAAATCATGGATCCTGACTGTCTTGCTCTGTGTCTTTCCTGCCGTATCGACGAAGTCGATTCGCATAGTAGTCTGCTTAACGGCTGAAGACTCCAGCACATCGTACGCGGAACATGATATTGGTGTGTAGTCGGGCTTCATGCTAATTCAGCTTCGCAAGTGCCGACTTGAGGGCATTGAACGAGTCGACCGTGCGGACGCTGTAGTTGAGATCGATGTAGGCAATCTTAC
>CAZBWR010000053.1:18204-27483 GCA_964495695.1 uncultured Chitinophagales bacterium | reverse complement strand
CTGAAAGGAGTGGATAGGGAGGGATGGAAGGCACGAACAGTCTCCGGATGAACGCGGGGATTAGTAATTCTCTTCACGTTCTGTGTGTCGTGTGATATGCGCAATAACAACAGACTTTCACACACACGTCTTCGTCGCATGATCGGAAGTCATCTTTCGAGGATCGAGTGGATGGAGACACGTGATGTGATGAAACTCCTGTCCGGCGTCAGGAAACGAGGGTTCTTGACCAAACAGGAGCTGATCATCGTCTGCCGGTGGAAATCACCGCGGGCCATCAGGCATATTCGACGCAACACGCCGCGGAGAGTCAAGCGCATCACACGTGAGGTGTTCGCAACGCGTTCCGAGGAACAGCGCATCATTCTTCTGACAGGCCTTCACGGAGTGGGGTTGCCAATGGCTTCCGCGATTCTGACGCTGACACACCCTTCGCGTTACGGGGTCCTGGACATTCGTGTCTGGCAGTTACTGCACAGAACGGGCATAGTAAAGACGAAGCCCGGTGGAACGGGATTCACTGTGCGTGAATGGCTCGCCTACCTGCAGATACTCAGAGAATATGCGGCGCTCCACAACGCAGGTGCCCGTGACATTGAGCGGACTCTCTTCACCCTTCACGAGTTGCGCCAGCGCGGGAATCTCTATCGTGCTTCGGCGCGCAACGGTTGACATTTCCGCCGTATGATCTCACAGGCTGTATCTCACCCTTTCAGGATTCGCCTGCACATTATTGATACGTGAAGCAGCCGGCAATGTGAATCTTTAGGCGAGGGTCATCGTAGATACTCCACCGGATCAAGGCACAGAAAAGCATGCCAACGGTCCGCGCAACAATGTCAACCATAATCAAGGAGCGTACCCACCATGCCTATTCACGTTGGTATTCGTGCCGCCATCGTTGCGGGATTGGTTCTGATCGCCGCACAATCATACGCCGATGACAGTCCGACACGCGAAGAGGAAACTGTTCGTGAGATCGTCACCGAGTTGGAAACCGCTGTCGCAACCGGAAACAAGGAAGCATGGAAAAAACACATGGCAACGGACGGCATCCTCATCAACAGGGATGGAAAGACCTACAACAAGGAAGAACTTGTCCGGGAGATCAATCCGAAACCGGCTGGCGTGGACCTGCGCATTGTGCCGGTCAACATGAAGATGTATGTGAAAGAGAACTCAGCCTTCGTGTCGTTTCTTGCCGATGAGACCCTCTCGATCTTTGGACAGCGCGTTGACACAAAATACCCCAGCGTGATGTATTTCGACAAGCGAAACGGTGAATGGCAGATGGTGTTCTTTTCGTATTTCGAACTCCCTGTAAATCCGCCGCAGGTTGCAGTGAGCAAAGAGTATCTCGAGAAATTTGCCGGGACCTACGAGGTATCCGACAAAATGAGAATCACGGTGCGTGCAACCGACAGCACGCTCGTGTACACGAAAGAAGGTGGCAACGGCACAGAAACTGTTCTGTATCCGATCGACAAGGACGGGCGTTTCTTCAGGCACGGAACCGAGTCAGAGTTTATCTTCACCAACAATGAAAGCGGATCGCCGGTCGTTCTGCAGCGGAGGAATTGGATTGATCTGACCTGGTACAAGAAGAAATAGCCGGCTCGCGCCGTGACCTCTGAAGAGGGTGGGATACTTCAATCACTCCGGACGATCCCACCTTCTCACTGCTTGATTACCTATTGTTGGGTGTTGAAACCTTGAACACCGCGTTGTTGACTTCACAAGTTGGTTCCAACCATTACTCACCTTTTCTTGCCTCTCCGATTTTTGTGGCGAAATTGCCCTGAAATCCATAGATATATTTAAGTTCTTTCCAGCCAAAGAGAGGTATGTTGTGAAGCGATTCCCTGTACAAATCGCCGCTTCGGCACGGCGCCGTCCTTTCGGCGTGATTGATATCGGCTCGAACTCTGCCCGGCTGGTTGTCTACCGCAGCGACGGAGCGGGTCAGCTTGTGATCCTTGCCTCTGCGCGCTCCGCTCTTCGCCTTGTCCGTGATGTTGACGCGAAAGGAACTTTCACTCCTCAATCCGTTGAGAACACATTGCAGGCTCTTGCCGATTTCCGCGCTGTTGCTCTTGGCGCCGGGGCTGCGCGTGTTGTCGCAGTGGCGACGGCGGCCATGCGGGACGCTGCGAACGGTCCTGAACTGATGACACGCATCAGACGGGAGTTCGGCATCCGGATCATACTGATTGGCGGCGAAGAGGAGGCGTACTATGGCGCGTTGGGGGGCATCAGAGCATTGCCGGTTACCGGCGGTGTCGTCTTTGATGTTGGCGGCGGCAGCGCGCAACTCTCAACGTTTCGCAACAGGGTTCTTGCAAAGGGAGTCAGCTTTCCGCTCGGATCGCTGAGGCTGAGCCGGGCATTCCTCAAAAAGTCATCACCCAAACCGAAAGAGTTGAAAGCCCTCCGCAAGCATGTCCGCAAGACGCTTTCCGCGGGGAAAGCACGGACGCTGAAAAAAGGCGAGAGGCTCGTGGGTGTCGGCGGAACGGTGCGCAATCTTGCGCGGATGGATGCGCGTGCCCGGGGCTACCCGATCGCCCGCGTGCACGGCTACATGCTTACACACTCCCGGCTTGCCTCGCTCATCGATCTGCTCAGCGGAAAGAAAGCCGGTAAATCCGTTCCCGGACTCAACAGCGACAGGAAGGATTCGATTCTCGGCGGAGCCGTTGCCATTGATACGTTGATGGAGTATTTCGGTGCAACGGAAGTGATTGTGTCGGGACAGGGACTGCGCGAGGGACTTGCGCACAGTTTGCTGAAGCGCGCCGTGATTCCCGCGCAACAGGTCAGAGCCGCGTCGGTCAGCTCCCTGTGCAAGCGATTTTCCACGTGGGATAGGCAGGCGGCGAAGCAACGGACGACGATTGCCGCAACGTTGTATGATGCGCTGATGCCGGACGGAGGAAAAGAGTTGCGCGAAGCGGTCATCCATTCTGCAACAGTACTTGACATAGGGATGGCGGTGGATTTCTTTGACCGGTACGAGCATGCGGCGGATATGGTGATCGACACGGACCTTGAGGGATTTACGCATCGTGAAGTGGCATTGATCGCGGCGCTGCTTCACACGGCGGACGACAATAATTTCCGCCCGCGGTCATACAGTCCGCTGCTCGGGAAAAATGATCGCACTGCGATAAGCCGCGGGGCGATGGTATTGGTTCTGGCTGATGAGTTCCAGCAGCGATCGCCTCCCCGGGCTCGTGTTCGCCTGCGCTGTACCGCAGGCAAGAAGACTGTCACCATCAGCGTTCAAGGGCTTGAAGGATGGACGCCGCGCAAGACCGCGAAGCGGTTTCAAAAGGCGTTCAAGCGTAAGCTCGTCATTCATGCAACACGCTATGCGAAAGGAGACGGGAGATGATTCCGGGAATTCTTGGAGGCATCGGTCTTTTTCTTTTGGGAATGATATTGATGACCGACGGCTTGAAATCACTCGCCGGCGACGCATTGCGCCGGGTGCTGGGGAAGTTTGTCGGAGGGCCTCTCTCCGCATTTTTTTCGGGCGCGGCGGTGACGGCGCTTGTCCAGTCATCCAGCGCAACGACGTTAACGACCATCGGCTTCGTCAGCGCGGGTTTGATTACCTTTCCGCAAGCGGTGGGGGTGATCTTCGGCGCGAACGTGGGAACCACAAGCACCGGCTGGATCGTCTCGATGCTCGGATTGAAAATCAGTATTTCAGCGGCAGCCCTTCCGGCGGTAGGCGTCGGGGCGTTGTTGAAGCTGCTCGGACGGGACCGCGTCGCTGCGGCGGGCATTGCCATCGCCGGCTTCGGCCTGGTCTTCATCGGCATTGACACACTGCAAGCGGGTATGCAGACATTCGCGGGACGCTTCGACCTATCGCAATTCCAAAGCGCCACGCTCGGGGGACGTCTTTTGCTGGTGCTCGTTGGACTGCTGATGACGGTCGTGATGCAATCATCGAGCGCCGCCGTCGCCACTACGCTGACCGCGCTGCACACTGGCGCGATCAATCTTGATCAGGCTGCGGCGCTGGTTGTCGGACAGAATGTCGGAACAACCGTCACCGCTGCGATTGCCACCATTGGCGCATCCGTGGCGGCAAAGCGGACGGGTGTTGCCCATATTCTTTTCAACGGTCTCACAGGACTGGTGGCGTTTGCAATTCTGCCGCTGTTTGCCCGTTGGGTCGCCTCTGCGTCCGATAATGGCGGCGAGGTGGATGGGGCTGTTGCAATCGCATTGTTCCATACGGCATTCAATATCCTCGGGGTTGTCCTGCTGCTTCCCTGGCTCCGGCGCTTTGCATCCCTGGTCGAGCGTATCGTCCCGGAACGGGGGCCGAAACTCACCCAACGGCTCGATCCGAGTGTCGCCAAGCTTGCACCGGTTGCAGTTGAAGCGGCCCGCCGCACACTTGTGGATGTCGCGCATCTTCTTGTGGAGACGCTCCGCGAATGGATGGCCGCGCCCCCGAAGCGGGACTCGGTGGTTCTGGAGAGAATTGACGTCGCGCTGGATGAGACGCGGCGCTTTATCGGATTGATCAGGTCCGACTCAGAGACGGAGGCTGAACACAAGCGCCATCTTTCAACACTGCATGCAATGGATCATCTGTCAAGAATTGCCGCGGCGATGCGTGAAGGCGCGTCCGTGAAGCATGTACGTGAGGATACCGTGTTTGATGAATCCCGCGCTTTGTTGCTGCAGGGGCTCTCCTCCGTCGAAAAGCTGCTCGATGCGGCCAACGACCCTGACCCGGCGATTGCGAAAGCATCGGACATCATTGCTGGCGACCGCCGGATGCAGCGCGAGCGCATGTTGCGATCAACCGCTGCCGGCGAGCTCGATCCGGCAAGGGCAGAAGAACTGCTTGAAGCCATGCGCTGGATAGACAGGATCGCCTATCATTTCGCGCGTGCAGTCTTCCACCTTTCCACGGCATCGGGAAACATGGACAGACATCACGAAAACCAGACAACAATACCGGTGTCATGATGATGGATTTCTGGCAGGACCTTCCTATCTATTTGCGCATACTGATGATAGCCGCCGTAGCGGTGGGGGGACAGTTTGCCGTGCGGGGACTTAAACGGCTGAGCGAGATGCTTCTCTCTCCCCCACACGCAAAGGAGGTGTCTGCAGCGGAAGCATTCGCGCGGCGATACCCGAAAGTTGCCACTGTGTCGACGCTGCTGGTGAGCGCGCTGACGTTCGTCATTTACTTTGTCGCCATAGGGCTCATCCTGAACGAGTTCAACGTTTCGCTCACTGCGTATTTTGCGACTGCATCCGTGCTGGGGCTGGCGATTGCCTTCGGCTCGCAGGCGTTCGTCCAGGATATCGTCGTCGGGGTTACGCTCATCTTCAGCGATGCGTTCGATGTGGGAGATATGATTGAAGTCTCGGGACAGGTGGGGCGTGTCGAGAAAGTGGGCCTTCGCTTCACGACCCTTATCAACTTTCTCGGGCAGCGTGTCTACATCCCGAACAGGAACATCGCCGTAGTGGGAAGATTTCGCGGCGGGTTCGTCAGGGCGTACGTTGACGTGCAGATCCCCGCCGGACATGATGAACAGGGGGTCGTGCAGGCAGTCCGATCGCTGGCGGAAGGAATGCATTCGCAGTTTCCGGCAATCCTGCAACGCCCTCCGGAAGTTGAGGGTGTGAACGACGCCCGCAACGGCGGATGGCGGTATGTACGTGTCAAATTCAGGCTCTGGCCGGGACAGGGAGCGGTCATCGAGCAAACGTACCGCCAGCGCGTTATCGCTGCGATGCGCACGCTCGAAGCGGGTTATGCCGACTGGATGGTAAGTGTTACGTATAGAACAGAGTGAAACCATTTCGCAGTGCGGTGCGGTTATTGTTGCCAGTGGGGGATACATCAACATAGAAGAAGGGAGGAGTATCATGAAAGCACTCAGCAGGTTCTTTACCGTGATCATTCTTGTGTGGCCGATTCTTCTGCTTGCATCCTGTGCGCAGGAATCGCGGGTCACCCCCGTACCGGCCGGCGAGATGGAGGAATACAAGGATCCCGCCTTTCGCTTCTCAATTGCGTACCCGAAGCAGTGGATTCCGAACCTCCAGGTCGGATTGGCCCACTTCTACAGCGCCGAGGGAGTCGACATCAAGTTCCGCGATCCGGCGGGCAGCCATCCGCTCGGCGCGGTGATCAGCGTTCGCGTCCGGCAGTCCGACGATCATGTGTCCACCAAGGAGGAGTTCAAGCAGGAACTGATCGCCACGGGCTCGACGCTTGAGAAAGAGCAGCGAACAAAAGTCGGGGAGTATGATGCGATCCGCTTCCGGTACTCTGCGCCTGCCGGTCCCAACATGATCTACGGTCATCATGTTCTTATCTCCTCCGGACCAACACTGTATGATATCGGGTTTGCCGGATTCGACGACCACTATGAAGCGCACAGAGCCGTCTTTGACGCAGCGTTGAATTCGTTCTCCATTCAGCAATAGTCTGACGGAACCTCATTGCGGGTCAATCCCCCCACGGGCCTGCAATGGCGCCTTCGGACATGTCTCGTTGCCTGTTTGATGCCTTTCGGGTCGCAACGCCAAGCATCGACGTCGATTCATTTGTTAGGGCTTCGCTGCGGGAGGGGACAACATGCAGAAGAATCTCTCAGCACCCCCATCTGCCCGGCGCTTGCGCGCCGGGCTTCTTGTGGGGGCAGTTCCTTACTTCATCAAAACCATCTTGCGGGTGATTGTCTCATTCCCTGCGCGGAGCCTGTAATAATACACGCCGCTGGGAAGAGACGCGTTGGTGAACGACACGTCGTGATATCCTGCATCCTGCCTCCCGTCAACCAGTGTCGCCACCCGGGCACCGAGTGTGCTGTACACCTCAAGCTGCACATCGCTTGCCTTCGGCAGAGCATACCGTATTGTGGTGGAGGGGTTGAACGGATTGGGATAGTTCTGCGCCAGACCGAACTCCGTTGGAGATGTCTGCACAAACACCGACGTCAGCGTGTTGATCTCGACCGCTTCCGTAAAATGCACCGCGCCATCAAGATCGATCTGCTTCAGACGGTAAAACCATTGTCCCGGCTGCGCAGTCGTATCGATATAACTGTAGTCATGCGGCTGCGACGTGGTGCCGTTGCCCGGAACGAATCCGCCAAGCACCGTGCCGAAAGGCCCGCGGCGGTCGGTTGCGCGCTGGACTTCAAAGCCGTAGTTGTTCACCTCGCTGATCGTCCGCCAATCGAGTCGGACATGCCACTGGCCGTAGCGTGTTGCGGTAAATGAGGCAAGCTGCACCGGCAGAGGGGCGGCGTTCAGTTCCCACATGCCGCGTCCATGAGTTGCGATGCGCAGCGTGCGCGTCACCGGATGGATTGCCATCCCGAACACGGCAACACGGGGCAAACCGGTTCCGAACGGAAGCCACGACGTTCCACCATTCGATGACACGTACACACCGATGTCGGTTCCTGCAAAGACGTTGCTCGAATTCCCCGGATCAACAGCAAGCGCGTTGACGGGCACCTGCGGGATTCCGCTGGCAACAGCAGTCCACGTCGGCGGATTCGCGTTCAGGTTCGTGGTCTTCCAGATGTTGGTGACGCCAAACGCCGAGAGCGTGACATACGCAGTGGTGGCGCTGTTCGGGTCGATGACGACACGCGCAACAAAGTTGTCGGGGATAGTATTTGATGGATCAAGGTTTGCAAGGGTTGTTAATCCGGTGCTCGTTCCGAACAGGCCTCCGTTGGAAAGCCCCACAACTCTCACGTTGTCATTCTGGGGCGAAATGCCAATGGCGCTGATTGGAACACCCGATGCAATCGGATTCTGGCTCACGACCGTATGGTTCAGGCCATTGTCTGCCGAGCGATACAGACGGTCAGAACCGTAATAGACTGTGTTCGGTGTTCCCGGACCCCGTTCAAGCGGCGCATAAAAAAGAATGGTGCCTGTACAGGTAATGCCATTCACGGTTGTGCCGAAGGATTGGCATCCGCGGAAGATCCAGTTCCCTTCCGTCGGGTTGACACCATCGGAGGTGTAGCCATAGCCCTGCAATGTTTGCGCATTGAAATAGGTGTGGAACATGTTCACGGTGGTGGTGTCTGCAGCGCTCTGGTCAATCACGGAATAGCCTCCATCACCAAAATCCACCCTGTTCCATGTGCCGTTGGGGCGATACATGTTCGTCCCGTTGTCCTGCGTTCCCCCTATCGTAAAGTTCGGATCGATCGGATGCACGGAGATGCCCATGAACTGAGTCGCCCGGAAGGTTGTATTGTTCATCGAGGCCCAACTTGCGCCGCTGTTCGTGGACTTGTATATCCCCCCGTCGCTGCCGAAATAGACAATTGAGGGATTCGATGGCGCTGCGGCAATCACATGCGAATCGACATGCAGCCCTGATTCGCTCGTCGTAAACGATGCACCGCTGTTTGTCGAGATACCGAATGCCAGCGTCGGGTCGCCGCCGAGATAGACGCGTGTCTTGTCAGACGGATCAACAGCAATGGCGATATCATAGAAACATTGACCGCCGCAGAAGTTATTATCAACTTGCAACGTCCAGGTGGCGCCGCCGTCTGTTGACCGGTAGACACGGCCGTTCGAGAAACCCATCGCAGCATAGAACGTCGCGTCGGTATCGCCAACCGGATGGATTGCGGCAAATTCACCTGTCAACGCGCTCGTCGATGTGCTGTTGATAACTAGCGTCTGCGTAAATGTTACCGAGGTTGGATCGGCGGCAAGGGCATTTGTTGACCGGTAAATGCCGCCGGCATTTGTTGCGCCGGAAATCGGGTTCGCTATCAGAATATTCGCGTTCGTGGGATCGATCGCAATGTCCCGGACGCTTACATTGCTGTTGGCCAGAAGGCCCGTTAGTTTTGCAAATGTCGGGTTTGCCGAAGTAGCATTCGTCGACCGATAAATGCCCCGGCTTGGAAAAGCTGAACTCACCCCTCCGATTCCCCCCAACCCGGATGTTGTCGATACAAAGATCGTTGCCGGATCGGTGGGATGAACATTGATATTGCCGACTGCGCGTCCGGTAAAGACGTCGGCATTCGACGCATCCTTGTTCAACGGACCGGTGATTGTCGGGGTCGTGGTGCTTGCATTATCGATCCGGTAGACTCCCACACCAAAGAAGCTGTCGAGCGAAAAGTTCGGTTCCCCTGTCCCAACGTACAGGATATCGGGTGAAGAGGGGGCAAGCGCCAATGCGCCGATCGCGAGACTCATCGCATTGTCCATCAACGGAGTCCAGTTCGTTCCGCCGTTGGT
>CAZBWR010000053.1:0-18104 GCA_964495695.1 uncultured Chitinophagales bacterium | reverse complement strand
GGTGGGATCGAAAGGCTTGTCCTTCTCCACACCGCGCAACAATCCAATCCCTTCGGCCCGGAGCTTCATGAATTCTTCCTTGTTGATTTTGTAGCGGGCGAAATCGGGGATGTCGGGATCTTGCCCCCTCACGGGGACTTGTCCGTTTAACTGAACAGAGAGCGTGATTGCGAGCAGAATCGCCACACCACATAGGACAGGCTTCATAGTTTACTCCGGTTTGTGTATGTTGTTCGTTGCTGCTCGCCCGGACACTTCAAAGAACAAGGGGTAAAGATGGGGACGAGATGAAGGTGCGGTGCAAGCTACGATAAACAATGATTTCAGTCAAGCATCATGCAAAAACAAGACGAATTGACCCTGTCTCTCGACTCCTTCGCCTTCGAGGGCAAATCCGTCGCCCGCGTGGACGGATTTGTAGTTTTTGTCGAGGGGGGCGTACCGGGCGACCGCGCACGTGTGAAGCTCATGAAAGTCAAGAAGCAGCATGCCGAAGCACGCGTTATTGAAGTTCTAGAGCCCTCACCGCTCCGCGCTGAACCGCGGTGCCGGTACTTCGGGATTTGCGGCGGATGCAAGTGGCAGCATGTGCAGTACCAGTCGCAACTGGACTTCAAGCGGCAGCATGTTATTGACGCTCTCGAGCGTATAGGAGGATTCAACGGTATCGAAGTCAATCCCACCCTCGGCTCTGAGAATACCTACTTCTATAGAAACAAAATGGAGTTTTCATTCGGGGATAAGTGGCTTACGGCTGAGGAGCATGGCCGAAAACGTGAAACGGAAAACGGAGAGTACTCTTCGGAATTTGCTCTCGGTATGCATCCGGCGGGAATGTACCAGAAGGTGCTCGACCTCGAGGAATGCCACTTGCAGTCTGAAGAAAGCGTGCGGATTGTAAACACGGTCAGGCAATTCAGCGTGTCACGGGGGCTTACCATCTATTCCACCTACACACATACGGGCTACCTTCGCAACCTCGTCATCCGTCAAAGTGCAAACACGGGCGAGTTGATGGTGAACCTCGTGACGAGCGATGATGAACCCGGTCTGATGAAGGAACTTGCCGCACTGTTATTGAAGGAAGTTCCCTCCATTACAACAATCATCAACAACATCACGCAGCGAAAGAACCTCGTCGCCATCGGCGACACAGAGAACATCTACCACGGGCCGGGCTCCATCACCGAGATGATCGGAAAGCGGCGCTACAGGATTTCCGCCAATTCATTCTTTCAAACCAACACGAAGCAAGCAGAGCGTCTGTATGACGTCGCAAAGCGGATGGCCGGACTGAAGCCCGATGATGTTGTGTTTGATCTGTATTCCGGCACCGGTACAATCGCCCTGCACGTTGCGGACGGTGTCAGGGAGGTTGTCGGCGTCGAGAACGTCGAACCGGCCGTGGAAGATGCGAAACGCAATGCCGACGCAAACAACGTAACGAATTGCACATTCATTCTTGGTGACCTGAAAGATCGTCTGACGAAAGACACTGCATGGCTCGCCAACCACGCGCTCCCCGATGCGATGATCATTGACCCGCCGCGGGCCGGAATGCACGAAAAGGTCGTGCGCGAGGTTATGGAAATGCGCCCTTCGCGGATCGTCTACGTAAGTTGCAACCCTGCAACGCAAGCGCGTGACCTGAAGCTGATGTCATCCGCCTACCGGATCGTGGAAGTCCAGCCTGTGGACATGTTCCCCCATACATATCACATCGAAAATGTCGTAAACCTGCATCGGATGTAACGAATTACAGGTGTGACGAACATTGGCAAAGTCTGCTTCTCCTCGTTGATTTTTTGCGAGACGTCACCTATCTTGACGCATCGGCGTCACGCCTTTCTTAATCATTCAGGAATGCATGCGATTCCCAGGGGGTCTTCTTCTCGCTTGTTTTCTCCTTCCCTTGCCGCTTTCCGGGGGAACTTCGCCTAAAGTCATTCAGGCGGTCCGTACCGACGCGCCCGTTACGCTTGACGGATTGCTGCATGATTGGCGGTGGCTTTCAGCTCCGCCTGCCGAGGACTTTACTCAATTCTATCCCGACGAAGGAGCAGAGCCAACGGAACGGACTTCCATCCGCATCTTGTATGATGACAATGCCATCTACATCGGAGTGATCTGCTACGACAGCGAACCGCGCGGAATTGTCCCGCAACTTACGAGACGTGACAGATCATCCGAGGCCGACCGCTTCACCGTGCAGATTGATTCGTATCATGACCATCAGACGGCATTTGTGTTTTCAACCAATGTTGCCGGTGTGCAAAGCGACGGGTTTCTTTCGCAGGACGGGAATGCGTATGATTTGAACTATGATGCTGTGTGGCAAGTTGCCACAGCCCGCCACAGTGAGGGATGGTCTGCGGAGTTTCTCATTCCGTACAACGCGTTCAGGTTTGCCGCGCAGGATGACGGACACTATACGTGGGGAATCAACTTCCGCCGCTACATCAGCAGGAAACGTGAGACTGTTGAATGGGTGATGGTCCCGAGCACCGAACGCCTTTTGATCTCGAAATGGGGACACGTCACCGGCATCAACAATATCACCCCGCCGCTGAACCTCAGCGTTATTCCGTACGTCTCGGGCACGATGACGTTCGAAACAGCAGCGTCGTACCGCCCCTACCGCTCCGATAAGAGCGCCGGTGCCGGCCTCGATCTGAAGTACGGTGTCAGCCGCAACTTCACGCTCGATGCCGCGTTCAATCCCGACTTCGGACAAGTTGAGGTTGACCAGGCAATTCTCAACCTCACGGTCTTCGAGACGTTCTACCCCGAAAAACGACCCTTCTTTGTGGAAGGCGCTTCCATCTTCGACTTCGGTACAGCAGTAGATAACCGGAAGCTCCGCCTGTTCTTCTCCCGCCGCGTCGGGAAGCGGCCCACAGGCGCAGGTGCAATTGCCGCGCCGCCCGGAGGGAGCGTTGTCGACAATCCTCTCATCACGACAATTTACGGCGCCGCTAAAGTCACGGGAAAAACCGAATCCGGATTCTCCGTCGGAATTCTCTCGGCAGCAACGGCGGAGGAACAAGGCACTGTGCGTGACAGCACGGGCGTCGAAACCAAGACCAGGACGGAGCCCGGCGGAATGTACAACGTCCTTCGTCTTAAACAAGAGTTCGGAGGAAACTCGTGGATCGGCGCGATGGCAACCGCAACCGGCCGCGAGACCATGCTTCCCGCATTCAGCGGCGGCGTGGATTGGAACCTCCGCTTCGGGAGCGGCACCTACACGCTCGACGGCTTTCTGGCGGGTGCGACATCGTCGCGCATCACCGGCATTCGCGACGGCTCGGCAGGAAAGCTGCTCTTCTCCAGAATCTCTGCCGAACACTGGTACTATAGTGTAGGATACGATTTCTATTCCAGACATTTCAACCCGAATGACGCCGGTTTCTTCGCCCAACCGCATGATCACGGTATGACCGCGCAACTGCTGTACCGCGAGAACAGGGCAAGTGGATTGTTCAGGCGTTTCGGCGTTTCACTTTCCACCGACGCACGATGGAACTGGAATGATATCCGGACTCTTTCGTTGATGGAGTTGTCGTTCACCTCCGATTGGATGAACTTCTGGCGTTCGACACTGCAGTACACGTACTTTCCCGCGTCACATGATGACACAGAACGGGGATACAGCGGTATCAGACTCCGTCCCGTAAGCCATCATCTTCAACTGCATCTCACGACCGACGAACGGTTGCCCGTCAGCGCTTCGGCGGTGGTCGACGTCAAGACAGATGAGAAGAAGAAATCAAGTTTCGGCGGGCTGATCGGGCTCACGTTGCGCCCCACTTCGTGGATTGAACTTACCCCGCTCGTGTACTACGAGAGGACACGTGACGAAGAGGCAGGAGTGTTCAATCTCTTCACGGGCAGAATCGAGACACAGAGCGGGAGAAGTGTGATCGGCGACCGGGATTTGGATGAGCTGGATATTGCGCTACGGGGAACATTGACCTTTACACGTACCCTCTCGCTGCAATTCTACACGCAGATTCTTCTGCCACGGGGACGCTATAAGAACTTCCGCCGCCTTGACGGTCCTTCGACCCTCACTCCGGTGACGCTCCAGCAATCCAACTTCGATTTTAACATCACGTCATTCGCCGCCAACGTTCTGCTTCGCTGGGAGTATCTGCCGGGGAGCACCCTTTTTCTTGTCTGGACGCAGTCGCGTGACGACTTTATCCCCGATTATCGTATCGACTTCGGTCCGCGCTTCAGGGAAACGTTCAAACTTCCGCATGATGATGCTGTCTTGCTCAAAGTCAGTTACTGGCTGCCCCTGTAGCGCGACCGGAATGCTTTCCTCTTGAGGCTCCTTTTTGTAGCTTACACCACAATTCAATCCCTTACCGTTCTCCCACATTTACCGGGTCGGACATATGAATACGCGACTTTTTTCAGCCCTGGCTTTGGTGGCGATTCTCTCCTCGTGCTCTCCCCGTCAGGAATACGATCTCATTCTCCGCAACGGAACTGTCTTCGACGGCAGTGGCGGCGATCCTGTTATTGCTGATGTGGCGATCAACGCAGATACGATTGCAGTAATCGGTTCCCTCGCCGACGCTCGCGGCAAAATTGAGATTGACGTCACCGGATTGGCGGTGGCTCCCGGATTTATCAACATGCTGAGCTGGGCGACAGAGACTCTTATCGAAGATGGCAAGTCACAAAGCGACATCAGGCAGGGGGTGACGCTCGAGGTCTTCGGCGAAGGATGGTCCATGGGTCCCCTCAACGAAGCCATGAAGCAAGAGGCCGTCGACCAGATGGGCGACATCAAGTACGACATCGAATGGACAACACTGGGGGAGTATCTGGAGTTTCTTGAGCGCAAGGGAGTTTCCACAAACGTGGCATCGTTTGTCGGGGCGACAACCGTGCGGATACATGAGCTGGGTTATGCCAACCGCGCGCCGTCGCCTTCCGAACTCGAACGTATGAAGAATCTGGTGCGTGAAGCAATGGAAGAAGGGGCACTCGGCGTCGGTACATCGCTTATCTACGCGCCGGCTTTCTATGCAAAGACGGATGAGTTGATTGAGTTGAGCAAAGTCGCCGCAGAGTACGGCGGCATGTATATCTCCCATATGAGAAGCGAGGGAAACAGATTGTTCGAGGCGGCGGAAGAACTAATGACGATCGCCCGCGAGGCAAAAATCCCCGCCGAGATCTATCACCTGAAGGCTGCCGGTAAAGAGAATTGGTGGAAGATGGACTCACTCATAGTGATGATCAACGCGGCGCGTTCATCGGGACTTCGCATCACCACCAACATGTACACGTACACCGCAGGAGCAACCGGCCTCGACGCCTCGATGCCACCCTGGGTACAGGAGGGGGGCCTGCAGGAATGGAAAAAGCGCCTCCAGAACCCGGCGATACGCAGAAGAGTGCTGAAGGAAATGACAACCCCGACTGATGCCTGGGAGAGTCTCTACCTCGCCGCAGGCTCGCCGGACAAAATCATGCTCGTCGGATTCAAACAGGATTCGCTTAAGTATCTCACGGGCAAAACCCTTGCCGAAGTTGCGCGCATTCGCGGAAAATCACCGGAAGAAACCGCAATGGACTTGGTGGTTGATGATGACAGCCGCGTTTCAACCGTCTATTTTCTGATGTCCGAGGAGAACGTGAAGAAACAGATTGCGTTGCCATACATGAGCTTCGACTCAGATGCGGAGTCGATGGCTCCCGAAGGAGTCTTTCTGAAATCTAATCCGCATCCGAGGGCGTACGGCACGTTTGCACGACTTCTCGGAAAGTATGTCCGCGAAGAGAAGGTTATTTCGTTGCCGGAAGCGATCCGTCGTCTCACCACGTTGCCTGCCGGCAACCTCAAGCTCGTCAGGCGCGGAGCGCTGGTTCCCGGATACTTTGCCGATGTGGTCGTGTTCGACCCGAACACGATCATTGACCATGCAACTTTCGAGAAACCGCACGAATATGCAACGGGTGTGAAGCATGTGTTCGTCAACGGGGTTCCGGTCCTGAAAGACGGCGAGCATACGGGAGCGATGCCGGGACGCGTTGTGCGGGGCCCGGGATGGAAAGGATACAAGTAGTTGATGAAACGGATCATTGCGGGGGTTGCCTCGTTCCTGATTGCGGTTGCGCTTCTCGAGGTTGTAACACGCGCCGCATTCAGCATCGTTTCGGATATTGACAAGGAGCGAAACAGTCAGGAGGAGTGGTTCATCTTCTCCGAAGAACTTGGATGGGAGCGGAAGCCCGGATTTGATGGTCGTATAGGCGCAGTACATCGCCGGCTCGACGGGGATGGGTTTCTCTATGGAGACTCCGCAAAGTTCTATTCACCCGGCAAGAAGATTCTTTTTCTTGGTGACTCGAATACCTTCGGCAACGATAGCCCCGCTGATTCGGCGTATCCCGCCCTCGTTGACAGCCTTTTGCCTGAAGCGGTATCCATCAATCTCGCGACTCCGGGATACTCTTCCTATCAGGGAACCATCGTTCTGCAGAAAGCACTCAAACGCTTTACTCCCGATCTCATTATCGTATCATTCAATTACAATGATCGCCGTTACGTTCTCGACCATAGAAACGTCGATGGCCCCGGGGGATTTACCCGCTTGAATGATGAAGCAAACCGGCTGTATATTCAATCCATCATCAACAAAATATATACTGCCCGTGCTGTCCGGTACCTGCTTCGTTCCGTCGGCGCAATCACGCCCCCGCCCTTGTTGCCCGCCCGTGCTGATACATTGATTCCCCGGGTCCCGCCACAGGACTATGGCAAAAACCTTCGTGCTATGGCGCGTATGGCGCGGGAGAAAAATATCCCGATCATATTTCTCTTGTTACGGGACGGCCACCATCAAACAAGATTCCTGCGCGAGGGCCTGGAAGCCCTCCAGCGTAACGAGCCGCAGTCCGCGATCGAGTTGCTCCGCATGCAGCTCTACTTTGGGACGGAGTTCGGAGGAATTGCCCGTTTGTATCTTGCCAAGGCGTTGCGTCTCATTGGTGATGACCGTAGTGCAGACTCCGTGCTTGTAATCAAGAACCCCGTCCGGCTCCTCGATGGCGGCCAGCCGATTCTCTTGGACTCGGAATACAACGATGTTATGCGCTCCGTAGCAAAGGAAACCGGCGCCACGCTCATTGACGGAGCAGCAGTGCTGGATAAAGTGCCATCGGTTTATTACGATTTTTGCCACTTCGATGCGCGAGGTCACAGGATGGTGGCCGAACTTGTGGCCGCGACTGTCTCTCCATTTCTGAAAGTGTCCCGTCGCTGACGCACCCTGTAGCGGGGGAGATAGCCTTCTCCGACGCCCTAGTGCTAAGCGTTGGGTCGATGACAAATTCATTTGCTTTTCGAAACCAATCTGCTTATGTACCAAGAGTGATCATCCAAACTTCCCTCCTGCATCAAAGTCATGAGCCAAACGGCCGTTATCAGGATCCTCCATCTAGAGGATGAAGTACTGTATCACGAAATTGTGAAAGCGACTCTCCGGAAGGCAAACTTCCGATCAGAGATTGAATTGGTGGAAACGCGTGAAGAGTTCACCTCGTCACTCACATCCTTCACACCTGACATCATCATTGCGGATTACGCGCTGCCGACATTTTCCGGCATGGAGGCACTGGCAATTGCCCGTTCTACCCTACCGGAGGTGCCGTTCATTTTTCTCAGCGGTGCGCTTGGCGAGGAGAATGCCATCGAGATGCTGCGTCTCGGGGCGACTGATTACGTTCTCAAGGACCGGTTGGTGCGCCTCGTGCCAGCAATCCAGCGCGCACTCCGTGAAGCGGAAACGGAACGCGAGCGAACCCGCGCCGAGGAGGCCTTGCGTGAGAGCGAAAGCAGGTTCAGGGAGCTTTTCGCGCGGCTTAATGACATCGTGATAGTGTATTTGCTGGACGATGACAGGATTCCGGGAAAGATTGTTGAAGTAAATCCGCGTGCTGCAGAAATGCTCGGCTACCCGCCGGAAGAACTGACCGGGATGGAAAGGCTGAGCCTTTCACCTCCTGAGAATCACGGCAGGATCCTCGCCGCGATCCGTGAGGCGAAGGAAAAGACCACCGCGCGCTACGAGTCATCGTTCATCACCAGAGATGGCCGCATACTCCCGTGCGAGGTTATAGCGCACACGTTCGTTCTGCGAGGACGAACAGTCGTTCTTGCGCAAGCACGCGACATGTCGGAACTGAAGCGCTCCAGCGAACAACTCCGCGCATTTGCTGCGCGTCTGCAAACCATTCGTGAGGACGAACGCTCTGCCATTGCACGGGAGATCCATGATGAGCTCGGCCAGATGCTCACCGTCCTGCGGATGGAATTGGGCAGTCTTGAAACAGTTCTTAAACGTGACGCCCCTTCTCTTCTTGCAAAAACAAAATCCATGACCTCCCTGATAACGGATTCTATCAACAGCGTAAGAAGAATCGCAACAGAGCTGCGCCCGCCGTTTCTCGACGATCTCGGACTCTCGGCAGCGATCGAGTGGCAGGCAGAGCGGTTTGGCGAGCAGTCGGGAATACGCTGTGACTATCTTCCCCCGACATCCGAGCTGCGACTTGACATCAGCCGCACCACGGCGCTGTTCAGGATCTGCCAGGAAGCATTGACAAATGTCATGCGGCATGCCGGTGCATCGCATGTACACATCGCTCTCACTCATGAACAGGATGCAGTCGTGTTGAGCATCCACGATAACGGCCGTGGCATAGCGCCGGAAGACGTAGGGGCGATGAAATCCCTCGGGTTGCTCGGTATGCGTGAACGCGCATCGATCTTCGGCGGGACAGTCGAAATTACCGGAAGGCCGGGTCGGGGCTCCACCGTTACCGCGCGTATTCCACTACCCCGGCCATCAGGAGACGAATTATGAAAAAAGTCCTTATCGCCGATGACCATGCCGTTGTCAGGCAAGGCCTGCAACAGATTATCAAAGACAGCGGCGACATGGTTGTTGTGGGGGAAGCAACGACAGCGGCGGATGTTCTTCCGAAGGTACGCGCACTCCGCCCGGATGTGCTGATACTCGACCTCACACTGCCGGGAAAATCGGGCCTTGATATACTCCATGACTTGAAGAGCGAGAGGATCAGGGTAGGCGTGCTGGTGTTGAGTATGCACGGCGAGGAGCTGTTTGCCGTCCGCACACTACGCGCCGGTGCCATGGGGTATCTTTCCAAAGGGACGGCACCCGAGGAAATCCTCCAGGCGCTACGGAGTATCGCCGCGGGAAAACCGTTCATCTCCGCCAAGACGGCGGAGGCACTCACCCTGACCGTGGGCCGCCGCCAGGGCGAACTCCCACACGAGTTGTTGTCCAACCGGGAGTATGAAGTATTCCTCTTGCTCGCATCCGGCAACACGCTGACTGAAATCGCAAACAAACTCTCCGTCAACTCCAAAACTATCAGCACATACAAGAAGAGAATCATGCAGAAAATGGGCTTGCATGCCGTCTCGGAATTCACCCAGTATGCGCTGCACCACGGACTCCTCCAGGGCAGCGACGGATAGCGCTCCTTAGCCCCCCAGCTAAAACGTTGTATTTTCATCGCCTGAAGCGGTTTTTGGAACAGATTGGAAGCTGTAAGCGGATGGACTACACCCCGTTCTGCTTGTCTCTGATGGCTTACGCATACCCTCCAAGGTATATTGAGACTTAGGTAAAGGCTTGTTCGAAATTTTTGGGGGGAAATTCTTGGAAGCCGCAGCACATTCCGCGGTGATGTCCTTCGGGAACACACCATCGCCGGTTATTGACGCCCACACGCTTGCCATGGGAATTGTCGAGACCGTAAGAGGATCTTTATTGATTCTCGACGGCGATTTGCGTGTTCAACTCGCGAACGATGCTTTCTTCTCAACCTTCCACACTACCGCCGAAGAAACAAACGGCCGGCCGTTGACCCAGATTGACAATGGTGCATGGAATATGCCTGCCCTTACAAGGTTGCTGCATACTGTCCTGCCGGGTCATTCCGCCATCGAAGACTACTATATCGAGCATACCTTCCCGAAAGCAGGATTGAAGCGGCTGGTGTTGAATGCACAGACGCTGCACTACAAACACGAAAACACGAATGCTATCCTCCTGTCGATCGAAGATGTGACGGAGAAACAGGCCGCGTTGAGTGCCGCCGAAGAGGCCTATTCACTCTCAGAGGCAATTGTGGCAGCGGTGCGTGAACCGCTTGTGATCCTCGATGCATCACTTCGCGTGCGGACAGCGAACGCCGCCTTCTACACAACGTTTCAGGTTGACCCCGCCGAGACTGTGGGCAACGTTCTGTATGAACTCGGAAACGGCCAATGGAATGTCCCGTCCCTCAAGAAGCTACTGGACGAAATTCTACCTCAGAATTCCCACCTTGACGGTTTCGAGGTGGATCATGAGTTCCCAGCGATCGGACGCAAAATCATGTTACTCAACGCGCGCCGGATAACGGGATGGCGCGGGATCGAAGGGTTGATCCTGCTCGCAATGGAAGACATCACGGAACGGAAACACTTTGAGAAAGCCCTGATCGAACGGAACGAGGCCCTGGCGAATTCCAACGAGGAACTCGAACGTTTCGCATACGTTGCTTCTCACGACCTGCAGGAGCCTCTCCGTATGGTGTCGGGATTTACGCAATTGCTCGCCCGAAGGTACAAGGGCAAGCTCGACGCGGACGCAGACCAGTTCATCGCGTTTGCGGTTCAAGGGGCACAGCGTATGCAGCAACTCATCAACGATCTGCTGGCGTTCTCCCGCGTGGGGGCTTCACGAAAGCAGTATGTCGCAGTCGATTGCACATCCGTGCTGCATCAGGTGTTGATTTCACTCGGGGTGGCCGTCAAGGAAGCAGAAGCATCAATCATTGTCGATCCGATGCCCGTTGTCAAGGGAGATGCCGTACAGATCGGTCAGTTGTTTCAGAATCTGATCGCGAACGGCATCAAGTTCCGGCGGAACGTCCAGCCGCTGGTTCACGTGTCAGCAACACAACACGAAGACGGGATGTGGGAGTTTTGTGTGAGGGACAACGGCATCGGTATCGACAGTGAGTACTTCGACAAGCTATTCATCATTTTCAGGCGTCTGCATACCGCCGCGGAGTATCCCGGAACAGGACTCGGACTGGCCATTTGCAAGAAAATTGTTCAACTGCACGGGGGGCGAATCTGGGTATCCTCCCGTCCGAACGAGGGGTCCGAATTTCATTTTACTTTACCCGGAATGAAGGAGTAGGTATGAACCATTTCGCATATTTGGGCCGCCCGGCGGAGATTCTTCTTGTCGAAGACAACCCCGGTGATATCGTTCTCGCCTCGGAGGCGCTTAGGGAAAGCAGAATTACCAACAATCTGCACGTTGTCCGTGACGGCTTTCAAGGACTTGCCTTTCTCAAGCGTCAGGGCAATTACGCGAATGTGCCCCGTCCTGACATCGTTCTTCTCGATCTGAATCTTCCGAAAATGGATGGACACAAGGTGCTTGATGAGATCAAATCTGATCCCGAACTGAAGATGATTCCGGTTGTGATCCTCACGTCATCAGAAGCGGAGCAGGATATCCTGAAGAGTTACGGACTTCATGCAAACGCCTATATCACCAAGCCGATCGAGCTTGAGCGGTTTGTCAATGTCGTCCGTATGCTCGGAGATTTCTGGCTTACGATCGTAAAGCTTCCGACGACGACGGTTTCAGAAACACAGGAGGAAGCATGAAGATCCTTCTCGTGGAGGACAATCCCGGCGATGTCCTCCTGCTCCGGACGATGTTGTCTGACGCCGCCTCCCAATACTCGCTCTATGTAGCCGAGCGCCTCGCAGAGGCCGAGACAATGCTGCAGCGGATGAGCGTTGATATCATTCTCCTGGATCTGCATTTGCCGGATTCCAGCCTGAACAAGTCCATGCAGAGGGTCTCCGTAATCTGCGCCGAAACGCCGGTCCTGATCCTCACGTCGCTTGACGATGAAGCAACAGCCCTGTGCGCCGTCAAGGAGGGCGCACAGGATTATCTCATCAAGGGGGATATCACACCGCGGTCTCTCATTCGTTCAATCCGTCATGCCATCGAACGGAAGCGCATTCAAGAGGATTTACGGAGAACGCAGAAGCTGCTGCTACTCACGCAGGAATCTTCGCCCGTCATGCCGGCAATCGTTGACAGACGAAGCCGCTGGATGAAGATCCACCCCGGCCTCGCCAATCTTCTCGGGCACACCGGAGTTGAGCTTGCCGGATGTCCGGTGACCGAGTTCTTGCATGTGGAGGACAAGGGGACAGTCACGGCAGCAATGATGCGCCTCCTCTCCGGAGAGCGGACAAGTTTCGAACTGGAAGTGCGCTTTATGCATTTGAACGGAAACCTGGTCTGGACCGAAGTCCGGGGCACAGCGGTACGCGAGGAAGGGGAGCCTCCGTACCTGGTGATGCACATTCGTGACATCACCGATCGCAAGCGCTCCGACCTGGAACGCGAGAGCCTCATACTTCAACTCCAATCCGCATTGGCGGAGGTGAAGAAGCTGGGTGACCTGTTGCCGATCTGCGCGGGATGCAGAAAAATCCGCAATGATCAAGGATACTGGCAACGGGTTGAAGAATATTTTCACCAGCGGCTGCATGCAACATTCACACACAGCTTGTGTCCGGAGTGCTTCACACAAAACTATCCGGACAAGGTCGATTCCGTCCTGAAGCGTATCGCAAACAAAATCTGAGGGAGAGAAACGGGCCGTACATGAACACGACATCGATCGACTACCGGCAAACAGAACGGGGGACGCGGATATTGCTGGTGGAAGACAACCCTGCCGACGCGCTCCTGTTGAAACACAGTCTCGGTGAGGTATTGGAGTTCCGATACTCCCTTGACCATGCAACCACGCTGCGGAATGCACTGCAGAGACTCCATTCCGGAACCTACGACATTGTGCTTCTTGATCTCGGCTTGCCGGATTCCGAAGGACTCGAAACCGTCCACAAACTTATCGACAGCGGCACGCGCGTACCTGCCGTGGCCTTGACAAGTGTGAAGGACAACGGACGCTCGGAGCTGGCCGTCCTCGCCGGAGCACAGGATTATCTCGTCAAAGGAATGTACAACGGCGAGATGATTGTCCGGACCATCCGCCATGCCATCAGCCGGAAGAAGACTGAAGAGCGGCTGAAGGAATCCGAACAACATTTCCGTCTGTTGATTGAGCGTTCCGAAGATGCCATACACGTCTTTCAGAACAACCGCCTCGTATTCGTAAATCCTGCGTGGGAGCGGACATTCGGTTTCAGCCGTCAAGAGGCGCTGGCCGAAGGGTTCACTCTGCTATCGACGGTCGCTCCCGAAAGTGTCGAGGAGTACCGCGAGCGTCTGGAACGGATTGCGCAGAACAAATCCGTGCCGCGGAACTATGAACTTCAGGGAAAGCACAAGAACGGCTCGATCATGGAGTTCAGCGTGATGAGCACGGAGCTGATGTGGAACGGGGAACCGGCACGACTCGCCGTTTATCGTGACATCACCAATCTCAAGAAGAGCCAGCGGGAACTGCTCAAGAGCGAGAAGCGGTACAGGCAGATTTTTGAGAACGCCAATGACATGATCTTCACGCTCGATCTCGAAGCAAATTGCACATCCGTCAACAAGCGAGTCGAGTCTTTCGGGTACAGTCCGGAGGAAGTGATTGGCCGCAACCTCTCGCAGTTCATGACGGGAGAGCATTTCAAGGACGGGCTCGAACGGCTTCACAAGAAGCTTCTCGGAGAAGAAGACATTTCCGTGTACGAGACCGAATTGGTGTGCAAGGACGGATCGACACGGGCGGTCGAAGTGAATTCGCAGTTGCAGTACGAAGAGGGTATCCTCTGCGGCATTCACGGCATTGCCAGGGATATAACCGAACGCAAGCGCGTCGAGGCGGAGCTCCGCCGCTCGGAGGAGCGCTTCAGACGTCTTGTCGAGGGAACAAACGCCGTTATCATTTCCACGAACAAACGGGGAGTTATTACCTACGCGAACGAGGCCGCCGCGGCAACGTTGCGGCGCGACGTACACCAGCTGAAAGGCACAATGTACCTGCGGTATATTCATCCCGAGGATCGCGACCGTGTTCATGCTGCGTACAGATCGCAAATGCTGCTCTCGCAGCAGGACACTTCATTGGAATTCAGATACTGTAACGATGAAGGAACTCTCGGATGGTACCGCTTTACCGTTACTCCGCTTGTGGAAGATGACGGTGTGGTGGGACTCACGGGTATCGGCCAGGATATTACGGACCTGAAACGCTCTGAAGAGCAGTTACACTTCCAGGTCAACATTCTCCGCAACGTGCACGATGTCGTGATTGTAACGGATATGCAAGGTTCAATCACATACTGGAACGAGGGAGCAACGCACGTCTTCGGGTACACGGCAGAGGAAATGCTGGGCCGCACGCCGAGCCTTCTGTATCCCGACCAGGATCAATCTGCTCTGGCCACCCACCTGGAGGCCATTATGCGGGGCGAGGACTACGTTGATTTGTGGAAGGGGCGCAACAAGAACGGCCACAATGTCTGGGTCGATATCAAAACCACACTCATGCGCGATACGCTCGGCAACCCCATCGGCTTCATCGGTGTTGCAAAGGATGTGACGGACCGGCGCCAGCAGGAGGAGGAACGGCGCATTCTGGAGGCACAGTTACTGCAGGCGCAGAAACTTGAAAGTCTCGGAACCCTTGCAGGAGGAATCGCCCACGATTTCAACAACATTCTCGGCATTATCATGGGACATGTCGGCTTGATCGAGGGTGGCACGCACGAGCCCGTCAAGCTCGCAAAAAGCATTGAGGCCGTCAACAGCGCGGTTGAGCGGGGAGCACAGCTTACGCGGCAAATCCTTACGTTCGCCCGCAAGACGAACGCAGCCATCGGGCCTGTGAATGTCAACATAATCATCAGGGAGCTCTTCCACATGCTGGAGCAGACCTTCCCGAAAACTGTTCAGGTGCTTTTTGAGCCGGAGGAAGAGAATCTTGTTGTCCTTGCCGATTCCAACCAGATCCATCAGGTCTTGTTGAACCTCTGCATCAATGCACGCGACGCAATGCCCGCGGGGGGACTTCTCTCTGTCAGCACAGAAACCGTCAAGAGCTCGCACATCCGGTCACGTTTCCCGGACATTCAGGAGGGACGTTATGCGCACATCATCGTGTCCGATACGGGAACGGGAATGGATGAGGAAACCCGCAAAAGGATATTTGAACCGTTCTTCACCACAAAAGGATCCTCAGGTACCGGCCTCGGACTTGCGGTGGTGTACGGCGTCGTGAAAGGTCATAACGGTATTATAGATGTGGAAAGTGAACCCGGCACCGGAACAACATTCCACGTCTACATTCCGATCATCTCCGTCCCGCCGACGGAAAACCCGGGACGCAAATCGACCGTGGCAAATGTGGCGGGCGGAAAGGAGTGTATTCTCTTTGTGGAGGATGAAGAACTGCTGCAAGAGCTTGTCCGGTCACTGCTTCAATCAAAAGGCTACCACGTTATTTCGGCGTGGGACGGCCACGGGGCGCTGGAGTTGTTCCAGCATCACAGGGACGAAATTGATCTTGTTATGTGCGACCTCGGATTGCCCGGGATGAGCGGCTGGGATGCCTTCAAGAAAATGCGCGCGTTGAAGCCATGCCTCAGTGCAATCTTCGCCAGCGGGTACGTTGATTCAGGATTGCGTGAAGAGATGGAGGCGGCCGGGGTGACCGCAATACTGCAGAAGCCTTACATCCAGGCTGATGTGTTACACCTTATCCGCAGTATCCTTGACGGGCAGCGGGAACTTCGTGGATCCTGACCTGCTCCTCCCTGCCAGTACGACCCCCACTCCGCCAATTATCGCCGTCGCGGCAACGGCGAGTCGCAGCGTCACCTCTTCGTGCAGGAATACCACTCCCCCTGCTGCTGCAAGCACGGGGACAGAAAGTTGAACCACAGCTGCTTGCGTGGCTGTGAGTCCGCGGAGCGCCGCATACCAGATAACATACCCCAAGCCCGAAGTTACTGCGCCGGAGACAACGGCGAGCATTAATCCCTGTCCGGTGATCATCCCGCCGTTCTTCATCAGAAAGTACAAGGGGATCGAGAGAATGGCCGCCCGCGCAAAATTCTCTGCCGTCGATGCAGTCGCGTTGCGGCTTGAACGACCCAGTAACGAATAGACACCCCACGCAACTCCCGCAACTGCCATCAAGAATGAAGCGACCAGTGGCGGCGCGGCAATTCCCGGCAGGACAAGATACACAAGTCCCGCCGCGGCGGAGATAAATCCACCCCAATCCAACATACGCGGCCGCTCGCCAGCCGCAATCCCTGCGAGTATCATCGTCACTTGAACCGACCCGAAGAGGATCAACGCCCCGGTCCCGACGCGAAGCTCAAGATAGGCGAAGGAGAATGCCGCAGCATAGACAAACAGCATGAGCGCAGCACGCCAGCTTCCGGCGTGAGCATCCTTCCGTTTGCTTTTCCATCTCACTATAAAAAGAAGAATGACCGCTCCCGAGAGCAGGCGGGCCGCCGTAAATGACGCTGCATCGATTTGCCCGTCTCCCAGCGCCATTCGGCAAAGCAGGGAATTTGCCGCAAAAGCGACCATTGCCAGGAAGGTCAGCAGCAACACTCGCATAGGTGCTTGCATCACATTCGTATCAATAGTATCATTATCAGCCGCAGAGAAGCCAATGGAGGGCAAACTACTCAGGTTGCTCGTGAGAGTCAACCAGACGCGGGAAACATCATCCCCGACGAAACGTATGAGCCCCTATTATTGTTATCACGTTAGACATTCCGGACCTTATCCATGACCAAAAAGACCCGTAACACCCTGCTGATTGCAGCAGGGGCAATCATTATTATAGTTCTTCTCAGCCCGAGATTGAAGCTCTTCACCTCCGAATCCGGACGGCCGGGCGGCCCCAATTTTGGTGCGCCTCTCCCCGTCACGGGTTACATAGCATCGCCTCGTCAGCTGGATACCCGCATCCGGGCCACGGGCAGCATCATCGCTAATGAAGAAGTCGACCTTAAAACCGAAACAGCAGGAAAAATCATCGGCATATACTTTAAAGAGGGAAGCCGGGTCCGCAAGGGAGAACTGCTGGCAAAAATCAACGACTCCGAACTTCAGGCGTCTCTCATGAGGGCTGAATCGCAGGAAAAGCTGGCCCAGGACAAGGAACAACGCCGCCGCGTTCTCTTCGAAAAGAACAATATCAGTCCCGAGGATTACGAGGTAACTCTCAACGAATTGAAGTCCCTCCAGGCCGAAGTGAAGCTCATCAGGGCGCGCATCGCAAAAGCGGAAGTCCGTGCGCCGTTCGACGGCAGCGTCGGACTCCGGTACGTTAGCGAAGGAAGCTACGTTTCCACCGACACGCGCATTGCGAGCCTGCAGGACGTCAACCAGGTAAAACTGGACTTCTCCATTCCGGAAAGATACGCCAACGATGTACGCAGAGGACAATCTGTAATGTTCAAAGTGGCGGGAAGTGACAAATCCTACTCCGGTCGCATCTACGCCATCGAGCCGAAGATTGACTTGAACACGCGGACTGTGCAACTGCGTGCCATCTGCCCGAACCCCGAGGGCCGCATAATCCCCGGCTCATTTGCCGAGGTTGAACTTGTACTCGGCGAAACGGCCGACGCGTTGCTTGTTCCGACCGAGGCACTCATCCCCGAGCTCGGCGGCCAGAAGGTTTATCTCGTGAAAGATGGAAAAGCCGTCCCGCAGATAGTCGAGACAGGAATCCGCACTGACCGGGAAGTGCAGATCACGAAGGGACTTTCGATCAATGATACGGTCATAACATCCGGAACACTCCAGGTCCGTCCCGGCATGCCGGTGCAAATCACATCCTTCAAATCACTATAACCGGAAACCTTCATGAGCCTCTCCGCCACAAGTATCCGGCGTCCGGTACTCGCTATCGTGATGTCGATTGTGATTGTGATCTTCGGAGTGATCGGGTTCAACTATCTTGGCGTGCGTGAGTACCCGAGCGTTGACCCGCCGATTGTGACTGTCTCTGCGTCGTACGTCGGGGCGAACGCCGAA
>CAZBWR010000052.1:0-27487 GCA_964495695.1 uncultured Chitinophagales bacterium | reverse complement strand
TGGCCGGATGAAGACCGATCATCGGAACAGTACAAAGTTGGTAACAATGCTTGCTGGCGGGTCCGGGTTCGACTCTTTTCTTGACTCCTGCAGCTTTCCGCAGTAGATTGTATCCGTTCTTGCCCCCTTACAATCCCCATCAATCATATAAGGAGTTCAGCCATGGTTCCCTTGCTTTCCCTCTGGCTTCCGATTCTGCTTTCCGCCGTGATTGTCTTTCTCGCCAGTTCTGTCATTCACATGATGCTGAAATACCACAGCAATGATTTCTCCCGTCTTCCCGACGAGGACAAGGCGATGGATGCATTGCGGCCCCTTAACATTCCCCCGGGTGAATACGTCATGCCGTTTTCGGGAAGTATGGAAGCGATGAAGAGTCCCGAGTATCAGGAAAAAGTGAAAAAAGGGCCTGTCATGTTCATGACGGTAATGCCCTCCGGCATGCCGACAATGGGGAAGGAGCTTACGCTCTGGTTTGTGTATTGTCTGATCGTCGGGATATTTGCCGCATATGTGGGGGGACGGACGCTTGCGGCAGGCACCCATTATCTGGCGGTGTTCCGTGTGGTCGGGACTGTGGCGTTTACCGGCTATGCGCTTGCGTTGATGCAGAACTCCATCTGGTACAAGCGCAATTGGAGCGCCACAATAAAATCCATGTTTGACGGGCTGGTGTATGCCTTGCTGACCGCAGGTGTGTTCGGCTGGCTCTGGCCCAAAATGTGAGGTTTTTCAAGCGGGCGCGCCGGCACCCATGGCCGGCGCGTCGCGCATTCTTGATTCTCGGGCAGGGTTTCAGTACGATTGAGTGAGCAGTACACTGTGCAGGAGAATACTCCGGAGGATCGATGAAGAACACCCTACGCTATCTCGTAATGGTAATTGTCACACTCGCCGGTTGCGAGTTTTTCAGCGGGCCCGGCGTGTCGACCCGGGATGTTCCGCTGCAAGGAACTACATGGAAACTTGCCGCCTTCGAGCCCGCCGGATCAATCCCCTTTCCCATCCCGCACGATGAACGCTACGTCATAACCTTTGAATCCGACACATCGTTTACCGGCAACACAACTGTCAATACGTACGGCGGTCCGTGCGAAACCGACAACCGGACAAAGCGGCTTGTGATCCCGTACTTCATAAGTACGCGGGCATATGGCGGACCGAACGAGACACGTTACTATGCGGCCTTGCGCGAAGCCGTACGCTTCTCTGCCACGACGGATGGAAGAACCAAGCGTCTCCGGATCTATCACGGCACCGGAACTGACGCGCTCAGCTTTACGGGGGAATGATGCCGCTTCATTTCACCATGCAGGATATGATCAAGGCCGCACTTCTGTTGCTTTCCGGATTGTTTGCGGGGGCTTGCGACACCCTCTCCCCGTCGTCCTTTGAGGTCGGGATGGATCAGCAGTTCCGGCTCCGCTATGAAGAAACTGCCCTGATACGCGACGCCGGTTTCGCGGTTACGTTCAAGAAGCTGAATGAAGATTCCCGATGTCCGGAGGGTCTGCGCTGCTTCTGGGAGGGGAATGCCAGTGTTGTTGTGACGGTTGGTGACATTGACTTGACGCTGAATACAACACTGGAACCGCGGGAGGCGGGACTCGCAGGATACGCCATCCGCCTTGTTGACGTCCAGCCGCATCCCCGGCGTGACGTCGAACGCCGCCCGTCCGAGTATACGGTTACACTCATTGTGACGATGCCGCACTATCTTTGAAACACTCGAAGAGGACATGACTTCAAATCCGGTTGGTTGGTTCGAAATCTATGTGCAGGATATGGCACGCGCAAAGCGGTTCTACGAGCATGTGCTCGGAGTTAAGCTCGAAAAAATCATTGAGAGCCCGCAAGTCAGTATGTGGCGCTTTCCCGGATCAGTGGCGGGGGCGGGTGCTTCCGGAGCGCTCGTACAAGGAGGTACACCATCGGGCGGAAACAGCACGCTCGTGTACTTCAACTGCGATGATTGCTCTGTCGAGGCTTCGCATGTCGGAAATGCCGGCGGGAGGGTTCACAGGGAGAAGATGTCGATCGGGGAATACGGCTATGTTGTGCTGTGCATCGACACCGAGGGAAACATGTTCGGCCTCCATTCGATGAAGTGAGGTGATACGTGAATACGCGATTGCTTCTGACAACGGTTGCCATTCTGCTCGCCTGCGCCGGCGCTGCGCTTCTTTTCGCTCCGTCGGAAATACTGGTGCTCGCAGGATTGGAATCGGCTTTGCCGTTTTCTCTTCTGTTGCAAATGCTCGGCGGGATGTATCTTGCGTTCGCCTCCATGAACTGGCTGGCGCGAGGGGCGATTATCGGAGGCATTTATCTCCGCCCTGTCTCTATTGCCAATTTCACACACTTTTTTGTCGGGACTTTGGTGATTGCACGCGACCTTGCTTCACGTGAAGTGACACTGTTGGAAAGTGCCGCGCTCGGATTCTACGCGGTGTTTGCGATATCCTTCTGGTGGCTTGTGTTCAAGCATCCGGGGGTTCCCACGGGTCAGACCGGAGGTGCAGCACAATGATGCGCGCCGGGGTAGGTGCGGTTCTTGTTCTGATACTGCTTCAGGGCTGCAAGGAAGCCTATGACGCGGATAGCGGCGGCTACTATGTTCCCTCGCTCTTGCCCGTTGATTCAACAGCTGAGGCGCCGAAAATCAGAGTCAGTATTGGAATTGAAACGGGCGAATTTTCCCTTTCATGGGGAAGCGTCCCGGGAGCCACAGGATACGAGCTGGAGGAGTCGAGCGTTGGCCTCGGAGTCAAAGTCCATTGGATGGGGATGGAGCGGCGCTATTACGTGGGACGGATTCCGGCAGGACGGCAGTACACATATCGTGTCCGCAGTTTGAGGATTCTCGATGTAACGCGGTGGAGCGAGCCCGTCACACTGCCGTAGGCGTCGCGTCAACTCCGCCGGTCCTTTTCACCCCAACTTGAACCGTATCCTCAGAAGCCCCCCTTCGTTCGAAGTGGAAATGATTCGCAGCGGCTTGATGTCCTTTGTGTTCGCAACATGTCCGCCGATGCAGGGACATGCATCGTAATCCCCCACCTTTACAATGCGGATGGTTTCTCCGGCCTCTTCAGGGAGGCGGGACAAGTCAAAGCGCTCCGCTGCTTCCGATCGAGGCATCATCTCTTCTGTCACATCAAGATTCCGGGCGAGGACGTCGTTGACGGCTGACTGCAGGCGGTTGACTTCCTCTTCCGTGAGATTTCTGTCAAACAGAAAATCCACTTTCGATTTCTTCTTTTCGAGATGCGTGGTTACCGGGCGGCTGCAGCCGAAGAAGCGAATCATCGTGCCGCTCAATACATGCTCGGCGGTGTGCATGTCTTTGGGATATTCCTTGCTCATGATGAGAAATGTGTCGTGAATGAAACACGAAGGGCGTAGTTTCCTACGCCCCTCGGGATATTGCTGCGCATTGCCTGTCTATCGCTTCTTTGCAATGTAGTATTTCTTGGTGTAATCAATCACCATCCGGTCAGTATTGTATTCCGGAATCAACGAGGCGATTGAATGCCGCACGCGCTTCAACCACTGATGGGGGATCCCATCCTTGCCGCGGTTGTAAAAGAGCGGGATGACTTCCGTTTCGATCACGGTGCGGAGTGAGTAGGCGTCTTTGTCATCCTGCTCGTGCTCTGTGGGTGCCGTGCTATCCTCGCCCACCTGCCACCCGTTCTTGCCGTCGTACGCCTCGCGCCACCATCCATCCATCGTGCTGACGTTCAGGCCGCCGTGAAGCAACACTTTCTCGCCGCTTGTGCCGCAGGCTTCCATCGGGCGACGCGGCGTGTTGAGCCAGACGTCGGAGCCGGAGACAAGGAAGCGTGCGACGTTGATGTCGTAATTCTCAAGAAACACCACTTTGCCGAACATGTCGAGCCGCTTGGTCATGTTGATGACTTCCTGGATGAAGTGCTTGCCGGCGTCGTCGCGCGGGTGCGCCTTTCCAGCAAAGATGATCTGCACCGGTTTCTCTTTGTTGTTGAGCATCCGGATTGCCCAGTCCAGGTCCCTGAAAAACAGCGGGGCGCGCTTGTACGTCGCAAACCGGCGTGCAAAGCCGATGGTCAGCACGTCGGGCGAGAGGATGTTCTCGTACATTCCGATGCCGTTGCCGCCGTGCCGCAGATGCTGTTCGCGCAGTCGCTTGCGGGCGTACTCGATCAGCTCGCGGCGCAACGTCGTGCGCAATGCCCAGAGATCGGCGTCGGAAATCTTGTTCGACTCCACCATTTTCTTCCAGTACGACGCGTCGCGAATGTGGTCGCGCCACTTCGGGCCGAGCGTGCGTGTCCAGAATTGCGAGGCTGTCGGGGAGGCCCATCCGTTGATATGCACACCGTTGGTGATGGCGCCGATCGGGTCGTCTTTCTTGTTCCAGTTCCTGTACAAGTCCTTCCACATCTGCACGCTGGTTTTGCCGTGCAGCTCGCTGACACCGTTGGCGTCGCGGGACATTTTGAGCGCAAGCACCGTCATGCAGAACGTTTCGTTGATGTCCTCCGGACGGATGCGGCCGTAGTGCATCATCTGCTCGATGCCAAGTCCTGACACCTCGGAGAACCTGCGAAATGCTGTGCTTATGAGGTCGCGGCTGAAGCGGTCATGACCCGCGGGGACCGGCGTGTGCGTGGTGAAGAAGCAGTGCTGCTTCACGAAGGCCTCGGCTTTGTCGAGCGGCTTCTTTGCTGCAAGCTGCTCGCGAAGCAATTCAAGCGTAAGGAACGCCGAGTGTCCCTCGTTCATGTGAAACACCGAAGGCTCAACACCGAGCGCCCGCAGCAACCGGACGCCGCCTATGCCCAGCACAATTTCCTGCGCAATGCGCGTTGTCTGGTCGCCGCCGTACACATGGGCGGTGATTTCCCGCGACTTGTCGTCGTTCTGCGGCAGATCGGTATCGAGCAAGTACACCTTCACGCGCCCGACGTGAATAGCCCACGCCTGAAACGCAACTTCGTAACCGTTGATCTCCACCGAACAAATAACGGGGTTTCCCTTTTTGTCTTTGACAAGAGTGAGCGGAAGCTTGTGCGGATCGTAGTTGGGGTAGAGTTCCTGCTGCCAGCCGTCGTTTGAGATGAGCTGGGAGAAATATCCCTGACGGTAGAACAGACTGATGCCGATAAACGGCAGTCCGAGGTCGCTAGCACTTTTTGCGTGATCGCCGGAGAGGATGCCCAGGCCGCCGGAATAGATCCGAAGGCTTTCGTGCAACCCGAACTCGGCACTGAAATATGCGACGGGGTTCTTCTTCAGGGAAGGGGCGTTCTTGGAAGCCCATGTGGATTTCTGTGTCATGTAAGCGCGGAATTCGGCGCAAACCTGATTGACGTGCTCGAAGAACTCCGGGTCCTGCAACCGTCCCCGCAATTCGGCGCCGGAGATCCAGTTCATCACTTCAACGGCGTTGTGGTTGCTGTGTTCCCAGAAAAAAGGCGACAGCTCCTGGAAAATCTGCTGCGCAGAAGGGTGCCACGACCACCACAGATTGTAGGCGAGCTCGTGCAGCTGGTTGATGAGTGCGTCAATGCTTTTGTCGGAAATACGTTTTATAGCCAAACCGGTGTTGCCTCCTCAGAAATGAAGAAATCTCACAAGAATGCGCTGCGTGGCGGGTGAGGTTCTCTCGCGGGCAAATGCCACGGCAGGCCCGTTTTTGCTGCGCAACATACTAATGAAGTTATCGGGATTTTGCAAGAGTTTGTTGACTGCGCCAACGACAGAAACATCGAAAATATGGTGAATTTGTTGATCACAAGGCGTGTTCCATGGTGCTTCCACGCGAAACTATAGGGGCCCGGACAGTCGTGAGGTCCGCTCCGCAACGCTTTCCGGGATCGAGACAAAAAAGCCCCGGGAATTGTCCGGGGCTTTTGGCTCAGGGAACTGATGCTGCTATGCTTCCTGCATTTCTGCTGCTTCCGTTTTCTTCTTTGCCATCCGATTCCGCTCGTTTGCATCGAGATACTTTTTCCGGAGCCGGATGCTTTTAGGGGTGATCTCGACGTACTCATCATCACTAATCCACTCGATCGCCTGTTCCAGTGTGTGAAGATGGGGCGGTTCGAGACGGATCGCTTCATCGGCGCCCGAGGCGCGCATGTTTGTGAGCTGCTTCGTTTTGCAGACGTTCACGAGCATATCCTGTTCACGAGAGTTCTCGCCGACAATCATGCCCGCGTACACACGTGTGCCCGGCTCGATGAAGGAGGTGGAACGCTCGGCGAGTTTCCACATTGCGTATGCGGTTGAGTCGCCCGTTTCCATCGCAACTAACGCGCCTTTGGTGCGGTGCGCCATTTCCCCTTTGAACGGCTCGTAGCCGGCGAAATTATGGTGCAGAATACCGGTTCCCTTTGTCTGTGTCATGAACTCGCCGCGGAAACCGATGAGGCCGCGGGCGGGGACATAGAATTCGAGGCGTGCATTGCCGTTGGCGGTGATCATGTTCTTCATTTCGCCTTTGCGGCGGCCGAGGTTCTCGATCACGACACCGACGTGTTCCTCGGGGACGTCAACGATCACATGTTCAATCGGCTCTGCAAGCACGTCGTCAATTCTCTTGTAGATAACTTCAGGACGGGAGACTTGCAATTCGTAACCTTCGCGGCGCATGTTCTCGATGAGGATGGCAAGATGCAATTCCCCCCGTCCGCTGACCTTGAAGGCATCCGGCGAGTCTGTCAGTTCGATTTTCAAGCTGACGTTGGAGCGAAGCTCACGCGTAAGACGCTCGGCAAGGTTGCGCGTTGTAACATACTTGCCTTCAAGTCCCGCGAACGGCGAGTTATTCACGATGAAGTTCATCGAAAGAGTCGGCTCTTCGATGGCGACGAAGGGGAGAGGTGTCGGATCGGCGGCATCGGCGATTGTCTCACCAATATCCACATCTTCCATTCCCGCAAGGGCTATAATGTCGCCGGCACCAGCTTCGGGTACTTCGACGCGCTTCAGGCCGTCGAATGTGTACACCTTGCTGACCTTCGCGTCCTCCACCTGGCCGTCGCGATGAATCACCTTCATCGGGGAACCGAGGCGGATTGTACCGCGATGGACGCGGCCAATGCCGAGACGTCCGAGGTACTCGCTATAGTCAATAGTGGTGACAAGCATCTGGAACGGTGACTGCATATCGCCCGGAGGGGGCGGGACGGTCTTGACGATTGCGTCAAGCAGCGGCTCGAGTGTTGTGCTTTCATCGTCCAACTCTTTTTTGGCAATCCCCTGCTTTGCAATTGCGTAGATGGTGGGGAAGTCCAGCTGCTGATCGTTTGCCCCAAGCGAAAGGAAAAGCTCGAACACCATGTCGAGCACTTCGTGTGAGCGCGCATCCTTCCGGTCAATCTTGTTGATGACGACAATCGGCTTGAGGTTCAGGTCGAGGGATTTCTTGAGAACGAACTTCGTTCCCGGCAGCGGCCCTTCGGCGGCGTCAACCAGAAGCAACACACCGTCGACCATCGTTAACGTACGCTCGACTTCTCCGCCGAAGTCGGCGTGGCCGGGCGTGTCGACGATATTGATCTTCGTCCCTTTGTAATGGATCGAGGTGTTCTTCGCGAGGATGGTGATGCCCCGCTCCTTCTCCAGGTCATTCGAGTCCATGACGCGGGTTACCACTTGCTGGTTGGCGCGAAATGTTCCCGTTTGTCGCAACATATGGTCGACAAGCGTTGTCTTGCCGTGGTCGACGTGTGCGATGATGGCAATGTTGCGGATATCTTCCCTGCGTGCCGTTGACAAGTTACTACCTCACTTCTGTAAGTCGTTGAAAAACAGATAATTACGATTCCGTGCCCAAGAAAAAAAATCGCCTCAAGCACTGGCAACTTGCTTGAAGCGGTGATAATATAGGGATTGCCTCTTAGAATTCCAACGAATGGAATCTTAATACTACTTCATGGAAGGGATGGAATCGGCTAATCCCGCCCGTTTACGCACGTCTGAGGATGATGACGGTCAACTCCGGCGGTGAGCCGATGCGGATGGGCGGCCCCCAATAGCCGATCCCGCGGTTGACGTAAATCTGCGTCTCTTCGTGCTTGTGAAGTCCCTTGATGTAAGGTTGGGCGAGTCGGGCAAGATAGTCGCCGGGGAAATACTGACCGCCGTGCGTGTGTCCGGAAAGCTGGAGATCAATCTTCGCCTTCGTTGCCGCCGTAATGCTGCGCGGCTGGTGTGCAAGCAATATCCGGACGAGCTCGTTCGGCGATGTGGCAACTGCCCAGAGCGGGTCGGATGCCTGATCGGGAGTGAACTCATGCGCTCCGTAATCCGTGACGCCTGCAAGCACAATTCCTTCGCCGTTGCGCATGACGATTCGGTGCTCGTTCATGAGCACATCAAACCCGAGGCGGCCCGCTTCTTTCGTCCATTCCTTCACACCCGAATAATACTCATGATTGCCGGTGACCAGGAATTTTCCGTAGGGCGCCTTCAGCTCCCTCAGCGGGGCGACATCATCCTTCAGCCACGCCACCGATCCATCGACGAGGTCGCCGGTGAAGGCAATCATGTCGGCGTTTGTCCCCGCGATTTGTTCAACCACTTTTTCAACGTACGCACGTTTGATTGTCGGGCCGACATGAAGATCGGAGAACTGGAGAATTCTGAATCCTTCGAACGGCTCGGGGAGATTGGGGAGCAGGACCTCGACCTCTTCAATCGAAGCGCGGCGATACGCCTGATAGAATCCGTATCCGGCTGCCGCTGCCGAAGCTCCGAGGATTGCCAAGTTTGAAGCGTGTATGATGAAACGTCGCCGCTCCGTATCGACCTGCTGCTCCTGCGTTGGAGAGAACGTTGAGCGGAGCCTGTCGATCACTTTTGCCAGCAAGAGGACGACATCACGCAGGATGATGAACGTCAGCACCAACGTGAAAAACCCAAGAACAACGTAGCTGACCCACGAGGCCGTATCCAGCCACGCCCCCTGAGCTCTGTTGACGAAAAGAAAGAACGTGATGCTCGGAATGAGCAACACTGCCGTAACGACAAGCCAGGCGATGCGGCGCGCCCGTACTGTGAAGTTTGCGGTCCGGATGATACGTCTTCCAACATACCAATGGGCAACGCCGAGCACCGAGAACCACACCAGAAAAAAAACGAGAAAACGCATCGAATGTTCAGTCAAAATGAATAGGTGATTACATGAGGGATCGCAAGCCGCTTCCGACAACCGGCTTTAACGCCTCTAGCGTACGGAAGGTTTCGCAAAACGGAAAGGCCGCTTCCTTCCCGGAAACGGCCGTTCAGTTCAGACACTTCATTTTTTCTAAATCTCTTTGAATTCGGGGGATGAAACAGGGGCTTTCCTGTTGGTGCCGACACCGGACTCTCCAGAATAGGGGCACGCCTCTCCGGCCGAAGCCTTGCTGTGAACTTCGTCAAGATACGGACAGCCGGTTTTGGGAATTGCGCCGTCCGCATTGGAGAGTGCGCCGCCCGTGTTTGCATCAAGGTACGGGCAACCGCTCTTTTCCGCTGAGGATGGATATGATATGGTTGAGGCGTCCTGAAGCGAGGCAATCCCCAACATCAGTAGAGCCGCCGTGAAAGCGAAGAGTTTAGTCATTGTACCCTCTCTGAGAATGATGGTTGTGTATGCCCTTGAAAACAGGCTGCAACGGAATGAAGTTCCGTCACTTGAAGCGTAATGCCCTTATTGCCACCCCGTTCGCCATCCCCCTGAATACAAAAACATGAACCGGATAAACGGCATACCAATACAGCAGCCCCCATAGTCCTTTCGGATAAAATCTCGCTGTCTGTGTGAGGATAGAGGAATGGTCATCCTTCGGCTCGACTGAAAACTCCAACCAGGCATTCCCCGGCACTTTCATTTCTGCGCGGAGGAGGATGGACTTTTGAGGCACGACAGATTCTACACGCCAGAAGTCCAGCGCATCCCCCGCAACGATTTCAGTCGGGTGACGCCGTCCCCTGCGCAGACCGACTCCCCCCATCAATTTGTCAATAAATCCCCGGATTTGCCAAAGGAAATCGCCGTAGTACCAGCCGTTCTGTCCTCCGATGGATGAGAAGGAACTGTACACCGCTTCGGCCGGAGCGCCAACTTCGATCTTTTGTGTATCCATCAGAAACTGCAACTCCCCCTCAGGCTCGCGGTTGCTGTTTCGGACTGAGGCGTTTGTCCATCGTGTTTCAACCGAAAAATCCTGCATCCTTTTGAGTGCGAGTATCGCCGCCTCGTCGAACCCGATCGGCGCGAAGGGGAAGAGGTGCCGTGCGAGGTCGTTTTCGCAAACCATCTCCGTTTTAAGTCCTTCGATCAACGGCCTTGCAATCGAGGAAGAGATCGGCGTGACGAGATTGATCCACAGAGATGAAAGCCGTGGAGTCAGCACCGGCACAACAAGAATGAAGCGTCTGAGACCCAACAGCTTGGCAAACCGCTGCATCAGCTGTTTGTAGGTAAGAATGTCCGGTCCGCCGATATCAATGACCTTGCCTGCTGATTCGGGAATTGCGAGAGTGTCAACAAGATAACGCAGCACGTCACGGATGGCAACCGGCTGCGAGCGGGTTGAGACCCATTTCGGAGCGGTCATGACGGGAAGCCGGTTGACGAGGGCGTGCATCATTTCGAACGATGCGCTTCCCGAGCCGATGATCATTGCGGCGCGGAACTCGGTGACGGGAACGGTCCCTGACGCGAGCAACTCGCCGACTTCATTGCGGCTGCGGAGATGGGGCGAGAGGTTGGCGGAGCGGTCTCCCAATCCTCCTAAGTATATTATTTGGCGAATGCCGCTTCGGGCGGCGGCATCCGCGGCGTTCAGCGCGCCCGTTCTGTCCTTTTCCTCAAAATCCTCTCCCGCCGCCATGGAATGGACGAGGTAATACATGGCGTCGCAGCCGCGTGCAGCATATTCGAGCGATTCCTTGTCAAGAACATCCCCTTTAAAAACCTCTACGCTGCGCCAGCGGCCCGCGAGCTTGCGAGGATCCCGCGCAAGGCAGCGGACTTCATAACCGGCATCCAGCAGACGGGGAACAAGCCTTCCGCCGACATAGCCGGTAGCGCCTATGACAAGGATTTTTCGTATGCGATGGAGATCAGGCATGATGCTGAATCAAACACTTTTGGGCTGAATCCGGTTCATTAGAAAAGATTTGCAGCGCCGAGCGTGAAACGGAACCCGCCCGGTGGGCTGAGACGCCACGTGAAATCGGTTCTCAACAACTGAAAGATGCGGCTGATGCCAAAGCCGAGTTCGCCATACCAGCCCTCCGGCGAATTGAGGTGGAGAATCGCAGGGACCTCCCGCAGCGTCCGGTGCGTATGGAATACAAGAGGCCTGTCTACCCAGGTTCGTCCGGCGCCGCCATGAAGCACGAACTCAATGTCATTGTTGTAGAGGAACGGAATCCCCAAAACCCGAAACAGAAGCGTTCTGAAGTTGTGTTCGACCGTTGCCGCCACGAAACGTTCTCCACTGTATTCCTTTACGTGCATCGCCTTGAAAACGCCGAACGGCGCGACACTGCTCGATGCCGACTCGAGATCAAACATTCGCTGCGGTGGCAGCTTCCCTGATGAAACTCCCGCCGCAACGCGCAGGCTCAGGGCCGCAGGGAAGAGCAGACTTCTCCCGAACGTGGGCACGGTGATTGTTCCCGTTGCTTGCACCCGCGTGAACCGGAATTCGCTTTGCGCCAGTAACGGGTCGGAATATTCAAAGGAAATAACCAGCGAGGGTTGGCGTACAAAGTCGAACGGCACCGGCTCGCGGCCTATGCGCATATCAAGCATAATGCTGCGCAACGTGCCTTCGGCGGCGGGGGGATTGGGTCGGTACGCGCTTCGTCGTGCAAACAGACTGAAGTCCGTGTGCTGTTGCACGCTCCTATGCTCTTCTGAGAGAAACGAGACGGTCGTCCCGAACACCGCTCCCGGACGGTACGTCATGAACAGTCTCCAGCCTTCCGTTTCGTGGTAGTCCCGATAGTCATTCTTGACGAGAACTGATGTGAGTGAATTGTAGAACGTGCCGTAATAGCCTGCGTCGGGACGATGATCGAGCGCTCTGTATACATCCGCGCCAAATCCCAGTCTGCGTGACAGTGTCGTGAACAACGTTGCGCCGGTTGTGTAGGTCATGCGCTTGTGCGAAAAGCCGTATGCGACGCCTCCCCTCACGTCCGCGACGTGAGCAATGCTATCCATTTCCCATCGTACGCCTAATCGCAAGCCTTGCACACGATTGAACGCAAGGTCCAACATGCCGAGGGTTGATGCAGCCGCGCCTCCGCCCGCTCCGAGAGTCAAGCCAATGCCCCCCGGACGGAATTGCACATCGAGCGTTTGCGTGCTGTCCAACGATGTGTAGGCGAGTTGTTCTTCTGTAGTCAGCGGCAACGCGGCTTGCGACTGCCACAGACTTGTGTCGAGAGTAGCTGCAGCGAGGGAATCCACCGTCAGGCGAGGCTTGCGGAAAATGCTGTCGGGGATTGCTGTATTGATGCTGTACTCCGTGATAACGGATGTCTGCGAGAAACTGATGGGAGGAATCGTGATGCCGAGTAAGCCGATAGTGGCGCCCGCGTCGATGCGTATGTCCACTGGCATCCAGAAGCCCCCCTCATACAAACCGAACTGCTGCCGGTAGCGCATGGCGGTGATGCGCGTAAACGGAAAAGTGAAGACATCGTTCGGCACGACATCAACACCGGCAAGAGCGTACGATTCGCCCGCGACGCTCAGAGTTCCCTCAAACAACGGCACGGTTCTGCTTTGGGGAATCAGCTTGATCTCATACACGTCCCTGCCGCTACGCGCACGCGTGCGCACAAGTTTGTAGTCATAATAGTCGAATGCATCGACGGCTGCAGGACCCACAAAGCGGTAGCCGGCAAACCGGATCTCATCATCATAGAAATTCACAATCCTTCCGACGGAAGCGAAGTTGAATTCGGCTTTGATGTTTTCTGTTTGACGCTTCTGCTTCACGATCTCGCGCAGTGTGTCCCCCTTCTGCCAATATCCTTTGGTAAAGGATTCGGTGATGCTGGCGATCGCCGTATCGCGGCGCAGTACCTGTCGCGTAAACGCATCGAACTCGTATGTGTTCAGCCGGTCACTCCATCTTTTTTTGTTCGCTATCACGCGGCGCATTATCGCGATAGCAGGGTCTTCCGCACTGACGACAACCTCGGGGAGAATAATATCGCCGGACTTGAGGGCGACATTGTGTGTTGTTCTGCCGCGGACGACAATCGTTGCGGTGTCAGGAGAATAGCCCAGACTGCTGAAAACGATCCGGTACGTTCCGTCGGCAATGCCCAGCCGGTAGCGCCCCTCGGCATTGGCGACCGTGCCCTGCGATGTGCCGAGAATACGGACATTTGCAGCCGCAAGGTTTTCGCCCGTTTCTGAATCGGTCACTATTCCGCTGAGGAGTGATGTAGACGGCTGGGCAAGCGCCGTTCCGGCGAGCGTTAGAAGAAAAGCAATCTGTCGCGTGATCATGAGTATGCAGGGTGCTTGATGAACACCCTAACATACGGAAGTTCGCTGATAAAGTTGAAACGAAACGGGCCGATGAAATCCGGGCTTGTGAACGTTACTGAAAGAACTTTCCTTGCCGAAGTTTCTCGAAGAGAGAGGAGATTTGAGAGGATTTGATCTGCTTCTGTTTGGCTGTTTCCCGCACGATCGGGGGCTTCTTCGGGTCAACGGTCGCCGCAAGATTCTGTTTGCGGATGCCCGGGGTACCTTGCAGTGAGTTGATGAGCGTCCGGATCAGCTCAACGGACTTGTTATCCGGATCGATCTGCTCGGCTGCTTCCAACTGCCGGATGGCTGCATCGAACTGCTGTTCCTCGATATTCCTCTCCGCAGCGGAGATCAACTCGGTTACGCGCCTGTTCATTCTTCCCCCCATAGGAATACATTTGTGACCCTGGTAGTGACATAATACACAGCCGCACAGGTCGGCATGATGACGGGAAACACATTCCTGCCGGGCCGCAAAGCACCAGTTTTACCCTCCCCGCCCATTGCCTGCCGGGGATGGAGCTTCACCAATCAAGTCCGGAACATCCCATCCCGGTTCCATGGAAAAAGAGCCCTGCCGCTCACGGCACTCCGAAAGCCTGCACATTGTGCAACTAAACGGAGGACGGCACGGGTCGATGTGAATCAAAACCTGCGCATGATCCTCGAGACCGGCAACGATGCAGCGCTGGACTTTCCCCTGGAATGTGTGTCCCTGTTCGACATTCCAATAAAAGGGAATTGTAAGATGAAAATCCACGTGGTGCATCTGTCCGGAGCGCATGACCCTGAGATTGTGCACGTTGATCCATTCGTGGTTTCTGTTGGCATTGATAATGCCGGAAACGGTTTCGAGCGTCTGCTGGTCGGATTCATCCATCAACCCCCCGACGGACACGCGCATCAGTTTGTAGCCGGAGACCAGAATGTTGATGGCGACGGCGATGGCCACAAGCGGGTCGAGCAATTCAACTCCCGTGAGCCTGACAAGGAGCAATCCTGCGACAACACCGAAACTTGTCCATGAATCGGTCAGCACGTGTTTGCCGTCGGCGACAAGTGTCAGGGACTTCGTCCGCTTTCCTCTGCTGATGAGGAACCAGCCCAACGCAAGATTGATCACCGAGGCCGCAAGAGTAAGCAGCAGACCCGTATCAAGTTCCGCCAGAGCCCTTCCCACAATCATCCCGCGGACAGCTTCGAAGATGATTGCCACCGCGGCAATGACAATAAGGCCCCCTTCAATACCCGCCGAGAAGAATTCGATTTTCCCGTGGCCGTAAGGATGTGACTTATCCGCCGGGCGTGAACTGAGGATAACACTGTACAACGCCATCGACGTTGCTGCAATGTGGACGATGGACTCCAGAGCATCAGAGAGAATTGCAGCGGAGTTGGTGATGAAGTAAGCGGCAGTTTTAATGACAAGCATCAGCAGGCCGATACTCAGCGAAATGAGGGCCGCTTGCTTTTTCAGATGAAAGTCTTGATCGGATGATTGCATATCGTCAGTAGCGATTCGACACCGCAAGATATGGAGAAATGGATTAAGAATCATGGCGATGCCGCTCTTGGACTTCACTTCCCACTTGCGTACTTTGTCGCATGTCCCACCATCATTCTCTTGTCGTCATTGGCGGCGGCGCCGCCGGCATTCTTGCTGCATGGAAGGCTGCAGCAATTGGTGCCCGCGTGTTGCTTCTGGAACGCAACCCCAAGCTCGGCATCAAACTTCTGATTTCGGGTGGCGGGAAATGCAACATCACGCACGCAGGACCAATGGAAGAAGTCCGTGCGGCGTTCGTCCCTCATGAAGCGCGCTTCCTCAAGCCGTCGTTCTATGCATTCTCCAACGACGAGATAGTCCGGATGATTGAAGATGCGGGAGTCAAGACATACACGCGGCCCAACGGTCGCATCTTTCCCGTCAGCGGCAATGCGGATGACGTTGTGAACGCGCTGTCAGCATACCTGCACAAGGTGGGCGTAGAAGTGAAGCTGAATGCGCGTGTCCAGGAAATACTGCGGAGCGAAGATGGGGTCAGCGGCGTGAAGCTTGGCGGAAGAGAGATTCCATCGTCGCACATAGTGCTGGCTACCGGCGGGGCATCGTATCCGAAAACCGGAACGACGGGTGACGGCTTTGACTGGGCTGCGCTACTCGGACATACAATAGTGCCCGTACGTCCTGCGCTCGCGCCGATCGGCATCGAGCCCGGACTGCCGCGCGAATGGCGGGGGATTGCCTTGCGCGACGGGTGTTTGACGGTTTATGCTGACGGTAAAAAGATCACGGAGTGGAAGGACGATATTCTTTTCTCGCATGAAGGGATTACCGGACCCGCCGCGCTCGAAGTCAGCCGCGTCGCTGCTGAAGCGATGCAGAACGCAGACGTCGAACTGCGGTTTGATTTCTTTCCCGCAAGAACATTTCAAGAGCTTGACGAGGATCTGAACAGCCTCGTGCTCGGGCAACGTGACAAGATGATCAACACGCTGCTCGGACAATTGCTGCCGGACCGGATAGTTCCCTTCCTCCTCGGTGTGGCAGGCATAGATCCTGCGAAGCGGGGGCATATACTGACGCGGGACGATCGGCGACGGATTACGGGTCTGTTGAAAGATTGGAAGCTCGGGAATGTCGCGCGTATTGATATCGAGCGCGGCGAGGTCACAGCCGGCGGCATTGCGCTCAACGAAGTAGACCCCAAAACGATGAGGTCTCGAAAGGTGAGCGGCTTGTACATATGTGGCGAGGTGCTTGATATTGCCGGCCCGGTGGGGGGATACAATTTGCAGGCGGCGTTCTCAACAGGGTTCGTCGCGGGTGAATCGGCGGGGAGGGCGTGGGTGGCTGGACAATGAAGGAAACGGAATCATCCGTCCGGCGCCATTGTTAAGTGAATGTCCGTTACTTTATCGTTCTTTTTTCAGAGAAATGCCTACACGACGCTCATTTATTACAACGTTGGGGCTGAGCCTGCTGGCGGCTCCCGGTCTTATTGCCCAAGAGCGGCAAAAGCGTACGCGATGGGAAATGATCGCCAACGATGCGCCCGTGGCGAAGCCGCAATTCAAGCCCGACCCGGCAACCTGGAGCAACGACACGATCACCGCTGCATGGATAGGCCATGCCACCGTTCTGATCAATTTTTACGGCACAACGATCATCACGGATCCTGTTTTCTCCGAGCGAATCGGGTTGAATGTCGCCAATCTGTTCACGATCGGGCCGAAGCGGCTTGTTCACCCGGCGCTCACGTTTGACGAACTTCCGCCAATTGATCTGATCCTTCTGTCGCATGCGCATATGGATCATCTCGATACCCCGACATTGCGGAAATTCAACCGCAGGATCCCGATGGTCATTGCCCGGAACACGTATGATGTTGTGGAAGATTTCGGATTCGAGGCGGTGTACGAACTTGACTGGGGGCAATGGACGCAGGTGGGTGATGTCCGGATCGAAGCTCTTGAAGTGAAACACTTCGGTTGGAGATATCCATGGGAAAAGGATCGCTCGCGCGGCTACCGCGACGGGAGAAGCTACAATGCATATCTTCTTTCAAAAAACGGCAAGCATATCGTGTTCGGCGGAGATACCGCGTATCAGGAGTACTTCAAAGAAATTGGCAAACGGAACCTCGACATTGAACTTGCCATGATGCCGATCGGGGCATACGATCCGTGGATTCACAACCACTGCAATCCCGAACAGGCACTGGAAATGACACGACACATGAATGCGCGCTGCATGCTGCCGATCCACTGGAACACGTTTATCCAAAGCGAAGAGCCGACCGGAGAGCCCGTCAAACGCCTGCTCGCTGCGGCTTCCGCGGAGCCGGGCAAAATTGCCCTGACGGCAATCGGCGAAACATGGACCTTGCCGATTCGAGAAGCCGGTGCATACGGTGAGCCATCCACCACCACCATTATCGACTGACGCATGAAGAACAAAGTAGCAATTATAACCGGTGCATCGTCCGGTATCGGTGCCGCGCTGGCGGACATTCTTGCCCGCGAGGGTGCAACCGTTGTACTCGCGGCCCGACGCATCAACAAGTTGCATGATCTTGCGGGCCGCATCAAGGCAGCCGGCGGAAAAGCCGTAGTCCATCCATGTGACGTGACCGTCCGTGCCGAGGCCGAGAATCTCATTCGTACGACGATTGAGGAGCAGGGCCGTCTTGATATTCTTGTGAATAACGCAGGGCGGGGACATTTTGCCAGTGTTGAAGACACAACGGATGATATGATTCAAAGCATGTTCAAGTTGAACGTCTATGCGCTCTGGTACACTGTTCGACCTGCTCTCAAGCAGATGAAGCAGCAAGGAAGCGGGCACATCATCAACATCGCCAGCATGGCGGGGAAGCTCGGTTATCCGTACAACAGCGCGTATGTCGCAGCAAAGCATGCCTGCGTCGGTTTCACGATGGCGCTTCGGCAGGAGCTGCTCGAAACTGGAATTCATGCTACCGTTGTATGCCCTGCCGGCGTCATGACTGAGTGGGCGAACGTCACGGAAGGAGGCTCGATGTTGCCGATGTTCTCGCAATCGGGCCCGATCATCAAGAGGATAGCTGAGGAACGTGACATTGCACTCCCGCGCATCGAGGGGGTCTTACCCGCCGAGGTTGTCGCGGAGAAAATTATGCATTGCATCCGTAACCCGGTTGCCGAACTCTACACCCACACAGGCTCCAAGGAGTTCGTGGAACTGGCGGCGCATAACCGCGAGGAAGCGGAAGAACATATGATCCCTGTTGTGCTGGGTGAGCGTGAGGTGTATGAGGAGATCAAAAGAAATCCAGAAGGCTAGTATTTGGGGATAGATGGATCCGGTTGACAAGTGAGGAAAAAACCAATAAGCGAAATAAATGCCGATGTGCTTTTCGAGCCGGAACTGTCGGATGAAGAGTGGGAGGACTACGAAGAGGGTTGGCGGCTGTTCAATTCAGGGGAGTTCTGGCATGCGCACGAGGCGTGGGAGAACGTCTGGAAACGGCGTCCCGAGGAGAGCAGGATCTTTTTTCAGGGGATTATCCAACTTGCGGCAGCATACCATCTGTTGCTTGTGAAGCAGCGTTACGGCGGAATGATGCGGAATTTCGAAAAAGCGGAGGAAAAGCTTCTGATTTTTCCCCGCACGTTTCTGGGAATTGATGTCCATGAGTTGCTCGAAGCAATCACACGCGCCCGTGAGGAAATCGCCAAAATCGGCAAGGAGAATCTCGCAACGTTTGACCGCTCACGTATTCCAACAGTAAACATTCGCCGTTAAGCCCAGCCATCTAGAAGATGAATGGAACGAGTCTTTTGGTTCGATTCATGTACTCACTGTACCCGGAAAAAGCCTCCGTCAGCAGTCTTTCCTCGTAGCTCAGCTTTGCCATCAACACAATAATCAACACTACCCATAAATCAAATCTCAGCCAGCTGAAAGAATCGGCAACCAACGCTCCCGTGATGACAATCAACGAGGAATACATCGGGTGGCGGATGACACGGTACGGCCCCCGCTCGATGAGCAAAGCGCCTTCCTTCACATCCGGGATGACGTTGAACGAACCGATCCGCATGACGGCTATTGCCCACAGACCGAGTCCCGCCCCCGCAAGCTCGACGAAGAGAAATAGCGTATTGCTCGCAAGCAGTGGTCCGGTTGCGGCAATCGCCACCAGCAGTCCAAACTGCATAATGACGAGGAGGTATGAGTACCATCCATAATTCATGGCATGCATGATACGATATTTCCGCTCCCGAGTCATCTCCGCGGGCAGGCATTTTGTATTTCAACACGTCTCTTCCTATCTTGCATCCACTTCATCATCAACCATTCGCAAGGAGTTTTCTGTGGCAGATCCTATTCTTATTGCAAAGGGGGAAGTGGAGTGTTTCCTGCTCCCCAAAATGGCAAACCGTCACGGACTTATTGCTGGTGCGACCGGAACCGGAAAGACGGTCTCGCTGCAAGTGCTGGCGGAGAATCTCAGCCGCATCGGCGTGCCGGTATTTATGGCGGATGTGAAAGGGGATTTGTCCGGTATCAGCCAGAAGGGTGGCGGGAATCCCAAAGTTGATGCCCGCATCAAGCAGCTCGGGCTGGGAGATTTTCCGTTTGAGGGGACTCCAGTGACCTTCTGGGATGTCTTCGGTGAGCAAGGGCATCCGGTCCGGGCAACCGTTTCGGAGATGGGGCCGCTGCTTTTTGGCCGCCTGTTGAATCTGAACGAAACGCAAGGCGGCGTGCTGACGATGGTCTTCAAGATTGCCGATGACAACGGTATGCTTCTGCTCGACTTGAAAGACCTGCGCGCAATGCTGCAGTATGTCGGCGACAATGCCTCACAGTTCAGAACACAATACGGCAACGTATCGCCCGCAAGCATCGGAGCGATTCAGCGGGGACTGCTTGAGCTTGAGCATCAAGGGGGTGAAAAATTCTTCGGCGAGCCGGCGCTTAACCTTGATGATTTAATGCAGACCGACAGCAAGGGGCGGGGCGTTGTCAACATTCTTGCGGCGGACAAACTTCTTCTATCTCCCAAAATCTACTCAACGTTTCTTCTCTGGCTTCTTGCGGAGATGTACGAGCAGTTGCCGGAGGTCGGCGACCTTGAGAAGCCCAAGCTCGTTTTCTTCTTTGATGAAGCGCATCTCCTTTTCAATGATGCCCCGACAGCGTTGCTCGAAAAGATCGAGCAGATTGTCAGACTCGTCCGCTCGAAAGGCGTTGGTGTGTACTTCGTCAGCCAGTTTCCCGATGATGTTCCGGATATCGTGCTCGGACAGCTTGGCAACCGGGTGCAGCACGCGTTACGGGCATTCACGCCGCGTGACCAGAAGGCGGTCCGCCTCACGGCGCAGACGTTCCGGACAAACCCGAAGCTCGACGTTGAAAAGGCAATCACCGAACTCGGCGTCGGTGAAGCCCTCGTGTCATTTCTCGAAGAAAAAGGGGCCCCGGGAATTGTCCAACGGGCACTTATTCTCCCGCCACACAGCCAAATCGGACCTATCACTCCCGGGCAACGGAAGGGATTGATTGACGAATCGATTGTGGCAGGGTACTACGAGAAGTCGGTTGATCGGGAGTCTGCGTACGAATTGCTTGCAAAAAAGGTTGAAGAAGAGGCGCAGAAGCAAGTGGAATTCGAGCAGGAAAAAGCCGAAGCGCGTGCGGCACGCAAGCCTGGCCGCCGTTCGGATTCATTATTGGAGGCGACCGCAAAGAGCACGCTGCGTTCGGTCGGCAGTGCTGTGGGCAGGCAGCTTGTGCGGGGGCTGCTTGGAGGATTGCTGGGAGGGACGACGACTCGACGGCGACGGAGGTAGTCACAACTTCAACGGGGCGGATGTTCCGCCCCGTTTCGTATCGCATCACTCAGCCTCAAGCATTTCTTTTGCCTTCATCAACTCCTGCCGGTGTTCTTCGGTTACTTGCGGGTATTGCATGTCCAGCGATTCCAGTTTCTTCACTATGATATCCGCTACAGCGGCGCGGGTGAACCATTTGTGGTCCGCCGGAATGATGTACCACGGCGCCCACTCCGTGCTTGTGTGATTGACCATCTCTTCGTACGCGTGCATGTAGTCATCCCAGAATCCCCGTTCCCTCACATCACCAAATGAGAACTTCCAGTTCTTGTCCGGGCGGTCAATACGTTTCAAAAAGCGTTTCTTCTGTTCCTCCTTCGATACATTCAAAAAGAACTTGAACAGAACGATCCCGTTGCGCGTCAGGTACCGTTCGAAGTTGTTGATATCCTCGAAGCGTTTTTGCCAGATGTCATCGTTCCTTTCCGCATCGGGCAGGCGCTGGTTGGCGAGAATGGCGGGGTGCACGCGCACAACCAGAACTTCTTCGTAATACGAGCGGTTGAAGATGCCGATGCGCCCCCGTTCAGGGAGCGCCTTCATGCAACGCCAGAGATAGCCGTGATCAAGCTCCTCGTCGGACGGAGCCTTGAAGCTGAATACCTGGCAGCCCTGCGGATTGATGCCGCTCATCACATGCTTGATTGCGCTGTCCTTGCCTGCGGCATCCATCGCCTGAAAAACCATCAGCGGAGCGTGGACGTTCTGCGCATACAACACGTCCTGCAATTCAGCGAGACGCTTGATGTCTTTCTTGAGTTTCTCTCCTGCTTCATCCTTGGAAGAATACTCGCCGGTATATCCGGGGTCGTAATCTCGAAGTGAGATTCTCTTCCCGGCGGGAACAATGAAGTCATCGTGTTTCATACTGTGCCTGAAATAGTGTTAGAGAGGGACGACTTTTTCAGAAAACGTGATACCGTACTTTTCCATATCAGCGAGAACAGGCTCGTACACAGCCGGGTGTGTCGGGATGTGGCAACCGGTGAGCGGAATTGTTCCGGCGAGAATCAGCTGTACCGCCATGGCGATGGGCAGGCCGACGGTCTTTGCGATGGCTGTTCCTTCCCGATTGCCGTACTCGATCATCGTGGAAATGAGCTTCTCCTTACGGTCCTGCTGTTCCGGATAAGTGCATTCAATCTCGTGTTGAAGGATGACCATGTCCCGTCCATCCGGAGGCATAATGAGCTTTTGATTGATAAGATGAATCATGACGTCGGCGACAGTTCCTGCCTTGATCCCGATTTTTTCTTTCGAGAAAATGCCGAGCCACTTGAGATTGTGCATGATTGTGCCTGTGGGATTTATCCCGAGATGGTTTGCCACCTGATGCTCGAGCTTTACTTTTCCTTCGGCCTGCGGCAGGCACATTTCCGTCAGATCGCGGTAGGTCATATCATGAAGGTCGGGGACCTTCATGACCTCGTTGGCGAGTCCGAGGTATACAATGTGCTGCCACGTTTCGCTCCAGCCCGGATAGCGCAGTGTTCCCCGGATGATGGTTTGCTCTTTGGCGAGGCCAAGGTCGGTCTTGTAGGATAGCGAATCCCTGTTCGGGTAAGCTTCGAACGTGCCGACGCCCTCAATCTCCACCGGCCAGGTCCGCTGAAATACCTGATGGAACGGCAGAAGTTTGATTTTGCCATCCTCTTTATAAAGAGCGCCGTCCTCCCCTGCCATCAGGACATTCCGTGGATTCCACGTGATGGCATAGCGCAAAGGATTTGTCTGCGTTTCGGGTGAAGGGAGACCGCCACCGTACGACCGGAAGCTGCTCACGTAGCCGCCGTTGTTGCGGATCCGTTGAATCATCGACATTGCCACCATGTGGTCAATGCCGGGGTCGAGACCCATTTCGTTGAGGAAGAGAAGTCCTTTACGATGCGCGTCGGCGTCGAGCTTGGCAACCCGAGGATCTTCGTATGATGCCGTGACCATATGTGTCTGGTTGTTCAGGCACTCCAAGGCGATGAGATGCTGGAAAGGCCGCGTCAGCATGTTGACAACCAGCTGCGCTTTGGCAATAAGTGCCGTGCGCGTTGCCGCATCGTTTGCATCGAACGCGACCGCCTGTCCGCGTTGGTGTCCGGCGACAAGTTTCTTCGCGTTTTCGACATTCAGATCGGCGACCGTGACAAACCAGTCCTCTGCTTGTGCGTTCTGCAGCAGATTGGCGATCAGGTACGATGTACTTTTGCCGGCACCGAGGACGACAATGTGTTTCATCGTTTCCCCCTCTCCGCAGCACGGAGGTCTTTTTTCAGATAGCGAAACGACGGACGCAGTTTCCCGTTATGAATAATCATTGCCTTCTTGAATTCCTTCGGGATGCGGATCAACTCGGCGGGCTTCTTGAAGTTTGCCGAGGCGAGAGCCGGAACATACGGCATCAACCCCTTGCCGAAGGACTCCGAAGCCTCCCGCGGCAACTCCGCAGGCAGTTTGTCCACCGCAAGAACAACAGGTCCCCGCCCTTCCCACCCGTCGCGGATCGCCCCCGTCTTTGCCTCATAGACATAGACAGGATTCGTTGCGTCGGTTTCTTTCACAGTCAGCTCAATGGAACCGCCGATATCACAGGTAATATCACCGATTACTCGCAGCCGCTGCCGCGGATCCTCCACATACAATCCTTTTATGAAGCGTTTCGTTACAAGGCGGGGAAAGCGGGGTTCCCAATAAATCCCGTTGATGATCACACTGAGATACGGAACGAACTGTTCGAATCTGTTCGTGTACCGTTCCGGATGTTCCTGGAACTCCCGCGCGTTGAACGGCTGGTTGCGTTTATGCCGGAACATATCCGGTTTCTGGAAGCGGACTTTGTACACGACTTTGTCGAGAAAGCGTCCGGCAAGAAAAAACTTGTGCAGTTCTTCCGGGCGCAGCTCGACGGTGGGGAGCAGGTCGAACAATTCCTGCGCCGCGTTTGATACGCGTCCGTAGCCGGTAAAGGCAACAATCAGCGGTACAACACGTTTGGGAAGACCGTACTTCCAGATTTGTTCGCCGATGTCGTGGATTTCCGCACGCGCATCTTCCAGTGATTCGTATTCTGTTGCGTACTTCATCTGGGAGAACGGTGTATATATGCGTTCGGATTGCAACCTGCGTCCGAGAGCCCAAAGTGAGTCTATCATGCCGGCATATCCTGCGTAATCGCCGAAGAAGATGAGCCGCTTTCCCTCATCGTCTTTCACCAGTTCATAATCAAAAAGGGAGTTCTTCTTCTCCAGCATATGCCTGAGCATCGGCATGTTGTATGCTTGTCCCTTGATTGTATGCGAGAAGAAGCAATAGGGCATTCCGTCAATCAAATAGGCAGGCGCAACTTCCTTGACTCCGAAGATGATATTGCTTGAACTCAGGTCGGAGGTCAACTCTGCGCCCGCTTTCTTGTATTGCTCGTCGGGGAAGACGCGGCGTTCCCAGGGCTCAACAAGGACTCTGATTTTGTGCTCGCGGATAAGCTTGCGGACTTGATCAGGAGAGAGAGGAACGCGACGCTGTGTCTTGTCTTTTGTTTCTTTTCTGATGCCGATTGTTTTGGTCATAGATCGATGTCTGCAGGAGTGTCAGTGAACTTATGTAATAATAGAGTAAGGATTCGGTCAGGAATTTGCAAACCGGGGTCCTGGGCGGGAAATTTCAATGATTTTAGCCGAAGAGAGAGAACCGCGTTACTCGACCCTTTGGTCTTTTCTTGTTGTTGCAATAACCAGACGGCCGATAGTAAGTCCCTGAACCAAAACCGAGAATACAACCACCAGGTACGTTGCGGCAAGTATCAAATGTCGCTCAGGGACGGGAGGGATTGAGAGGGCCAGCGCTATTGAAATACCGCCGCGCAAACCTCCCCAGGTAAGCATCGGAATAACGCCTCTGCTGAACTCCCGTTTGAGCTTCATCGGCTGGACGATGATCACCACGCTCACCAGGCGGGCTAATAGAACGATGAAAATTGCCGAGAATGCCACCACCAGATACGGCGCGTCAAGCTTGACCGCTAGAAATTCCAAGCCGATGATGACGAAGAGCACCGCGTTGAGAATCTCATCCACAAGTTCCCAGAACATATCGAGATGCTCGCGTGTCGTGGGGGACATGGCAAATGTCCGTCCTTGGTTGCCGATGAACAGCCCAGCAACGACAATGGCGATAGGGGCGGAGACGTGAAGCGCCTCCGCCAACGAGTAACCACCGGCGGCAAGAGCAAGAGTCAGCAACACTTCAACCTGATAAGCGTCGAGCGATTTGAGGAGCCTGTAGGAAATCCATCCAATTATCAGTCCGAGCACTGCGCCTCCGACCGCCTCTTTAAGGAGCAACATTCCGATAAGCGATGGATCCGCGTCGTGCTTGCCTGTCGCAACACCGAGGATTGTCAGGAAGATGACAACGCCTACACCGTCGTTGAATAGCGATTCACCCGTGATCTTTGTTTCGAGGCTTTTGGGGGCGCCCGCGGTTTTGAGAATTCCGAGAACGGCGATCGGGTCGGTGGGGGAAATCAACGCGCCGAAGAGGAGTGCATAGATGAAGGGGATGTCCAGTCCGAGCCATCCGGCAACAAGCCAGAGGAGGGATCCCGTGAGCAGCGTTGCGAGCATCACCCCGACGGTGGCGAGAACCGCAACAGGCAGCGCCTGACTTTTCAGGTCGTCGAGGTCAACATGCAAGGCACCCGCGAACAACAGAAACGCCAGCATACCGTGCAGAAGGGTCTCGCTGAAATCAATTGATTGAACGAAGTCAACAGCGTCTTGCAGGTTAATGATGTTCGCATAGCCGAGAATAACAAAGACGAGTGACATGGCGAGCGCAATCGACATCAAGCCGATTGTGCGGGGAAGGTGCAGAAAACGGTGGTTGAGATATGCAGCTACGGCCGAAAACGTCAACAAGATGGCAATGGTCTGGAAGATTGTCACAACCGCTCCTTACCAATGTGTTTATAGTACGGTATCCGCAGCTACCCCTTTCGCACGACAATAGGCGGGGCTCCGACAAGCTCGAACGTGGCGGACGCCAGTACAATCTTCCCTTTCGATGCATCAACCGCATCCAGAATCTTCGTAAAGAGGACATCTTTGGTCAGGCGGCGTCTTTTGTAGTTCACCACGTAGCGCAGCGTGAACTCCATCCAATTGTCGTTGGCGACGAGTGTTACCATCGGTTCGATGCGGGCATCCTCGACCAGGTATTTCCCGACCATTGCGGGCCACGATTCCTTTGCTTCGGCGACGAATTCGGCGGTGACTTCTTTGCCGATCTGTTCCAGCATCTGGCGTACTTTCTCGCGGTTGCAGCCGTATTTCACGGGTAGCACAATTTCATCCCACAGAAAGGGAAAGTCCCCTGAGTAGTTGAATACGGGCTCTTTGAAGACGAAGCTGTTCGCGATGCGCACGACACGGCCGTTGTAGAGATCCCCCTTTACCCAATCTCCGACTTCCATCAATGTAGTTCTCAGCACACCGATATCGATAATGTCGCCCTTGATACCGCCGAGTTGCACACGATCACCTGTGTTGTAAAATCCGCCGAGCGAGATCGCAATCCATCCGGCAAAGCTTGCGATGACTTCCTGCAAGGCGAATGCAATTCCCGCCCCCGCCACACCGAAAGCTACCGTCAGGCCTCCGAGCTGATTGCTGTAGACGACAGTGATGTAGACTACGCTTGCAAGATAGGCGATGAAGCTGATAACCTTGCGCGCTTTGTAGCGCGTTTCAGCGCCAGACACATACCGGCGCAGGGAACGCTTGATGAAATGCGCGATCACCAGGATCACCGCAATGCCGGCAGCCGTGGTGACAATCTTCCCGACGACGGGATCAAACATGATACTCGAAATGTACTCTTCCATCAGTCTGCCCTGTTATTGGACGGATACTGCGTCATTACTTTTCTTGTTTGCCGAACAACGCGCCAAGAGGTGAGATGCGGAACGACGGCGCCTCGTAGTCTTTTGGCAGATAGTTCTGCGGGATGGTCACCTGGTTGCCATCGCGGTGGGCGCCGTAGTGTGGCGAGAGGATTTCGACGCCCGCCTCGTTGAACTTGTCCTGTATATGTCCGTGCAGTTCGGAATAAATGCGTGCCATCCTGCCCGGCTCGTTCGTATAGGCATTCAACTCGTAGCTCACGTAGAAATCGTCCAGGCTTGTTTGCAGGACGAAAGGAGCAGGTTCCTTCAACAAATCAGTTGTCGCGTTTGCGGCGCCGATCAGCAACGCGTGAACCTGCTTCCAGGGCACATCATATCCGATTGTCACAGTCGTGTGGAGGATGAGTCCCTTGTCTGACGACGATGAACTGTAGTTGATGATGTGGCTCCCGAGAACCATGGAATTCGGGATTGTGATGTCGACATTCTTCACCGTCCGTACTCTCGTTACCAGCAGCGTTTTCTCCACAACATCTCCCATCGTGTCGGCAATTTTAACGCGGTCGCCGATTTTGAACGGCCGCATGTACGTCAGCACAACGCCCGCAACGATGTTTGATATTGCCGAGCTCGAGCCCAGCGAAAAGAGTATACCGAGGAACACCGAA
>CAZBWR010000051.1:0-28296 GCA_964495695.1 uncultured Chitinophagales bacterium | reverse complement strand
CTCCCCGAAGGGGAGAGATACATCAGGTCGGGCAGAATGCCCGACATCATGAGTCTGTTTGGTAGATGAACCCTGAAAGGGTGAGATACGAACGGGGGGAATTGCCAGTTGGTCAGATCCCTCCGCCGAATGAAAAGCATCAGCGTCGGGATGACACACGAGGCGTGTCAGATCCCTCGTCCCTTCGGGGTTCGGGATGACATAAAAGCGTAACAGATCCCTCGTCCCTTCGGGACTCGGGATGACAACCGAGTGCATGTCATTCCGATCCCGACCCGACCAGTCGGGATCGGGAGAGGAATCTGAAGCAATGCTGGCACGGTGATCCAACACGTTCAGATCCCTCAGCCGACACAAAACGTCGGCTATCGGGATGACACAAGAGGCGTGTCAGATCCCTCGTCCCTTCGGGACTCGGGATGACGATCGAGATAACTGTCCAGCTGACGTACAATCCAACATCCCCCTCTCTTCCCAAGAGAGGGGTTAGGGGTGAGTTCGAACCAACATTGTCGGGACGACGCGGAATCCGAACAACACCGGATATTGAGACTCATGCGCATTGTATGTATCTTTGGGCACATTTGGCAATAGCCATCATTCCTCTATTTGACTCGACCCAAAGGAGATCAGTTCATGCCCGATACACTTACGATCATTGACAACCGGACAGGCAAGAAGTACGACATTCCCGTCGCCGACGATACCATCAAAGCTGTAGACCTTCGCCAGATCAAAGTCAAGGAAGAGGACTTTGGTTTGATGACGTACGATCCGGCATTTATGAACACCGCATCATGCAAGAGCACAATCACCTATATCGACGGTGACAAAGGTATTCTGCGATATCGCGGTTACCCGATAGAGCAGCTCGCCGAGAAGAGCAACTACCTCGAAACTGCTTACCTCATTTTGTACGGCGAGCTTCCGACGAAAACCGAATATGACGAGTGGGTCCACAACGTCACGTACCACACAATGATCCACGAGAACATCAAGAAGCTCATGGATGGTTTTCATTATGATGCCCATCCGATGGGGATGCTGATCAGCACCATCGGAGCGCTTTCCACGTTCTACCGTGACGGCAAGAACATCTTCGATCCGGAGTCGCGCCAGAAACAAATCTGGCGGCTGATCGGGAAGCTTCCGACACTTGCCGCATTTGCATACCGGCACAGTCAGGGACGTCCGTATGTGTACCCGGACAACTCGTTGAGCTACATCGGCAACTTCATGAGTATGCTGTGGAAAATGACCGAGCCGAAATACGAGCCGCATCCGACGCTTGTGAAGGCTCTGGATGTTCTCTTTATCCTGCACGCAGACCATGAACAGAATTGCAGCGCCAACGCGATGCGAAGCATCGGCAGCTCGCATGTCGATCCGTACTCGGCCATGGCCGGAGCGGCGGCGGCGCTGTACGGACCGCTTCACGGCGGCGCAAACGAAGCAGTGTTGCGCATGCTCGACGAAATAGGCACGAAGGACAATGTTCCCGAGTTCATCAAGGGAGTCAAGGGAGGCAGCGGCCGCCTGATGGGCTTTGGCCATCGCGTATACAAGAACTACGATCCGCGGGCAAAGGTCATCAAACGCCTTGCAGACGAAGTGTTTGAAGTGACGGGACGGAATCCAAAACTCGACATTGCGCTGGAGCTGGAGAGGATTGCGCTCGAGGATGAGTACTTCATCAAGCGGAAGCTCTATCCGAATGTTGACTTCTACTCCGGATTGATTTATCAGGCGATGGGCTTCCCCGTTGAGATGTTCCCCGTGCTCTTCTCGATTCCGAGGGCGGTGGGTTGGCTCGCACAGTGGGAGGAAATGCTGAAGGATTCCGACCAGAAGATTGCGCGTCCCCGGCAAATCTATCTCGGTGCTGATGAACGGGATTATGTGGCGTTAAGTAAGAGGTAGGTGAGGGAGTTGGAGCCCCAAGCGGAAACTGACGATTGGCCCTTCCGGACTCGGGATCGCAGAATAGGACATCGGAGGTCGGAGGTCAGAGGTCAGAGGTCAGAGGGTGACATGACAACGTACGCACGAGGAGGAGCATGACCGGCGAGGAATTTTGGAAGACTGTGGTTCGTGACAAGGTTGACTTGTTGGGGAGACTCATTGCCCTGTTTGATGAAACGGGGATTAGATATTGCGTAATCGGTGGACAGGCAGTCAACGCGTATGCAGACCCTGTCGTGAGTTTGGATCTGGATATTGTTGTTGCGACGGAGGACCTATCAGACCTTTTACGGTCTGCGCAAAGTGAATTCATTGTTGAAAAATTCGAACATAGCGTGAATCTCACAGTGTACGGATCCGATCTCAGGGTTCAAATTCAAACAGATCCACGCTATGCCGGTTTTCCGGCTCGTGCGGAAGAGCGGGAGGTGTTGGGGAGAATCTTGCCTGTTGCAGAGATTGGTGATCTTCTTGCTGGCAAAGTCTGGGCGGTTCTTGATCCCCAAAGACGAGCAAGCAAACGGCAAAAGGATCTCGCAGATATTTCAAGGATTCTGGAGGCCCGTCCCGGGTTGCGTTCAAAAGTCCCTTCGGAAGTCCTCGAAAAACTGTTCTGAGGTTCTTCCGCTGAAGTTCTGCAGTGATCAGTTTCATCCGCCGGGAACGTAGTGTAGGCGGGAAAACAAAAGTTCATTCACAAAGCCTGTTTTCGTTTCTCATACGAGGAATGGAAACAGGCTTTTTCTTTTCACATACAGGAGGTAGATATGGAACATCCCACGCTCAACCATGCGGAATTATACCGGCTGCCCTGGTCGCTGCCGGATAATGCGATCAGCTGGCTGGAGCCGACCAGTGCGTGCAATTTGTACTGTGATGGCTGCTATCGAAAGAACGACCCGAATGCGCACAAGCCGCTGGACCTGGTGCGCCGGGAACTCGACACATTCAAGCGGCTTCGCAAAACCGACGGCGTTTCCATTGCCGGTGGTGATCCCCTGACCCATCCGGAGATTGAGAAGATTGTTGAGATGATAGCGAAAGACGGACAGAAGCCGATCATCAACACCAACGGACTGGCGTTAACCAGGGAAAAACTCCGTGCGCTGAAGTCCGCCGGTGTTGAGGGCTTTACGTTCCATATCGACAGCGGGCAGCAGCGGCCGCACATGAAAGGAAAAACGGAAATTGAGTTGAACGACCTTCGCCTGAAGTATGCGGAGATGCTCGCAGAAGCCGGTGGTATCTCCTGTGCCTTCAACGCAACGGTGTACGAACACACACTCAAGGATGTGCCAGCGGTTGTTGAGTGGGGACAAAAACACATTGACATAGTAAACATTCTCGTTTTCATCGCCTATCGTGCGGCCCCGGTTCACAAGGGATACAGTTATTTTGTCGGGGGTGAAAAAATCGACATGGCCCCGATTGCTTACGCCATCGACGAGGAACGCAAGATCTCCATCATGTCCACCGATATTGTGGATGTGATTCGCACGCGGTACCCCGACTTCCAGCCTTGCGCATATCTCAACGGCACGGAAAGGCCCGATCATTTCAAGTGGCTTCTGACAATGAGGATAGGAACCAAGGACCGGATTTTCGGGTACGCCGGGCCGAAGTTCATGGAGTTGTCGCAGTCTCTGCATCACCTTCTCAAGGGTTCGTATCTTGCATACACCAAGCCGAAGATCCTCGGGAGAGCAAAGTCGATGCTCGCGTTGAGCCCGATTGACAAGGGGCTTGCCCGGACGGCGACATCGTTCATGCACGGCGTATTCCGGAATCCCTCGCTCCTGTTCAGGAAGCTCCATATGCAATCAGTGATGATCATCCAGCCGGCGGATTTTATGCAGAATGGCGCGTTGAGTATGTGCGACGGCTGTCCCGACATAACTGTCTATGACGACAAACTCGTCTGGTCATGCAGGATGGAAGAGTTGGTGAACTTCGGAGATTGGGTGAGGGCGGTGCCGGATAAGAACTGAAGGGCGATTAGGGTGGAAATCGGAGAACGGGAAGTCGGCGGGCAGAGGTCAGCGTGCCCGCCGAAGCTTTAGCGAAGACGGGAGATCAGACGCCTGACCACCTCGGGAGCTGGGAGGTCGGATCTCTCCCCCAAAAAAGTCGTAGCCTTCGGCGCTGTCCTTTGGGAGTTCGGGACAAGGTTTGCTTATCTGTTCTGAATTCCCAATCTTTATCCCGGCTCACCAACTCTCTTACGCAATGGTCACCATCTATCAGTACATCAACACCGAAATCCGCAGGCTCAATATAAAAGAGCTTGCGACTGCGTTGCAGCAACCCGGCAGCACGATTTGGGTTGATCTTGACAATCCCAGCGATGCCGAGGAAGAAACGCTGCTGGTGTCATTGCTTGATTTCCATCCCCTTGCAATTGAAGACTGCCAGCGGGGGCGGGATGAGGAGGGGCATCTTCCCAAGGTGGAAGACTTCGGGCAGTACCTTTTCGTCATTTTCAATCCCATCGATGTCAGTACGTCTGACGAGCAGCGTTCCACCAGGAATCTGGAGATCAGAACCTCGCAGCTGAGTACCTTCCTGTCCAAACGCCTGCTGGTGACGCATCATTACAAGCCGCTGCGTTCGATCACATATGCGGCCCAGACGTGTGTAAAGAACGCGCAGGTGCTCGGGAAAGGCCCGGACTTCTTATTCCATCTCATCATCGATGATATCGTTGATCATTACACTCCTATTCTGGATGCCCTTGACGTTGCGATCGAGGGGATGGAACAGGAAGTGTTCAAGCGTCCCACACAACGGACGATGATGCGGATTCTCTCCCTCAAAAAAGATGTAATGACCGTGAGGCGGATCGCCACCTATCAGAAGGAAATGCTCAGCCGTCTCTCACGCGGCGAATTCTCGCTCATCACTCTGGAAGAGATGGCGTACTACCGGAACGTGTACGACCATCTGGTGCGGATGTCCGACCTGACGGATTCATACAGGGACATGGTGAGCGGATTGCTGGATGCGTATCTCTCGGTGACATCCAACAATCTCAACCAGGTGATGAAAGTCCTGACCATCATCTCCACGATTTTTCTGCCATTGAGTTTCATCACGGGGTTTTTCGGGATGAACTTCAGGTTCCTTCCCGGGGCTGATTGGGAATACGGTGTTGCCGCTGCCACGCTTTTCATGCTTACGGTCGGGGGAGGCATGCTCTGGATTTTCAAACGCAACCGTTGGATGTAGAGACTCAGTCCCCGCTGCGCAAAGTCGCAACAGGTTGAAGAAGGGGGGAGTTTGCAATATCGCCGGGAGTCATGAATCTATCGCTCACTCCCTTTTTCAGGTCACGGTTTATTGCGTTGTAGGCTTGCGCGACATAGTACGAGCAAAAGAGTTTCCTTTCACGGCGCAGCTCGTCCCGTTTCTCTATGTTCCATTGAAACAGAAGCCTGATACCGAGCACGATGGCTTTCCAGCGGGCGTACTCCTTGCCCAGTTCTTCCTGGGCGAACTCGATGAGCGTAAGCCGCTCATCATCGGGGATTTCTTCACGCGGTTTGAACAGATCGACACGCCCGTCGTATTTGTCCACGCTGCTTGAAAGAGGGGTAATAATCACACCCTTCCCGACGGCTTCCATTACCATGAGGCGCTCATTCCACCAGACAGCGAGTCCTGCATGCGAATAGAACGAACGCGTGATGAACATAATGAGAAGGGAATAGAGTGAGCGGCCTCTGTAGAGCAGCACATCGCCGTTCTTGATTGAGTTCCGGACATCATCGTACCGGGCGTCTGCGTCGGGATGTGCGGTGCGTTCTCGGGCTGTGCTTTGCATAAGTAAGGAGGATTGTCCGTTCCATTGTAACCACTGGAGTGTGCGGAGTCAAGTCCTGCAACAATGGAACCGGGGTCGTCGCATTCGTGTTGAAGTGTCGCTTGTATGTGTTGAGATACTCAGCAATTAGATGAAAAAAGAATTTTACAATTCTTGACACTTTTTCTTTACTCACGTATATTGTCGCATTGCAAGTTGATAGCCTACTGGTCATTGCACTCGCTCACCGCGATTCATTATAATTCCAGTCCGAGAATGTTCATTGATAGTCGGCTTGCGCCCAATCGACATGAATTCACCTAACCCGGCGAAAGGACAGCACAGGTAGATGGCCCAGATATTTCATCCCAGCATGAGAGTGATTTCACGGGCGAGTGTAGTTGCAGTGTTGTTGGTAGGAGGGTTTATCGGTTGGGTATGCTGGGATTGGTACCGTTCAGGGTACTTCACAGACGTGAAGGTGCCGATCGAGCAGCCGATACCGTTCAGCCACGAACATCATGTGAACGGGCTGGGAATCAGTTGCGGATATTGTCATACCTCCGCCGAGAAGGCGGCGTTCGCAGGGATCCCCCCGACACATACTTGCATGACCTGCCACTCGCAGATCTGGACCGGCGCTCCGATGCTCGAGCCCGTCCGCACCAGCTACAGAACCCAGGAGCCGCTCGAGTGGATCCGTGTTCATGACCTTCCCGATTTTTCCTATTTCAATCATAGCATTCACGTTACCAAGGGCATTTCCTGCCAGGTGTGTCACGGCGACGTCAACAAGATGCCGCTTGTCTGGCGTGAATCGCCGCTGCAGATGCAGTGGTGTCTTGACTGTCACCGCGCACCGGAAAAGTACATCAGGCCGGTCGAGGAGATTTATAACTTCGACTATGTTCCGCCGAAAGACCAGATTGCGTTCGGGAAGGAACTTGTGAAGAAGTACAACGTGCAGGTCAAGCAGCTCACCGATTGTTCCATTTGTCACAGATAAACAGAGTGTGATGAGCGACTCAGAAACTAATAAGATTGACCTGGTAAGAGAGAAACTCTCCCGCATGAACGGCAGGGAGTACTGGAAGAGTCTGGACGAGGCGGCCGACTCGCAAGAGTTTCAGGAGATGATCAGGAAGGAGTTTCCGCGCGAAGCAGAGGTATGGGGGGATGGATACAGCCGCCGCGATTTCCTGAAGGTAATGGGTGCATCGCTCTCGCTCGCCGGACTGACGGCATGCGTCAAACAGCCCGAAGAGAAAATTGTTCCGTACGTCAAAGCTCCCGAGATCCTTGTCCCCGGCGTGCCGTTGAAATACGCTACGGCACACGTGCTTGGCGGCTATGCGGTTGGCGTTCTGGCAACGAGTCACATGGGTCGCCCCACGCATATTCAGGGGAACCCGGATCATCCTGCAAGTCTTGGTTCAACGGATGTTTATGCAATTGCGTCGTTGTTAAGTCTGTACGACCCGGACCGGTCACAGACGGTCCAGTACAAAGGGAACTTCAGTAACTGGGAACGATTCTTTGCGGATGCGCGTCTGCAACTTGAGGCCCAGAAGGCACTCAGAGGGGCCGGGCTTCGCATTCTCACTCCGAACGTTACTTCACCCACTCTCGGCGGACAGCTTCAGTCCATGCTCGCAGCATTCCCGCAAGCGCGCTGGCACCAGTACGAGCCGTGCCCGTTGGACAATGTTCGTGAGGGAACGATGCTCGCATTTGGCGAGTATTTGCAACCACGCTACCATTTTGACAAAGCTGATGTCATTCTTTCGCTCGATGCGGATTTCCTGGGGACGGGTCCCGGCAATGTCCGTCACGCGCGTGATTTCGCAAACCGCCGCCGCGTAACAGGCGCAAGCGCCAATCTCAACAGACTGTACAGCGCGGAGAGCACCCCGACGATCACAGGAGGAATGGCCGATCATCGGTTTGTGATGCGGGCAAGTGAAGTCGAGAGTTTTGCACGTGTCATAGCCGAACGGCTGAACGTTGCAGGAGTCGGCGGTGCATCGAGTCCGGTTGATGAGAAGAAGATCTCGGCACTGCTCAGTGATCTGCAAAAACACCGCGGGGCGAGCATCATCGTTGCAGGGAACCATCAGTCACGCGCGGTACACGCGCTTGCGCATGCAATGAACGCAGCGCTCGGAAACATCGGGAACACGGTGGAGTATGCCGAGCCCGCTGATGTGAAGTCGGTGAATCATCATCAATCGCTTGCGGAGCTTGCAGCCGATATCAAGAAGGGGAGCGTCGACATGCTCCTTATTCTCGGCGGCAATCCCGTCTACGACGCACCGGCGGATTTGCAGTTCGGCACGCTTCTGGAGAACGTGAAGTTCAGCGTGCATCTCTCAATGTATGAAGATGAAACCTCCGCCAGGTGCCTCTGGCATTTGCCGGAGTCGCATTACCTCGAAGCATGGAGTGATGCGCGCGCAGTTGACGGCACGGCCACAATCATGCAGCCGCTCATAGTCCCGCTTTATTCTACAAAGTCCGTTCACGAAGTGCTTGATCAATTAACGGGCGAAGGTCGGGCAGGAGACGATATTGTGCGCGCCCAATGGCAAGGGAAGACAGCAGGGAAGGACTTCGAATCGTGGTGGCGACAATCTTTGAATGACGGCCTTGTTGCCGATAGCGCGATCAAGCCTAAGCAGGTGTCGCTTAAAAATATATCGTGGAACTTCTCCGCGCAGTCGAACGGTGCTGTTGAGATCATGTTCCGCCCCGACCCGTCTGTCTATGACGGCCGCTTTGCGAACAATGGCTGGCTGCAGGAATTGCCGAAGCAGGTTACGCGCATCACGTGGGACAACGTTGCGCTGATGGCGCCGGCGATGATCCGTCGCATGAATCTGAAAGATGGCGACATGGTTACACTGTCGCACAACGGCGCGACGGTGAAGGCACCGGCGTGGACTCTCCCCGGACACCCTGACAATGCCGTCACGCTTCATCTCGGTTACGGCCGCACGAAAGCGGGCCGGGTCGGTACAGGGGTCGGCGCAAACGCATATGCCCTCCGCTCGTCAGCGGCTCCATGGTTCGGAGCAGGAGTGCAAATCAGCAAATCGGGCGAATGGTACAAGGTAGCATCAACACAGGAACATTGGAGCATGGAAGGGCGCCCGATCATCCGTGAAGCGTCCGTCGAGAAGTTCCTCGCCGATCCGGAATTTGCTCAACACATGGCGCACGCTCCGACAGATAAAGAGTCGTTCTACCCGCCCTATACGTATGACGGGTACTCCTGGGGCATGGCCATTGACTTGAATGCCTGCACGGGATGCAATGCATGTATGATCGCCTGTCAGTCGGAGAACAATATCCCGGTGGTCGGCAAAGCGCAGGTTGAGCGCGGGCGCGAGATGCATTGGATTCGTGTCGACCGGTACTATGTCGGCTCTGATCTTGACAATCCCGAAATGGCAGTCATGCCCGTTGCGTGCCAGCATTGCGAGAATGCGCCGTGCGAGCCCGTATGCCCCGTCGCAGCAACGACGCACGACCATGAGGGCTTGAACGTCATGACGTACAACCGTTGCGTCGGGACACGCTACTGCTCCAACAACTGTCCGTACAAAGTGCGGCGCTACAACTTCCTGCAGTATTCCGATATAACGACGAAGCCGTTGCAGCTTGCGTACAATCCCGATGTCACTGTCCGCAACCGCGGCGTCATGGAAAAATGCACATACTGCGTCCAGCGGATCAGCGCAGCCCGCATCGAGGCGAAGAAGGAGAACAGGCTCATCCGCGACGGTGAAGTTGTTACCGCCTGTCAGGCGGCATGTCCCGCCCGGGCAATCACGTTCGGCGATCTGAACAACAAGGAGAGCAAGATCGCGAAAGCAAAAGCCGAACCCCGTGCCTACGGATTGCTTGCCGAATTGAACACGAAGCCGAGAACATCGTATCTCGCAAAACTGCGCAACCCGCATCCGGATCTTGCGGAAAAGTCACCTTCAACAACTGATCACCACGGATAAGAATCTTGGCCGAGCATCAACATACCTCAGTGTTGGATCAGCCTGAGCCGCTTGTCGGCAAGGGCCAAACGTATACCACGATCACCGACAAGATCGCCGGGGACGTTCTTCAGACGAAAACTCCGAAGAGCATGCTCGTCACGCTTGGCATCACCTCCGGCCTGTTGCTTGTGTTCGTTGTCTCCGTCGGTTACTTGTTGCTCAAAGGCCCCGGGGTTTGGGGCGTTAATAATCCGGTCGGGTGGGCGTTTGACATCACGAACTTTGTCTGGTGGGTCGGTATCGGCCACGCCGGCACTCTGATTTCCGCCATTCTGCTTCTGTTGCACCAGCATTGGCGCAACGCCATCAACCGATTCGCCGAAGCAATGACGTTGTTTGCAGTTATGTGTGCGGGACTGTTCCCGGCGCTGCACACCGGTCGCCAGTGGCTGGACTACTGGCTGCTGCCCTATCCGAACACGATGGGCATGTGGGTGAACTTCCGCAGTCCTCTTATCTGGGACGTCTTTGCCGTTTCAACTTATTTCACAGTCTCGGCAATGTTCTGGTATGTTGGATTGATGCCCGATCTTGCCACGATGCGCGACAAGGCGAAGAAACACTGGCAGAAAGTGGCGTACGGCATTCTTGCGATGGGGTGGAGAGGATCTGCTCATCACTGGCACCGCTACGAACTCTCGTATCTGCTTCTCGCGGGGCTTGCGACACCGCTCGTAATTTCGGTCCACTCTGTCGTTTCGTTTGACTTTGCAGTGAGCTTGCTTCCCGGATGGCATGCGACCGTCTTCCCGCCGTACTTCGTTGCCGGCGCCATTTACTCGGGGTTCGCAATGGTGATCACGCTGATGATTCCGGCCCGGCGGTGGTACAAGCTGGATGCTTTCATCACGGACCGTCATCTCGATTACATGGCGAAGATCATGCTCGCCACGGGATTGATCGTGTTTTACGGATACATGTGCGAGCTGTTCTTCGCGTACTACAGCGGCAGCCTGTACGAGGCATTTATGATGAAGAACCGGATCTTTGGACCGTACTGGTGGGCCTACTGGGCATTGATACTCTGCAATGGCCTCACCCCCCAGTTTCTCTGGTTCAAGAGTGTCCGGACAAACGTGACGTTGCTTTTCATCATCTCGATCATCGTCAACATCGGAATGTGGCTCGAGCGCTTCGTTATCGTTGTGACCAGTCTGCACAGGGATTTCCTCCCGTCGTCGTGGGACATGTTCCACCCGACGATCTGGGATTGGGGGCTTTACCTCGGCACCATGGGAATGTTTGTGTGGCTTATTTACGTGTTCGTCAGGATCATGCCGATGATTTCCATCTTCGAGATCAAGCACCTGCTGCCGTGGCGGGGACGAATTATTGACACAAGTGCGGACGCGAATTGATATGAACTTCTTCGTCAAACGCCCAGACATTTACGGATTAATGGCCGAGTTCGATGCACCGGAGAAAGTGCTCGCAGCGGCAGAACGCGCAAAGCAGGAAGGCTATCACGATATGGATGCCTTCACGCCGTTCCCGATGGAGGAACTGACCGACGCACTGGGTATCAAACATTCGAAGCTCTCATTGTTTGTTCTCTGCTGCGGCATCGCCGGAGCAGTTACAGGGTTTGCCTTCCAGTACTGGACTTCCGTGATAGACTATCCGCTGAATATCGGAGGGCGGCCGCTGAACAGTTGGCCGCAATGGATTCCGGTGACGTTCGAGTTGACAATCCTCTTTGCGGCGATCGGTGCCGTTGTGGGAATGATCTTCCGGAACGGCCTGCCGAAGCCCGTGCATCCGGTTTTCAATGTTGACCGGTTCGAGCGGGCGAGCCAGGACAGGTTCTTCCTCTGCATCGAGGCGACGGACCCGAAGTTCGACAAAGCAAAGACCCGGAAGTTCCTTGAATCACTCGAACCGACAAGCATTGATGTCGTGGACCACGTTCACACGAAAGACCCGTATCACCACGATGAAGATTAGCCGATGAAGAGATTGCTTCTCAAAATAGCGTTGCTCGGGAGTTCGCTGCAGATGCTTGCCGGATGCAATGATATGTACGACACGGCCCGGATCAAGCCGATGGAAAAGAGTGAGTTCTTCGCCGATCGCTCGACAGCGAGGCCCTTGCCGCAAGGGACGGTTGCGCGAGGACATGCGGTGAAGAATGATCTCTACAGCACCGGAAAGATCGAGGGCAAGCTTGCCGACGCATTTCCGTTTCCTGTTACCGACAGCGTTATGGCGAGAGGGAAGGACAGGTACACAACGTTCTGCACTCCCTGCCACGGGCGTCTGGGTGAGGGAGATGGTATGATCGTGCAACGCGGGTTTCCGCGTCCCAATTCGTTCCATTCGGACTCCGTGCGGGTTCGCCCAGCCGGCTACTATTTTGATGTCATCACCAACGGATTTGGCCGCATGTATAGTTATTCCGCCAGTGTTCCTGTCGAGGATCGCTGGTCGATCGTCGCATATATCCGCGCTCTCCAGTATAGTCAGCGGGTGCCGCTCTCATCGCTGCCCGTCGAGATTCAGAAGAATATCAACGATTCCGGCAAATGAATCATAACGAGTCACTACTTCAGCAATTCAACAAAGTGCAGCAGCGCTTGCTGGTTCTCGGCGTTGCCGGGATAGCGTTGCTTGCCGCGGGCGCATTCATGTCGCTCGCAGATTTCTATCACTCGTATTTGTTTGGCTACTTGTTCTGGATGGGACTGACGCTCGGATGTCTCGGCATTCTGGTTCTGCATCATCTCGTGTCCGGTTCGTGGGGGCACATTGTGCAGCGATACGTCGAGTCGGGCGCACGGACGCTTCCCGTCATGGCGCTGTTGTTCATCCCTATCATCCTCGGCATGAATGAACTGTATCCGTGGACGGACCATGAGAAGGCAATGGCCAATCACGCTGTTGAGGCAAAGCTGGGGTATCTGAACGAGACGTTCTTCATTGCGCGACAGGTTGGGTACTTCGCCTTCTGGATAGCGGTCACATTCTGGCTGACGAAGAAATCACGCCAGCAGGATGAAACGGCGGATCCCCGCATTACACGCTCGATGAAGATCTTCAGCGGGCCGTCGATGGTGTTTTTCGTCCTCACCTTTACGCTTGCGTCCGTTGACTGGATGATGTCACTAGAGCCGGAGTGGTATTCAACGATGTACGGAGTTGGCAGGATTGTTGGGGCCGTGTTGACGGCTCTTGCATTCTGCATCATCCTTGTCAGGTTTCTGGGGGACAAGGAGCCACTGAAGGATATCCTCAATACACGGCACATCCACCATCTCGGCAATCTGATGATGGCCTTCACGGTGCTGTGGGCATACATTGCGTTTTCAGAGTTCCTGATTATCTGGTCGGGTAATCTTCCCGAGGACAACATGTGGCATCTCCGGCGCATGGGGCCTGAATGGGTCGTCTTTGCGGTTATTCTGATTGTAGGACATTTTGCGCTGCCATTCCTTCTGCTGTTGTCACGGCAGCTGAAGCGAAAGATCGTTCCGCTTGCGCGGATTGCAGCGGGGATTCTTGTCATGCGCTTCATCGATATGTACTGGTTGGTGTATCCGGCATTCAACGACCATCAGTTGCAGTTCCATTGGCTCACGCTTGTGGCGCCGGTTGCCATCGGGGGCATCTGGATGTGGCTGTTCATCGGCAACCTGAAGAAGCAGCCGCTGCTGCCGCTGCACGATCCACGATTCCATAACGGCATGGCGGAGCAACATTGAGTATGGCACACGAGCACAAAAAACTGAGCGACGATCCGGTTGTCCGTGGACACGAAACAAGCGATGCCGATGCGAAGGCAGTCACCATCAGCGGCATTATCCTTTCGTTCGGCTTTTTGGTCATTGGCATCTTGCTGAGTTGGGGTGTCTACGTGTATTTCAAAGGCCTGGCCCCCGTGCCGGATGCCCCGCCGCAAACAGTTGTTGTTCCTGACACCTCCGTTGCGCCGCCTCTTCCGCGGCTGCAGGCGGACCCGCACGTGGAGCTGATTCCATTCGTGGCGGATCAGGAAAAGCGCTTGAATTCGTATGGCGCATCCCCGGATTCGGGCTTCGCACGCATCCCGATCTCCGACGCTATGAAGGCAGTAGTACAACAGGGGCTGCCGGTGCAGCCCAAACCATAACACGAAGGCAGAAGGGAAGATGAAACAGACACTGATCATCATGTTCATGCTTGCTGTTGCATCGACGGGATCCGCACAGATGGTGGATCCGATGAAGGCGGCAGCAGCCCGGGCGTTTAATGAAGTTGGAATAGACCAGAAACTGAACGAACAACTTCCGCTTGATCTGACATTCAGAAACGAGCGGGGGGAGACCGTCCGGCTTGGCGATTATTTCAACAAGAAGCCGGTCGTTATTTCACTTGTGTATTATCAATGCCCCATGCTTTGCACGCAGATTCTTAACGGAATGGTGCAGACATTCAGGACAATGAAGTTCACGGCAGGGGGGGAGTTTGACATTGTTACTGTGAGCATCGACCACACGGAGACGCCTGAGATGGCTGCCGACAAGAAAGACAGCTACGTGACCGAGTATGGAAGGGATGGCGTCGCTGATGGCTGGCACTTCCTTGTAGGGGACTCCGTGCAGATCAAGCAGCTGGCAGATGCAGTCGGATACCGGTACATGTACGACCCGCTGACGAAGCAATTTGCGCACGCCAGCGGCATCATGGTTGCCACACCTCAAGGCAAGCTCGCCCGTTACCTGTACGGGATAGAGTACGGATCGAAGGATCTGACGTTCTCGCTTATGGAGGCGGCACAGGAGAAAATCGGATCTCCGGTCGACAAGTTGTTGTTGTTGTGTTATCACTACGACCCCACAACGGGGAAATACGGAATGGTTGTCGCAAACCTGCTGCGAGGCGGTGGAGCACTGACCATTCTGGTTCTCGGCGGTTACATGCTCTACAGCTTCCGCCGGGAAAAGAAAAAGATGCTTGAAGTCTCAAAGGCTCAACTAAACTGAAATCAATTTGACCATGTGGAGTTTTCCATTATTTCCTGACAGCGCTTCGACGATCGCCGACCAGATCGATGCGTTGTTCTTTTTCCTGGTTGCTGTCAGTGTCTTCTTCAGTCTTGTGATCACGATCGGCCTTGTTTTCTCGGCGGCACGGTACCGGAGGGGCTCGTCTGCGAGCCGCAAAGGTGCGCTTGACGACTACCTGCCGCTTGAGTTGGCGTGGTCGATCATTCCGTTGATCATTGCCATGTTTATATTCGGGTGGTCGGCGAAGTTGTATCTCGACATGCGCGTTGCGCCGGCGAATGCCATGGAGATTTATGTCGTCGGGAAGCAATGGATGTGGAAAGTGCAGCATCCGGCAGGGAACAGGGAAATCAACGAACTGCATGTGCCGGTAGGCCGCCCTGTGAAGTTGATCATGACGTCGCAGGATGTTATTCACAGCTTCTACATTCCGGCATTCCGTGTGAAGCAGGATGTCCTGCCAGGTCGGTATACAACGCAATGGTTTGAGGCGACGAAGCCGGGTGTGTACCATCTGTTCTGTGCGGAGTACTGCGGTACCTCCCACTCGGGGATGATCGGGAAAGTGATTGCAATGGAGCCCGCCGACTATGAAGCGTGGCTTCTCGGCGCCAGCAGCGCAGGTATTGCAATGGCATCGAGCGGAGCCGAGGTGTTCGAGCGGTACGGCTGTAAAACCTGCCACCGGCAGGATTCCGGGGAGAGAGGCCCTGCTCTGGACGGGTTGTGGGGCAAGACAGTGAATCTTTCCAACGGCAAGACAATCGTAGCAGACCGGGAATACGTCAGGGAGTCGATCCTGAACCCCGGCGCAAAAACCGTGGCGGGCTACATGCAATTGATGCCCACCTATAAAGACCAACTGACGTCGGAACAAGTGAACCAGCTGATCGAGTACATCCGGTCGCTTTCACCTGCGAGCGAAAAGTAAGAGGACGAGTACATGAGCACGAGTGAACACGCAGCGGTTCTAGATAAAGAGAATGACTATATCCATGCGGGATACGGGTTGAAATCGTGGTTGCTCACGGTTGACCACAAACGCATCGCAATTCTTTATCTTATCTCCATTACGATTTTCTTTTTTGTCGGGGGTTTTTTTGCATTCCTCCTGAGGCTAGAGTTGATGACCCCACAAGGGGACATTGTTTCGGCAGAGACGTACAACAAGCTCTTTACCATGCATGGCGTGGTGATGATCTTCTTCTTCCTGATCCCGTCGATTCCGGCAGTGCTGGGCAATTTTCTCGTGCCGCTGATGATCGGAGCGAAAGATCTTGCGTTCCCAAAACTGAATCTGCTAAGCTGGTACATCTATAACATCGGCGGCGTGTTTGCGCTGTATGCGCTTGTCAACGGCGGTGTTGACACCGGTTGGACGTTCTATACACCGTACAGCTCGACCTATTCACTTTCCAATGTTGTGCCGGTCGTGATAGGAGCGTTCATTCTTGGATTTTCGTCGATTCTCACCGCACTGAATTTCATTGTGACTATTCACAAGATGCGGGCGCCCGGACTTACGTGGTTCAAGCTGCCGTTGTTCATCTGGGCCAGCTATGCGACCAGCATCATCACTGTCCTCGCCACGCCCGTCATCGCAATCACGCTCTGCCTGCTTCTCTTCGAACGCGTGATGGGTGTCGGGATCTTTGACCCGGCACTCGGCGGCGATCCTATTCTGTTCCAGCATTTGTTCTGGTTCTATTCGCATCCGGCGGTGTACATTATGATCATTCCGTCGATGGGGGTAGTGAGTGAGGTTGTCACCTGTTTCGCCCGGAAGAAGATCTTCGGGTACAAGTTCATGGCTTTTGCCATCATGGCCATTGCCATCTTCGGCTTCCTTGTGTGGGGACACCACATGTTCATCAGCGGCCAGTCCGTATATGCAGGCTACGTCTTTTCACTTCTGAGCTTCATGGTTGCGATTCCTTCGGCAATCAAAGTCTTTAATTGGACCGCAACGCTCTACAAGGGTCACATTGAATTCCGTACTCCGATCCTGTACGCCTTCGGGTTTATCGGGCTGTTTACGATCGGCGGATTGACAGGGTTGTTCCTTGCGTCACTTGCAACAGACGTACATCTGACCGATACGTACTTCGTTGTTGCTCACTTCCACTATATCATGGTGGGTGGTGCCGTGATGGGGTATCTCGGAGGCATTCATTTCTGGTGGCCGAAGATGACCGGACGCATGTACAATGAGGCGTGGGCCAAATTCTCGGCGTTGATTCTGTTTGTCGGTTTCAATCTCACATTCTTTCCGCAGTTCGTCCTCGGTTACCTGGGGATGCCGAGGCGATACTACATTTATCCCGATGAATTCCAGGTACTGAATGTTCTCTCGACGGCGGGCGCAACAATTCTCGGCCTCGGCTATCTCATCCCGATGGTGTACCTGCTATGGTCGTTGCGGCGGGAAAAAACCGTCGGGCAGAACCCTTGGGATGCGCGAGGACTTGAATGGACGACGCAGTCGCCACCGACGTCGCACAACTTTGAAACTGTCCCCGTGGTAACGGGCGACCCATATGTCTATAATGAGGAGAAGAAGGTTGTCGCATAAGACTGACGTCACGATTACGCACGCCCACCACTTCACGGACATGGATCAGCAGCGTGAAGCGGGCACGCTGGGCATGTGGGCGTTTCTCATCACGGAAATCCTCTTCTTCGGCGGATTGTTCTGCGCGTACCTCGTGTATCGCACGAAGTATCCTGAAGTGTTTATACAGGCGAGCCAGCAGCTTGATGTTGTGCTCGGCGGCGTTAACACCGTTGTCCTTTTGGCCAGCAGTCTGACCGTTGCCCTTGCGGTGCATGCCGCGCAGGAAGGTAAGAAGAAGGCCATCATGAACTACTTGTGGTTTACGATGGCGTGCGGTATCGCGTTCCTCGTGATCAAGACGTTCGAATACATCCACAAGTTCGAGCACAATCTGGTTCCGGGAAAGGGCTTCTCGTTTGACGGCACGGTCGGCGATCAGGCGCAGATTTACTTCAGTTTGTATTTCATGATGACGGGGATTCATGCCCTGCACATGATTATCGGTATCGGGTTGCTTGCCTTCCTGATGTGGCGTGTTACCAGGAACCATTTCAACACCGAGTACTACGGCCCGATCGAAATTTTCGGGTTGTACTGGCACTTCGTTGATATCGTCTGGATTTTTCTTTATCCGCTGTTGTACCTTATTCACGTGCATGATTGACCATGATCATTCCGAAGAAAACATATTACACCATCGGTTTGGCGCTGTTCGTCCTGATGTTCTTGACAATCGCGATGGCCTACATCGATCTCGGGCCATTCAATATCTACGTGGCACTTACCATCGCCGTTATCAAGGCAGTCCTTGTCGTTCTGTACTTCATGCACGTGCGTTACAATACTCCCATCACTTGGGTGTTTGCGGGAGCCGGATTCCTCTGGCTCATCATCATGTTCGCACTCACCATGAGTGATTATCTCACCCGCTACTAGGCTCGTGCCGTGGGACTCCCCCCGGCTTATTTCGTCGATTGGTTCTTCCCAATACGCGCCGTATATTACTCCGGTCTATGGCATCCAAATCCCGTAGCGCCGGAAAGGCGCCTGACATGACGATCGATACTTCCACACTGAAAAAGAAAACCGGGTCAGTCGCGCTGGCGTTGGAACGGATTCTCGGCATCCCCACTCAAAAATACCCGTTGCCCAAGCCTCTTGACATGCTCATCGCGACTATCCTCTCTCAGAACACGAACGACAAAAACAGTCACCGTGCATACGTGGAATTGCGTCGCCGTTTTCCGTCATGGCGGATACTCGCAGAAGCGCCCCTTGGGGAGATAAAAAAAGCTATCCGAATCGGAGGAATGGCGAACCAGAAGGCGCGTCGCATCAAGGAGACTCTGGCCGCTGTAAAATCCCGCTACCGCGCATACAGTCTTGCATCCCTGGGCAAAAAATCCGATGACGAGGTCATTCGAGAGTTGACGGAACTGAAGGGAGTTGGCTTTAAAACAGCCTCGTGTGTGCTGCTCTTTTCGATGGGTCGGGATGTCTTTCCGGTCGATACGCACGTTCACCGGATCTGCGGCCGCCTCGGGCTCGCTCCGGGCTGCAAGACCCCGGAGCAGACGTTTGCAAGGATGAAGGATCTTGTGCCGGCAGGGAAAGGATATTCGTTTCACACGAACCTCATACGGTTCGGCCGCAAGATCTGCCGTTCATCAAATCCCGCGTGCGGTGAATGTGTATTGTTCGATGATTGTGTGTACGACGGACGGTTTGAGAATGCCGGCCGGCGCGGCGCACGGAATTCGAACGCTGATCACGACTTCATGCTGTTGGATAGTGTCCGATGACAGGTGCGCTCGACCATATCGATCCGAAGCACGTAGAGAGCATTCTCATTATCAAGCTCCGTGCAATTGGCGACGTACTGCTCTCGACAATAGTCACAGGGAATCTACGGCAGGCATTTCCCGAAGCGCGCATTGATTTTCTGTCCGAGCCGCCGGCACTTGGCGTGCTGGAGGGAAACCCGTTTCTGAGTGACATTGTGCTGTTCAACCGGAATGAGACAAGCGGCATTGGCTTGATCCGCGACATCCGTGCGAGACGATATGACATGGTCATTGACCTGTTTGGCAACCCGCGCACGGCGCTTGTAACGCGTCTCAGCGGCGCACGCTATCGTGTTGGATACAGGTTCAGAGGAAGAGGGTATGCCTACAACATTGTAGTTGAACCGCGTGGAGGCGTTGTACACAACACACAATTCAATCTCGACGCAATTGAACACATCGGTGTTGAAATTCGTGATCGCAATCTCTATTTTGGCGTTGGCTCCGATGATGATCAGTACATCGATCGCTTTCTTGGTGAGGCCGGTCTGTCCGGAAAGAACCTTGTTTGCCTGAACCCCGGCGGAGGCTGGTACACAAAGCGATGGGGGCTGGACCGGTTCGCTGCTTTGGGGGACGACATCGCAGCCAGGTACGATGTACGCATCGTTCTCTCCTGGGGTCCGGGTCAGGAGTCGGACGTTGAGGCGATTCGTTCGATGATGAAGCACGCAGCAGTGATCCCACCTCCGACAACGTTAAAGCAGCTTGGCGCATTGCTGAAACGATGCACGTTCATGGTTACGAATGATTCCGGCCCCATGCATATCGCAGCTGCACTGAAGACACCGGTTGTCGGGATCTATGGCCCGACGAATCCCGTGTTGCAGGGTCCATACGGCGAGGAACATGTTATTGTCCGCAAGGAAGAGCTGGACTGCCTTGGCTGCAATCTGACTGCGTGTCCGATTGGACATCCGTGTATGCTCGATCTGCCCGTCAGCGATGTGCTGACTGCAGTCGAAGCGCTTATCAAAAAGAACAACCTTCGGTTATGAAACGAACTTCAGCAACCCGCAAGAAGAAATCCGCTGTGCGCCGCAAAAAGAAGCGCGCAATTCGCATCCCTGACTGTAAACGCTTCACAGGTTACAAGCCGTGCTTTCCGGGGACGCAATGCTACAAGGAATGTGTTGAAAACGAACCGTTCGGGCACCGGATCCTGATTGTCAATCTCGATGCGATGGGAAACGTGCTTGTTACGACGAGCCTTCTTCCCGCGTTGAAAAGGAAATATCCAGCGAGTCACATTTCATGGATAACTCTCAAGAATGCCTACGGGCTGATCCAGAACAACCCATATCTGGACAAGACGTATGTGTGGGAGCCGGAAAGCTGGTTGATTCTGCAACAGCAGAAATTCGATCTGGTTTTGAACGTAGACAAATCCCAGCGCTCGGGGGCATTTATTAAGGGATTGCACGCAAACGAGAAACTTGGTTTCGGAATGAACGACAGGGGGCAGATCGTCCCGCTCAACACGGAAGCTGAAGAGAACTATATCCTTGGCCTCGACGATCATCTCAAATTCAGGGTCAATCAGAAAACCGTCCAGCAGATCCAGTGCGAGCAGTTCAAACTCAAGTATGCCCGTGATGAGTACGTACTTAAACTGACGGATGAGGAAACAGCTTTCTGCGAAGAATACAAAAGGACTGCCGGATTAACAGGGGGAGAGCTTGTGGTCGGATTCAACACCGGTTGCTCGGAGCTGTATCCAAACAAGAAGATGACCATCGACCAACATGTTACGCTCATCAACAGACTGGCGGATGAAAAGGGCATACGACTGGTGCTTGTGGGAGGGCCGGAAGATACGGCTCGTAATGCCGTGATTGCGAGTCGGGTCGGGCAAAAAGTCCTCAGCACACCCACGACTGAAGGAGTTCGAAAAGGCCTTTGTTATGAGAACATTTGCGATGTGATCATAACGGGAGATTCATTCGGGATGCATGCGGCAATCGGGCTGAAGAAGTATGTGCTGGTCTGGTTTGGGTTGAGCTGCTGGACGGAAATTGATCTGTATGAAAGGGGAAAGAAGTTCATTCCGGAGGGGCTCCATTGTTCGCCGTGCTGGAAGCGGGTATGTCCCTACAATCTTGAGTGCATCGAGATGATCGATCTCGACGGGATTGTTTCATCGGTGTTGGAGTACAGGGAGAGGAGGCGGGTTCTACCGGTGAACACCGCCAGTTAGGTTACTTCTTTGTTGCGGCGTAGTCTTCGAACTTTTTCGTCAGGTAGTGATCCTCGGCGATAAACGAGACGACCGTGAGGAACTTCTGGGCATCAGCAAAACCCGGATACATTGTGATTGCATCGCCATCAGGTTTCAGAAAGAGCGTGGCGGGATATCCTGTAATGCCGAATGCGGATGCGAGTTCAGCCTCGGTGTACTGCTGGCTTTTGTACGTCAACGGTTTGGATGATTCGGCATTGAGCTTGATGACGATGTACTTTTTATTGAGGTAGTCGGCAACATTCTTGTCCGCATACGTTACGGCATCCATCCGCTTGCACCAACCGCACCAATTCGTGTAAACATCGATCAGGATCTTCTTGTTGGTCTTCTTCGCCTCTGCGATTCCCTCATCAAATTCCTTCCATTTTACATTTCCTCCTGCAAAGGCAAGAGACGTTACAAGCATCAGTCCGACGACAACAGCGATACGGTTCATTTCATCACCTTTCTGGTTACAACTGTAGCAACAGCGAGAACGTGTGTCCGGTTCCTAGGCCGGAAGAGAGAGGGACAACGCCGTAATCAAGGCCGAACATACCATGGCGCAACCCGATGCCCGCGCTCAGTCCGCGTGTTTCGGATCCTGCCTGATACCCCGCACGCGCGGCAAACATCTCATTGAACATCAACTCTGCCCCGGTGTTGACGTATGCCTTCTTCTCAGGGAAGATATACAGTAGGTCTGCGGCGAGCAGAACCCTTGAGTCAATTGCCTCGATCTCCATTGTATATGCCGGCCCTACTCTCATCAATGCCGGCAACGTGACTTTCTGTGTCCTCATTGCTTTTACGCTTCCGAGATTTGCGAGCGTGATGCCGATACTGAGTTGCTCGATTGGGGTCACGTACTGTGCGCCGAGGTCGAAAGCCAGTCCGCTGGTTTCATCCACGTAAATCTTCTCGAACAGATACTTTCCGGTTATGCCGATGCGCAGTTCCCGGGAAAACTCGTGTGCGTATGAGAGTCCCACGGAAAAGTCTCTTGATGTGAACGTCCCTTCCGGTGTCCCGGGTCGTGTACGAACCTGAATGTCCGCGACGGTGGCAGTGTTCAGCGAGAAGCCGATGGCTGACTGTTCTCCAAGCCGCGTGCTGACCCCGAGAAACTGTGACCTGACATCTTGAATCCATTCCTTGTGTGTCAGAAGAATCTCGGTTGATGCCGACGTACCCGAAAGGGCAATCCCGGCCGGATTGTAATATGTTGCGGCCGCACCACGGACGCTTGCACTCTGCGCGTCTCCCATCGATATGCCGTTGCCGGAGATCCCAAGCTTGAGAATCGAAAACCCTGCGGATCCTGCTTGGGCGTTCATTGCTGAAGGCGTAAGAAGCAACGCGGCAAGCAAAACAGCTGACAAATCTTTTCGTCTCTTCATATATCCTCAAAACACCATTGATAGTGAGATCATGTGCATTCCCGAGCTTGCAAAGGGCTCCACGATGAAGGCATATGTCAGGGCGGGGTGCAACCCTTCAAAACTCTTCCGGGCAGTGAAGCCAAATCCCGGCCGCACGCCATAGCCTTTGTTCTTCAAATCAATTCTATCGATACCGGCCCGAACAGTCAACTCGGAAATTACGGAGACTTCGGCACCAATTTTCAAATGTGTGGTTGACCGGTTGCTGAACTCGAGATCAGCCGCAACAATCCCGAGGCTGTCGGGTAACTTGAATGATGCGCCAGCTGTGTAAAGTTGCGGGAACTTGTCAGTTGTCGTTGTCCCTTGCTGGCCGTAGATGCTCTGCGTATCCCATGAATACTTTGCGTTGATATCTCTTGCCGCAAACCCGACCGTCAGTCTTTCTGAAACTGGCAGCAATGCACCGACATCAAATCCGAACGTGGTCGAGTTTACATCAGTGTACAAATGGTAGTAAAGGAACTTTATAGTAACGCCGATCGCGAGGCCATTACGAAGCTGCGTGCCGAATCCGAGAAAGGCCTGGTTCTCGGAAGTCTTCAGCATGCCCGTTGGCTGTCCGTCAGAGTCGCGGCCGTCGATGCCGCTGACGCCGGAGTTGATTATGCCGATCGTCAATCCCGCTCTGTTGATTCCTTTGCCCGGATCAGTTGCCGCCCCGCCCCCCAGCGGTTGCACGTAGCTCAGGAAATTGAGACGCCTGTCCAGCGCAAGAATGCCGAAACTGGCTGTAATGTTCCTGTATTCGGCCAGAGGCAAGGTTGCGGGATTGTAATAGCCAACCGCGTCTCCCGTTGTTACGGCGGTTAACGCGTTGCCCATTGCCATTCCTCGCGCCCCGAACCCCATTCGAGCGTACGCTCCGGCGCCTCCGCCGATTTGTGCGCCAGCAATTTCCGGAAGAAGAACGGCCAAAAGCGCAACAGACAGCCATGAGATTCGTGCAGGATAAATTCGGGTCATGAATGTTCCCAGTTTCATTGCATCACCATCACTTTTCCCCACGCGGGGTCGTTGCCATTGACGGTCACGCGATAGAAATAGATACCATTTGCAACTTGTTTGCGGGTGTCATCGAACCCGTCCCAAATGTCATCATGCTCGCTTGTCCCTGACCGGGGCGCATCTTTGATGACCGTGCGCACGCGGTTCATTCCGAAATCGAACACCTCAATAGTGACGTTGGCATCCCGCCCCCCTGTGCTGTAGTGGATCCGTGCCACCTCTTGTTTTGGTGAAAAGGGATTCGGATAGATATACGTATTAGCAACCGTCCCTGAGGGCCTGAAAGCCCTCACTACCTGCCATGAAGAGCCGAAGGGCTGAGCGGGGGAGTCGACGGTCTTGGCCAGTCCGTCAGCGCTGCCGCAATACACAGTGTCACCCGCAACTCCGACGGAAAAGAACCGCGTTGTGAGAATCCTGTTGCCGCTGACTTTGTCGATGATTGAACCGGAGCGTGTCCATGAGTTCCCACCGTCTGCGCTTCTGTAAACGCCTTCATCCGTAGCTACGTACACGATGGAATCCTTGAATGCGAAATCGTACGCTCGGATACCATGCAGGAAGTTCTTCCATATTCTGCCGCCGTCATCTGAATAACTGATCCCGAACTGCTCGTTCGGATCCTCGGCGCGCCAATTTGTACACCAGATGCGGCGTGTAGACCCGTAACGCTGGCCGTTGATTGCAATAACCCAGTTACCGAGGATGTGGGCTTGCTGGTTCTGCGCTGAGAATTTCACCCAACTGACGCCGCCATCGGTAGACTTGTTGATCCCGCCCGCCGTTCCGCACCAGATTGTTGTGTCATTCTCTGCATAGACCGAGAAGGCGAGGAAATTGTTGTTGCGGCGTGGATCTATCACGTACCCGGCAAGTTGATCGTTGGGGGAGATGGAGTTGCGTGTATCGGACGGCAAAACGGTGCGCTGCCAGCTGGTGCCGCGGTTGGTGGATTTCCGGAGCCCGCTTGACCAACTCGCCACCCAAATTGCGTTGTCTGTCAAAGACATGTCAAACGTGACATTCTGCTCCGGCACGACGATGGGGAGAAAATTGATGCGGTTCGTTCCATATGTCACATTGCTGTCGGCAACGCCATCGATCGGCTGCCTCACGTTCGTCCAGCTCTGCCCGTCATCCAGCGAGTAGGCATACCCTGAGCCGGTTTGCACAGTCCTGCTCTCGTCGCCTTGAACAGGCTTGTTGAATCCTGTTGCTGCCCAGATGGTATTATTGCGGACCGCAACCGAGAATATTCCCCTGTTTGCGAACTGGGGAACATTCAGGAAGCTCTCCCAAGTTGCTCCGCCGTCCCGGGTTCGCGCAAGGCCCTTGCTCGTGCCGACAAATACCGTCTGGGCACGCGCAGCAATGTGTGTGATCGAGTTGTTGGGGAGCGGGCCGGCGACTCCTGAAAGGGGACTGTCCAGCGAAGGGGATTGCAGCAGTGAAGGCTGGCCTGCTGCGAAGTCAAATGCAATCAGAAAAATGGAAAAGGAAAGAAGTCGTTTCATCCTATCACCGGATCGTAAAGCTACGTTGTATCGTCCGGCTAGTGTCTCCGAACGAGTCTATGCATTGAAACTCGAATACATTTGTACGCCGTGTGGAAGTCGGCAGAACGGGAATAAGGAATGAATACCTGCCGTCGCCGGCCACATCATCGCCGCTTTTGAGAGGGATACCGCCGACCAGCACGGCCGGGTCGAGACCTCCATCATCTTTCATCTGGAATCGTGTGGGATCAGGAGGAGTGATGCGCCGGAAGAATACCTCGCGGACATCCGCAAGGCCGTCTGAGTCTGAAACCGTGGCGGTGAACTGAACGCGTATCGTGTCGCTAGTCGGAAGATCGATCGTATCTGGTACCGTTACGGCCAGAAGTTGCGGCGGTGAGTTACGCCGGGTCAGCTTCAGAGATTTTTCAAGAATGTTGCTGTTCAGTCCGTCGGGGGTGATTGCCGAGAAGCGGACCCGGTAGTTGCCGGCTTGCGCTCGGGTTAGCGTGAACTGAATGGTCCCGCTGAATATTCCGTCTCCCGCTGTGACATCAGGGGGTGATCCATTGTCTCGCATTGTCGACTGCGTTACCGTGGTCGTGCTGCCGGGACGCAGGAGTGTGGCGACGAGCGTTTGCCCCCCTTCTCCCATGGTACTTCGCACTGTTACAGTTGCTGAAACGCTGAACGAGTCGCCGGTCGGAGTAAGGGCATCGAGATAGATGCTGTCTGGTGTGACGGCTCCGGTGGAGAGAAGGGGCACATCGGTCTTGACGTCTACCGTACCAAGGTTGTTCTTTTCACAACTTGAAAGAACCACCACGACCATGAATGCCGGGAGTAATTGCTTTAAAGACATGGTTGACCGTTTGAGATAACAAAAAAGCCGCTCCCCGGACAGGTGAATGAACTCCGGGGGTCGGCTTCCTTAATATGATGAATTGTAAACACGTGTTGGACCTTAGTACTTGAACGCAGAAGAATACTGTACCAACACGCCTATAGCTAGTCCTCTTGAGTGATTCAGAAACCGAACAAAGTTATCCAAAACGGTCTGGAATGTCAAGGTGCCAGTATCTGCGGGGTAATCGTGATGGGAACGAGTGAGAACGATCCGAAAAAGATCGCGACGCAGAGCCAACCAAGCGCCAGGCGTGTGGTATCGAGCGGAGTGTCGTCGTCAATAGGCGACCGGTACATCTTGAATGACCGCAGCATGAAAACGAGGATCATAGCCCACACGAACCATCCGAACCATCCGTACTGGAAATCAATCCCGACTTCGGGCAACAGTCCCGAGAGGCCGATGACGACAAGGATAACGAGCGAGACTTGGCCGATCATGTGGTAGCGATTGCCGAACATGGCGAAGGTGATATGTCCACCGTCGAGCTGCCCGATAGGGATCAGGTTCATTGCCGTTACCAACATCCCGAACCAGCCAACACAGAGGAAAGGGTAGTGGTAGATTTCATTCATCGGGGGGATGAAGGCGCCCTCCGGCGCAAAGATCATCCGGAAGAATGAAAAGAAAATCGTCTCCCCGAACTTCAACCCTCCCTCGGGAATTGCCGGCATCAGTGCATACTCGGGGTGAATGGTGTAGAGATACTCTTTGGAGGGGAGGGTATAGAATCCAACCGCAAGAATTATTGCCGTAACCACAAAGCCCGCAATCGGGCCCGCGACACCGATGTCAAAAAGAACCTTCTTTGAGGTGATGGCTGACTTGAGCCTGATGACCGCTCCCATTGTTCCGAACTGATTGATGAGAAAAGGAGGGAACGGTATGAAATACGGCAGGGTGGTTTGAACACGATGATACTTCGCTGCAAAGTAGTGCCCGAACTCATGCGCACTCAGCATTGCAAGTATGAGCAAGGAATACGTCAGCCCGGAGGAGAAATTGGAAAGCTCAAAAGGATCTTTCACAACCCATGCTACGCCGGCAAGGGTTGTAGTAAGAAATGTCAGAATAAACAAGCCGCCGTGAATTACGTACTGCTTCCAGTCCAAAGCAGGTGGTATTTCCTGCTCGACAACATATTCTTCCTGGCTCATTGCCTCTTTTCAGAACGTAGAAATTGCATTCGGGCTTCAATATATCAAAAGGAGGCAAGAAACCCAAGATGACGGGCCATCATCCTTGATCAGGAAGATGACCCGTCTGCAATGACATTACGGACGAGGTGAATCCGGCAGATTTGGCACAGTACCTTTTGGACGAGGTGAATCCGGCAGGTTTGGCACTGTACCCTTAGGGCGAGGAGAGTCCGGCAAATTCGGTACCGTTCCCCTCTCCAATGAACTCGATATTGTCATATTCGTTGCCGCTACGACTAGAAGCGTTATAGCAAGAGATCGCGCGCGTTTTGCTGTTGAGGTCATGGTACTACTCCCCTTGGTTTAAGTGTTGTTGATTTTTGTGATTGAGATGTGTTCGATTCGGTCAGTTGGTTTGGAAGCCGGCGGGGGAGATGGTTGATCAGGGACGGAATTGACCCGTCCGACAGTAATGCGGAACGAAGAAAGGTGCACACTTCGAAGTTTCCCCCGGTCTTCTAAAGCGTAACGTGGACTTTATTACGGGCAAAATATACCCAATGCGCAAGGGATAATCAACGCTGACACCGATGTTTGTGACGTGCCCCTCACATTTGACGGACATCCAAAATAATTAGCGCAACAGCTTGACTTGCACATATCCGATGAATATATTGACCCCGCACCCCAAAAACGCTAATAATCCTATGAGTATCGCTAAAAGAATAGCCTTCATCTGGATTGGCATTGTTGCAGTGATGCTGCTCTCGCTGTTTTTCCCCCACCACGAGATATCCCCTGCAGCCTTCATCATCAATTCTCTCCAAATTCTGCTCTTTGTGGTTTCGGTTTTTTTAGTTCGGTCCGAAGCAAGGCACAATAACAAATGG
>CAZBWR010000050.1:24888-29013 GCA_964495695.1 uncultured Chitinophagales bacterium | reverse complement strand
GGAGAAAAATACGCGGCATCGCCGCTTGAGCTTCTGAATCGCCAGGCGTTGTAATACGTTCTTGTGGTCAGATGACCAAGAGAGTCAATCCCCACCGGGAACGGGGTCGAGCCGAGCAGCTTTATGCCGATATAGCTGTCCGAGGCCGGCGGTGTCGGTATTCCATCGAAGTCAAACGTATACATCATTCTTAACGAATCGGAATACCCGTTGCCCCCATTCTCAAAATATCCGGGCGTGCCCGGACGGACATTATTCGTATTCCGCACCACGGCGTTGTTCCAGAATCCCACGTACACAGAATCAAGTGTATCGGTGCTCGTATTGTATATTGTGTAGTTGAGAATGACGAAGAAATCCGCAAACGGAAAATTCCAGGCGTAGCTCTCCTGATGGACGCTGATATTCAATGGAGAGTGTTCGGGAATTGTGTCGCCTGTGGCGGGATTGCGACGGTTTTTGTCTGAATAGTCCGCGACAAAGTCCTGGTGACTTATCGCCCGTTCGTCAAAGAAACGGGAATCAGAGAGTGAAGAGCGTTGAATCATCCCCGCGCCAAGCTCCGACGTGAATTCGTACCCCTGGCCGATCCGCGATGCGGATGCCTGATCCGTAGCGCCCGTGCTTACATGGATCTGGCCTGTGCGTCGGGAGATAGCACCTACCCACAACCCGCCCTGGTACACATGCTCGATGCGTGACCCGCGCGGATACTCGCACGACGGTTGCTCGGGCCAATATGAATTGCGCGTGCCGATGGTACCGAAGTTGGAGACCGTCAGGCCGATGTTGCCGACCGTTGTGAAGCTGCGGTCGCTATCATCGAGAACTTTGCTGAGTTGGTTGCGCTCATCTCCTGCGTGAGGGAAAAAACCGAGGGAACAGAGTACGAGAACTACGGTGAGTATCAGGTTGTAACGAAATTGCATTCGAAGGGGGCTTGTTTCGGACTAGTTGATAATCGTGTTGCTAATATATTTTGAATCTGTTCCAAAGTCAAGGAAAGGTGCCGCGCTTACAGAGAGTTAAAACAAAACGCGCATCTCCGCGAATGTGAAGATGCGCGCATTTCATACCCGTACTTCTACGGGTTACTCACCGTGTACTTTGCGAATGATCAATTCCTGTCCTGCATAGATCCTGTTGCTGCTTCCGAGCGAATTCCATTTCCGCAGCTCCGATTCCTCCACGGAATACTGCTCGGCAATCTGTGAAATTGTGTCACCGCGTCTTACGACATAGATGATCTTCTTGCTGTCCCCCTTTGCAATAGCCTTGCCCTCCGCAATTTTCCGTTCGTGATGCGAACTCACCTCGGTCACACGCGGGTATAGTGTCAGTTTCTGCCCGGCGAAGATGCGTGAAGAAGAGAGGTTGTTCCAGCGCTTGATCTGGTTAACAGTCACCCCGTATCCCGACGCGATTTTATCCAGCGTATCTCCTGCCCGTACGGTGTAGAGAAATCCCTCTTCACCATTCTTTTCATCCCCTGCCGGGGAACGCTTCGCAGAAAGGGCTTTCTTCTGTGAAGGAGTCATTGAAGCAACTTTTGTCATTGCTGTTGCTTCATTCTTGTCAACCCAGATATGCAGTGTCTGTCCCACACGAATCATACTACCGTACGGAAGATTGTTCCAGTTCCGGATGTCTGCCGCCCTCACGTTAAACCACTCGGCAATATGACCGATCGTGTCACCGCTTTTCACTTTGTATGCGATACGGGTCTTGTCCGGCTCTCCCTGCGAGCGCCGGTGACGCTCTGAACGAGACTGTGAGGCGGCCGCCGCCGCGGTGTTCTCTGTCTGAGCGGCCTTGGCTATAGCCACCGTACTTGACTTACGGCCTCCGCTCTTTGCCACGGGAATAAGCAAGCGCGCGCCGCGCTTCAGAGCTGCAGTACGACGGAGATTGTTGGCATCTGCCAGGGATTGCTGCGACACACCGTACAGTCGTGCCACTTTCCGCATGGTATCCCCTCTTCGTACAGTATGCGTGACGAGATATCCTTTCTTCTCCTGAGGAATCTGGGCGTATTTTTGTTCAAAGAGTTCCGTGTCCGTTCCCTTCGGAACTTTCAGGAGATAGCGCTCCCCCGGAGGTGTGCATCGATGCAGGAGTGCCGGATTGAGGTCGCGAAGCGTTTCAACATCTGTTCCGGCACACTCTGCGAGGACTTGCAAATCCACGCACTCTTCAACCACCACTTCATCAAACTCGAGCGGGGATTCCGGTACGACATGCCCGAAACCGTACTCGGAGGGATTCATGCCGATAACTGCAACGGCAATGTAAGACGGAACGTAGTTCCGCGTTTCGCGCGGAAGGTACTTTCTCATTTCCCAAAAATCCCTCGATCCGCTTCGGCGCATGGCGCGGTATACATTTCCTGCTCCTGCATTATATCCTGCCAGAACAAGATACCAGTCCTCAAACTCTTCGTACAAGTCTCGCAAGTGACGCGCTGCCGCCCGTGTGGCCTTGTGAAAGTCTCTGCGGTCATCCTGCCAGAAATCTCCTTCCAGTCCATACAACTTGCCCGTGCCTCTGATGAACTGCCACATTCCAACAGCGCTTGCCCATGATCGGGCGGAGTTGTTCAACCCGCTTTCGATCATGGCGAGGTATGCAATTTCAACCGGAACTCCTTCTTCTCTCATGATGGCGTGGATTTCCGGGAAATACTTGCCCGAGCGCTGCAGCCAACGCTCCATGTGTCCTCTTCCGCGCTCCCGCTGCGTGAAGAACTGGATATGCCTTTCGACAAGATCATTGACAACAAGCGGAATTGCCGTCCCGACGATGACACGCTCGGGCCCCAATACAGTGGTCGTGTCAATCTGTTCCGACAGCTGGTTCAGTTTTTCACGGAGGGCGAACACTGAACTTGTAGAATCTACGCCGCCGTGCAAACGTATGAACCTCTCGTACTCTTCAACGACAGCTTTGCTGAGGTCGGTAAAATCCTGGTTCGCTTCGACTTCCGGATAGTAGCTGAGCTCGTTCAGGATCTGCAGCGACTGCTCGAACTGCATGATCGCACGCATTGAGTCGCCGGCCTCTTCTGCTGAAACAGCAGAAATATAGTGTTGGCGTGCGCGTTCAAGCTCCACCGATATGAGCGAATCGCTCGCGACAAGAACATCCTCGAGGCTCGGGACGGTATTGGTGACGTTGGGTTTTGTTTGGGGAGAAGGAGGGGTAACCGACTGCGGGGCAACGGACTGCTGCACCTCACGTTTGATAGATTGCTCGGAAGAGCATCCTCCTAACAACACAACAATGGCAACAACTCTGCCGAGATGTAACGGTCTCATTCGTTCGCCCGAAATCCTTGTTCATGTGACAATTGCTTCAAAAATGTTGGAGTAAAGATACTCCTTCGCCCACCGACAATCAAGAAAATTCGTCCTGAGCGGGCTTCACAAGGGGATGTTCCCGTGCTTCTTCCGGGGGTTACGGTCTACTTTCCCTTCGAGTGTCTGCAGAGCCCTTAGGAGCCTTTCCCTTGTTTCGTGCGGCAGAATCACCGCATCAATGTACCCCCTGCTCGCGGCAAGGTACGGATTGGCGAATTTCTCCCGGTACTCGCGCTCCTTTTCGGCTAGGGCCTTTTCTTTATCATCGGCAGCCTCGATCTCCTTCTTGAAGATTATCTCAGCCGCTCCCTTGGGCCCCATCACCGCGATCTCCGCCGAGGGCCATGCAAAGTTGAAGTCTCCCCGGATGTGTTTTGAATTCATGACATCATAAGCGCCGCCGTATGCCTTCCGGGTAATCACGGTGATTTTCGGAACCGTGGCTTCGCAGAAGGCATAAAGAAGCTTCGCTCCATTGGTGATGATGCCTCGCCATTCCTGATCCGTTCCAGGCAGGAACCCGGGCACATCCTCGAACACCACCAGCGGGATGTTGAACGCGTCGCAGAAGCGTACGAAGCGGGCACCTTTCTTGGATGAGTCAATATCAAGAACCCCGGCCAGCACACCCGGCTGGTTTGCCACAATGCCCACCGGCCGACCACCGATACGCGCAAAACCGACGGTGATATTCTCAGCGTAAAGCTCATGCACCTCAAAATACTCTCCGTCGTCCACAACGTGACGGATGATCTCTTTCATGTCGTAC
>CAZBWR010000050.1:0-24878 GCA_964495695.1 uncultured Chitinophagales bacterium | reverse complement strand
GTACAGATCGTGCACTTCAAAAAAATTAGCATCATCGACAATCAACCGTATCACATCTTTCATGTCGTACGGCTTGTTGGGGTTTTCCGGAATGATGCTATCAAGTACTTTTGCATCTCCCCCGTCCGGTTCTGAACCTTTTCTGCGAGGCGGGTCCTCGAGATTGTTGGAAGGAATGAAACTGAAGAGCGTGCGGACTTTCTGGAGGCAATCGACTTCATTCTCCGCGGCAAAGTGAGCAACGCCGCTTTTCGATGCATGTGTAATTGCTCCACCCAACTCCTCGGATGTAACCTCTTCGTGCGTCACAGTCTTTACGACGTTCGGACCGGTTACAAACATGTAACTCGTATTCTTCACCATCAACGTGAAATCCGTGATTGCGGGAGAATACACTGCCCCCCCTGCACAAGGTCCCATGATGGCGGAGATCTGCGGCACTACGCCGGACGCCAACGTGTTCCTTAAAAAAATGTCGGCATACGCTCCAAGGCTCACGACGCCTTCCTGAATGCGCGCGCCGCCGGAGTCGTTCAACCCTATCACCGGACAACCTATCTTCATCGCAAGGTCCATGATTTTGCAAATCTTCTGTCCATGCGCTTCTGATAACGAGCCACCGAACACAGTAAAGTCCTGACTGAACACACAGACCATGCGACCGTCGATAGTTCCGGTTCCCGTCACAACGCCGTCACCGGGAATACGCTGTTTGTCCAACCCGAAATCGGAGGACCGATGCTCGACGAGCATGTCCATTTCCTGGAAACTACCTTCGTCGAGAAGAATATTCAGCCGCTCACGTGCAGTGAGCTTTCCCTTTTTGTGCTGATCGTCGATCCTTCTTTGGCCGCCGCCCTGCAGCGCTTCGGCTTCGCGTTGGCGCAGATATTCGATCGTGTTTTTTGAAGGATGGGTGGTTGATTTTGCCATAGAGTGTGGTTCCGGTTGAAGGGTTATCAGAGTGAATGTTGCAGGAAAGATCTCGTGCGCAATATATCAAACAAACAGCTGAGGAACAAAGCCGACTCGTTACACTTCCACCCATCGGCGGAGCTTTCCTGCCTGTTTCAATTTGTAACGCTCCCAATATGTCTGTCCGACAATTCCCCCAATGATAAAGATGATCGCCGAATAGTACACCCAGATCAGCAGGACGAGAATGAAGGCGTACGGCCCGTAGATCTTTCCGATCGCCGAGAAGTTGGAAAGGTAGTATGCAAACAGTTTTGCCGAAACGACCCAAAGCGTCGTCGTCGTGATAGTCGAGATGATACCGGCGAGCTTCGGCGGCTTCGTATCCGGAATATAGCGGTATACAATGTAGAACATGGTCATCGTGAGGGCGATGACGATGATTGTGGGGAGCGTATAGGTAAACTTATGGAACCCGAAGCGTTCAAGCGCCGGGATTGAATCCGCAAGTCCTTGAATAAGGGAGAACGCCCACATCGACACGTTCGTCCCTACAAACAAGACAAAGACCAGAAACACAAATCCCACGTCGTGCAGAAGGCTGACAAGCAGGCCGCGTGTACGCTTGAGATGATAGATACGGTGAAGAACGCTCCTCAACGCGTCGAACAAGGATGTGGCTGTCCAGATAAGCACAAGCGCGCCGAAAATACCGATCGAGCGGCGGTAAGCGATGATATCCTCGACGACCGTGAGTATGGACTCCTTGATGCTTGTCGCAAATGGTTGTGGCGGGAACACAGCGTTGAGTATATCGTTGAGCTGTGTGATGGCAGCTTGTGAAGAATTGAGAAACACGCCAAGGGCGGAGGCGGCAAGAAGCATCAAGGGAATCATCGTGAGGATGCCGTTGAAAGCAAGGCCCGACGCGAGAAACAGAATGTCCTCGCCGAACAACTTCCTGCCGATCCGCACCACGTAAAACCAAATGGTCTCGAGATAGCGGAGCGTAAACTTAACTGCCTTTATCACGAAGTCAATCATGCTCTTCCGGCTTGTGATGATTGATCAGGCCGACCGGAGATTGGCGAACTTGAGCATCAGGTTTTTGCGCCCGACACTCTCGAACTCCACGATCGCCCGCGCATTATCCCCTTTGCCGTCGATGGCAAGAATCTTCCCCTTGCCAAACGCTTCATGAACGACACGCGACCCCACTTTATGCGCCGCCCCACGGGGGGCTTGGGATTCGTTCTCGTAGTCCGGCATCGTGTCGGAAAAATACTTGTCTGAATCGTCCACAGGCTTGCGATATGCTGACCGTGGCCGGAATCCGTTGTTAGCACTCACCGGGGTTGGCTGCGAACGCTGAGTGGCAAGGCTTGCCAGCCGCGTGTTTCCTTCAATCTCAACGAGGGATTGATCGATCTCGTCCAAAAACCGGGATTTGACCGAATACCCGAACTCTCCGAACCGGTAACGTGTCAGCGCATAAAAAAGATACAGTTTTCGCATTGCACGCGTTATGCCTACGTATAAAAGACGACGCTCTTCCTCAAGCTCTTTGCTGCTCATGATCGAGTTAGCGAGAGGAAACAGCCCTTCCTCCAACCCGGCAATCAACACAACAGGGAATTCAAGACCCTTCGCTGCGTGAAGCGTCATAAGAGTCACCGCGTTCCGTCCGAACTCAGCCGTATCCACATCTGACACGAGCGAGACTTCCTCCAAAAAGCCGTCTAGTCCACCCTCCGGGTTCAGATCATTGTACTCTGACAAAGCCGACAGCAATTCAAGAACGTTCTCCCGTCGCGCCATCGATTCGAGTGTGTTTTCGTCCTTGTACTGCTGAAGAATGCCGATCTCGTCCACCAACATACGGGCAAGCTCACTGACACTCAACTCGTCTTTCAGCTTCACGTATTTCGACAGCATTGCTCCAAACGAGCGCACGGCTTTTACTGCCCTGTCATTCAGCACATCGGCAAGCCCCGGAGCGCCTAGTGCTTCAAAAACGGGGGTCTTCGCCGCCCGGGCAACCGTCTGAATCCCCTCGACTGTTTTGTCGCCAATGCCACGAACCGGATAGTTGATGATCCGGAGAAGGCTTTCAGAATCCTTCTGATTTGCGATTACCCGAAGATAGGCAAGAACATCCTTGATTTCTTTCCGCTTGTAAAACGCTACACCGCCGACAATGATATATGGAATGCCGCTGCGGCGAAGCGCATCTTCGATCGAGCGGGACTGCGCATTGGTGCGGTACAGCACGGCAAAGTCTTTGAGGGATAGTTTCCGCTTGCGGGTTTCTTCCTCGATCCGCTGCACAATGCGGAATCCCTCGTCCCTGTCATCCTCGCACACAATAAGGCTGACCGCGTCTCCCTGCATGTTCTCCGTCCAGAGAGTTTTCTTCAACTGGCGCTGGTTGTTCTTAATGACTGAATCGGCGGCGGCAAGTATTGTCTTCGTCGAGCGATAGTTCTGCTCCAACCGGAAAATCTTCGCATCCGGATAGTCCTTTTCGAAGCGAAGAATGTTTTCGATATCGGCACCACGGAACGCATAGATACTCTGCGCATCATCCCCGACCACACAAACATTGCGTGTAGCGGCGGCAAGCAGATTGATAACTTTATACTGCACGCGGTTCGTGTCCTGATACTCATCCACCATCAAATAGCGGAAGCGCCATTGGTACCGCTCCAGCACCGCTGGATGGGTTTGGAACAACTCGAGCGGTTTAAGCAGCAGGTCGTCGAAGTCCATGGCATTGTTCTGCTTAAGCCGCTTCTCGTACTCGCCGTAAACCTGCGCGGTTTTCTCCATCAAAGGCTCGACTGCCGAATTCGCATATGCTGCCGGCCCGATCATCTGGTTCTTCGCCTGGCTTATGCGCGACCTGATCCCCTGCGGCGGATACTGCTGCGCAGAAATGTTCAGGCTGTTCATGATGCTCTTGATCATCTGCTGCGAGTCATCGGTATCGTAGATCGAAAAATTCCTCTCATAGCCGAGATGCCCGCACTCGAACCGGAGGATGCGGGCAAAGATTGAATGAAACGTTCCCATCCAGATGGCACCGCTGTCAGGCCCGACAAGCTGGATGATACGATTCTTCATTTCCTGCGCGGCCTTATTTGTGAACGTCAGCGCCAGAATTGATTCGGGGCGTTTTCCCTGTGCCACAATGTATGCTGCGCGATATGTCAGCACCCGCGTCTTTCCGCTGCCGGCCCCGGCAACAATCATCACGGGGCCGTCAATGGTTTCGGCCGCGTCACGCTGAACAGGATTAAGAGAGTCAAGGAATGAGGTCATGCAACTACAGGATCGTCGAAAGCAATTTGTGTTTCAATTTTCAGTTTTGCATCTGCATGATACTGAAAATACAAACGCGAGGCAAACAATGGCGTGGAAACAAAAAAAGGGAACCCGCTCGCGCCTGTTCCCTTGCTGCTTCGAGCCGCGAAGCGTCAGATCATCAACGCGCCTTCGAGCTTGAGGAGAAACTCCTTCGTCTTGATACCTGCAGAGTACCCGACGAGTGCTCCATCGGCGCCGAGCACACGATGGCAGGGAATGATAATGGGAAGAGGGTTTGCGGCATTGGCGCGCCCGATTGCCTGAAAGCCACGGCTCGTACCGAGTCTGCGTGCCAATTGTTTGTAGCTGATGGTTGTGCCGTATGAGATTTTGCTCAGCTCCTTCCACACGCGCAGTTGGAACGGAGTTCCACGCAGATCAACGGGTCCTGTGAACTTTGCGAGCTTCCCGTTGAAATAGCGGTTCAACTGGTCGATCACTTCCTTGTTGCGCGACTTGTTGTCAACAACCTGATTGTTGTCGAAATTCTCGTGCAACCACCCGAAGAAATCTTTCCGGTTCTGTTTAGGTATCGTAATTTTGCACACCCCTTTTTCAGTAGAGGCAACATAAATCAAACCGACCTTGGATTCGAATGATGTGCAATAAACCATTGATGAGCGGGATTTGTGTTCTTGAGGCACGTGCCTAAAGGCGCAGGGTGTTCAGGTGCGCATTGAGTATACAGAATCACATCCTGAAAAACAAGAAGTATTTGCTTCTGCGCGTAGCATTTTCAGAAAAATGCGCGCACCTCGGCTCGCGCTGTGTGAATTGGAGGACGCCCTCCTTCGGTGCGCCCGTCGTAGTTGATTGTCGCCTGCACAAATTGTGTGACGCGATAATCGAATGCTCCGCGCCAGACGAAGGTCTTGCCGGTAACCCGGCCACCTGTCAATTCAAACGGAAACGTTGTCGCTGCGCGGCTTAACAGTACTTCCTCCCGGGAAAGCTCAATCCTCGCCTGCCCTGCACCCTGAAATGCGTACACAAACCTGACGGTTTGCGCGTTGAAGTCTGCATCAAGTGGCGGAGACGGGTTCGCATCCGTCGATTTGGCAAGATCAAAGCGCATCCCGAGTTCAACGTGCTGGAACGGTCTGTATGAAAAATCAAAACTCACGGAATTTGATGTAATATCCCGCACGCGTGAAGAGAGTTCGGTGCTGGCAACACGATCATCCCTGTTCACAAAATCCAACTGATTCGCAATCTCGCTCACCAATTGCCATCGTAAGCGGATTGAGCGCTCTCGTGTAAAACTACGTTCTTGCGTTCCACTTGAACTGGTTGAAGCAAACCTGTTGAGCGCTTTACGTTGCGAAAATCTCAGACGGGCCGAGAACTCAGGACGCCCCTCAAGCACATTGATGTCCTGCGTAAACAGCACTGAACCCGAAATTGTAGAGTCCCCTCTGAATCTGCTAAAGTTGAGAAGGTAGATCTGTTTGAGGTCAGGCTCGCTACTCTTTTCTTCGACGCGAATGTAGGTCTCTGACGAAAGTGCAGCGAGAATTTCTTGAAACGAACCGGATGGCTCCGAAATGAATCGTGCCGGCGTGATGCGTGTCCGCACGCTGGTCTTGAGGTCGATCACCGGAAACAATTCGTCGGTGGGAACAGTTATCGCAATGAAGTCTCCGTCGAAGCGCGACAATACGAATTCGCTCTCTTCGGCGATCCCGTTCCCGTTCAGATCTCCCAGATACTTGTAATTCCCGGTTCCGACGGCGACACGGACAAACACTCTTTCAAGGCGAGATGACCGTTCGGTCGACACCTCGTAGAACAGGTCGGTTTCAATTCCTCGATTGAACGGAGTATAGCGAGTCTGATTTCGCACGAGAACGGTTTTTATGTCCTTGTTTCCCAACGATTTGAAAGCGGAGTCGAATTTCTTTTCCCGAAGGGTAATGTCGATGGAGGACGAGAGTGAATTCCATTCCGACAGCCTCCAACCATAGATCTGGGTAAAAGCGCGAGATTCTGGAGCCAAGTCCCCGTTCACGAAGCGGTCTTCATTTCTCCATTCAAGTTGGGCGGAGAAACTCATCTTCCACAAATCACGAACTCTCAATCCCGGGGAATACACCGAAAAGGCGAAGCTCCCTCCTTTAAGAGAGTCCTTTGAGAGAAAACCAACCTCACGCTTCTCGCTCTCATATTTGAAGAATGGCGTGAGATGTCCGAAGCGTTGCTCGATACTGCCTATCTGGCGCAGCCATTTACTGATATTATCGGAGAGATTCTCTCTTGTCCGGATCGATTCGAGATAGTAGTTTATCGTAGGAAGAGAATCTCCCCCTTGCATGTTGAATTGAGCATCATTCCTGACTGTACGCAGAGCGTCGCCACGGGTGATTTTTCCATAACCTGTTCCAACTGTGATCCCCTTTCCGGGCAGATAGCGTAGAGAAGCTTCCTGAATCTCCTCATCCGAAAACGTGACACTTTCGATTCCCCATTTTCTGTTGAACTCGATCTCATTTGTCCTGTCGACCGGAACGAACCGCGCGTTGACAAATCTCTCGCTCAGACGCATATCGAACGAGCCGATGTTGAAGTCGCCGATAATGACGTTTTTCGGAGCATACGCCGCCTCGAATTTCACGGCGTGCCCGTTGTTCTTGTCATCATCCAAGGTCGACAAGCGGTTCGCATCAAACGAACTCGCCGCAAATTCGCCGCTGACACGGAGATCCGAAGCAGGTGTGATGTTGAGGTTCACGTCAAACATTTGTGACGATTGAGGGAGCGGCAGAAACTGCACCGGCAGGTAATCTCCCTGTCCGGGCCCCTTCCATACAAATACGCCAACCGCCTGCCTCACGTAATCACCTTGTCCGAACGGCACACTTGAAAATGAGACGATGTAGCGGGCGTTCCGGCCGGGAGCATATTTGTAGAATATGTACTTTGTGCCGCTCACGATTGCACTGTCCAGAACATAATATCCGTTGGAATCCACAACAGTCACACCCGGGAGTGTCGCCTTTGACCGGTCATTTCCCGCACGCTGCAAAACGGACCGGGAGCTGTCCGTCAAGGAAAAGTCAATGGGCGAATCGGGATCATCCGCCTCACGGAGGAACGACAACGTGATTGACGCTTTCTTGTTGAAGAAGTGTGACGTGTTTTGGCCTGCAAGCAGTGACCGGGCAAATTGTCTGTCCGTGTATTCGAAGTCAATCGTAATGCGGGATGCAGAAGTAATAAGTCGCCTCGGAGTGAACGTCACTTCTCCTGTGGAATAGTCGATCGTATAGTCATTCGTCTCTCCCCGTGTCTGAAGCTCGCCGTTAACGTACACACGCTCGGTGCCTGCGATGACAATGATCTGACGCTCGTTGTTTCTCCCTGTGAGGCGATAGGGTCCCTGCACGGCCTCAAGTCCCTGGAACTGATTTGTATTGAACTTACCGCGCGTTGTGGCCGCTGAGGCTGTTGCGGTGCCTTCTGCGAATCCGAGTCTGTACGAAGCGGTAGCTTTAGCCCCCTGCAGTTTTCTGTTTAATCGGGCAAACTCTGTTCCGCTCAACTCAAGATCGAAGTCTCCAAGAGTTGCGGTGGCATCAGTACTGCGCAATTCGACAAACACCTTGTCGAATTCCTGCAGAGTCTGTGTCGTCCCTTCCGGTTGGATAGGCGTGTTCTCATCCGTCAACGCTGCGACGACTTCTATGTCGGAGGCGATCTTGCCTGCCAGTTGCAAACGGAGACCGGAATTCAGGGAGAAATCACGGTTGGAACCGACCGTAAATCCTCTCACAATGCTCCCACTCTTCTGGAGATCCTGTCCGAAAATATCGTCCAGGCCGAACGACGAACGTGGGCGCGCAATTCTGAGTGTGTCACGACCGGTCGAGTCCTTCAACACGATCAACCTGTGTCGGAAGTACGAATCTTGAAACTGAAACGGGAAGTAATGGTACGAGACGGTGAGGGTTACGGAATCATGACCAAGTTGCGCTGCGAACGCCGGATCAAGCCTAAGCTCGCCCAGACGGTAGTTTATGCGATACTCCTTGCCCATCGTCAGAAGAACTGAATCGAGAAACACGGACTCGGATTCGACAGCGATCAATTTATGCTTCAGTGCAACTATTGAGTCGAGCGCGGCAAGGCTGAGGCGCTCCTCAGCGGCAGGCAGGGAGGATTCTTGTGCATTAACGCCCGGCGCCCATGCCGAAAGCAACAGGAGAATTGAGATGGTGGCATGTATAGGGCGTGACCTGTTCATCAACAGCGAATATACGGGATTTTCCTTCAATCCTATGACTCAAGCTCGATGGGCCTCGTTACGACACTGTCGGAATGCGTTGGGCGCTCACACTCCTGATCTTGACCCCATCGATATCCAGCACTGTAAGCCTGACTCCCTTCCATTCGAATGCTTGGCCCTTTTGTGGTATAGTCTGAGCGAGATAGAGAACGAGTCCCGCCACCGTCTGAAAATCCCGTTGCTCCTCGGGATCGATGGAAATGTCCATGGTGTCCGCAAAGTCATCGACCGGGAGGAGTCCGTCTATGACGATAGATGAAGGCTTGGTTTCGGATGTTGAACTTGACTGTGGCTGCGCCGGAAAGTCCCCGAGAATAGCCTCAAGAATATCAGCCAACGTGACAATGCCAAGCGTGCTGCCATGTTCATCCACTACAACAGCAATGTGAATGCCGCTGGTTCGGAACATGGGAAGGAGTTTGATTGCTGACATCGTTTCGGAGACGTAAAGCGGCTGTTTTACCAGCGAGCCAAGTTCGACCCTCTCTCCTGCAAGTAGGTGCAAGAGCATATCCCTTATATCCACGTATCCGATGATGTTCTCGGGGTCATCCTCATACACGAGATAGCGTGAGAAGGCGGGCTGAGCAAGAGTCCTCTGGAGTTCTGCCTCCGTTCCCTGCAGGTCAAGGATGCGTAGCCGTGTCCGTGGGGTCATAAGCATCGAGACCCGCTTGTCTCCAAACCGGAGCACTCTTTTCATGATAAGAGACTCATCCCGGTTGAATGTTCCCGCCCGGGTACCCTGATCCATCAGGAAGCGAATCTCATCGTCCGTAACGCCTGATTCTCTTGTTGTACGAATACGGAGGAATTTGAAGACAATACCCGTCGACTTGACAAGCAAGACCACAAGGGGTCGCGCCATTCTCGAAATGAAACGAATCGGACGGGCAACTACGCACGCCAACCGTTCCGGATTACTGAGGGCTAGGTGTTTCGGAACAAGCTCTCCGATGATCAGTGAGAAGTACGTTATTCCCAGAACGACTATCCCGATTCCAAAGATCTCTGCATACGGCGCGAGCATCGGCCAGCTCCGAACGTACGTTGCGATCACCCCTGCAACCGTAGCACCGCCAAAGGCGCCGGCAAGAATTCCAACCAGCGTAATTCCCACCTGAACAGTTGAAAGAAATGACTCGGGAGCGTTTGCGAGCTCCAGCGCAATGGAGGCTCTTTTATTCCCCCGTCTCGCCATGTGGCTGAGAAGGGATTTGCGGGAAGAAACAATAGAGAGTTCAGCGAGGGCAAAAAAGCCGTTAAACAGGATCAGCAGAATAATCGCAGCGATTTCGAGTAAGATTATACTCGCAGACTCCATCTCTACGCCATTCGATGTGATTGGGGACAGGGCTGTGCCCTATAAGCAGCAAATGGCCAACCATGATCCATGATCAGCCATTTATGTTGTACCAAAGGAGGGACTCGAACCCTCACCCGGTGTAAGCCGGACTGGATTTTGAGTCCAGCGCGTCTACCAATTCCGCCACTTTGGCTTTTCCAACGCAAGAAAGATACGAAGGGACGGGCTGATTTGCAAACCGTCTCTCCCGCCCCTTTTTTCGCACTGGTGCAATCCTGTTCTTAGATGGTGATGACTACACTCCCCCGCTTATGTCCTTGTTCTACGTAACGGTGAGCTTCGGCAGTTTGTTCAAGCGAATAGCGCCGATCAATCACAGGCTTCAATCTTCCAGCTTCGATCAGCTCTTTGAAGAACCTAAGGTGGTGTTTTCGGCTCATTGCAACACCAGTAACTACCTTCTTCCCGCTGCCGAGCGAGGTGCTCGCCATCTGCAACCACTCCTTCCCGTTCCCTGCCGCAACAAGGAAGAGCCCGTCCGGTTTGAGCGAGTCCTTGATCTTTCCGAAGGAGAGATTGCCCACTGTTTCGTAAATGAAATCGTACGTTTTTCCATTACGTGTGAAATCCTCTTTCGTGTAATCTACAACTGTGTCCGCGCCCAGCGAACGGACAAACTCAACGTTCTTCGTACTGCAGACTCCCGTAACTTCAGCCCCGAAGTGCTTGGCAAGTTGTATGCCGTAAACACCTACGGCTCCGGAAGCTCCGTTGATCAAAACGGTGTGTCCCGACCGGATTTTTCCCTTTTCCTGGAGAAAGTAGAGTGATGTAGAAGCTCCGAAGGGTATCGCAGCCGCTTCCTCGGGTGAGAGGTTTGACGGCTTGAGCACAACCGAACGTTTTTCGCTGATGCAGACAAATTCCGCATTTGTGCCGAGGTTTGTCTCGGTGTTGCCGAAAACCTCGTCACCGACTTTGAACTCGGTTACTCTTTCTCCTGCTGCAACCACTTGGCCTGCAAAATCAGTACCTAGAATTTGCTTTTTCGGCCTTGTAAGCCCATTCATGAAACGTACGAGAAATGGATCGGCTTTACGCATGTGCCAGTCCCCGGAGTTGACGGTGGATGCGCGGACTCTCACCAGGATCTCATCATCCGTTGGCACCGGTCTGGGCACTTCGCGAACGTGCAACACATCCGGCGGACCGTATTGCCTGTGTACCGCTGCTTTCATTGTTCCATTATTCACGTTCCTTTGCTGCTCCTTTCCCTCTTGTTAGTATAGTTGCAATGATAATTCCCAACCCCAATCCAACGAACATCGAGCCTACAAACGCCATCGGGTTTTCTTTCAAAAAGAAGAACCCGATTCCCATGCCGATTAACAATCCCCCTCCGATTGCTCCTCCGCCTGCCTGATTCATCCTAGCCATAGACTTGCCTCTTGTGATAGATATTAAATCCTCTTCCGCACGTATCTTCTCTTAAACGGTTATAGAAATTATGGGACCACGACAACTACGTTCCCAATCTTTCTGCCCTCCTCAACATACCTATGGGCCTCAACCATCTCTTCAAGCCTGAACTTCCTGTCAATCACCGCCCTGATCGTCCCCGCTTCAGCCATCCGGGCAAGTTGATCAAGATCTTCGGTCTGCCCATCTGCCATACCTGTATAAACTCTCTTGTTTGTGGTCATCGAAGTCCATAGGGATCGAACCATAAGAGTAAGATTCGGATTTGCGTGCAGATACCAGCCTCCCTGATCAAGTGACCGCACACTGCGGGCATATGGACTCGTGCCGGCGACATCGAAGATGACGTCATAACGGTTGCCGAGCGTGGTGAAGTCTTCTTTGTTGAAGTCGATGGCATGATCTGCCCCTAGTGAGCGCAGCATCTCAAGCTTCTCCGCCCGATCCACAACCGTCACCTCGGCACCCAAGGACTTCGCAATCTGCACGGCATACGTCCCGATACTCCCTCCGGCCCCGTTGATCAGAATCTTATTGCCTGCAACGATGTTTGCCTTCCGGAGAAAATGCTGCGCATTCACACCTCCAACCGGAAGTGTTACCGCTTCATCGAATGTCAAAGTACGAGGAATTTTAGATAGCGCGTGCGACTCGGGAAGAGAGATGTACTCGGCATAAGCTCCCATCTTCATGTCTGTGGGGGCAAATACCTTGTCGCCCGGTTTGAAGCGCGTGACTTGTGAACCTACCATCTCCACCTCCCCGGCAAGTTCCTGCCCGAGAATCCGGATGCGGGGTTTGAATATCCCCATGAACAGCCGGACAGGAAGCCAGAGCCAAAGAGGAATTCTGAAACTGCGCACTTCACAGTCGCCGGCGGTGACAGTGGTGGCGTGTATGCGAATCAGAACCTCATTGTCAGCGGGGATTGGTTTATTGACTTCTTTCAGTTGAAGAACTTCTGGAGGGCCGTAAGCAGTGGAGACAATTGCTTTCACAGGGTTGCTCAGGTTATGAAACAGACCCCATCAAGGTAGGGTCTGCAGGGGAGAAATACAATGCGTTGCAAAATACGCCCACTCTGGAAGTGTTTCGAACCGCGTTGTGGACGACCCGACGTTAGCATCGAAGGAAGAGTAAATTGAAAGGGCTGGTTACTTCCTCAAGTCCTGCATGCCATTCATGATCTCAATCGACTTTTGCTTGGTGTAGCCGGCAGGGATTGAAAATATCGAGAGGTCAAGCTGCCTTGCGTCGACTTTCGTAACCTCTTGTTGCTCAATCAAAATGCCCTCAACCTTCGTTGCGGAGAACATTGGGTAGATGCCCATTTTCATGACTTCGTTTACCGCTCCGTCAGCTGCTTCGACATGATCCTGGCCTAAAGCCTTTGATAGAGTGGCGACAACGTGAGGCAGCTTCTTCGTTCCCCACAATTCCGTGGATTCATCCTCGCGTTTGATAATGAACTGTTCACACGGATAACCGGCAATGCTCTTTGTCTTTCCTGTCCGCCTGACCGAGTACTTCGCCCCGCTGCCTCCTTGTGTGTACAACTCTTGCGGCTTTTCTTCCTGAGAAATCTCGAAGTAGGACTTTTCATCCGGATTGATCATGTAAATTCGCTTCTGGTCAGTCCGGTAGATCATGGTCGAACCGGGATCAGGAAGGCCGCTGGTCTCGATCCTTACCATATCTTTTTTAATCCACATCGTCATGACGTATTTTTGCGGCTTGCCCATCTGATCAGTGGTCACGTTCTTACTCTCGATTATCCCTTCGAACTGGGCGTTTGTACGCGCTGCAACAACCAACGCGGCTACAATGATGGCGGTAGTCCGGCGGAACGTGTGAGATGCACTTTGAAAAGCTGTACGTTGAATGAAAGTGTGATTCAAGAATTCCTCTGATTGTTCATTATCGTTGTACGCTGAGCCGTGCAGTCGGGGCATGATTGCGCATCACATTCGTCAGCGTTCTTACTCTCCCCTGCACGGGTATTGAAAGATGTTCCGATGACAGAAGTTTCAAATAAAACGGAGCGGCAGAATTATCCGGAAACGGCTCTATGGTTATTTCAAACCGGTAACGTCCGCTGGAGAAGTCGGGGCGAGAAGGATTGCCTGTGATGAAATCTTGTCCGGGAAAATTATATCCTGTGCCGGTTCCTCTCCCCGGACCCGCGCCATCATAGTCGGCGCTGTCTGCGCGCATGAACTTCCCGGTCGAGTACCACGCCACGGAGGGTTGCGCATCCTTGTCTACCACCCATCCCTCGTATCGCCACTCGGAACGAAGCGCCGGAAGGTTCTTCAGTCCGGCCGTAAGCGTCGAGCCTGATTCTACAAACCAGATGCCGGAATTCGAATCAGAGGGCGACGTTGGCGACACAATAAGACAACGGCCAGTTACTGATGAGAAATCTGTCCGGAAAGCATCGGCATACGCCATGTTCAAGTCGGCTGTCGCTTCGCCTGCGTTACCGCGGAACGGACCACCGATGATTATCGAGCCGGGCTCTTCGTCGTTACCCGTCTTGTTCAACACATCATGATGTTCATTCTGGATTGCAATAACGATGTCTTTCAGCAATTGGGGGTTTCGGCCAGCGGGTACACGCAACAGCGCTGCACCGCCTTTGAGACCTTGTACCGAGCCGTCCTGCCCTACGGCGAACTTCCCGAAGCTGATGAACTCACCTTCATGCAGAGGAGAATCTCCCCCACCGGGCTTGTTGAAGTCAAAGAATGTTCCCCACAACTCGTAATACCCGTGCTCAAGCGGCGGCAGATTGCTGACCGTAAGGGTAATGCGCCCCATCGGATCCACAACTGCTTCGTTCGTCTGATTGCAAGAGGTGGTAAGAAACACTGCCAACAACACAAGCAAATTCCTCATTTAGTTCCCCCTTCCCGGGAAGACAGAAACACCCGCCGCAAACCCTCCGACCTCCACCCGCTTGATTACACTCTGCGTTCCCACATCGATCACCACAAGAAAACCGGGATCTGTGCTTCCGGATATAGGATGATGCGGTGGTTCCGCAGCCTGGATGTTCTCACATGTCACGTACACGGTTCTGCTGTCATCCGAAATATCAATGCCATGAGGCTGCTGTCCGACATTGATAATGGTGGTGAAGAACCTGTTGGTCTGGGCATCTATCACCGAAACGCTCGCTGAACCCTGATTGCAGACATAAAGGAATCGTCCGTCACGCGTGACCTCGCATTGCAAGGGGCGAACGCCGACCGTAATGCTGTCCCGCCATACAAATGTATCCCCGACTCTCTCGATCACTGAAACTTGCCCTGTCCCATTCAGAGTAGTATATATGAAACGATCATCGCTCCTCACGGCAATCTGGTATGGTTTGTACCGGAACGACCCGAACGGCGGCACTGTCGGGGCAACAGGGACATTCGCCACGACTGAATCTGTTTGAGTGTTAATAACGTTGATGATGTCGGTGCCGTTGCTTCCGACGTAAAGAAACCGGGCATCCTGCGAGAGACGGGCACCATGTGTAGCTTTCATGGCGTTGCCCCCGGTAATCACTTTTGTTACTCTCATAGTGGCTGTGTTCACAACATACACGCGGCCAACCGACTGATCGAAGTTTGTCACATACGCCTTGGAACCGTCGGGCGTAATTACCACATGCGCTGGCGATGTCCCCACGGACGCTTCCCCGAGAAACTGGTTGGTGACGGCGTCATACTTTTTGAGTTTGTTGCTCCGAATCATCGTCACATAGTAAAACGCCCCCTGGTCGTCAACCTGCACATTGTGCGGAGATTCCGGAGTGGTGTTGAAGGGCAGCCGGTTTCCCACAGTTACGTACCGTATGACAAGATTTGTTGTCATATCCATGACGCCAACAAGATCAACTGATTGGGATGAGAAGAACACTTTTCCGGTCGTTCGCGGTTCGGGAAAGGGAAGGTTTCCCGCATCGTCCCGTGCCCCATTGCGAATCCAGCGGGCAATCGTCTCTATTTCGGAACGAGGCAGGGAATTCCTCCCTGCGGGCATCTGGACGCTTGAAATAGGGCTGAGCGTTGTATCGGAGGGATTGATCGTTTGAATCAGATGACTCATGAATGAGCTGCCTGAGATAACCACAGCTCCATACTTTGATCCTCTCATCAACCCGTCGTACGATGTCAGGTCGAGACCGCCGGCGAACCCCGCCGGACCTCCGCCGTGACAACTCGACGTCCCGCAACTTCGATCAAATATCGGTTGGATTTGGGATGAGTACTCTCCTGCTATCCGTGGTGGTGACTGTGAATCTGTGATTACTTCATTCGATTGTGTGCATCCGGCCGCACTGACGGCAACTGCCGCCATCAACATTTTGAATCGCATTACACCTCCGCTGATAAACTCACGAGAGAAGGTACGAACATCTACAGGATGAATCAACAATCCAGACAGCCTTCTCTCCCCAACAAAAAAACCCCGGTACAAGGCCGGGGTTTTTTCACAGAGTTCTTGACCGAACTCAGCCGCTATCGCATAAGCAACATCTTGCGTGTGGCGGCTGAGCCACCGGCAACCAGTTTGTAGTAGTAGACACCCGATGAGAACGATGAGGCATCGAAGGAAACAACATGGGCGCCGGCAGTCATCTCACCTTGCAGGAGGGTCTTGACTTCACGACCGATGACATCGTACACCTTCAACGTAACAAAGCCATCAACAGGGATTCTGAAACTAATCATGGCGGATGGATTGAACGGATTGGGATAATTTTGGTCGAGCGCAAACACGGCAGGAGTCGATCCATTATCTTCCCCGACCGAAAGAAGTGTCCGCAGCAAGTTCCACTTCACCCGGGCGGCGTCTGCATTGACACGCATGCTTGAGAGGTTTGCGCCGCCGACTAACGCAAACCCTACCATACGCGTTTGGCCGGGAGCAATCGTATACGGACCTGAAGAAATCACGTTGTGAATATCCTGCGGCCCGACAGTGGACTGGCTAGTCCCGCCGCTAATCCAACCCCACTTTGCTGGCCGATCCAGAACAATCGAAGCATCGTTGATAAGGCCCCGAACGCTTGCCGCGCTGTCCAGCGCCCTCATTCCGATGTACGGGGCCGACGGCGTATTCTGATCCCATGCGTAGGCGAGGCTTCGCAAGGCGTCATAGCCGGTCCTGTTGGTTGCATAGTTTGCTATATCCCAATCAAAAAACTGCCCGACATACAGTCCGCTGATTGTTGTCGAAGTGAGATTACGGATATCGTACCGCACGATGACATAATCATCATGATCGGGATCGCCGAACTCGTATGAAAACTGCCTGACCTGAACTCCCACCCGGTTCGTTGTCGGGGCAAGGGAGTCGCTGTACACCGTCGCCCCATCCTGGTTTGAGATGACACCGGGCGTCGTAAGGCTGTAAATCTGGCGGGAGAGAAAGTCATTGTCCTGGCTCCCCTGTGGATTCCGCACATTGCTCACGAGCCGGGTTGATGATGTTCCGATGATGATTCCCCCCTCGAAGAGATGGTTGTCACCGGTTGACGGATACTTGAATCCAACTCCCTGCGTGTTTCCCGGAAAATCGTTGAACCCGATCCGTCCGTTGTTTGTCATTGTCACCGTGACGTTGTTGATGTTGTGCGTCTGATACGTCGGGTTGACCAGAATAGTGAACCATTGGAAGTCTGAGTACCCGGCATCACTGCACAGCAGTTTCATAGTGGCGAGATGCCCTTGCGGCACGCTACCGGAGATGCGTACGCGCAACGGCGCCGATGTGTTCCGCACTGTGCCCAACGTTCCAAGTGAACCGATCGTGTAGGTATTGGTCGTGATCGTCAGATGCGGACTTGTGGTTGTAAGCGTCACGGACGCATTACTTGTCGAGGCGAGGTAATTGGTGAATGTGATGTATATGTCTATCGTCTCGTTTGGCTCGATGTTCCCATTATTGTTCCCACCCGACGAGTCCCGGATAACAATGTTGCTTCCTCTGATCGCCGGCGGATTTTCCGTCAATGCACGGAAGGCATTCACCCGCCCTTTGCCGAGCTGATCGACGAACGAGGGATTTTGAGCATTGATATTATCTGCGGTCACCCGCACCCTCTCGCCAACTTGCAGTGGAGTGAAGCCGGGATTATGTGATTTGACCAGGGCAGCAACTCCGGCTGTGAAAGGACTTGAGAAGGAAGTTCCGAACTGACTTGTGTACGTACTGGGAAAAATCGTAGTGCGAATCGCTTCGCCCGGTGCTGCAACATCCACCGTCATACCGAAACTCGAGAAGCTTGAACGGACATCCGACGAACCGGTAGAAGCCGCCGATATGACATTCTGATACGACGCAGGATACTGCGGTGCGCTTGAACCGGCGTTTCCGGCCGCCGCAACAACCAGCGCGCCTTGTTGCGTTGCTGCGTTGATGAGATCCTGCTCGAATTGCGAGCCGCCGGAACCGCCCCAGCTGCAGTTGATAATCTTTGCCCCCATCAGTGCCGCGTATGTTAAACCGGGGTAGCCGGCGATAATGTAGGCAAGGCCGTTATCACGGGTGTCGTTGTCAGCGGCTGTTTTTATCGCGAGAATCCTGCATTTGAAACCGGTGCCCGCAACGCCGATAGCGTTGTTCGTCACTGCGGACGCAACGCCTGCAACCGATGTCCCGTGGTCAGTATTCGCGCCGACCGGATTCGGATCATTGTCGGGGACAATGTTCTGATACGTTGCGCCCCCGAAATCCCAGCCGCGCCAATCATCGATATATCCATTGTTATCGTCGTCAACCCCATTTGTGCGCTTGTCGCGACCGAGCCCGTCAAGCCCGGTCTCACCGTGATTCAGCCAGATGTTCGCCGCCAAATCAGGGTGACCCGTCTCGACACCGGAATCAACAATCGCAATCACAACACTGGTGTCTCCTTGAGTGATGTCCCACGCGTCATGCACACGCATGCGGGTCAAGCCGTATTGCTGCGAGAACTGGGGATCGTTCGGAATGAAATCGGGATTCGAGCGGACCGAATAGATGAACCATGGCTCGGCGTACTGAACATCCGGCAATGCAGACAGCTGCTCGGCCGCGGCGAATGCATCTACAGGCGCCGCATACCGGACGAAATAAAACCTCGCGAGTCCGACATCACCAATTTCCTTTTCCGCAAGCCGTTGAGGAAAGAGTGACTCGACGGAAGAAACCGACAATGATGCAAGTACGGCATCAATAGAAGAAACGCCGAGTGACGTTCCGAGCGGAGCAGCCGAGACTCCCGGCATCACTTTTACAATAATTCTGTCGGGAAGATACATACTGTTCTCCCTGTTCTTGAGCACGACGTCCGGCACCCCGTCAAGTGGTAAGTTTTTTTTCTCATGCCGTGTCCCGCTCACGCCTGCCGCCACTGCAGACGAAACGATCCCGCCTGCTATTATCAAACACCACACAAAACGACGCGCCATGTCAATCCTTTCACAAGTGAAGTTGAAGTTAAGATACTGAAACTCTGCGGCAAATCACGTCTTGGTATTCCACTGCGCGGCTGCATGATCTATTCAACCAGCTCACCCTCTTCCGGCCTGGCCCGCAGATACGCCAGGAAGAAAAAGACCGCCAACACAAGATCGACAACGCCTCCGCTGACTACGGCAACCGCAACACGCCCTTCGACCGCAAGCCACAGAACTGCTACGGCGTAGAGAACCTTTTCGAGAATCGCAGGAACCATCATGATCCGGAACTTTACAGGATCGCGCGCAATCAGCAGAAACAGTATCTGCCATGCAAGTGTGACCCCGAGAAACCCGTAATAGTATTCCGGATGGGTGATTGCAGGTGGAAACTCTGCGCTCAGAGTTTCCTCGATAAAGTACATCGGCAGAATTACGATAATGCCATAGATTCCGGCGATTAGAAAAACACTGCGTGCGAACTTCATGGCTTTCTCCTGGACAGTTACGAACGTTGGGTAAATCTAACAACATCCGGCTAATTTTCCAGCAAATTGCCTTTCTCGGACGCCTTTGGTATCTTGAGCATAAATCTGAAGCGCATCCCGAGATCATGAGACTTGTTCCACCCTACATCGAGACCCTTGAGCCGTACAAGGCTGGCAAGCCAATTGCAGAACTCAAGCGTGAACTCGGCCTGACCGACGTCATTAAACTCGCCTCGAACGAGAACCCCCTCGGTCCCTCTCCCCTCGCAATCGAAGAAATGAAGAAATGCCTCTCCGATTTGCACTATTATCCGAACGGCGGGCTGGACTTGCGTGAAGTCCTCGCAGAGCGTTTCGATTTGAAGGTTGCCAACGTCATCGTCGATGCGGGTTCCGAGGGAATTATGTCCAGTATTATCCGGACCTTCTTGTGTGATGATGACGAAGTGCTCACTTCCGAAGGGACGTTTGTCGGGCTTTATGTTCTGGTGAAATCCCGGGGCGTCCGACTTGTTACAGTGCCGCTCAACGACTATCACTTCGATCTGAAGGCTATCGCCGCAGCGATCAATGAACGGACAAAGATCATCTATCTTGCCAATCCAAACAACCCCACCGGGACAATCTTCACCAAACTCGAATTCGACGAATTCATGAAGTCCGTGCCGCCACATGTGCTCATAATACTTGACGAGGCCTACTTCGAATACGCTAAAGACAACCCGAAGTATCCCGACTCGATGCACTACAGGTACGACAATGTGATCACCCTGAGGACTTTCTCGAAAGTGTACGGCTTGGCGGGCATACGCATCGGGTATGGCTTTGCGCATGACGCGCTGATCGCAAACTTGATGAAGGTAAAACTTCCTTTCGAGCCGAGCACACTCGCACAGGCGGCAGGGATCGGGGCACTTCGCGATACATCGTTCGTTCATAAGTCCCTCGAAGTCAACGCTGAAGGAATGAAGTATATTGTCCCGGAACTCAAAGACCTGGGCTTTACCGTCGTCCCTTCGGATGCAAATTTCGTCATGTGTCCGATGCACAACCCGGCCGCGGTACAGGAACTGTACACTGCGTTACTGAAACTTGGAGTCATAGTACGACCGCTCCCTGCGTTCAGGCTCCCTCATTGCATACGCATGACGATCGGCACGGAGAAGGAAAACGCCCGGCTTATCAGTTCGCTGAAGAAGGTCGGGTCACTCGCTGTCGCCTGAAGAGTGGAACATCTGTTCTGAATCATACCGAAAATCTACTGAGATATCATGAGACTACTGATAGCTGTCGCGCTTCTCTCACTCTCAACGCTCTCCTGTTCGGCGTTGAAGGATATTTCCCGGACAATGTCGAACCTCTCCCGTCTGAAGTTCAAGCTCGAGTCGGTCGATAATTTCCATCTGGCCGGAATCCCCCTTGAAAACAAATCCAGCGTTAGCTTGATGGACGGGGCAAATCTCCTTGCTGCATTCTCACGCAATGAACTTCCTGCAACCTTTTCTCTCAACATCGAAGCACATAACCCGAACGACGGTACAGGCGGGACACCAAAGACTTCCTCGACATTGACAAGCCTTGCCTGGACTTTGATTGTCGACAACACACTCACCGTCAACGGCAATATCGCCGACCCGATTGTGATTCCCGGGACGGGGCAGAATACCGTCATCCCCTTGCAAATCAATCTGGATATGCTCAAGTTCTTTAAGGATAAAGGGTATGAGAGTATTCTCAATCTCGCCCTTGCCATAGGCGGTGCCGGAGGTTCCCCCAGTCGTCTCACGTTGAGGATCAAACCCACTGTGCAGACGGATTTCGGGCCGATCTCCTACCCCAATGAAATTGACGTAATCGACAAGGAATTTCGATAACGGCATCATATCGAATTCTACTTATTTAGATGAGGGATACGCATGCAAACCCGACATGAAGTTGTCACCACAGAGCACGTGGATTTTCTCCCGATAAACGGGACAGATCACGTTGAGTTCTTCTGCGGCAACGCGAAACAATCGGCCCACTTCTACCGTTCGGCATTCGGCTTCAAGCTTGTCGCCTACTGCGGACCCGAAACGGGAGTGCGCGATCGTACATCCTACGTCTTGCAGCAGGACAAAATACGCCTCCTGTTGACAACCGCCCTGCATCCCGACCACCCTGTCAGTGAACATGTGCGGGTCCACGGCGATGGCGTTCGTGACATTGCCTTGTGGGTGGATGACGCCGAATCCGCGTTTCATGAAACCACGAAGCGTGGAGCCCGCCCCGTGATGGAGCCGGCAACATTCAGCGATGAACATGGGGAAGTGAAGAAATCCGCCATCGGCATCTACGGCGATACCGTTCATACTTTTGTCGAACGGAAGAATTACCGTGGAGTGTTTATGCCGGGATACAAGGCAGTTGAAGGTCCGGATATTGTCGCCCGCCCCGTGGGGCTGAAGTATATCGACCACATGGTGGGAAATGTTGGCTGGAACCAGATGAACGTCTGGGTGAAGTTCTATGAGGACGTCATGGGGTTCAAGATGTTCAAGCACTTCGATGACAAGGACATCAGCACCGAGTATTCCGCCCTGATGTCCAAAGTGATGAGCAATGGCAACGAACGCATAAAATTCCCGATCAATGAACCGGCACACGGAAAAAGAAAATCTCAAATTGAGGAATATCTCGATTTCTACAATGGACCCGGCGTCCAGCACATCGCAATGGCGACGGACAACATCATAGACACGGTCTCCAAGCTCCGGGATCAGGGCATTGACTTCCTCCGTGTCCCGAGTACATATTACCAGGAACTGCAAGGACGCGTCGGCAACATCGACGAGCCTATCGAAGAGCTCAGCAAGCTTGGCATTTTGGTCGACCGGGATGACGAAGGTTACATGCTGCAAATTTTCACAAAGCCCGTGGAAGACAGGCCGACATTGTTCTACGAAATCATCCAGCGTAAGGGCAGCCGGAGTTTCGGCAAGGGAAACTTCAAAGCATTGTTCGAGGCGATCGAACGGGAACAGGCACTGCGGGGTAACCTCTAATCCGGGAAGAACGATAACGACATCAACAAGGAGATTTCATGTATCCGCTCAAGAAAGGCATTACCACCAATCAAGCTCACGTGGGTCTACCGCAGGGGACGTTTGAAGAGGAACATGGACGGAAGGGGTTTTCAGGAAAGGCTGCGCATCTCTATCACGCCAATCCCCCGACGGGCTGGATCAAGTTCGAGGGAAAGTTGCGGCCGCATTGCATTGACTGCAACAAGCTGAAACCGACCGACCAGCACGACCCGAAAGGCGGCCCGGTTGCGTTTCTTGGAAACAATGACGTGACACTGTACGTTTCCCGACGCTCAGAACCGATGCCGTTCTACTTCCGGAATGCGGATGGAGATGAGCTGTACTTCGTACACCGCGGCGAAGGGGTGATAGAGACAGACTTCGGCCCGCTCGATTTTGAGAAGGGGGATTACATTGTTATCCCCCGCGCTGTCACGTACCGTGTCATTCCGAAAAGCACGGACAATTTCTTTCTCATCATTCAATCCAAAACAGAATTTGAACAGCCCGAGAAGGGGCTCATCGGACAGCATGCCCTGTATGACCCCGCCGTCATCATCACCCCCGAACCGAAGCCGAATCTTGATGACAAAAATGAATGGGATGTCCGGATCAAAGTAGAAGATGAATTCTCAACGGTCACATATCCCTTCAACCCGATAGACGTGGTCGGGTGGAAAGGGGATTTGACCGTATGGAAAATTAACATGCGTGATATTCGTCCCATCATGAGCCACCGTGCGCATTTGCCTCCAAGCGCACACACCACATTCGTCACGCAAGGGGCGATTGTCTGCAGCTTCCTGCCGCGTCCTCTTGAAGAGGACCCCGAGGCACTTAAAGTACCATTCTTCCATCGCAATACTGATTACGACGAGTTCATTTTCTATCACGACGGAAATTTCTTCAGCCGCGACAACATCACGGCCGGGATGGTGACCCTGCATCCGCGCGGCATCCATCACGGACCTCATCCGAAGGCGTTGAAGGGGCAAAGCACAAAGACCCATACCGACGAATACGCCGTAATGCTCGACGGATTGAACCCCATTCACGTTCTTCCCGCGGGGGAAGAAGCAGAGTGGAAGGAGTATTGGATGAGCTGGATGGAGAAAAAGTAACGCATCACATTTGATATGTTCTTTCACTACTGAGCCATGTCCGACCTCTCTCCGTCTCTGAAGGAAAAGATCTTTCAGGCGCAAACGGTCAACGGCATTCCCCCGACAGAGCCGATGGTCCCGTACAAGAACATCGGCGCATTGCTCGATGAAAAGACGGACCGTTATGAAGAACGGCCGTTTCTCATCTTCTACAGCGATGAAGGATACCGCAAGGAATACTCCTTCCGCGAGTTCTACGAGGAAGTCCACCGCACGGCAAATTTCCTAATCGCCAGCGGCATCCGGAAGGGCAACCGCATTGCGACCATATCCCACAACCACTCCGACACAGTTATTCAGTACTTTGCCGCTTTCCTCATCGGCGCGGTTGTTGTCCCGATCAATGTGGGTGAAGATGACGAGCGGATCGCCTACATTCTCCAAAACTCCAATGCACAACTCGCCTTTGTTCGGAACGACTATCTCGACCGCGTACTCTCGCTCAGGTCGAGAACTCCAGCCCTTCGGCATATTGTACAGACAGGAAAAGCGGTACACGCGTCGCTTCCTTTCTTCCCGTCGGAGATAGTAAAGCACCGGGCAACGTGCACACCACCCGTGGCACCCGACCTGCAGGACGAAGCGCTTATCGTTTACACATCCGGTACCACCGGCAACCCGAAGGGTGTTGTACTTGTTCAATACAACCTGCTGGTCGACGCGATGGCGATAACCGAGTGGCACCGTCTGTCGGATGACCAGCGGATGATGTGTGTGCTCCCTATCCATCATGTCAACGGAACGATAGTTACGCTGATCACGCCACTGTATGCCGGTTGCGGCGTCGTCCTGAACCAGAAATTCCATCCCTCGAAGTTCTTTGAACGGATCAGCACGGAAATGGTCAACGTCGTGAGCGTTGTCCCTACCTTGCTGCAGTTCCTCTTGCACGCTAAACTCAATCTCTCACAGTACAAACTGGGACACTTCCGACACATCATTTGCGGCGCAGGACCGCTGACTGTTGAGCTGGCGCAAAAATTCGAGAAGGAGTTCAAGATCCCCATCATTCACGGGTACGGGCTTTCAGAAACGACCTGCTATTCATGTTTTCTTCCAGTGAACCTTGCGCCAGCGGAGCACAAAATGTGGATGTCCAAATTCGGATACCCTTCCATCGGAGTCCCGCTTCCGGTAAACGAGATGGCTATTCATGATGAGAAAGGGGTTGAACTCCCCGAAGGAGAGAAAGGGGAAATCGTCATCCGTGGCCACAACGTCATGAAATACTATTTTCAGAATGAAGAAGCCAATGCTAAAACCTTTGAATACAATTGGTTCCGGAGTGGTGATGAGGGATTTTATCGATATGACGAGGAGGGGCGTCCATACTTCTTCATAACGGGAAGAATCAAGGAGTTGATCATACGTGGAG
>CAZBWR010000049.1:0-30071 GCA_964495695.1 uncultured Chitinophagales bacterium | reverse complement strand
ATCTTTGCTTCCCGAATCGTTGAATCCCATCCGTGGAAAAAGCCCTGGGCAATACGCTTTGGCCTTGCGCAGCGAATTGTGCTTTTCGCTTATGCGGTTGGCCTTTTCACCTTTGCGCCTCTTCATCCCGGGCTTGCGTTGTGGCTTTTCTTCATTCTCTACACAACCAACCAACTGCTGCTCGGTGTAACGACTCCGGGTTGGTTCGAGATGTTTGCCAAGATGGTCCCTGTAAACCGTCGAGGCAGGTTGGTTGGGATTCGAAGCTCCCTCGGCGGTGTTGGGGCCCTCGCTTGTGGTGCGCTTCTGACGTGGTATCTTTCCCGGTTTGACTTTCCCGTGAATTATTCGCTGGCGTTTTTTACCGCGTTTCTACTTCAACTCGGCTCGATTGTTTTGCAACTGAAGCTGGTGGAAGAGCATCCGAGCCCTGTCCGTCAGCGAAGGCTATTGTTTGCGTATCTGCGTGAATTGCCGAATGTCCTGCGTACGAATGTTCCGTTTAGAAATTTTTTAATCGCAACAATTTTTCAGATTATTGCAACAATGCCTGTCGGGTTCTATACCGTATATGCTCTTGTGGAATTTCGAGGGGATGAGGCGATGGTCGGGAAGTTCACACTTGCGATTGTCGCCATTCAAGTTGTAAGTTCTTTAGGGATCGGAGTGCTTGCCGACAAGCGGGGAAATAAGGTAGCGTTGGTTATTGCGGCATTTGCGTTATTTTGTGCAAATCTCGTGGCTGTGTTCTCCACGTCACTTGATTGGTTTCTGCTGGTGTATATCTTCCTCGGTATCAACATTGGTTCCGAGATCCTCGCCCGGTACAACATCTCCATCGAATACGGCCCCCCAGAACAGCGGGCGACATATGTCGGGTTGATGAACACCATCATTGCTCCGTTCTATTTTGTCGGGATGTTGGGTGGAGTTCTCAGCAACCTCTACGGGTATACAGAAGTATTCGTCATCGGAACGATTGCCTCCGTTATCGGGGTTATCCTGACAGTGTTTATCGTTCAGGAGCCGAGAAGAATCAACAATTGATGCAACGAAAGTCTCGAAATCAAGATAGCCACAAAACCGGCAAGAAGGTGCACGCCAAAGAAGAGCGGGTAAACATCCGCATTGTTTCAAACAATCTCGCACATGAATCGGATGCGGGGCATCAGGTCAGAACTTTGACTGAGCGGTTCCTGTGCGATTGGCTTACCGGGCAAGGCATAGCCCATCAGCACGCGTCCGATGTGTTCATCGTACGAAGCGCAGCAAACGGCTCACCTGAACTGTTCGCTCCGGATATCATTCTCAACAAAAAAACACGGGACGGCAAGTCCATCATCATTGAAGCGCTGCACAGCTTTTCTCCGAAGCAGGGCGGCCTCAAGGCGTTGGTTGCATTTCGCAAACAATACAGTGAACAGTACCACGTCATCGCAGTCGGCAAGAATCTTGCAGCGTATCCGCGCACAATTGCCGACAACAGGTATGAACTTGATCAACTCCCCCTTCTTGCCCGTCGCCTCGAGAAACTCCTTTCCTGATCGTTCCACTTCCTTTGCATTTCTTGCATGCGGCGTGTATATTTCCTGCAATGCATGATACGGCTGCCACATCCCCTCAGACTGTTCAGCAGTGGACTGTTCTCTCGCTGATCAACTGGTCTACACAACATCTTTCCGGCCTCGGATTTGATGAGGCACGGCTGCACGTAGAACTGCTGCTTGCAGAAGTTCTCGGTTACTCCCGTCTCCAGCTTTACACCAACTTTGATCGCCCTCTCACGCCGGCCGAGCTTGCGTCATTCAAGACACTCTATCGCCGGAGGCTCGAGCATGAGCCTCTCCAATATATCCTTGGATACACGGATTTTATGGGGCTGCGACTCGCAGTCAATCCGGCAGTGTTGATTCCTCGCCCAGAAACCGAGATTCTTGTCGAAAAGGCTCTTGAGTGGGTTTCCAGCTCCGGAAAGGCGCGTGTTGAGGTTCTTGATGTCGGAACCGGGTCTGGCAACATCGCCATCGCACTCGCTAAACGCTGTCCTGCAGCCGTTGTGACCTCGATTGACGTCAGTCGCGAAGCCTTGGACTTGGCGCAGAAGAATGCAGCGGCTCATGAAACTCAAGACATAACATTCGTGCAAGCTAACGTGCTTGATGAGTTTCTACCCGGTAAACACTTTGACCTTCTTGTATCGAATCCCCCATACATTGCGCTGGCGGAGTTTGCAGGTCTGCAAACGGAGGTTCGCGACTTCGAACCCCGGCTCGCAACAACAGATGAAGCAGATGGCTACAGGTTCATTCGCAGGCTTGCGGAGGTGGCTGCGTTGCGCATTGTGAGTGGCGGTGGATTGTTCGTCGAGATTGCCTACAACCAGGGAGAGCACTCGGTGGAGATTCTGTCATCGGCAGGATTGCTTGACGTGTGTGTGCACCATGATTACTCGGGACATCCGCGTATACTCTCGGCAAGGGTTCCATGAAAGTCGTAGTCCAGCGCGTACGGGAAGGCAGCGTCACGATTGACGGACGCGTGCATGCCTCGATAGAGAAAGGATACGTGATCTTGCTCGGCATTCGCACGGGTGATACACGAGAAGCGGCGATTTTTCTTGCAGAAAAGTGTGCCGGATTGCGAGTCTTTGAGGACGATGCGGGCAAGATGAACCTGAGCGTGAATGACGTCGGCGGGAGTGTTCTTGTGGTTTCCCAATTCACTCTCTACGGTGATGCACAGAAAGGGAATCGGCCGAGCTTCATTCTCGCTGCGCCGCCTGAGGAGGCTGAGCCGTTGTATGAGGCATTTGTTGGGCACATGAGGGTTCTGCTCGGGGCTGACAGGGTGAAGACGGGGGTGTTCAGAGCGATGATGGAAATCGGGCTTGTTAATGACGGTCCGGTCACGATCATAATTGAGAGTAAGTAGCTGCAATGAAAGTGCTGATGCTCTTCTTGGACGGCGTGGGGTTGGGAGTTCCTGATTCATCACTCAATCCGTTTTTTGCAGTCAGACTACCTGCGCTTGAGTCGATGTTTGGCGGCAGAATCGCCTCGCTGGAAAACCCTTCTTTCCAGAGCGAGCACGCTACACTTGTTCCCCTGGATGCAAATCTGGGTGTGGATGGGTTGCCGCAGAGCGGTACAGGCCAGACTGCGCTGTTCACGGGCGAGAATGGAGCGCAACTCATCGGCAAACATTTCGGGCCGTATCCGTACTCAACGCTGCGGCCTGTTATCGCCGAGAAGAACATATTCAGGCAGCTTCTTGACGAAGGATTGCGTGTCTGCTTTGCTAATGCATATCCTCAAAAATTCTTCGACTACTTTGACACCCGCCAAACACGTCTGACCGTAACTACACTTTCATGTCATTATGCCGGTATTCCGCTCAGGCAATTCAACGAACTCCGAACGGGCGCCGGGGTTTCCGCAGACATTACGAATACCGGATGGCCGCGCATGGGCTATGATATTGCTCCTATCCCGCCGTTAGAAGCAGGTCGACGATTGGTCAATCTGACACGTGAATACGACTTTGTTCTTTTCGAGTATTGGCGTACGGACAAAGCAGGTCACTCCGAAAGCATGGACGAAGCGATCGATGCCCTTGTTCCGCTCGACGGCATGTTGGAGGGTATCCTGAGCGCCCTCGATATCCGTGACACCTTGCTGCTGATAACCAGCGATCATGGCAATATCGAGGACATGTCCTCGAAGGTGCATACACGAAATCCTGTCCCCGCCATACTTTACGGCGCCGGGCACGAGGCGGCAGCAGAGAGCTTTCGGGTAAAGCCGGATCTGACTACCGTTACACCAACAATCAAGAGATATCTGACAGAGAAGATTACCGCGTCACTCTAGCGTTCGGTTTCATAATCCGGTTGACGGCGCATGCGGAAGATATCTTTCCATACACTCCCTGCATTGGTTGCAGCGCTGATCTTTGCGGCAGGTATTGTGCTCGGCAGAATCAGTACGATACCGCTCTGGTTGCTTTTCTCATCAGCGTGTGCTTCCCTTCTTTCTGTGCTCGTTCTGGTGCTCGCCGGTAACAAGCGTGCATCATTGTTCGTCACGTTCGCTCTGACCCTCCTTGCAGTATCCCTTGGTTCGATCAAAATCAGGCTTGACGATGCCTCGTCGGACATCTTACCGTCCGACATCATCCGGCGCCCTGTGACGGTAACCGGTACCATCCTCGATCCTTACATGCCGCTGGGGAATCGCTCGCAGTTTCTCTTTGCGCTTGATGAATTGATTCCCGAGAGAAATCCGGGTCTGAAGGTTGAGGCGACGGTGCTGGTTACAGTTACCCGTCAGAAAAAAGACACGATTGCTACACCCTTCCGCTACGGCGACCGAGTGACGTTGAAGGGCCAGATGTATCGTCCGACTGCTGAGAGGAATCCCGGAGAATTCAATGCTAGGGCGTACTATGAAGCGCAGGGAATATCCTACCTGATGCGCGTCCGGGGTCATTCTAATGTCGCTATTCTGGACTCCACATTCAGAGGGGATATCTTTGACGGGTTGATGAAGTACGTTGTTCTTCCTTTGCGCGTCTACATTCTTACGCTTATTGACGGGACAATCGGCGGGGAAGAAGGTGAACTGCTGAAGGGAATTCTCATAGGTGAGCGAAGCGGCTTGCCGTTTTCGACCCGTACGGCTTTTGTCAATTCGGGTATCGCCCATATCCTCGCGGTTTCCGGTTCCAATGTAGTAGTGGTGTATGCTTTCTTTGCCATGTTTTTCAGTCTTCTCAGGATACCCCGTACCCCCGCCCTTCTCCTTAACTGCCTCATGCTTGTGTTGTATATGTTGCTGACAGGGAGCCAGCCGCCGATTGTGCGTGCAACAATCATGGGACTCGTCGTGTTACTCGGCAAATTGTCAGGTGGGCGCTCCAACTCACTCAACGCGATCGGAGTTGCCGCGCTGGGAATCCTTGCATGGGATGCACGCCAACTGTATGATGTCGGGTTTCAGCTTTCGTTTGCTGCGGTTGTATCCATCATTTACTTCTATCCGATCGTCAATGCATGGATACTCAGGCTGGCGGGGGAATCGTGGTGGCGTAAAGGAGTAGTAGCATCGGTGCAGATCAGCGCTGTGACATTGGTGGCCACATTGGGCACACTGCCTCTCACGGCAGTTTATTTCGGGAAAGTATCTGTCGTGGGACTGTTGACGAATATTTTTGTTCTTCCTCTCGTCGGATTTTCCGTGTCGCTGGGGTTTGTTTCGACGCTTTTCGGGTTCTGGGCCTATAGTGTGGCGGAGGTGTTTGCAGCAGTGAATTATCTTCTGCTTTGGCTGATTCTTGAGATGGCGAAGTACAGCGGAAATGTTTCGTGGGCGTACATTGAAACGCTGAATTTCAAGCCGGTTCATTCAATTCCGTTTTATCTGGTTACGCTGTTGCTGTTTCATCTGCGGATGCGGAAGGTGGCACGTGTTCTTGGAGTACTTCTGTTGGGCAGCTTGAACCTCTTTCTTGTGGTTCCGCCAGGCCGCCTTGATCTCCTCCCCCCGGATCGTCTCAGGGTGAGTTTCATTGATGTCGGCCAGGGCGATGCAGCACTCGTCGAGTTTCCCGGAGGACGCACAATGTTGATTGATGCCGGGATGAGAAGTGAGGAATACGATGCCGGGGAACACATTGTTGTGCCATTCCTGAAGCGAAGAGGAATTCGTGTGTTGGATTGGGTTGTTGCGTCCCACCCCCATGCCGACCACATCGGAGGCATGCTGCATGTATTTGAAAAACTCGAGGTGAAAGAAGTCATCGAGAGCGGGCAGCCGGCGCGTGACTCCGTCTTTATCCGTTACCGGTATGCAATCGAGCAGGAAGGGGCTGTTGTGCGACACGCCAGGGCATTCGATTCAGCTCTTACAATTAACGGCGTCAGGCTCTACTTTCTCTATCCGACGCACAATGCAGTAACACAGGATACCTTCTTCACATCTCTCAATCTTAACAATACGTCGGTCGTGGTGAAACTGAGTTACGGCGAGACCTCGTGGTTATTCACGGGAGACCTTGAGCAGGAAGGGGAGGCGGATGTTGTCTCGCTCTTCGGGCCGTTTCTGAAAGCCGATGTGTTAAAAGTCGGGCATCACGGCAGCAAAACAAGCTCCACCGATCAGTTCCTGCAGCATGTACGTCCCAAATATGCGGTGATCTCCGCCGGACGCAACAACAAGTTCAACCATCCATCCGAAAGTGTGGTCCAGCGTTTACAGGAGATTGATGCAGAGGTACTCCGTACGGATGAGGAGGGAGCGATTGTCTTCGAGTCGGACGGCAAAGAGATCGAGCGTGTGATGTGGAGATAAGTGAAGAGCTTGCTTATGGTGGAGGTCTTGTTTATCATTCTTCAGCGAGTGTTCAACCATCACAAGCCATGACAACCTCACCCGACCGTCTTCAATCCATCGCTTCCCGGAGTAAAGAGTGGGAAGAACAATCGGTTCAACCTGTTCTGAACCGCTTCGGCGAACGCCGGAAGCAGTTCCAGACTGACTCAGGAATACCGATAGAGCGCCTGTATCTGCCTGCGGAGAATGATTATGAGTCGACGCAGGGATTCCCGGGTGAGTTTCCTTTCCTTCGGGGTGTTTATCCAACCATGCACCGCGGCAAGTTCTGGACGATGCGACAGTACGCGGGATTCGGCACTGCCGAAGAGTCGAACGAGCGATACCGCTACCTGCTTGGTCAAGGCACAACCGGGCTCTCAGTTGCCTTCGATCTCCCGACACAGATCGGCTATGATTCCGATCATCCGATGGCGGAGGGAGAAGTCGGCAAAGTCGGCGTTGCTATTGATACCCTTGCAGACATTGAAGCGGCGTTCAAAAGCATTCCGCTGGAAAAGGTCACCACTTCCATGACGATCAATGCAACGGCAGCGATTCTTCTCTCCATGTACGTTGCTCTTGCGAAGAAACAGGGGGCAGATCTCAAGAAAATATCAGGAACTATCCAGAACGATATCCTCAAAGAATACATTTCACGCGGAACGCATATCTATCCACCCGCTCCTTCGATGCGTCTCGTAACAGATGTGTTTCAATGGTGTTCGCAAGAGTTGCCGCGTTGGAATACCATTTCCATCAGCGGTTACCACATCCGTGAGGCGGGAGCGACGGCAGTACAGGAAGTTGCATTCACAATCGCCAACGGTATTGCCTATGTTCAAGCGGCGGTTGATGCAGGACTGGATGTTGACAAGTTCGGGGCTCAGCTCTCGTTTTTCTTCAATGCCCACAATAATTTCTTCGAAGAAATAGCAAAGTTCCGTGCTGCGAGGAGAATCTGGGCCCGGGTTATGAAAGAACGGTTCAACGCCGTGAATCCGGAGACTATGAAGCTCCGCTTCCATGCGCAGACGGGTGGGGCAACACTTACCGCTCAGCAAATTGACAACAATGTTGTCCGGGTGACGATTCAGGCTCTGGCCGCCGTCCTTGGCGGATGTCAATCATTGCACACAAACGGCCGCGACGAAGCTCTCGCATTGCCGACCGAACTCTCGGCACGACTCGCACTTCGTACACAGCAGGTCATAGCGCACGAGTCGGGGGTTGCAGACACTGTGGATCCGGTGGGCGGATCATATTTTGTCGAGACATTGACAGATGAAATTGAGCAGCGAGCCATGGAATTGATTGGCCGTGTGGATGACCTTGGCGGATCAGTTGCCGCCATCGAAAAGCGCTTTTTTCAGAACGAGATCATGGAAAGTGCCTACAAGTACCAACGCGACATTGAGCAGAAAGGGAAGATCATCGTAGGTGTCAATGAATTCATTGTTCCCGGAGATGAAGACATTGAGATACTGCGGGTAGACGAAACAATCGCAGCCAAGCAAATAGCCCGCCTGGGTCAGGTCCGCAGCACACGAAACAACAACGAAGTCAACCGGCACCTTGCTGAACTCAAAACCGCTGCAACAAATGGAACGAACTTGCTCCCGGTGATTCTGCAGGCAGTTGAGGCATACGCCTCGGTCGGAGAAATCTCGGATGCCTTGCGGGAGGTCTGGGGAGAATACAAGGAGTAGAATATGATTGTCCACCATCAACGACGTGAAGAGGAAGGGATGCCACTCACAAAAGCAAAGCTGAAGGAACTGAAGCAACTCACCCACAAGAAATTCCGGGATGAGAGGAGGTTGTTTTTGGTTGAGGGGGTCAGGCTTGTTCATGAAGCAGCCCTGTCGGACTTCCAAATTGAAGAGGCATACCACACCGCTGATCTTGCCGACCATCCTCTCGGGCCGAGCGTACTCGATGCTTTGCGTCACAAGACCCGGAACATTCACTTGATCACATCCCGTGAACTCGAATCTCTCGGAGAGACGGAGACAGTTCAAAGCGTAATTGCGGTCCTCAAGCAGAAGCAGTTTTCTCCCGAGATCATGCTCAAATGTCCGGACGCACAATGCACGCTCGTCGCATTTGATGGCATTGCTGATCCCGGAAATGTGGGCTCGATGGTGCGCACGTGTGACTGGTTCGGCGTTGATGGCATTATGGTCGGGAGGGATTCGGTCGAGTTGTACAACCCGAAAGTCCTGCGGGCAACGATGGGAGGTGTCTTCCATCTTCCGATTGCCGAGGAGGTGGATTTGCTCTCGACGATCTCAAAAGCAAAAGAAGCAGGCTTCAAAGTGTATGTCACAGATGTAAACGGTGAAACGCATTATGACCATGTGACATATGACGCCAAGTCTCTCATTGTTTTCGGTAATGAAGCCTGGGGGGTTTCCGATCAGGTGCGGGAATTGGCGGACGTCAGGCTGGTGATCCGGAGATACGGTGCCGGAGAGTCTCTCAACGTGGCTGTTGCTTGCGGCATTGTCCTGTCGTCGTTGCATCACTTGTATGATTGAGCCGGGTCACAACGGATGTTGCCGAAGTCCGGCGTGTTTCACGGCCGGACTTCTTGTTTTCGTGAGAATGGTTGATGGCTGACCGCAAAAGACAAGAGAGGCGGCAATTGACGTTGGCTCGCGTTCTCTCGAAATTCGGCATCGCCTCGCGGACTGAAGCAGCCCGGATCATCGAATCCGGACGCGTGAGCGTCGGCGGACGGATAATTCGCCGGTCGGATTTGTGGGTCGATCCGCAACGCGAGCGCATACTTGTTGACGGCAAGCCGCTTAAGTCGCAGCGCCGCGTGTATCTGGCCTTGAACAAACCTGCCGGCGTTGTCACCACACGGTCGGACGACCGGGGAAGGGCAACCGTCTACGACTATCTACCAAAACATCACCCCTGGCTTTTCCCGATCGGCAGGCTGGATAAGGAGACATCGGGTCTGCTCCTGTTTACAAACGACACGCGCTTTGGCGAGCGTCTTACAAATCCGCTCGAGCATGTTCCCAAGACCTATCACGTTCACCTGAACCTGCCGTTGCAGGATGAGCATCGGCTCATGTTTGCGCAACCTATGAGGCTTGAAGATGGAACAGTACTCAGGCCTGCCCTCGTTCTCCCGCACGAGTTGGAAAAATCTTATTTGGTTACCATCCATGAGGGAAAGAACAGGCAAATCAGGCGGATGTTCTCGGAGATAGGTTATGAAGTTGTCAAGCTCAAACGGCTGAGAATCGGGATTATCGAATTGTCAGATTTGTGTGAAGGCAAGACCCGGTTGCTCACAACTTCCGAAATTGCTTCGATTGTGTGACGCAGTTCTATTGCTAATCTTCGCATCATTGCGTACTTTCATAGGGTTTTTTCTCGGATTTTCATCAAACTATTAATGGGGAGAGATACTTGAGCGTTCTCGTTGTCGGTTCTGTTGCTCTCGATTCAATTGAAACGCCGTTCGGGTCGGCCCGCAACGCATTAGGCGGCTCGGCGACGTACATTTCAGCGGCGGCTAGCTACTTCACCGCTCCAATCCGCCTGGTCGGAGTTGTTGGCGGCGATTTTCCGAAGGAAGGGTTGGATTTTCTCGAAAGTCGAGGCATTGACCTTGAGGGGCTGGAGATGGTGAAGGAGGGGAAGACTTTTCATTGGTCTGGGAAATATCATTACGACCTCAACAACAGGGATACGCTCGCGACCGATCTGAACGTATTCGAGAAGTTCGATCCGAAGATCCCGGAGAAATACCGGAAGAGCCGGTACGTTTGTCTTGGCAACATCGATCCTGTGCTGCAACGAAAGGTGCTTGAGCAAATCGAGAAACCACGCCTCATCATCTGCGATACCATGAACTTCTGGATCGAAGGAAAGAACGCCGAGTTGCGTGAGACATTGAAGCGCATCAATGTCATTATCTTGAATGATTCGGAAGCCCGGCTGCTTTCCCACGAGCCGAACTTGCTCAAGGCCGCCAGAGTAATCCGCGCAATGGGCCCCTCGATTGTCATTATCAAGAAAGGCGAGCACGGTGCAATGTTGATTACCGAACAAACTGTGTTCACAGCGCCCGCTTATCCCATGGAGAATATCTTCGATCCTACCGGAGCGGGGGATACCTTCGCCGGCGGGTTTGTAGGTTGGCTCGGGAAGACTGATGACATCTCGGAGGAAAATCTAAAGAAGGCGGTTATTTATGGCAGCGCAATGGCTTCATTTTGCGTTGAAAAATTCAGTGTCGACGGGCTTCGCGAATTAACGTACCTCAAGATTCAGGATCGTTTCCGGGCGTTCAGGGAGTTGTCGAGATTCGAAGGAGACTAGCTCAAAAGAGGACAAGGGTTTCATGGTTGCATTAGATTGGCAAAACGGACAGCTTCGCTTTATTGATCAAACACGACTGCCGCATGAGGAAGTCTTTATCGAAACTGCCGATTACCGCATTGTCGGTGAAGCAATCAGGAAACTGCAGATTCGCGGCGCTCCGGCAATCGGGGTTGCCGCCGCATACGCCTTGGTGCTTGCGGCAAACGAGTCGGCTGTCGACTCGATGCGTGTTCTGAATGAAGAATTCTACGCTGCCATCAACTATCTATCTCAAACTCGTCCCACCGCAGTAAACCTCTTTGCCTCGATCGAACGGATGCGCAAGGTGTTCGAGCAGAACTCCCGTGCCGACCTCCAGAACATGCGGCGGTTGATTCTTGCCGAAGCGAAATCCATTCAGGAAGAGGACATTGATGCATGCCGGAGAATCGGGGAAGTTGGAGCCGCATTAATTGGTTCGCAATCCACCATTCTGACTCACTGTAACACCGGCGCGCTTGCGACTGCGGGAAACGGGACCGCACAGAGCGTGATTACCACAGCGGCGAAGCAGGGGAATGTTCAGCGTGTGTATGTCGATGAAACAAGGCCCTTATTCCAGGGTGCGAGGCTTACAGCGTGGGAGTTGATGAAAGCGGGGGTGGATGTCACCCTGATCACCGACAGTACCGCCGGGATCTTGATGCAGAACCGCGCCGTTGACCTCGTAATAGTCGGAGCCGACCGGATTGCCGCAAACGGCGATACGGCGAATAAAATTGGAACATATGTTCTGGCGGTTCTGGCCCGCCAGCACGGCGTGCCGTTCTACGTGGCTGCGCCCATGAGCACTATTGACCACAGCACGCGGACGGGTCGGAGCATCTCGATCGAGGAACGAAACGCTTCTGAAATAACACATGTTGCAGGCAAACGGATTGCTGCAAAGGGTGTCTCCGTCTTTGCCCCTGCTTTTGATGTCACCCCGAACGAATTCATCACCGCAATTGTTACTGAAGCGGGAATACTCAAACCTCCATTCGCAGACTCATTGGCGGCCCTCCGGAAGGGGGATGAAACTCCCGCTGACCGGCAAACTCCGCAATCGAGGCAACGCGTCATATGATTGTCAAGACGGAAGCCATCGTGCTTTCGGCAATGAAATACGGTGACACGAGCAAGATCGTGCGGCTGTATACGCGCGAGTTCGGCAGGCTCTCAGTGATAGCAAAAGGTGCCCGGGGCACTAAGAGCAAGTTCCGGTCGGTGCTTGAGCCCATGAATCACGTTGCTACGGTCATCTACAAGAACAGCAATAGGGAATTGCAACTTCTTTCCCAATGCGATCTGATTCAGTCGTTTCCTCATCTCTCTGAAGATTTGGAAAAGATGTCTGTTGGGATGACGGCGTTGGAACTGGTTACCCTCGCCACACACGAAGAGGAGCCTCATGAAGCTCTGTTTCGTTTACTTTTAGACCTTCTCGAGAATGCCTCAACCGCAACAAAAAACAACACTGCTGCGTTATACTTCTTCGAAACCAGACTGGCGGAGTTGATGGGATTTAAGCCGGATTTGGATGTCTGTCCTGCCTGTGGAGGCCAGCTATTGGCAGAGGCTCTCGGGGGGAGGAATGTTAAAATCACATCATCGGGAGTCTTGTGCGGCGACTGTGCTCAATACGGGTCGGGCCAGGCCGTTTCGGCTGGAACGTTGAGGGTACTGCAGCGGTTACAAGTGTTAGACTCATGCAGCGCGGCGTTGAACCTTCTATTGCCGGCTCCTATCGGGGACGAAGTGAGACAGGCGTTACGGCAGCATCTTCAGACGCATATCGAAGGGTTCCGGGATTTGCGTTCCGAGCGGGTCTTTTCCGCGCTTCTTGGCAAATAAAGGTTGAGAACGGATTATCCAATCATTAGGAGTACAGCATGTCAAAGAAGTCAATTTTTCTTTCCCTCTTTCTGATTACTGTCGGCATCGTGATCGGTGCTTTGTTGGTATCAAGCTCCGGCAACGGAGTCGGTTTCGGTCTGGCAGATAGCCAGGGAGAACTAAAGTTGGGTGCCTCTGCACCGCCCATCAGCGGAAACAATGATATCAAGATTGCCAACCAGAGTTTCATCGCGGTCGCCAAAGCCGTAACTCCCACAGTTGTCTCAATTACTGTCACGACCACTTCCAAAAAGGGCGGAAGGAATATGCCGCAGGACTTCTGGCACTTCTTCGGGCCGGAGCTGCAACCGCGCGAGCGTGAACGGTCGCAAGGTGCCGGGTCAGGCGTAATCATCACACCCGACGGCTACATCGTGACCAACAATCATGTGGTGGAGGATGCCGACCCGGACGGCATTAAAGTGAGAATCGACAAGATCGACTACAAGGCAAAACTCATCGGCACCGATCCGACGACGGATCTCGCCGTCATCAAAATTGAAGCGAAGAACCTTCCCGTTGCGGCACTCGGCAATTCCGACAATGTTCAGGTGGGGGAATGGGTTCTCGCAATCGGTAACCCTCTCGGCTTGACCTCGACGGTAACAGCGGGGATTGTCAGCGCAATGGGTCGCAACATCAACATCATCAGTGATAGGTACGGTATCGAGGATTTCATCCAGACTGATGCAGCTATAAATCCCGGTAACAGCGGCGGTTCATTGGTGAATATGAACGGCGAAGTAATCGGCATCAACACCGCCATCGCCACAACCAACATGCGATACCAGGGGTATGGGTTTGCGGTTCCTGTGAATATCGTGAAGGCAGTTGCCCGTGATCTGATTCTCAACGGAGAAGTGCGTCGAGGTTATATCGGCGTGACGATCCGGGGAATTGATGCAAAAATGGCAAACGCCATCGGTCTTGACAAACCTCAAGGCGTCCTGATCAACGATCTTGTGAAAGGGGGAGCCGGCGAAGCCGCCGGATTGAAGTCGGGCGATGTGATTCTCTCGATAGATGGAAAGCAGACTAATGAGCCCAATGAACTGCAAAGCTATATTGCAACAAAAGTCGCCGGCAATGTTGTTTCACTTAAGGTGTTTCGTGACGGCAAGACGATTGACAAGAAAGTGACCCTCAAGCCCCGAGATGACAAAGGGACCAGCGTTGCAACTACTGACCGCTCACGCGAGAAGGACACAGAGAAGGAATCCAGACCCTCTACGGTCACATTTGACAAGTTGGGCTTTACGGTACGCCCGCTCTCCAATGACGAGCGGAAAGCGGAAGATGTTGAGAACGGAGTTGTTGTATCGAATCTTACCCCTTACAGCGAGGCATTCAATCAGGGCATCGCAGAGAATGACATCATCGTGGAGGCGGAGCGTAAGTCAGTTTCGTCGCCCGGTGATCTCAAGAAGATAATTGACTCGAAAAAGGCGGGCGAGTCTGTGCTGTTGCGGGTCAAAAAGCGGGACGGAGCTTCGCTCTTTTTAGCGGTGCAGGTTCCGCGCTAGTCTAAATGGCATCATTCTGAACAGAACCCCGCCCGTCGGCGGGGTTTTCTTATTTGTTGTATCTCAGACCGCTGGCCCCGCCGACTTAAGGTAGCTTGACAATACTTCCCCATAGTGATATATTTTCAACGGACATAATTCCGGCGATCCATCAACTTATTGCAGACAGCAAGGAGGTAGGTCGACTTCAGCGCATATGCAGCACAGCGTACTGCTCATGGCAAGATGAACGCCAAGGTGCTCATCTTGAACCAGAGTTATGAACCCATGAGCGTGGTGAACGTGAAGAAGGCAATTGTTCTGTTGTATCTGGGTAAGGCGGAGTTGATCGAGGCGCACGACGGTCGTGCCGTACGTTCCGTCTCGGCTGCAATGCCGTTTCCGAGCATCGTCAAACTCTCCATGTACGTAAAGGTGCCGTACAAACGGATCATCTTGTCCCGCAAGAACATTCTGCGGCGGGACGGGCATCGTTGCCAGTACTGCGGTCGTGGAGATCTGACGCTCACAATTGATCATGTAATGCCCCTTTCACGCATGGGAGAAGATTCGTGGGAGAATCTGGTGTGTGCATGCGTAAAATGCAACAACAAGAAGGGCGATCGTACGCCCGACGAGGCCCGCATGCCTCTGCTGCGCAGGCCGATGCGTCCCAACCACGTTACGTTCATCAGCCACTTCGTCGGAAGAATGGACGAACGGTGGAAGCCATATCTGTTTCTTCAGTAACCCGTCCGCCCGCGAGACGGGTTCTTTATTCACGCAAGCAGGAACGTAGGAACGAGTATTTGACAAGAAAGAAGATTATCCTCAGCGGCATGCGCCCGACCGGTAAACTGCACCTGGGCCATCTGGTCGGAGCACTTGAAAACTGGGTGGCTTTGCAGCACGAGTATCAGAACTACCACCTCATCGCAGACTACCACGCCCTCACAACGAACCCTGATTCATCGGAGATAAATAGAAATTCCATCGACATGTTGATTGATTGGCTGGCTGCAGGCTTGGATCCTCAAAAAAGCCCGATGTTTCGCCAGTCACAGATCAAGGAACATGCGGAACTGCATTTGATTTTCTCGATGCTGATCACCCAGTCACGTCTCGAGCGGAACCCTGCGGTAAAAGATCAGATTCGGGATCTGAACATCGAGAACGTTACCTATGGCCACCTCGGCTATCCTGTGTTGCAGGCGGCTGACATCCTTCTCTACAAGGGGGAGTTTGTTCCAGTGGGCGAAGACCAGGTGCCGCACGTCGAGATCACAAGAGAGATTGCGCGGCGATTTAATACGCAGTACGGACAAGTCTTTCCGGAACCCGAGCCGAAGCTCACAAAATTTGCCCGCCTGCCGGGACTTGACGGCTCAGACAAGAAAATGAGCAAGTCGATGAACAACACTATTCTGCTCTCTGATTCTGCCGAGCGGATTCAGACACGCATGCGGTCGGCGGTGACAGATCCGCAAAAAATCCGGAAGAATGATCCCGGCCGGCCGGAGATATGTCTTGTCTACACCTATCACAAGAAATTCAATTCCGGCGAATCCGATCAGATCGCAACAGACTGCCGCAGCGGCGCCCTCGGTTGTGTCGAATGCAAGAACCGCGTTGCAGCAAAGATCGCCGCAACGCTGGCACCCGTTCGTGAAAAGCGGGCCTACTACGAATCTCATGTGGACGAAGTGAAGCAAATTCTTACGGACGGCGAATCGCGGGCTCGAACGACCGCACAAGCCACAATGTCCGAAGTCCGAACAGCAATGAATCTGGGATAAGCATGTACCGGGTAAAACTCACAGAATTCGAAGGACCTCTTGATCTTCTGCTGTTCTTTATCAAGCGGGATGAATTGGATATCTACGATATTCCGATCTCCCGCATCACGAAGGAGTTTCTCGAGTACCTTCATTTGATGGCTTCGCTTGATCTTGAAGTCGCCGGCGACTTCATCGTGATGGCGGCAACGTTGATGCAAATCAAGGTCAGGATGCTCTTGCCGAAGGAAGTCGGGCCTGATGGTGAGGAAGAAGACCCCCGCGCAGAACTTGTGCGCCGTCTCATCGAGTACAAGCGGTACAAGGAGATGTCCCTCGAAATTTCGAAGATGGAAGATGAGCAGCGGAAGATCTACTACCGCCGTTTCTTTGAGGCGGATCCGGTTGCCGAGGTAGAAAAGGAGGAAGAGGATATTCTGAAAGATGTCACCCTCTTCAATCTCATTGCCGCATACAAGAAGGCGCTCGACAGTATGCCGAAAAAGGTGGTGCACGAAGTTCAGATGTTCAACGTCACCATCGAAGAGCAAATGAGCTACACCCTTGATTATCTGCGCGTGCACAAGCAGGCCAGCCTCCTGAACCTTGTAGGTCATATGACTGAGAAAATGCGCATCATCGTAACGATCATCGCTCTTCTCGAAATGTCCAAGAACAAAGTCATAAGGCTTCTCCCTTCAGACGAGGGAGATGACATTATGATCAAACCGGTTGGTGAAGGTGCTGCAGTGGAGATCGCATGACTGGTGAACGGGGCATTACTCTGAAGAATATAGTCGAGGCTTTGCTCTTTGCAACCGATGAGCCTCTCTCGGTAAAGCAGCTCATAGAGATATTCGGTGATTTCGAGCAGGCAGAACTGCCCCAACGTCGCATCAATGAGCAGGCGATTGTCGATGCAATCGAGGAACTGAACAAGGAATACGATTCCACCGGCAGGGCACTTCACATTGTAAAGGTGGCAGGGGGGTACCAGTTTGCCACACTTCCCCAATTTGCGGTTTGGCTGGGGAAGATGGTGAAGGAAAAATCAAAGCGGAAACTCTCCGTTTCAGCTCTCGAAAGTCTTGCGGTGATCGCCTACAAACAGCCTGTGACCAAGCCTGAAATAGAAGCCATCCGCGGTGTAAATGCCGATTATGTCATCCGGTCGTTGATGGAGCGGAACATGATCACAATTGTCGGGCGTGCAGCTTCGCCCGGACGGCCGTTGCTGTACGGTACGACGAAGGAGTTCCTCAAGCACTTCGGGCTGAACGATCTCTCCGAACTCCCCAAGCCGCGTGAAATTGATGAGTTGTTGGCAGAGGCCGAATTCGAAGTCGAAAAGCGGCTTCTCAAAGAGCAAGAAGAAAAAGCTGCCGCAGAGCGTGATGCTGGTGACGACGACGAAACTCGAATTGTCGTCAGTGAGGATGGAACACTCAAAAAGCTTGACGACGATCGCTCCGAAGAGTAGCCGGCTCGTATGTTTGCCTGCTCCCCGACATTTCTGTATACATCACACAAATGAAAAAAAATCCAAAACCGAAAACGGATGAACTCGTCCGCATCAATAGGTACATCAGCATGTGCGGGGTTGCCTCGCGTCGCAAAGCGGACGAACTGATTCTGAACGGCAAGGTTGAGGTGAATGGCAAAGTGATGCGTGATCTCGGCCTGAAGATTAACCCGAAGCGGGACAAAGTATTTGTTGATGGCAAACAGGCGGCGCAAGTGCATGACTACCTCTATCTGGTGATGAACAAGCCGAAAGATACGATCACGACGTTGAGCGATGAAAAAGGGCGGACGACGGTGATGAGTCTTGTGAAATCGAAGCGTCGCGTTTATCCTGTCGGCCGGCTTGACCGGAATACCACCGGCGTTCTGATCCTGACAAATGATGGAGACTTTGCCAACCACCTCATGCATCCGAAGTTCGAGATCTCCAAGTCTTATCAAGTGACACTCGAAACCTCGCTGACTCATGAAGATGCGGAAAAACTCAGGAGGGGAGTGAAGTTGGATGATGGCAAGACAGCTCCGGCAGAGGTGTACATCATCCCCGGCGGTAAAGGGAAGGAAATCGGTATCGTCATCCATGAAGGGCGGAACAGACAGGTACGCCGTATGTTCGAATCCCTCGGCTATGATGTTAAGAAACTCGACAGGGTTGCGTACGGACCGGTGACGCGCGAGGGTTTGAAGAGAGGCGAAACCCGAAGTTTGACACGGCAAGAGGTACGCAAGCTGCGGCAGTTGGCAGGAATGCCGGAGGAGTTCACGTGATCACAAGGGCTGTTGCCGAGGCATTTCTACTTTGCTCTGTTTTTGTTGCCGGGTGCGCCTCTTCAAAGCAATCAAGAGGGGAAGCTCCGGAGCTTCAGACGCTTCTGCAATTCATGACAGGTTCGTTCAGCAGTCAGGCTCAGGCCGCCGCTGACGCAAATTTTCTGGATATCCGCTTGCATATGGTGCGCGTCTGGCCTCAGCGAACCGACGGATATTGGTTATATGTCGAACAAGCATCGGCTGAGCAGCAACAACGGCCCTACCGCCAGCGCGTTTATCATCTAACGCAAAGCATGGACGGATTATTGGAGAGCGCGGTGTTCACGATCGCCGATCCCATCCGGTTTGCCGGCGAATGGATGAAGCCGGAACCTCTCTCAACGTTGAACCCTGACTCACTGATACGGCGTGATGGTTGTTCGATCTTGCTGCGAGCAGAGGGTGACTCGTTTGTGGGAAGCACAAGCGGCAGAGGGTGTCCGAGCGAACTCCGAGGTGCGGCATATGCCACGTCTGAGGTACGCATTGTGCGAGATACCCTGATCAGTTGGGACAGGGGGTGGGATCCGTTCGGGAACCAGGCCTGGGGAGCAACACACGGCGGTTATGTGTTTGTTAAGAAAAGACTCTAAGCTACCCGCACAACGACGACCGTCTGGTCATCATGCTGCTCACGCCCTTCTGCAAACTCTTTCACAGAAGATAGTACCTTATCCCTGATCTCTGTTGCGCTGCAGCCGGCGCATTGCGAGAGAATCTCCTCCAACCGGTCCTCGCCGAACTCATCATCGTTTTCCCGTCGCCCCTCGGTAATCCCATCCGTGATAAAGAGAAAGACATCTCCGCTAGAGTAGTGCATTGTTACTTCTTCGAGACGTTCAGTGAAAGTCAAGTCTTCCGAAATGCCGATCCCGAGGCCTTTGGGGAGTACTCTCTTGACACTCCGGGTCTCGGCATGGAAATGATACAAGGGGAGATGGCCCGCCCTCGCAAGCTTGATTGATCGATTGACGGTATCAAACTTCCCGGCCATGGCTGTTACGTAGGAATTGCTCGCAAGGTCTTTGCGTAGAAGCCGGTTAGCGTTGATGAACAGATCCCGCGGAGAGAGGCCGAAGCCGTGCAACGATCTGAGAATGCCCTGCACTTTCGACAGGTACAACGCTGCCGACGTTCCTTTACCGCTCACGTCACCGATTATGACAGTCAGGTTTCTTGCCTCGCCGTTCAGGTAGTCGAAGTAATCACCCCCGACTTCGAAAGCGGGAATCGAAGCTCCCGCTACATCGAGTCCTTCGATTGTGGGTGTGGTTTGCGGAAGCGACTCGAGCTGGATTCGCCGCGCGATTGCGAGTTCGTGTTTTAATCGTTCCTGTTCAGCCAGTTCCTCGTAAAGGAATGAGTTTTCGACGGCAACCGATGCCTGACGCGCAGTAGCTGCAAGGAACTCATAGTCTTCTCTTCCGAACGTTGTTTCGGAGAGCTTTTCGCCAATCAATAATGCGCCGATGAGCTTCTCCTTGGACCGTATTGGAACGAGAATCTGAAGATTGCGGGCAAGAAACTCTTCACGAAGGTCACGGGAGAGTGAATGGACCGGGATTTCTTTGGCTTGATCTCTGAGGACGTTGAGTATTTCCCGATCGTTCCTGATGCAAAATGCACTCCACGACTCGCCGTCAAAACCATGTGCCTCATGGCAGCAGCACGTTGACTGGTTACGGAAGAATAGGACGCCGACACGTTTCAGCCGCATCATCTCGCTCAGTTTTTGAGCAATTCCTTTTCCGAGATCCTCCATATTGAGAGTGGATGAAAGCGCCGCCGAGATTTCCTGTGCCGCTTTGCGATAGTCATACGCCCCGCGGTAGAATTTCCCGGCGAGAAATGAATACCCGGTCCGCCCGATCTTAAGAAATCCAATCGCCAGGCCCACACCCATGAGCATTAGAACGGTCTTCTCGGCAACACTGCGTTCTTCGTCCTTCATCGGTGTGGAGAGTACTTCGATTGCTGTTCCCGTCAATTGCAGATTGGGCAAGCTGAGTTCTTTCCGGGGCAACTGCATTATCAGGTAGCCAAAAAGAAAGACTAATCCCGCTGTCCAAAGAGTTGAGGCAAAGGAAAATTGAATGTTCTTCCGTATTCTCAGATTCAAATCAAAAAACCGGTGTCGGCCGATGGTGTAGAGAAGCGAAAGAGGGAAGAGCATAAACAGGAATGCATTCACAGCGTCCGCGGCTGCACCGAGCAACACGGAGGAGACAACAAGCGATACCAAGAGAAGCGAAACACCGGCAACAAACGGACGAAGCAGTTTCCTGCTCTCCGCGGGTGTATGTTTTCTAAGGATGGCAAACGTCAGGGGGGTCATAGCGCCGCCTTGGATGAATAGAACAACCGGTCCGAGCGGAGCGTTTAGTCCGAGGACAAGAAACGTCGATATCAGGGTCAAACCATAAAAGATGAACAACGGCCATCGCTTCCGAATGACCGCAGTCCGCGTTGTCGGGAAGTAGAGGAACGCATGTCCCAACAAGGCTGCCCCGAATGCAAAGCACACCACTGACGCTGGCATGAATAAATACCACCAGCGGACGTTCGGGGTGAGTCCATACGGTGTAAGGAGCGGAGCAGCAAAGAGAAGCAAACAGGCGAGCGCAAGCAATCGGGCTCCTTTTTGTTCCGGCTTCTTGCGGACAACAAGCACTGCAATCGTCAGAAAAACCAGTGACGTAAAGGCATATCCGATGACGAATAACGAAATGCCAATCGAGGCCAGGACGACATGAATATCCTGCGCCTGGTTGTTGCGGATAATTGAATAGACAAAACTCTTGCCTGTTGCTCCGCTGCGCAGCACCGAATCAGCTTGCATTGCCGTCGAGAAGGTTGCCCCATTTATCCGTGTGATCAGGTCTCCGACCGTCATTCCCGCCCTGTCCGATGCACCACCGGGTGTCACGCCGACGACGCGGACGTGCAATGGCAGTGTTGAGAGTCCGAGGTCGTGAAGAGACATCTTTGACACCCGGAAAACGAATCGGCTGTTGCGCTCCGGCCGTATGACCGTGATGTTCAACGTATCGACAGACACCGTGTCCACTACAGCCCGAAAATCCGCCAATGTCTTGACGTTGCGTCCCTGCACACCGACAATCTGGTCGCCAGGTCGCAGCGGGGATGCATCTCCGCTCGCGCTCACAGACAAGAGGGACGCCGGGTCAACGAAAAGGTTCTCGTCTGTTGGAGAGATTGTCAGATGATGGAGATTCAGGCCGCAGGCAATGACGAGAACTACGGTCAGACCTCCAAAGAGAACTTGAAAGAGTCTCGGACGCTTATCGAAAAAGTTCATAACTACTCACATGATATCCGGGGTGGCGATACAATAACGATTCTTATTGTAAAGTTAAAGCCCTGAGAGCCTATACGGGGTGTCGGTCAAGAAGTTGTTCAAACAAACCCTTTCTTGATTATCGAGCGCAATCTGCCTATCATTTCTCTCACTATTCACAGGTTTTGTCAGTATTGGAGATTTTCTTTGGAAGTTAACACAGAAACACTGGATTTAAACGAACTCATGCTCCGCCGCCGGGAAGAGCTGGACCATCTGCAAAAGCTCGGCATCAACCCCTATCCTTACCAGTTTGACCGCAACGCCTTCTCGAAAGAAATAGTCACGTCGTTTTCCGATGAAGCGCCGCAGCGTGATGTTGCCGTTGCCGGCCGCATCATGTCCATCCGTAAGATGGGGAAGGCCTCGTTCTGCCACATTCAAGATTCGCAAGGGAAGATCCAGATTTATTTGAAGAAGGACGACCTCGGAAACTTCTATGAGACATTTCGTCTTCTCGATATCGGCGACATCATCGGGGTGGAGGGATTTGTCTTCAGAACAAAGACCGGCGAGGTTTCCATTCATGCACGGAAAGTCGAATTGCTCGCTAAATCCCTGAGGCCCCTTCCCATCCCAAAGGAGACAAAAGACGAGCAGGGAAATATCGTTGTGCACGATCCGTTCTCAGACAAAGAGCTTCGATACAGACAGCGGTATGTTGATCTCGTCGTCAACCCCCAGATCAAAGATGTCTTCATCAAGAGGACGAAAATCATCTCCTCGATGAGAAAGTTCTTTGAGGAACGCGGATATCTTGAGGTCGAGACGCCGATTCTGCAATCACAGTATGGCGGCGCTTTTGCCCGGCCTTTCATCACACATCATAATACGCTCGATGTGCAAATGTACCTCCGTATTGCGAATGAGCTCTATCTAAAGCGGCTCATCGTCGGAGGCTTCGACGGCGTATTTGAATTTGCCAAGGACTTCCGTAATGAGGGAATGGACCGGACGCACAATCCTGAGTTCACAATGCTTGAGGTCTATGTCGCCTACAAGGACTATTTGTGGATGATGGAAATGGTGGAACAAATGATCAGCCAGGTCGCCGTAGCAATCAACGGTTCAATGAAAGTGAAACTGGGGAAAAATGAAATTGACTTTACTCCCCCGTGGGAGCGAATGACCATGTTTGAAGCGATTGAGAAATACACGGACAGGCAACTCAGGGGCAAGAGCGAAAAGGATCTCCGTGCAATCGCAAAGGAACTCCACATCGAAGTAGCAGCGGGCGAAGGAGTGGGCGCAATCATTGACGAGATCTTCAGCGAAAAGGTCGAACATCATCTTATCCAACCAACATTCATCACGGATTATCCCGTCGAGATGTCGCCGCTGGCAAAGAAACACCGTTCCGAACCCGGACTGGTTGAACGTTTCGAAGCGATCGTCAACGGACAGGAGATTTGCAACGCGTTCAGCGAATTGAATGATCCGATTGACCAGAGGGAGCGGTTTGAAGAGCAAATGAAAGCAAGAGCCCGCGGTCAGGAAGAGGTACAGCCGCTTGACGAGGACTTCCTCCGCGCGCTTGAGTACGGCATGCCTCCCACTGCAGGGCTCGGCATAGGGATTGACAGACTGACCATGTTGCTGACCGGGCAAGAGTCGATTCGTGATGTGATCTTCTTTCCTCAAATGCGTCCTGAAAAATAGGGACAGACCCATGTTCTCATCTCAACGCCCGCCGCGGGATCGTGTACAGCGATGCACGTTTCTACTCGCTGCACTTCTGCTCGTAGCCGTTCCCGCAGGTGCTGGAACAACCGGCTTGCTTGAAGGCCGAATTGTCAACAAACAAACGGGTGAGCCTCTCGCAGGCGCAAACGTACGGATCGTGGGGACGCCATTCGGCGCCGCTGCTGATGTCGAAGGGTTTTATCAGATCCCGAATATCCGTGCCGGCGTCTACACAGTCCGGTTCAGCAGCATAGGGTACAGGACAATTGTTCTGCAGAGCGTCACAATCCTTCCCGACCTTCGGACGAGAGCTGATATGGAAATGGAGGCATCTGCGGTTGAGCTTGACGCCATTGAAGTCCGTGCCGAGCGTCCTCTTATTCAGAAAGACCTTCCCGCAACCGCATATTCGATTGGAGAAATAAAGCTCGACAAACTCCCGGTTACCGCCTTCCAGGAAGTACTTGGCCTCCAACCCGGCACAACAATCGAGGGGAACGTGCGCGGCGGAAAGATCAATGAGGTAATGTATCTGGTAGACGGGCTTCCGGTTCAGGATGTGATCAGCGGCGGGCTCGGTTCAACCCTCCCTAAGAGTTCGATTACGGGGCTCACGATACACACTGGCGGCTTCGAAGCCCAGTACGGCAACGCAATGTCGGGTGTTGTAAACGTGGTGACAAAAACCGGCACCGACCGTCATCAACTCGGCCTGCGTTTCGAGCGGGATGGGTGGCTTCCCACATCGGTAAACGAGCAGCAAGACAGGGAACTTGAAGCCGAGGTGACGGCGGGCGGTCCGATACAGGTGGGAGAGTTGTACTATTTCACGGCGAATACTCTCCAGCTCAGTGATACCCGGTGGTGGCGGGATTTCGACAAGTTCAGTATCTCACCTGTCAACAAGGAGTTCAGCGGCTTCGGCAAGCTGGAGTATGTTCTGAATCCGACGATGCGGCTGGCATTGCAGGGTATCTACTCGGTTCGTCGCTGGCGTGATTACGAGTTCAGCTGGCGTTTCAACCTTGCCGGCCTGCCGAAGCGTGAAAGGGATTCCTACCGGCTTTCGCTCTCCCTTTCGCATACGCTTTCATCAAACACATTCTATACTGCGAGTCTAAGCAGGTATTTCCATCGCTCACAAATTGGCGATGACGTTCGCACGGCCGAAAACCTGCAAGCCTACGAGTACGATTTCTTTCTGCGGTACATCGTCGGTGGCAGGCGGAACTGGTTTGCGGACACGCGCCAGACTATCTACACTTTCAAGGGGGATGTGACCTCGCAGGTTGGCCGGGCGCATATTCTCAAGGCCGGTATCGAAATGAATCTGTATCAGATTCAATCGGACCTGGTGAAGTACGAGCCGCAACTGACCTACTTCGGCAAACCGATTCCGAATGCACCGCTCCTGAATTTCAGCAATTCATACAACTACCGTCCACGGACGGGAAGCGTGTACGTGCAGGACAAAGTGGAACTTGTCCGCGACGGGTCGAACCTGAGCATTGGCGTACGGTGGGACTTTCTGGATCCGACTGCGTCACGTCCTGTCGTTGAATTCATTCCGGTGCGCCCGAACGAGTTCGAGCAGCGCATAACCGGTTTCGTGCCGGCAAAGTTCAAATATCAGTTCAGTCCCCGTCTTGCCTTTGCGGCCCCGATCGGGCCGAATTGGTTTTTCTTCATGAACTTCGGGCACTACTTCCAATATCCTCTTTTCGACTATCTCTACTCGGGCATAAACCCGGCGCAATTACGGTCGGGCACACGCAGCGTATTGACTGGCAATCCCGATCTTGAACCCGAGCGAACCATTGCATGGGAGATTGGTTTCAAACACGGCCTCGGAAACTCGATAGTTGCTTCAGCAACATACTTCCGCAAAGTTATCAAGAATCAGATCGACTCCAAAACACTGATTCCGTTCGACAGCAAGGCAGCCGGCGACTACGGGTTTGCACAGTACGTTAACAATGCACAGGCTGACGTGAACGGTCTTGAGTTCGTCATTAGTCAGGAACGAAGTGAGCGGTTTACGGGGAGTCTTTCATACACGTACATGGTGACCGAAGGGGTGAGCGAGAACGTCAATCAAACAATTAACCTCTCACAATGGGGCTTTCCGGTTGTGGCCCGTCCATACCCCTTGAGTTGGGATCAGCGGCATACCATAAAAGGTGATATAACGTTCACTCTTGGATGGGATATTAACCTGAATGCAATAGTGTTGTATAACTCGGCAAGGCCGTACACATTCTACCCGACCCGCGACGGGTTCACGCCACTTGATACAACAAAAGCGTTTATCCCCAACAATAGAAGAATGGAAAGCAATCTCTTTGTCAGTATGAAACTCACGAGAGAATTCACGTTCGGCGAGAGAAACGACATCCGGCTGCTGGTTTATGCCGATGCGCGTAATATGTTGAACGCGAAGAACATCCGGTGGATTGACTCGAACGGGAGAATCGGCGGAGAGCTTGGCGACCCTGCCGCATATTATGACCCCCGCAGGATCAGTTTCGGCGTGAGGTTGGACCTATGATGACGATGAGGAGTGTTCCGGCATTTGCTGTGTTTGTCTTTCTAACCTTATGCTCCATTTCATGCAAAGAGAGTCTTCCCGTGTACCAGGATCCGCGGGACGTTTTTAAGGAGATTGTGGAAGGGACGTACGTCATAAGCCGCACTGAGAATGCCATGAAGGTGTACCTGACAATAGTGAACAAGTACGATGAGACGCTTGACGCACGCGCTTTGTTGACCGGCCAAATCGTGCTGACATGGGAGAATGATTTGACTTTCCGGAGAACCTTCCACCTGACTGATGCGCACATCATCTCGGCCCGCGGGTACAATTCTTCGACCCGGCAGCTTCGTCTCGATCCGGGAGATTCCATCCGGTTTGGGATTTCATGGAGCTTCTCTGCGGACGACGGAAGGAACTTGAGAGACCAGGTGATTTTCAGGCGGGATCCAACGTGCAATGCTCGGTTTATTTCGTTGAATCCGGTCAACATTCTGGTAGATGCTACGATGAGCCTGTATGAGAGGACTGAAAAAGTCGAGCCTCCGCGGTTTCTCTACCGTTTCACCCTGGTCCGTGAGTTTGTTGAACCGCGTGATTGTTGAGGAGAACAATGCTGAATAGCGGCCGCCTGCTGACATTTTTACTTCCGGCTTTGCTCTTCTCTTGCAAGGAATCCCTGCCGCCGTATCTCGATCCCCGGGACGTGTTCAGCTCTCAAGTGTCCGCTGTCTACGAAGTTTCATTGCGCGAGAATGCGGTCAAAGCATACCTCAGCATCGTGAACGAATACGACGAGACATTCGATGCCCGCGCATTACTCGACGGGCAGATCCGGATTGTCTGGGCATCCGATACAACATTTCGCAAGACCATAACCTTGACACCGGAGCAGCTCATCCGCGTGAACGGCTATAATTCCACGACCGGTGTCCTGAGGTTCGATCCGGGCGATTCGCTTCGTTTCGGATTTACGTGGGATTTAGTTGCCGATGATGGACGGTCGCTCTTTGATCTGGTGCAGTTCGTTGCCGACCCCGGGTGTCCCACCCGGCTCATTTCACGGGAGCCTATTCATATGTATGTCCGGGGGAGCGCACGAGTATATGCCCGAACCCCCCTGGTCAATCCTCAGGAAATCCTCTTCGTATTCACTCTTCATCGAGCCTACGTCAGAAACTGTTGACGGTGTGCAATTTGAACGGGGTTGATTCTCTTTCATTTCTTTTGTTGTTTCTCCCCAACAATTTCAAGGAATAAGGGACTTTCCGCCGGTGTACACATCATTTCATCATCCATGAAGACCATCAACACAGTTTTTGCGGTCCACAATCATCAACCCATTGGTAACTTCGAATCTGTCTTTGAAGAAGCGTATCATCACTCCTACAAGCCTTTGCTTGATGTGTTTCAGAAACACCCGTCAGTGAAACTGACCCAACACTGGACCGGCACGTTGCTCGAATGGCTTGTGAAGAACAGGCCAGAGTTGATTGAATTGATGAAAGAGATGGTGAAGCGGGGACAGTTGGAACTTCTGACCGGATCGTACTACGAGGCGGTTCTTGCCGTGATTCCACCATCCGACCGGGTCGGTCAGATTCAGAAACTCTCGGAGTATATCCACAAGGTTTTTGATTACACCCCAAGAGGGATGTGGCTCGCTGAGCGTGTGTGGGAGCAACCTCTTGTGGCATCACTTGCAGAGGCTGGTGTCGAATTCGTGACGGTTGATGATACGCACTTCCGGCATGTCGGGCTTCTCGATCATGAATTGCTCGGCTACTACATCACGGAAGAACAGGGATATATGCTAAAAGTGCTTCCGATTGATAAAATGTTGCGCTACACCATTCCTTTCCGTCCCCTCGAAGAAACGCTGCACTATTATCAGCGAGTGGCAGATGCCACGGGCGTCCGCATTGTACTGAGCGCGGATGACGGCGAGAAGTTCGGGGTGTGGCCCAAGACATACAAGAGTGTGTACGAAGACGGCTGGCTCGATTCCTTCTGCGTGATGATTGAAGAAAACCCGTGGATACGGACGATGCACCTGGGTGAAATCGTTGACACATTCGCACCGGAGGGACGTATTTATCTGCCGACTGCATCGTATGCTGAAATGTTGAAGTGGGCGCTGAACCCGACGGCGTTTCTCAAGCTAGAGACTTTTGAAAAGGAACTCGAAGCCTCCGGCAGTGATGAAGAGAACCGGATGTTTGTGCGGGGCGGGTATTGGCGCAATTTCCTTGCGAAGTACCCCGAAGCGAACCACATGCACAAGAAGATGATGCGCGTCGCAGCGCGGGCCCGGCAACTCTCCGGACACAAGAAGTTCTCACCGGATATTCAGGATCACGTGTGGGCGGGGCAGTGCAATGATCCGTATTGGCACGGAGTATTCGGCGGATTGTATTTGCCGAATCTCCGCTTTCCCGTGTACCGCAATCTCCTCCAGGCGGAGAGTAAGATGGACGAGTTGGAAAAACTCCCTCCGATACGCGTTGAGGAAACGGACTTTGATTGCGACGGCTTCCGCGAGCTCCTTGTCGAGTCGGATGACTTGAACCTCTACTTCAAGCCCGACACAGGAGGAAGTTTGATTGAACTTGATTACAAGCCGGCGGCTTTCAACCTGCTGGACATCCTGAGCAGACGTGAAGAGGGATACCACCGCAGGCTCATGGCATCAGGCGGCAAACTTGAAGACACTGCCAATGTGCATGACAGCGTTCTTGTCAAGGAACTCGGGCTCGAGCAACATCTCCACTTCGATTGGTACAGGCACGCTTCGCTTGTCGACCACTTCTTCGGCGGGTATACAACGCTCGAATCGTTTGCCCAATGCAAGTACCTTGAGTTGGGAGATTTCGTGAATCAACCCTACCGGCACAAAGTTTCCATCGGCAGGGATAATGTGAAAATCATGTTATGGAGGGATGGGGCACTCTGGTTCGGCGAGCGCCGGCATCGCATCACCATCAAGAAGATCATCAAGCTCGTGAAAGGAAAGACGGAATTCACAATTGACTATGTCATCACCAACGGCGAGGATCATCCCGTTGACGTGTGGTTCGGGGCAGAATTTTGTGTCGGGATGATGGCGGGCGATGCGCACGACAGATATTATGAAATCGAGGGACGAGAACTCGGCGACAAGCGGCTGAGAAGTACGGGCTCGGAAGATGGTGTCAAGAAGTTCTCCCTTGTCGATGAGTGGCTCGGCATCGAAACACAATTCAGCCTCAAGCAGCCCGCAACCCTTTGGCGTTTTCCCATCGAAACCGTTTCACTATCCGAGGCCGGCTTCGAAAAAATATACCAATGCTCGGTCGTGACGCCCATGTGGCGGACGATCTTGGAAAAAGAGGTAAAATATCAGATTACCCAGAAAATACGTCGCCTCTAAGTGCAGTCCTCCCTCCCGATTTCTTCAATGTTCAGCGATGGGAATGTTTTCAGCAATTCCGTATCTTGAAGCAGTTATGAACCTTACCGGACATACTGCCTAGTGCCGCAAGCCTCGCATTTCCGCTTTAGCGTCATCATCCCTGTGCTGAACGAAGAAAAGCTGCTGGAGTCTATGTTGCAGCAATTCACTCCGGAAATTCTCCGGCGGCACAATATCGAAGTTGTTGTAAGCGACGGAGGAAGCACAGACGCAAGCCTTGTTATTGCGAACCGTTATGCCCACTTTGTTGTTAAGAACGAGGCCGGGGTGAAGCAGACGATTTCGCTTGGAAGGAACGAGGGTGCAAAGCACGCAACCGGCGCCATTTTTGTTTTCCTGAACGCGGACACAAGAGTCAAGGATTTGGAGCGATTCTTCAGCCGCATTGGCGAGGAAATCGATGATGAGGGACTATCAGCCATCACGTGCAGTGTGGAGATCTATCCCGAAGAGAGGACAATGATTGACAGGATGTATCACGGATTCTATAACTGGTTCTTCTACATGATGAACCAGGTAGGAATGGGGATGGGGCGCGGTGAATGTCACATCATGAAGCGTGAGGTGTTCGAGAGGGTGGAGGGGTACGCAGCACGTATCGCAGCCGGCGAAGATTATGATATGTTCAGAAGGCTGAAGCGCATCGGGCACATTAAGTTCCTGAAGGATGTTGTTGTGTATGAGTCACCCCGAAGGTATCGCAAGTACGGATACGCCTACGTTACGGCGTCATGGTTTATGAATTTTCTGGCCGTACAGTTTCTCGGCCGTTCTATTTTGAACGAATGGAAACCCGTCCGGTAGGATGC
>CAZBWR010000048.1:0-30457 GCA_964495695.1 uncultured Chitinophagales bacterium | reverse complement strand
TTTCATCCGGCACGCGCCTCGTTGCGGGAATCCGCCTGAGCGACGAAACCGAGTTGCTGGTCGGGGAACCGGGCGTGCTGCTGGCGCCGTTTGTGCAGGTGGAGTTGGGGTTTTGAGGCAAGCGGATCTCAGGTGTGCGCCACCGTTTCAGATCTATCGCCGGGAGTCACAGCAAACAGAATCCTCTGAGCGCCGTGACGGAAGCATGCGATTACACACTACATGCCTTGTTTGTCACGGCGCCAGGATAAGTCGGGTTGCCGTGACAGCCGAGGAAAACAGCAGCGACGCGCCCGGATGCTCTTCGTGCCGGAGAATATCAATATCAGGTCGCGTGTAGTACTCCCTGATCCCCTCATATCCCGGATACGCTAGCCCCGCGATGATCGAATCTTGAATCGCTCTTCGCTGGTTGGCGTCCAGTTGCTCGTGAAGAAAATCATACACAATCGCAAGCGTCAACACTTTCTTGCGCAATCCACGGCCGCCACCCGGCCAGTGATCGTAGAGAATGCCTTGTCGCTCAAACACGGGATCTGCTCTGAACACAAGATCAATCGCCCGATTTGCATAGACTTGTTGATGAGTGACAAGATACAGAAAGGCAATGCCCGGCAGATTCTCATAGTAGTCGTGTTTTCTTAGTGGCAAATTTCCTGTTGTGTCGTGCCACATGTACCCGCCCAATACATAGTGAGACGCTGATTGAACGAGCTCGGAGAAGAGCTGACTTGCTGCCGACCCCGGCACTCTCGTTCTTGCACTTATTGCGGCAGTATCATTGACGGCAAAGAAAAGCCGCGGATGGGCGGTAGGGTGCTGGGCTTGTGTAATTACAGACAACGATAACAACAAGCCGATGAGGTGAACTGTAGTCTTCATGGTGTGCCTCCTTGTTGTTGGCTTTGAAATTTGAGTGCCATTCTTGTCTCGGTATCATCTGATATTACCTGACGAAGATGAGTTTTCGTGCGACTGTCGTGGTACCCGTTGCATGTTTGGCCACAAGACGATAGAGATATAATCCACTTGCGACTTCATTAGGCCTCCATTCGAAAGTGTGCCACCCCGCTGCCAGCCGTTGGTGAATAACTTCTTCAACCTCTCGCCCGAGTATATCGAATACAGCTAATCGTACCTCAAATGAAGACGGAAGAGAAAAAGCAAAAGTTGTACTTGGGTTGAACGGGTTAGGGTAATTCTGGAGCAACTCTATCGTAGTGAATTGCTGGTCGTTTCCATCAACCGTCACAAGCACATTCGTTCTGACAAACGTGATTCGATATCCGGTCTCAAATAGAGCAAAGAGATTGCCCAGTCTGTCCGCACAGATATCGGCTGCAACTTCATATCCAATTAGCCGTGGCCTGCCAAAAGTCCGTCCGCCATCTGTAGATCGGCTGAATGTTGCACCGTTGCTACCGCGCCAGAGCATGCTTACGCTATTGGTGGCATCCACTGTCATGTATGAATCTGTATTTGTGCCGAACTCCACGACAGTTACAAACGGCCTGAAAGAACTTCCGAAAGTGTTGCTTGAAGCCGCGACTATGCTCATGCTGTCCGGTATTCCTGTCAGTCTCATAAAAGCCACATGCAGGGAGCCGGATGCATCGACCGCCGAAGCCGGGTACCTATGCGCATAGATTGCATATGGGGGTTCTGTAGTGTCAACCCGCGCGTTCCATGCAATAGTTGTTCCGGTGTCGCTCAAAGTAGAACAATAGACTCTGTACCGGCTTAGACCGGACGGTACGTGTTGCACTCCGATCCATATCGCATATACGTTATGTTCAGGCCCGATCGCAAGTGAACACCAAAAATCAACGCTCAGCGTATCATTAGGAATCTCCGTGTCAATACGCTGGTTCACGTCGCCATTGCGGAACCGCGTCAGCTTGAACTGCTGATCATCCCACAGAACGAATACATTGTTTTGCCGGTCGACTGCAAGCTTTGGTTCAAAGTACGGTGCTGCATACTCTCTCGCTGTGAACTCGGTTGAGAATGTTTGTCCAGCGTCGGTTGATTTTGAAAGATTCAGGTTGTAAGGCTGGGACTGAACTGGCCTGGAAGTCCAAAGTATCCAGACGTTCCCCACGCTGTCTACCGCGATATCACGAAGAATGCGAGCGGAAGATGAGAAACCGTAGGCAACGTTTCGTATCCATGTTTCACCACGATTGGTTGATCGCTGTACCAGGATCTGAGATGCTGACTGGTTTGATTCAGTCCAAGCCGCAAAGATATCGCCGTTGGGAGCAGTTGTTATAGCGGCGTGATTCTGTGCAGAAAGGTTGGGAGTAGACACATCAATAATCACCGGCGTCGTCCATTGGCAGCAGGGTGGCGGCGTTGCGAGCAGTGGTTGCTCTGCATGGCGATGCTCCTGCCGCCACATGCGTGCATACGCGGCATCAACATACTCCTGCGTTTCACGAACCGGCTGCGCGTTTGCGGTGCATACAAGCAGAGTCAACACGATGCATGTGAGCGTGCAGAATCTTCTCATAGCATAGCCTTCAGAAAGAGACTTGGCAAAGATACTCGATAGCAGTAATGTGCTGCGGGGACAGGGGGTGCAACATTGTAGCGGATGAAGGAACAGGAATATTGCATCGTGCGCTGATCATGACGCCTCCTGTGTAGTGTGAATCTATGCCAATGCTACACAATGGTTTGCTGAGAAGCAAGGATTGGCCCTCTACGGGTATTCAGGAAGGTTTAGTGATGGCTCTTGATGCCTGCCATAAAAAGCCGTAGATTGTTCTCCACCAAATGACAAACCGACACCGACATAGTGTTGCGGCTCTTTTGCTGATGCTGTATCTCCCGCTGGTTCTGGCGATGGAGTTTACGCACACTCACCCCGTACCCGGGGCGGAAGAGCATCACGCGATTTCCACGTTTTCCGATGACGGGGCAGCGTCCTTTGCGCACGGCCCCGACTGCATTGCGTGTCTTTTTGCCAAGAATCTGATTGTGCCTTCGTTTGCGCCCGATCTCGTGGCTGACGAAGGCTCTCCGTTCGTTTCCGCGTTTCACACTCTGTTCATCTCCTCGTTCTCTTCCCCTGTCGCCGGCCGGTCTCCCCCTGCCTTCCTCCTTTCCTGATTGCGTCGTTTCTGAATTCGTTGTAAGCGGCTTTGCCGTTTTCGTTCATGTGGAAGATTCTTCTTCCTGAAAGGAGTTTTCGTCATGAGGCTGCTGCATCCGGCGTTCATGATTATCGTTGTTTCTTTATTGCTTTCCCCGCGCGGCAATGCGCAGGGCACGGACTTCTCTACCATATCCGGTCGGGTAGTTGATTCGGTCTCACGGATTGCTTTGCCCGGCGCTTCTGTTGCGCTGGCAGAGCTGCATCGCGGCGTGAGCACGGGTGTCGACGGCACATTTTTGTTTGAGCGAGTCCCTGCGGGAAGGTACACGTTGGTAACGAGGTTCGTGGGTTATCTCACCGACTCGATGACGTTGGCCGTTACCGGCAACGCGCAACTCACCATCCGGCTGAAGTCCACCGAAGTCCGCCTGGGAGAAGTCCGCGTTACTGCCGAAGCGGATGAAGAGTTTCTCAAAAGCTCAAGCCGCTCGGTGACGGTGATGACGGCAAAGGAGCTGGACAAACACCGGGGCCAAACACTCGGTGAGACAATCGAGAATATCCCCGGCGTTACACTTCTTTCCACGGGTCCCGCAATTGCCAAGCCCGTTGTGCGAGGATTGCACAGCCAGCGTGTGCTTGTATTGAACGCGGGCGTGCCGCAGGAGGGACAGCAATGGGGAGGCGAACACGCGCCGGAAATCGATCCGTTTTCACCGGCCCGCATCGAAGTATTGAAAGGCGCCGCGGGTGTCGAGTACGGCGCGGGGGCAATCGGGGGAGTCATCCGCGTCGAGCCGAGACGGTTCAGGGAATCATCCGGTATTGATGGCGAACTGCTGTTGAACGGTTTTAGCAACAACCGTCAAGGCTCGGGCGCGCTGCTGCTGGAAGGAGCGCATCATCTGGTTCAGGGATTCGCGTGGCGCGTGCAGGGAAGCGCTCGCAAGGCGGGGGATACAAAAACCTCTTCCTACTTTATGAACAATTCGGGGTTCGAGGAGGTGAATGCATCGGCTGCACTCGGATACACAGCCGGCGATTTGACGACGCAACTGTATTACTCGCATTTCAACACCACTATCGGAGTTTTTGGCGGATCACATATCGGCAACACAACCGACCTGTTGAATGCCATCATTCGCGGCGAGCCGGCAATCCAGGAACCCTTCAGTTATTCAATTGGCAGGCCGAAGCAGGAAATCTCTCATGACTTGCTCTCGCTCCACGCTGCGCACCGTTTTCCCGGCGCCGGAGTTCTGGAATTTCAGGGGGGCTACCAGCAGAACAACCGTCTTGAGTTCGACGCACACAAGGCATTCAATCCCGACGATCCGTCACTGGAAAAGCCGTCGTTCGATCTTCTTCTCACCACATGGACAGCCGATCTGAAGTTCAAGCATGCACCGCTGAACGGATTATTCGGAACGGTTGGCGTGAGCGGCATGCGACAAGGAAATGTGCGGAAGGGAAATGTGTTTCTGATTCCGAACTTCCGTGCCTACAGCGCGGGAGTGTACGCTCTGGAAAGCTGGTCGGCCGGCTTCACAACACTCACGGCCGGCATCCGCTACGACTACCGCTGGATGGAAGTGTATCCCTTCAACTTCCGGGGATTGCAGCAGCGCGTGCATGAGTACAGCAGTCTCTCCGGAGCGGTAAGCGGCTTGTACCAGCTCTCCGATACGTGGTCGGTTGGCGCGAACATCGGCACGGCGTGGCGCCCGCCGAGCATCAACGAGTTGTACAGCAACGATGTCCATCATGGCACGGCAACGTACGAGATCGGCGATCTCGGGCTACAACCCGAACGCAGCATCAGCATGGACCTCACGCTGAAGCACGCAAGTGAGGCAACGCGCGCGGAGGTCAGTCTGTACAATAATCTCATCAACAACTACATCTATCTGTACCCCGATCCGCAGCCGACGTTGACTGTGCGCGGAGCTTTCCCGACGTACCGCTATGCTCAGACGGATGCCGTTATCCGTGGACTGGAAGCAATGATCGAGTGGCGATTGTCCGAACTTTTCAAGTTCAGCGTCACAGGGTCGCTGCTGCGGGGATCCGACCGTCCGACACAGCAGCCCCTGTTCGGAATGCCGGCAGACAGGCTCCGTTTGCTGACGCACTTTGATCTGGGGACATTCTCTGTTTTCTCGAACACATACATCGAGCTTGCTTCATCTCTCGTCCGGAAGCAGACTCATGTTCAGTCCGGCAGGGATTACGCCGCGCCTCCGTCCGGCTACGGACTCGTCGACTTCGGCGCCGGCGGAGAGATTCCCTTCGGCAGACAACCTATTGCCATCGATTTCACCATTCAGAATCTCCTCAACAAATCATACCGCGATTATCTGAGCCGGTTCAGATATTTCACGGACGATCCGGGATTCAATGCGGTGCTGCGCATCCGTATCCCGTTCGGGGAGGCTGATCACGAACACTAACCGGCAACATCCATTCATTCATCATACAGGAGGAACTATGAACAACACGTTCACGCGGGCTGTGATGCCATTGATGGCCGCCGCCCTTATGGTCACCGGATGCAAGAAGGACGACCCGATGTCGCCCAACCCTGATCCGAACACGCAAGAGCTCATCACAACCGTCATCCTTCGGTTAGCCGACACAACCGGAAATACGGCGAACAACGTGACAGCAACATTCCGCGATCTCGACGGGCCGGGAGGAAATCCGCCGTCGATCGACACGTTGAGGCTGAAAGCCGGTGTCGGATACGATTGCCACGTGCTGATTCTGGATCAGACCAAAACGCCGGTCGATACGGTCTCGAACGAAGTGGAGGAAGAGGGAAAAGCCCATCGCATCTGGTACACGGCCGGAGGAGGCGCAACAACCAGAGTAAGCGTCGTGCCCAGAGATAACGACGGAGGGGCTCCGACTCCGCTTCCGATCGGCCTGCACGTCCGGATCAATGTCTCCGCGGGTGGTTCCGCCACCGGAACGCTTCGGAGCGTTCTCAAACACTACGAGCCTGAATCCACCAAACGCTCGGACACCAACGGATCGCTCGGCGAAACCGATTTTGACGTAACATTCCCGGTCGTCATTGCTCCGTAAGTCCGTGAAGATGCACCGCCGACATATCGTTGCGCTTCTTGCGATTGCGGGCCATCTCGCCGTCTCTCCGCTGGCGGAACTGACGCATACGGAGAACATCGCCTACGGCAGAACCGGAAGCATCGGGAAGGCCGACCGGCATTGCGCCGCATGCCAGTTGCATCGCGATCGGAATGCTGTCGACCCGGTTTCCGAAATGGAGATGGTCGATCTGCCCTTTATGCGTGCAGACGACACCGCCGCGCCCTCCGGATGCCCCTGCAGCAGGCTTACGACACAGTTTTCACGCGGGCCTCCCGCCGTGTGACTTGCGGACTATTACTCCCCTTTCTCATCATCTGGAAAACCATGCGATGTTTGGTTATGTTAGTGCAACAATGGATGACGCATGGCAATGACACTCACCCGTATTTTTCTCCCGATTCTGCTTCTCCTTGCAAGCTGCAAGAAGGATGAGTCCCCAACAGAGGGCGCCGCTCCTCACCCTGTTGAAGTCATCACCACGTTGCGCATGGCGCTCCAGGATACCAGTGACAACGTTAAGAACAACGTCACCGTTACTTATCGTGACCTCGACGGCCCCGGCGGAACACCTCCAACAGTCGACACGCTCAAACTCCGCACCGGCGTTACATACCTCGCCACATTGACACTCTCAAACGAACGGACATCTCCCGTCACTGTCGTCACTCCAGAGATCCAGCGAGAGGCTAAAGCCCACCGCGTCTGGTACACAGTCAGCGGAGGAATTTCCAGCAAGATGTCGATTGCCTATTTCGATTCCGACGGGGCTAACCCGCTCGGACTTGTTGTTTACATCGGCGTGTCTACAACCACGGTCAACACCGGGACATTGCAGGTTGTGTTGCGTCACTACGATCCCGAAAGCCTGAAAACGTCCGACCTCAACGGCATACTCGGCGCTGTTGATATTAGTGCAACATTCCCCATTCTCATTCAATAACTGGTTGCTGACTGCAAGAGATGACCGCACAACCCCCGAAGGCTGCAATCAGACCGCATACACTTGAAAAGCACGGGCATATCCGCACCGACGACTATTACTGGCTGCGCGAACGGGAAACCCCCGAGGTAATCGAGTATCTCAAGGCCGAAAACCGCTACACAGACGCAATGCTCGGTCCTGTCAAATCCCTTGAGGAAAAGATCTTCGAAGAAATGAAGGGACGTATCAAGCAAACGGATCTATCCGTTCCCTACAAGCTCGACGATTATTACTACTACGTCCGGTACGAGGAGGGAAAAGAGTATCCGATCTATTGCAGGAAAAAGGGTTCGCTTGAATCGTCCGAAGAGGTCATGCTTGATGGCAACGTGCTTGGAGAGACGCATGGCTTTTTTAACATAGGCAGCACTGCGGTGAGTTTCGGACAGAACCTGCTGGCGTTTGCAGTCGACACGATCGGGCGGCGCGTCTATACCGTCAGATTCAAGAACCTGGCGACCGGCGAGATGCTGGAGGATGAGATTCAGGGTTCGACGGCAAACATTGCCTGGGCAAATGACAACAAGACCCTCTTTTATTCGAAGCAGGATCCGGTAACACTCCGTTCGTACAGAGTCTACCGGCATACACTCGGCGCCGACCCTGCACATGACGTGATGGTGTATGAGGAGAAGGACGAGACATTTTCGTGCCGTGTCTTCCGGACGAAATCCAAAAAATTCATGATGATTGCCAGTTTCCAGACGCTCAGCTCCGAGTACCGCTATCTCGATGCATCGAATCCTGAGGGAACGTTTACGGTCTTCGCCCCCCGTCAGCGTGACCACGAGTATGCGGTGGAACATTTCGGTGATCATTTCTACATCAGCACAAACGACAAGGCAAAGAACTTCCGCCTGATGAAAACGCCGGTTGGCGATACGCATATGAGCGCGTGGACCGAAGTTCTCCCACACCGGCCGGATGTTCTGATCGAGGACTTTGAGATCTTCCGTGATCATCTTGTCGTGTCGGAACGGAAGGACGGACTGATGCAACTACGCATCATGTCGTGGAGCGGGGGGGAAGATTACTACATTCCCTTCGATGAGCCCGCATACTTCGCCTATGCTTCGACCAATCCGGACTTCAATACGACTGTCGTGAGGTATGGCTATCAATCCCTCATCACACCCAACTCCGTCTATGACTACGACATGGCAAAGCGGACAAAGGTGTTGCTGAAACAGGAGGAAGTGTTGGGCGGATATGACCCGACCCGGTATGCCTCCGAACGCTTGTATGCTCCGGCCCGTGACGGCGCGAGGATTCCGGTTTCGCTGGTATACGCGAAAGGAATGCAACAGAACGGTCGCAGCCCATTGCTGCTGTACGGATACGGCTCGTACGGTATCAGTATGGATGCAACCTTCAGCTCGGCGCGGCTGAGTTTGCTCGACCGCGGTTTCATCTACGCCATTGCACATATCCGCGGCGGTCAGGAGTTGGGACGGCAATGGTACGACGACGGCAAACTGCTTAAGAAGAAGAACACATTCGCCGATTTCATTGATTGCGCCACGTTTCTCGTCTCCGAACGCTACACGTCGAGAGACAGGATGTTTGCAATGGGGGGAAGCGCCGGCGGACTGTTGATGGGAGCGGTGATGAACATGGAGCCCGCATTGTTCAAAGGCATCGTAGCGGCCGTCCCCTTTGTTGACATCGTTACGACGATGCTCGATGAGTCCATTCCTCTCACCACGGGTGAGTATGATGAATGGGGAAATCCGAACGAGAAGGTCTACTACGACTACATGCTCTCGTACTCGCCATACGACAACGTCGAAGCCAAGGCCTACCCTCATACCCTTGTTGTCACCGGGTTGCATGACTCGCAGGTGCAATACTGGGAGCCGGCCAAGTGGGTTGCGAAACTACGTGTCCTGAAAACGGATTCGAATATGCTTCTGCTGAAGACAAACATGGAAGCCGGACACGGGGGCGCGTCAGGGCGTTTCCGGAGGTTGCGCGAGCTTGCCACGGAGTATGCGTTCTTCCTGCATCTGGCAGGAAGAACAGAGTAGAGTCATTAGGCGCCGGAGGAATCCGGCGCTTTGCCTTTTCCCCTTCCTTGCATCTTCCCCGCTCAAGCCATAGCTTGTCTATGCACATGTTTCCGATCGAGCGCGCATTTCCGAGATGAATAGACCCCTTACCGAACAGACCGTTCTCTTCCTCAGCATTATCAAATGGGTTCTTCTGGCTACAATCGCAGGGGCGTTGGTAGGAGGAGCCTCCGCGGTCTTTCTCAAGCTTCTGCATTGGATTACCGGAGTCGGGCAGTCAACGCCGTACACCCTTCTCTTGCTTCCGCCCGCACTCTTTCTCAGTTCTCTCATCGTGATGTATCTCGCTCCCGACGCACAAGGGCACGGGACGGAGAAAGTGATCGAAGCAATCCACAAGCGATCGGGCAAGATCCCTTGGCAAGTTGTGCCTGTCAAACTCGTGGCAACACTCATCACACTGGGCGCAGGCGGCTCGGCAGGCAAAGAAGGTCCGTGCGCACAGATCGGAGCGGGGCTCACATCTGCACTCAGCGACATACTCCGCTTCGACGATCATGACAGAAAGAAACTCGTCGTGTGCGGCATCAGCGCCGGGTTTGCAGCCGTGTTCGGGACTCCCATTGCCGGATCGATCTTCGGCGTGGAGGTCCTGTTCGTTGGGACAATCTTGTACGAGGTGTTGCTTCCCTCGTTCATCGCCGGCATAACGGCGTATCAAGTGTCATCTGCGCTCGGCATAACGTATTTTCATGATGCCGTGCAAACTGCGCCTGCGTTCTCCGAAGCATTCTTTTTGAAGGTAGTCGGCGCAGGCGTGCTGTTCGGGCTTTGTTCCATTATGTTGATCGAGTTTCTAAAGGCGGGAGAGCGGGCAAGCGAGAAGCTTGTAATGTGGAAACCGCTCAAAGGATTGATCGGCGGCGCAGTGCTGGCTCTGCTTGCGTTCATCTTCTCCACACGGTATCTTGGGCTCGGGCTCGAGACCATCGAGCAAGTAATGCGGGGGGAGGAAACGGACTGGTACGCGTTCATTCTGAAACCGATCTTCACCAGTATCACGCTGAGTTTCGGTGGAAGCGGTGGCGTTGTCACTCCCATCTTCTTCGTTGGGGCAACGGCGGGGATGCTGTACGCGAAGCTCACGGGACTGAGCATTGCGACATTCAGCGCTCTGGGGTTTGTCAGTGTGCTTGCGGGCGCAGCCAATACACCCATTGCGGCAAGCATTCTCGCAGTGGAGTTGTTCGGACCTTCTCTCGGTCCATACGCAGCTGTCGCCTGCATAATAAGTTTTCTCATCACCGGACATCGAAGCGTGTATCCCTCCCAGGTTCTTTCCATCACGAAGTCCCCCTCGCTGCAGGTGGAACTCGGCAAGGAACTGGAGGATCTCGAAACCACTTACCTTCCGCGCAGAACCGGATGGGCACGGCAGGTGTTCAGATTCCTGAAGCATGTAGAAGACCGGGTTGATGAAATTCGACGACGGCGAAGTTGATACATCCATTCCTCCTATCGTCACTACTCGTATGCAAGACAGCCACATTATCAGCGCGACGGAACAGTTTGTAAGAAGCCGCCTCACCGGCGAAGGCTCGGGACATGATTGGTTCCACGTCGAACGTGTATGGAAGAACGTCCGTCTCATCGCCGGCGGCGAACAGTGCAACATGCTGGTCGTTGAACTGGCTGCACTCCTTCACGATATTGCAGACTGGAAATTTGCCGGCGGGGACGAAACCGCCGGGCCACGGGAGGCGCGGAGATGGCTTGAAGCTCAGGGAGTTGATGAGATGGTCATTTCTCATGTGTGTGATATCATCAAAGATCTTTCGTTCAAGGGCTCAGGAGTGAAGACGCCGATGAATAGCATAGAGGGGAAGATTGTACAGGACGCAGACAGGCTTGACGCGATCGGAGCGATCGGGATTGCGCGGGCATTTGCCTACGGCGGACACAAGGGGCGTGAGATCCATAATCCGGACAAGTCCCCCGAGGAGCATTCTACTTTTGAGCAATACAAAAACAGTACCGGCCCGACGATCAACCATTTCTACGAAAAGCTTCTTCTGCTGAAAGATCTGATGAACACGGAAACAGCACGGCGTATTGCAGAGCGGCGTCACAAGTTCATGAAGGAGTATCTCGATCAATTCTATCTTGAATGGGAAGGAAAAGCATGAGCGAGCCGTTCATCACCCCCGAAATGCTTTCAAACGGAGTCGTCTGGTACGTGGCATTTCTCTTTTCAATTACAGTACATGAAGCGGCACACGCGTTTGCTGCAATGAAGATGGGAGACTTTACCGCTTACCATGGCGGACAAGTCACACTCAACCCCGTCCCGCATATTCGACGTGAGCCGTTCGGCACGGTGTTCATACCGGTGCTGTCATTCTTCCTGAGCGGATGGATGATGGGATGGGCGAGCGCGCCGTACAACCCGCAATGGGCGCTGCAATATCCGAAACGCTCGGCATTGATGGCACTCGCAGGGCCGACGGCAAATCTCGTCATCGCGGTCGTCACAGGCATTTTCATCATCGCAGGTATCAGTCAGGGAGTGTTCGTGCGGCCGGAATACGTCACCTTCACGCAACTGACCGTTGCAGCCGAAGGAGGCCTCTGGACCCATGTTGCGATGTTGCTCAGCATTATGTTCTCGTTGAACCTTTTGTTGTTCGCATTCAACCTTCTCCCTCTTCCACCTCTTGACGGGAGCGGGGCATTGCCATTGTTCATGAGCGAAGACCTTGCCCGCAAATACATGATGCTTATGTATCGCTCAAGCTTCGCGATCATCGGAATACTTGTTGCGTGGCAGGTGTTCTCGTATGTCTTCATTCCGATCTACAGGATGGCAATTCGGATTCTGTATTTCTGGTAAAGGCGTGTTGGAGTAGCGTGATGAAAGAACTTGCTATCAATTTGCAGCAACTCCTCGACGGTTTCGTCGACATGGCGTATCTCACCGATGCGGACGGACACATTCTGTTGTACAACCGCACCAGATGGAATGAGTTCGCGTTACACAACGGCGCCCCGGAACTGACCGACCCTGCGCGTCTCATCGGACGACCGGTCTATGAATTCATCGAGGGAGAGGAGACACGGATGACTTACCGCCGTTTCACTGAGGCCCTTCTTGAAGGACGGCGTGAGGATGTCACGTTCCGCTTTTACTGCGATGCGCCGGACCGTCGCAGGCTTATGCGACTCTCGATCTCTCCGATCCATGGCGAAGAAAAGACAATTGCGCTCCTCTATCACACGATCCTGCTATCCGAAACAATCCGTCCGGCGATGGGCATTTTCAAGGTCGCAGAAGATCGCCCGGAGGCTCCCTTGCTTGGCATTTGCAGCTATTGCAAAGATGTCCGCTACCCGCCGGGCAGCAAGACCGGTGAATGGATGTCGGCGGAGCGCTACTACCAGACAGGGGGAACCGACCATGTCCGCCTCAGTCATGGTGTCTGCCCGACGTGCTACAATGAGATCGTCGGACAATTTGCCTGAGCTGCATTCGTATGAACATCGAAGAAGAAATTCTGCTTGAACACTCGAAGCGCAATACTGTGCGCATTGCTGAATGGATTGGCGGGGATGCCTCGCGCTTCAGGGAATTGATGAGAGCTTTTCTACAGGGGGAATACAGAGTGACGCAACGCGCCGCATGGATCGTAAGCCATTGCGCAGACACACATCCCCATCTCCTCATCCCCTATCTCAACAAGATGATCGACCGTATGCTTGAGCCCGGTGTGCATGTTGCCGTCAAGCGGAACGTTGTACGAGTCCTGCAGAATATCGAGGTTCCTCGCAGACTGGCGGGAAAGGTCGCAACAGTGTGCTTTGACCTGCTCGGCTCACAACAAGAGCCGGTCGCCGTCAAAGCGTTTTCGATGGTAGTGTTGGGAAACATAGCACAGCAGGAGCCCGCCCTTGTCCCCGAGATCCGTCAACTCATTATCCAGCAAATGCCCTGGGGGACTCCCGGCTTTATATCGTGCGGGAAGAAAGTCTTGAAGAAACTCGACAAAATAGAGCAGACTGCCGCCGACAGGATCAAAAACCGCCGGCGGCGTGCGTAAGTTGAGTTACTGAATTGTGTGTTTGCGGCCTGAATTGACTTTCCTCAGGTAGTCCGTCAGCGGCCGGTAATACTCCAGCATCGCTTGAGCGCTGAAATCCTCTCCCGTCTTTTGCTTCAGCACCTGCCGCCAATCAAGGCTCGCGCCCGGCCGCATAATACCGCGGAGAAAATCTCCCACTTCCGTATTGCCGTAGTAATTACAGTTGCGTGGGTCCTGCTTGAGTATGTTCTTCGCTATGTAGTTATGCAGCTGGAATTTCAGGACACACGAGAGGGCATAGTCATAGTACTGCGCCGGATCGTCGATGATATGTGTTTTCGTGGCCGCATCACACCATTCCTCAAGCCGGGGCGTCGGAGGAACAATGCCCTGATATCGCTCCACATGCTCCCACCAGCGCTTGTTATACTCGCTCTTCGGCAAGTCATTCTCATAGAGATCGTATTCGAAGCGCGACATCGTCCCCGCCGAAAACGGAATGAACACAATCGACGCAGCGGATAGAGCTTCATTGAGAAGCCACTGCGTTTGATCGATCTTTGCATCGGGAGAGAGAAGACCGAGCTGCTCAAGATACGGCCGTTGCAAAGAAGCAATTGCCATCAGGTCACCCATTCCCTCGTGATAGCTCCGGTTCGCCCCTTCGCGCAATACAAGCGGTACGTCGGGATTCGAGTATTCGATGAAGTAGTAGATATGCCCCAACTCATGATGCGTGGTCTTGAACCAGTCTGCAGTCGGTTCCACGCTCATCAGTGAACGGTAATCGTCTGCGAGATTGAGGTGCCATGCCGATGCATGATTGTTCTTGCGGCGTGACGAGCCGGGCTCGACGGGATACAAATCCGACTTCTGCCAGAATGTTTCGTTGAGTTCCGGGAACCCCAGGCTGACGAAAAAGTCTTCCGCTTGCTGTACAATCCATTCTTTCGACTTGTCCTTGAACGCCGCGTCGAGATTCACGGCCTGGACAATTCCCGGCCAGTTTTGTCCCCATCTGTTTGGCACCCAATGGGCAGGCAGCTTTTCCGGAACAGGTTTCTTGTAGCGCTTGGCAAGCTCGTACCGCGCGTAGGTATGCAGCTCGATATAGAGCGGACGCAGCTCTGCAACAAGTTGGTCCATCAACCGCATCATTTCGTCCGAAGTCATGCCGTAGTCGGCCACCTCCAGGCCAAAGTATGAGCTATAGCCCATCTCACGCGCCACTCTGTTCCTGAGCCGCTGCAAATTCGCAAGCCCGTCACGTAAAGGCACACCAACGCCTTTCGAGGTTTCCCACGCAAACAACCTTTCTTTCACATCGTTAGATTCCACAAGTATCCGGTCGATTTCGTTGGGTGTAACGGGACTCGGCTTGCCGTCCTTCCCGGTCATCTTGTATTCATAGCCGTAGAGGATGCTTGTGTTGCGGGTCGTTTCGCTGATGAGTGAATCAACAACATCGGGAATTGTGCCGGGAGAATGCGCCGCTGCGAGCCAGATTTTTTCAAGCTGGCGCACTTGTAAAGGATCAAGCTTGTCCCGTAGAGCGAGCAATCCCTTGGTTTGATTAATCACTTCCACGCTCCCAAGGAAGCGCGCCAGGGCTTTCGAGGACTCGGTTGCAAGCGAATCATGAACATCGCTGATATCCGTGTTGGCAACCCATTGGGCCTTGCCGGCCTCATAGAAGAGCTGCTGGTATTGTTTCTCATACTTGTTCAGGAATTCGGCTGCCTGTTCTTTCGGTTCCTTCGTGCACGATGCAAGAACAAATGCTGACACGCAGGCAAGCACGCTAATGCGGGTTACCATTGGCAAGTCTCCTCTGATTGGAAGTAGGAAAGGAATGGGTGGAATAATGTAGCGAACATGGGGGGATGTCGCAACCCGCCGGTGAAGAAACCTTAACAGAATGCCGCGGAACTTTGAGACACGCTTTCCGTAATGTGCCGGTGAATTGATTCACTAATCCCGTTCAGGAATATATGCAAAGAGTATTGATTCTCGGCACTCTGGCGGCTCTCCTGCTCAGTTCATGTGCGCCGAAAACCATGGAGACACTTGATGCCTCCAAAAGAGTGAGGACCTTCAACGCTACGCGTGACGCCGTTTTTCAGGCCAGTCTCGACGCCTTCAAGAGCGAGAGGGTGCCTTTGGTTTCGACAGACCGGGAGCGGGGACGCATTGAGACGGATTACAAGGACAACGACATGTTCTCGAAACTTCTCGTCGGGAATATCCGTGCCAAATTCACTCTCGATCTCAAGTCCGAATCAGCCGACAGGACAACAATGGTGGCCCTCATAGTGATGGAGAAGAAGCTCGATTGGCCTCTTTCGGGATGGCGGGCAGTTGAGAGTGACGAGGCCGAACTTGAACAATGGTACAACGATTTCTTCGATGCGGTAGAGGAGAGGCTTCAACAACAAAGATAACGGTTGCCGGCAAAGTGTCGGACCGATCACAACATCCCGCTTCGTTTTCGTACAAACCACTCTATGGCGAACAGAAGCACAACCAGCGCGAGCATATACTTCCAGTTCCAGAGTTCAAATTCACGGGCCTGGCTTACCTCACGCGGTGAGAAGGCTGCGGTTCGCCGGAGGGCGTCCGGTAGTTGACCGATCTCGGCAGGGGTAAAGAACTTCCCTCCCGTCCGTTCGGCGAGCTGCCTCAACAGCTGGGCATTCATTCGCGTATCAAGAAACTCAAGCGAAAGCTCTCCGACAGAAAATCTTCCTCTATCATCTCCGACCGGCTGCCCTTCCCTGACAGCTGATGCACGGAATGTATAATCACCCTCCGGGAGTCCTTCAAACGCGCCCTCATATCGTCCGTTGCCGATCGGCCGCAGCAACGTCTCGTACCTGTTCCCTTGATGCTCTGTCACAACCGTAAGGTCCGCGTTCTCCACAGGATTAGCGCTTGCGTCGTAGACTTGCCCCGTAAACTCAACCGGCTCCCCTTGTGTGAATGTTTGCTTCAGCGGGGTAACCTTCACGGGCCGGTCGTCATCGCGGGTTGTCAACCAGCGGATGCTGTTTGAAAGGAATGCAGCGAGCAGGCGTTCGGTTTCGGGAGACCCTTGCGCAAGAAGACGCCACCGCCAAACTCCGTAGCCCAGCACCGCCAGCGACTTCTGCCGGTTAACATTTCTGATAAGAATAAGGGGATCATTCGTCACGACTGTGCTTATTCGTGCCGTCGCCAGCACAGTTGCTTCACCCTTGGCACGGAACGTCGTCTGTGTGCGATAGATCGGCGGCAGACGTTTCCAACTCTCTACCCCTTCGTCCGTGGTGGTCGAAAGAACGGGGTGGCTTCTCTGCGCGTAAGAAATTTCCGCAAATACCATCTGTTCCACATCCACCGGATTTGACGAGGTGAAGGGGAGTATACCCGACAACCCTTGCAGCTTGGCTTCATCGGCCTGCTTTCCACCGATATACAAGACGGGGGTGTTCTTCTTCCCTATCACTCCCTTGACCATATCAAGTACCTGTTGTGATGTCGCTGCTATCGGGAAGGAAGTAAGTACGAGACAATCGGCGGAGTCGACAATTGCCGCCGTCAGATTTCCCTCATAGAATGTAGTCGGGGTGTTCTGCGTGAAGGAGCGAACGGTGATGTTGTTGTCTTCCGCGAGAGTTTGCCTGATCGCCGTGACATCGGGGGATGGCACGCCATTGATCATCACGACACGAATCTTGTTCTTGAGAATACGCGCAAGAAACATCCTCTGGTTGTTGGCGTAGGTCAATTCGCCCGGCAGGCGGGAGACGCGCACCGAGTATTTTTTTGTCCCCTCTCCCTCCGGAAGGTAGGAAAGCCGCACGGCATACTCGCGCGTTCCGGGTCCAAGGTTAATCTTCGTCCTTGCAAGGTCACGGCCCCCATCCGCCAACACAACCTCGACAGTTTCCGATGCAAAACCCGAACTCTTGATGGTAACATCTACAGGAACCTCCGTCTCCGCATAGACAAGATCGTTGGTGAGGAGTCTTGTGATGACAAGATCTTTCTGCTCTGTGGAATCGCCGATCCCCACAGTGAACACCGGAAGGCCGATCTGCTCGGCCTCGTACAACGGGTTCTGCCCGAGATTATAGCTGCCATCGCTGATCAGCAATACGGCACCGATATTCAGGCGGTCTTTTTCACCGAATACCGTGCGCAGAGCTCCCGTAATGTCTGTGGCTTCTTGCAGGGCGAGCAGGGAGTCAGGGGAGAAAGCCTCACGCACTTTCGTTCGCGTTCCCAGAGTATAGAAACGGAGGCCGGCATTTCTCTCCACAAGGTTCCCGCGGAGAACGTCGCGGGCTTGTTCAAGCCTGTTTCCTGTAGGGTCTTCGATACTCATGCTTTTCGAGTCGTCGACAAGCACGGCAAGGACGGGTTCCTGCGTCGAAGTGGAGACGAGTCTGAGAAGCGGCTCAAAGAGGAACATCAGAAGCAAGGAAAGCGCAGTAGCGCGCAACGCCGTAAGCAGGATTTTCTTTCCGCGCGGGATCGGAGGAATTGTCGTACGGTAGAAATACACCGCGGCCGCGACTGAAAGTAGAACCAGCAGCAGCACAAGGAGTGCGGAAACGGTAAAGCTTAAATGAAGATCAGGCATCACATGATTCCCGGGTTACGCAGCCGGACCGGCATGCGAGCGCATCAGCGCCGTCAGGCTGATTCGGAAACCAGGCGCTGCACAATGTCGATTGTGGAGACGCCGTCCGCTTCCGCGTTGAAGTTTGTGACGATACGATGCCGGAGCACAGGAGCCGCCATCGCACGTACATCGTCGATATCGGGTGTATGCCTGCCCGTAATGATGGCCCGCGTCTTGGCGCCGAGAATAAGGAATTGTGAGGCGCGTGGCCCTGCACCCCAGCTCAGCCAATCCTTGATGAACTTCGGGGAATCGTCCGACTTCGGACGCGTTTTGGTCACCAGCTTCACGGCATACTCGATAACATTATCGGCCACCGGAACGCGGCGGACAAGGTCCTGGTAACGGCTTATTTGGTCTCCGTTCAGTACACGATTCAGTGACAGCGTCATCTGGCTGGTTGTAGTCTTGACGATCTGCATCTCCTCGGACGGAGTCGGGTAGTCGAGCCAAAGATTGAACATGAAGCGGTCAAGCTGCGCTTCCGGAAGCGGGTATGTGCCTTCCTGCTCTATCGGATTTTGTGTCGCCAGAACAAAGAAGGGCTCTTTGAGTGTGTACGTCTTGCCTGCAGCTGTGACGCGGTGCTCTTGCATTGCCTCAAGGAGGGCCGCCTGGGTTTTCGGAGGCGTGCGATTGATTTCGTCAGCAAGTACGATGTTGGCAAAAACAGGCCCGTGAATGAACTTGAACGACTTCGATCCTGTCGACGTGTCTTCTTCAATGATCTCCGTGCCCGTTATGTCACTCGGCATGAGATCGGGAGTAAACTGGATGCGGCTGAACGAAAGCTCAAGCACTTCTGCGAGAGTCCGTATGAGAAGAGTTTTGGCAAGACCCGGCACACCCACAAGGAGACAGTGACCGCGGGCGAGCAACGAAATTAAGAGCTGTTCGACGATCTTATCCTGACCGACGATGACCTTCGCGATTTCGGCCCTCAGGGCGTCATATGACTGCTGGAGATTTTTTGCGGCGTCAACATCGTTGATGCGCTCTGCGGATGACCGCTGTGCCACGTGCTTGTTCCTTCCGGTAAGTGGAATGCCCCGTCCGCGTCCCTACTTTAGAGACGCGCTTCCCAATAAATCTGCTTCTTTAAATCCTCAAGCCACGCGGAATACTCCCTCTGGCGCTTGTAGTTTGCCGCGATCGATTCGATGCGACGGTAGTCCTGTTCAAGCGTCGGTTGGTGCTCGGCAATCCGCCGCTTGACCCATACGATGGAGTACCCATACTGGCTGCCGACGGGGAGCCGGGTCGGCTTGCTGATCTCACCCTCTTTCAGGTTCACAACCACGGGATAGAGGTCTTTGGGAAGCCGGGCAAGCTCGAACGTACCGAGATTGCCGCCGATACTTTGCGTTTCCTTGTCTTCCGAAAATTTGCGCGCAAGCTCTGCAAAGCTCGCGCCATTCTGGATGCTCTGGCGCAATGAGTCGAGAAATGCAATTGTCTGCTCGTCACTCGACTCGGTGCGCTCTATGCGGATGAGAATATGTCGCGGATGAACTGCATCACCGCGCCGCTCAAGCAACTGGATCACATGCAGCCCGAATTCCGTTTCTACGATGCCTGAAATCTCTTTCTCTTTCAGAGCGAACACTGCCGACTCGAACTCGCTGACGAACAGTCCCCGCCGCACCAGGCCAAGGTCGCCGCCTTGAGCCGCTGAACCCGGGTCCTGTGAATGGCGCTTGGCGAGCTCTTCGAAACTCACGCCGGCCTTCAGACTGTCGATGATTTTTTCCAACTTCTTCCGGGCTTCATTCTTCGCCGTGTCGTCGAACTTCGGCTTCATAAAGATGTGGGCAAGCTCGACTTCTTCCGGCACTTCGCCGAGACTGTCTTTGTATGTTCTGTAGAACTCTTCAACTTCCCGGTGACTGACCGTTGCCATACCGAAACGTTGCTGCTGCAAGCGCTGCGCGATGAGGCTCTTCCGCATTTCATCGCGGAACTCGCGGCGTATCCGTGAAATCGACATGCCGTACAGTTCCTCAAGACGGGACTCCCCGCCCGCCGCCTGGCTCCGTTGCTGGATGATCGCATCAAGTTGCTGCGTGACCTCATCCTCCGAGACTGTAACGCTGTCCTCAATCGCTTTTGCGATGATCAGTTTTTCGTGAATCATTGTTTGAAGCACCTGCTCACGCAATCCGGGAGTCTTGGGATCGATGCGGTTGTTCAGCACGAAGAACTGCACTTGCGCATTCAATTCCGACTCGAGAATCATCTCATCCCCGACCACCGCTACGATGCGGTCAAGGGTTTGCGCCGTTGCAGCGCAGGCAAGCATCACCGCCATCACCAACAATTTCATCCGTACACCCGTCATTCTCATTCCTGTTCGTTCGTGGAATCCCCGGCTCCCGTCCGCACATCGATCCGGAATCGTGACCGGAGTGAGGACAGCAACTCATTATATTTTTCGGAACGGCGCTTTACCAGCAGCCGTTCGCGGATTTCGTTGCGCGCATAGTCAAGATCGGGCACCTCGCCCTGTCTGCGCGCGTCATGTACCTTCACCACGCAGTAACCCGCGTTCGTCCGGACGACATACGAAACATCACCCTTATTCAACGTGCGGGCAATCTTCCAGAGTTCCTCCGGATAGAGCATCGCACGCGTGAAGTATTCCTGCGATGCAACGCGAAGGAGCTCGGCGCCCTGTGACTGGTCTGAGCGGACCGCTTCCACCGCATCATTCCAGGCTGCACCCCGCAATAAACGTGAGCGGAACGCGTTTGCCGCGTCCCGCTCGTCGAACAACACATAGCTGATATTGACAACATCTTCACGCAGGCGGTACGCCGCGGGATTAGCCCGAAATTCCGCTTCAACAGCGGCTTCGCTGATTGCCGAGCTGTCCTCGTTGTACACTTCCCTGTCGAGCAAGGCGCTCACGGCAATCTGCTGCATTGCGCCGGCAACTCGCCGTTTCACATCATCGGATTCGGCCAGGCCGGCCCGCTTTGCTTCCTGAAAAAGAAGTTGCGACGTCACCCACGAACTCACGTAGTCTTGGCGGAGCTGGTCGTTCTGCACGCCCGCTTTCTGGAGATCTTCTTCCGTCAAGACGGCGTCACCAACCCGCGCTACATACGTTCCGCTCTCCTGCTGTTGCGTACACGCCACGAAAAGGCCTGCAAGCAACAAAACCGGGAGCAGATTATTCAATGCGCGCAAATGCTGTTTGCAGCCTGTCTTTATACTCAACAACAGGGTACTTTCTGCGGAGCTGGTCAAGCCACTCACGCTCCAGCCGTTTTGATTCATATTCCTGAAATGCGCTCGAGACTTCCGTTCCGGCTTCTTCATACGTCTTCTGGCGTGCCGGTTCTTTCTTGTTCAGCCGCACAATCGTGTAATTGCCGCGATAATTGAATGGCTCCGAAAACCCGCCGGGTGCCAGCGAATCGGCTTTCATCGTCCTTTCGTCCGTCGTCACCGGCAGGACCTGGTTGTCGATCTTGCCGACAACCCACGAATACCGCCCGATGATCTCGACTTCTGCGCGGTTAGCAAGTTCCGCTGCCGTTTCCTTTTGCTCGGTGGAGGAAGGGGGAACCTGGGCACGGACCGCGGTAAGAATCCGGTCGGATTTGATGCCATGTTTCTTCATTAGAAGGTTCTTCAGCGCTTGAAGGCGTTTTTCCGCAAGCCCTTCATTTCGCTTTTTGTTCGAGCTTGTATCGGGACGAATAACCAATTGCACCCTGATTGAAGGCTCGGCTTTCAGGTCTGCCGCAACAGTAGCGATGGTTTTTGACTCGGCGTTGCTGAGATCGGACTTGCCGGCTGCAAAATTCACCGTGAAGTTCCTCTGCTTGCTTACGCGGATCGAATCTTCGGCGTACACCCCTTCAATGGTCTTGCCGGCGTTAAGCATCCCGTGGAGAATCTTTGCAAGCGAATCGCTGTACACCGAAACTGAGGTCAGATTGACCCGGTCGGGCCATACGAACTTCTCCCGGTTTTGGTTGTAATACTGCTGCAAGGCACTGTCGGTCACTTCTACACGTCCCCAGACCTTTTCCTGCTCAATCTGGTAGAGAAGGATGCCATCCACATATTCCTTCATGATGGAGGCAAACTCGGGGTATTCCTTCTCGATCGTTTCACCCTTAACCTGGAAGATGAGCTGCTCGGCAATCTTGTCCACCTGCTGCCGGAGCGCAACAGAGTTCAAGGGAATGCTGGTCATATCAGGGCGCGTTTGCATGATCGCAACCACACTGTCGCACGACACTGCACGGGTCCCGAACATGATGAGTGCACGACGACCAAGCTCAGGTGAAAGTGTTGACGCCCACGCGCTGTCGCGTGTCGTTTTCGTCGAATCAAATGAAACAACAAACTCATTAAGTACATCCTCCGAAAGCTTGTACTGCGTTTGCTGCTTCAGCTTGTCCATGAACTTCGCATAGTCCCCGGGAAAGCGTGTCTGCTGGTAGAGTTGCGAAAGCTCGCGGCGTGATTCTTCCAATGATTTCGGGGGTCGGGCATCATATACCTTGATAAGATGATAGCCGTACACGGTGCGGACGATGTCGGAGGATTGTCCCGGCTTCAAGTTGAAAGCCTCTTCGTCAAAAGGCTGAATCCAGCGTCCACGCATGAACCACCCGAGATCGCCGCCGCGCGGCGACGAGCCGGGATCTTGCGAGTGGCGGATTGCGAGTTCAGCGAAGTCGATGCCTGCCTTGAGGCTGTCTCTCAACTCACTGATCTTCTTGTATGCTTCGAGAGTATCCTCCGGCTGAGGGTTCTCGCTGTTAAAGCGAATCATGATATGACTGGCTTTCAGCTCTCCGGAGGAGGGCTTACGATCAACACACTTGATAATGTGGATACCGTATTGTGTGCGGACAGGACGCAGGGAAATCTCACCCGGTTTCATGGCAAACGCAGCCTCCTCGAATTCGGGGACCATGCGTCCGGCAGTGAAGTAGTAGAGGTCGCCTTTGTTCTGTGCAACAGAAGGATCGTTCGAGTGCGCAACGGCTAGAGATTCGAACGAAGCGCCGGCACGCAGGCTCGCAATGATATCATACGCCTTTGCGTATGCCATTACGGAATCGGAGGGTGCCGCATCGGGGGCAAGTGCAAGCAGGATGTGTTTTACCCGGACCTCGAATTGCCGCTTGTTGAAGAGGTTCTTGATTCCCGGATGGTTCACTTCGCGCTCAGTCAGAAATGAGGCTACAAGGCTTCCCTTGTACTGAACAATTTCCTGTTGGATATCGGGACGCTTGTCCATATTGTTGGCGTAAGCATCGGCAAGCTTCAACTTGAACTTTGTCATCAGATCAAGAAACCGCTCGCGTTCTTCTTGCGTCGCAGCAGCAGCCTGCTCGCGGCTGTTGTTGCTCTTCAAGTATAAATTCTCGTACTCCGTCAGCGTGATGTTTTCGGGGCCAACTTTGGCCACTACCGTTTCACTCGCCTTGGGCGAGCAGCCAGAAATCAACCAGCCACCCAACAGGGCTGCAAAACAAAGTCCTGCAAGATGTTTTTTCGCAAACATACTACCTCTACTCCGAATGATGTATTAAATGGATGTTTTTGACGGTGTTTTGGTTGCCTATGGTAACGAAAAGGGGGGTCAGTATCAAGGAAAGACGGTATGACTGAAATGACCCGCCGGGCTCTCGTATGGCGAATAGCCACACAAAGAGCGGCGGTAAACAGTGTGTAGCGGCATCGTGACGACCCCGTCCCGACGTATCACAAGATATTGCTCGAAAAGTATCCCGCCCGCTCTTCCTGTGACGTCTCTATTTGGGCTTCACAGTCATCACTTTGCATTTGGCATGCCGGACTACCCGTTCGGCAATACTTCCCACTACGGCATGAGCAAGCCCTGCGCGGCCGTGCGTTCCCATCACCACCAAGTCGATCTTCTTTTCCTTCACAACCGAAAGGATTTCATCCTGAACATTCCCCATCCGCACGATCAGTTCTGTACGGTCGAAACGCATTCTCTTCGCAGCTTTGCGCATCTCTCCGGCTGCGTGGTCGACAACGCGATCAACCAGCGCCTTCTGGGACAATCCGATTTGGTAGGCATAGACCGGAATTTCTTCCGCGACATGAAGCATGTACACGGTGGAACCGAATTTCTTCGCAAGTTCTGCAGCAGGCCTGAACGCAGCAAAGGAGGATTTGGAGAAGTCGGTAGGGACAAGAATCCGCTTGAACATGAGTACTCCGGTGATGGTGGGAGGGATTTTGGTAACGTCTTTGTCCGGTTTGCAGTTACTCGCTTGTTGTCAGACACGCAATGAGTCTCTCGCGATCGAGCCGGGAAACTGCTGCACACAGAGTGCCCCCCTTGGTCCACAAGGCAATCGTGTTGCCATCAGAATCCTCCGCCACGTACCAACCTGTTTCCCTCAACTGCTTCAATACTTCATCAGACACCTGGAGAGGCGAACCCGATTGCACTTTGTTCCAGCAGGTCTCATAAATGTAGATAATGTCAGACCCGTTGTGTGCATACACAACGTGGGCGAGGTTGTGCCCGGAGTAGTCATTCAACACGCCGCCGACAAGTGTACAGTGTAACATCGGCGGGATCACAACGGGGAATTCCGTTTTCCCCTCAAAGAAACTCATCAAGTGCGCCGTTTCGCTCGACCGAATTTGCGGCTCTATTTCACCTGCGCTCACCGCTTTGAAGTTTATCAGCGACTGCCGGATGACATCATTGTCCGGAAGTACCGATGCCTGCACGAGGTTGGAGCGGGTTGTCGAATTGTTATTGACAATCAGGATGATCGCAAAGCATGCAACCGCAAACGCAACGGCTGGACGGAAGTACACGGAGGAAAAAAACCCGCCCAGCCAGGACCGCCGCTCTCGAGGCGCCGGAGACGCAGACTCATCCTCAAGTGTCCGGGAAATACGCTGCATAACTTCGGGGGGAGTACGAAGGGGCTTGCACCTGTTGCGGACAAGGGAGCGGGCCGATTTCTCCATCACGTATTCATCTCTGCACTCGGGACATTGGGCCAAATGGGAATCCAATTCCAGCGCTTCTTGTTGATCAAGAGCATTATCGATGGAGGCTGTGATATGCTCCTGAAATTTCCTGCACTTCACGTTACTTGGACCGAACTGTTAACAAATGATCTGGTGATTTACTCTTTCTCTTTTTCTATGGCGTACCCGCGCTTCTTTGCATACTCCAACAGCTTTGCCCTGAGTAATTTCCTTCCGCGGTGAAGGCGTGAGCGTACCGTGCCGATCGGGCAATCTACAAACTCAGCTACTTCTTCGTAAGTCAACTCTTCAATGTCGCAGAGGATGACAACTGTCCTGAAATCTTCCGGGAGCTCTGCTATCGCAGCCGCTACATCGTCTTCAAGAAGCGTGTTCATCAAGGTTTCTTGAAGATCGGAGGAATCAACGCCTCCTTCACGTACCGAGTTGTAAAAATTCTGCACATCATCGTACTCAACCATGTCCGGTGTTTTCTTCTCTTTCCGGTACCGGTTGATGTAAGCGTTTTTCATGATTCTGAACAACCATGCGCGGATATTTGTTCCCAGCTCGTACTTGTCCCAGAACCTGTACGCCTTGAGGAAGGTTTCCTGCACAAGGTCTTCTGCATCGGCCTGATTATAGGTCATGCGCAGGGCGTAATTGTAGAGGAAGTCCATGTGAGGAAGGGCTTCACCCTGAAATTCACGCTGTTTTTTCACATTTACCGGTTTTGTCATCTGCGCCTTGCTGGGTCATATAGGTCGTCGCAGGGGCAAGGTAAGATATTGTGCGGGCACATTCAAGATACGTGATTCAGCGGATGCCTGATATGACCAATATGACAACAAGGGTCCCGTTTCTTCCCATTAGCCGCTTGGAAGATTCAGCAATCGGAGGAACTCCGGAAGTTCAGACATTTGGTCGATCGTGATCCTCTCCGAAGAGATACGTTGCCCGTTCCCGGGGATCGTTTCAAGCGCTCTGTACGTGCTCAGATCTCCAATATCCTTGACGATGACTATGGGAGGACGTCTGGTGCTGTTTGGTGGAACGGACAAACCGATATCCACTTTGCGCGCCCATCCTGTCGGATGCTCAAGCACAACATCGTGAATGATGTAGTCGAATACCATCTTCCCATTCTCAACGAGTCCGCGGTAATATTCCAACCCGACATCCTGATATGAGTAATTGCCGATACATCGTGCCGCGGCGAGCAACGCCACGAAGTTCAACTTCCGGATGAAGTTCTTGTCGGGATCCGAGGGCCAGTGGCCTGACTCGATAAGAACCGTACTGGTGCCCCACCGCTGCATGTTATCCCCGAACGCACGAGGCTCGAATGTATCCGGATACGTGCCGATGTTGCGCGGGATGAATTGGGAGAGGATCCGCGTAATGAGCGAGGCAACGCGTATGGCTCGCTGACGTACACGCGGTGTTGATTTCTTTGCATCAAGCGGTGGAGCAAGTAAAGATATCGCCGCCACCTCACCGGTATCGCCGACCGTGGCGAGTTCCTGATCATGGAGGTTGAAACCGAACTCAGGTTTGAGGTTTTGCTGAAGACCGCGCAGAATGTTTGCTTCCGGCGTTGCAAGCTCCAACGCATCACGGTTCATGTCAATGAGCTGCGCCGTGCGCCGCTGCCTCCGCTCCGCGCCGTCGGGATTCAGCATCGGAAGAAAATGAAGTGTTGTCTGTTCAAGCATCTCTCCTGTCCACCGCTCTTCACCGCCCCGGTGATTCAGAAAACTGAATACATCCATCAACGCAAGCGTCGCGGTGTATTCGTCGCCGTGCATCTGCGACCAGAATAGGATCCGCTTGGGACCGGTGCCGCAGGTTACAAGGCTGATGCCTCTCCCTTCAAGTGATTTTCCTGCTTCTTCGACACGGAATATTCTCTCGCTTTCTGCGATGCCATTGCGGATGTAGGAAGAGATGTTCTTGTGAAGACAGTTCTGAGGGACAAGATGGTTGACACGGTGCTGTTCATACGACAAGAACAGATGCCGCGCAAGTGAGTTGGGTGTTCTCACCGGATCGGTTTTCCGGCTCGAAATGTTCAAGAGAGCCATCGGGCGGAATCACTCCGTGTGATCAACGGTCAATTCGCCCCCTCCTTTTTCTCGAGGGCTTCGTAGTAGCGCTTGATCAGCTCTTGATAGTCCTTTGCGTAGCCTTCTTCTTTCGCCTTCTGCAAATCCTGCCGCAGCCGGTTACGGCCCTCCTGCGTGCTCAGGTCAATTTCGCCCGGACTTCTTCTCGTGATGTTCGTGGCAGATTCAGCCTTGCGTTTCTTTTCAAAGTCACGCTCACGCGCCGAGCGTTGCGAATCCAGAAGGCGGGAGAGTATGCGCTCCTGCTTCTTGACGGTTTCGGGGTTGACATTTCCCTGTGCAAGGTCGGTTTGCACTTCCCGCATCTCCTGCGCAACGCGGTTCAAGTCGCCGAGCATCTTGCTCAGTTCGCCGCTCTGCGCGGCTTCGCGCGCAAGCTGTTCAAGAGACTTCCGCACCATGCCTTGTTCGGCGGCGAGGCGACCCATTTCGGCAAGCTGCTGTTGCGACATTCCTTGCATGTTCTGCGTTCCCTGGTTGATGCCCTGCTGCTGGCCGCTGAGTTGCTGCAAACGCTGCATGAAGCCCGCCATTCCCATGCCCTGGCCTTGTCCGCCTTGCATCATTCCCTGCATCGCGCTCTGCAGCTGCTGTGAAGCCTCGTTAAGCGAACCCATTGCCCCCTCTTGCTGGCTGCCGGCTTGCTGCCCGTTGCGCATTTCAAGAGACTGCATTGCCGAGTTCATCTGCCGCAGCGCATCACCAATGGACTTCCCCATGTCGGGCGTGATGGCAAACGTCTTCTGTGATAGCTTCGAGAGTCCTTGCGTAAGGTTTGCGAGATCGCGCATGACCTCCATTTGGCGTTGCGCATTGTCGCGGAACTGCTGGGAGTTCGGCTCGAGCGAACGCGACTGGTTCTTTAATTGCTCCTGCCGTTTTGAGAGCCCGAGCATATCCTGAAGCGCCCGCCGCATTTCATTCACGATCTGCCGCTGCTGGTTCTGCCGCATGGCATCCTGCATCTGCTGCATCTGCTGCATGAATTGCTGCATCTTCTGCCGGGCACTTTGCTGGTTTCTCATCGCTTGCTGCATCTGCTGCTGTTGCATTTGCTGGGCAATCTGCTCCATCATCTGGTCAAGGTCGCTCTGCTCGAGATTCTCCATCGCTTTTTGCATCTCCTCCAGCGGCATTTCAGAGGGGAATTCCTGCATGCGCTTCTGGAGTTCCGCCAACTCCCGCTCCAACTGCTCAAGCTGTTCCTTCATGTCCTGCTGCTCCTGCGCAAGATTGTCCAGCTTGTTTTTGTCCGAGGGATTTGTTTGCTCCGTCTGTTTCTGCAGATCTTCCTGCTTCTTCATCATTTCTTCAGTGCGCTTGAGCGCCTCATCCACCTTCTGCTCGATTTGGATCCGTTTGAGCAGATTCATGGTCCGTTCGATGCTCTTCCGGAAGTTCTCCTCGCTGAACTGGAAATTCTGCATAGCCTGCCGCATCATGTCGGGACTCATTTGCTGCATGGCTTCCAGCATCTTCTTCATCGCTTCGGCGAACTCGGGAGAGTTCATTTCCGCCATGAGTTGCTGCATCTCCTGATACTTCTCCATCGTCTCTTGTGAAAGCACATCCGACTTCTCCATCTTCTTCACCATCTCGTCGATGGTCTTGTTTACTTCGTCCAGCTTCTTTTGGATGTCTTCGTACTTTTTCATCATCTCTTCAGCTTTCTTTTGCTGCTGCCAGTCCATTTTTTGCTGGTTCTTGCGCATCTCCTGCTGAAGCTCGTCCAGTTCTTTCTTTGCCTGTTCCGCCTGCTTCAGTGATTCTTTCATCCCTTCAAGACTGACTTCGTGTCCTTTGTCGAGATCGGCAAACACCTCTTCCAGCGACGGAAGGCGAAGTGTGTACACGTCACTCCGCCCCGATTTCGGCCCGCTGATGTTGTCGTTATCGAACACCTCGAGATAGTAGCTGATCACATCCTCGGGAACGAGATTAAGCTCCCTGAGAGACCACACATGGGCAATCTCGCCCTCAGTACGGATTGCAACAGGAATCGGAATGGACGTGTGCCTGTAGTCGGACCACGGCTGCTCGTAGCGTGACTGGATGAGGCGGTATGCCAGCCTCAGCGACGTGAACCCGTAGTCATCCGTGATGCGGTAGAGCATGTTCAACTGTGCATTCTCGGCGATATCCATGTTTGTGCCGGGAAAGAGAATCTGCGCAACCGGTACAGCATCGGGGATTATCTTGAGTGAGTACTCAATCGGGTCGGAACTTTGGACATTCTCGAGATCAGTGAGCTGAACGCGGTATGTTTGTTCTTTCATCAGCGTGATATTTCCGGAGGCCTTCTGTCCGTTCACGCTGAAAGGAATTGCGGAAGAATCGCCGAACACGAGACGTGCAGAGGCAAGCGGTTTGTTCGACTCGATGGCAAATGCTATACGGGTACCTCTCAGCGCCGTTACATCACCAACGTTATCATCCAGCTCTCGCGATGGAAGCTTGGCGTAGGAAGGAAAAGCAAGATTCAGCCGCATCATCTTCACAATCGGACGGTCAATCACCGTTACAGTGTATTCGTCGCTGCGAATATCTCCCGAACTCACCATATATGCGGTTGTGGCTTTCAAGGCGGGGAGGTCAACCTCGAATACTCCGTCTGAATCCGGAGCGAGCGTGCGGCTTTCGTACTGTATTTGCCCCGACGGCTTTGATGAGAAGATGATTTGCTTTTGTTGCTGTCCTTCGACGCGAACGGTAACCGGCACGGTCGTTCCCTTCACGACCTCGATATTGCCCGGTTGAATGATGAACCGGAACGGAAGCGGCGCCGTGAACGATTCGCCATACCGCCAGATTCTCTCCGCCGCACCGGAAAGAGCGGAGGGAAAGAGTGCAAATAACAACACTGCTGCAGATGCAACACCTGCCAACACTTTCGCCATTGATCGTGTGGGGGCAAAACTCACTGAGGCATTAAAGTCTACAGGCTCCATCTCTTTCCGCACATCTTCGAATGATGCGTCGATCAGCTCGGGCGAGTAGAGACCGCTCCGTTCCTTTTCGAGTTGAAGGATATTAACGAGATGATCATTGATGCCGGGGAATGCTCTTCCGACTTTTGCGGCTGTTTGTTCGTTGGACTCATGCTGAAGAAGACCGGAATACTTCAGCAGCGGCACGGCCACGAACCAGACAAACAATCCTGCCGCAGAAATCATCAATAACCAGAAGATCACAGCTCTTGCCGGAGAAGAGAGAAAGAGGAAATGCTCGGCAACCGCGGTAACCAGAAATCCTGCAAGAACGAGGGTCAGGGTCAACAACACTCCCCGGATAAGCAAAGAGAGGTTCTCTCGCTTCCGGACCGTGGCAAGCCGTTGCAGCAAGTGTCCAAGAATTTTCGGGGTGCTATCCATTACATCTCCTTGGGTATCAATCCGCCTCT
>CAZBWR010000047.1:0-31580 GCA_964495695.1 uncultured Chitinophagales bacterium | reverse complement strand
CAATCCGACCATCAAGGGCTGCAGTCACATACAGTGGACCGGAATTCCACAGCATCCGGAAGCAACGGCGCGAAATGCTGTGTTCTATGGTGACAAGGCGATTGACCGCTCGCCCTGCGGCACAGGTACCTCGGCCCGGATGGCACAATGGGCGGCACAGGGGAAGTTGAAAGAGGGAGACGTGTTCGTTCATGAGAGCATTATCGGAAGCTTGTTCAAAGGGAGAATCGAGGGGCGTGCAAGAGTCGGCGAGTACGATGCGATCATTCCGAGCATCGAAGGGTGGGCGAAGATTTACGGATTCAACACTATCTCGATCGATGATGAGGACGATCCGTTTGCGCACGGGTTTCAGGTGTTGTGAGCTTACCGAAAGAAGCCTTGTGGTCGAAAGCAACATACTCTTACACACATCACTATGAAGACTAACGTCATTATTATTGGCGGCGGGGCTATAGGCCTCTGCTCTGCCTACTATCTGCACAATGCGGGCGCGAGTGTTACTGTCATCGAGAAGGGGGATCTCGGACACGGTTCTTCTCTCCATAACGCCGGATATGTTTGTCCCAGTCATTTCATTCCGCTTGCCTCTCCGGGCATCATCTCACAAGGATTGAAATGGATGCTGAGTCCGACGAGTCCGTTTTATATGAAGCCCCGGCTCGACCCCGGATTTATTTCGTGGGCATGGAAATTCAAACAATCCTGTACGGACGAAAATGTCCGTCGTGCAGCTCCGCTGCTGTGCGAACTCGGCAATGCAAGTCTCTCACTCTACAAAGAATTCGCCAGGCGAAAGGACTTTGACTTCGAATGGACGGAACGGGGGCTCGTCACTCTCTACCGCACGGACAAGTCCAAGCATCATTGCGAAGAGGAGGCGGAACTTGCAGAGAAGCTCGGCATCCGTGCACAGCTTATGAACCAGGGCGAGCTGCAGAAGCTTGTGTCCGATGTGGAAATGCGAGCGGCGGGCGGACTCTACTTTCCTGATGATTGCCACATGACCCCTGCATTGTTTGTCTCGGGACTTGCCCGACACTTGCAGTCATCAGGTGTAACCATGTTGGAGAAGACGGAAGTTACAGGATTGACAACCAGAGGAGGAAGAATTGCGGGTGTTGAGACGGCGAACGGTGCGCATGAAGCCGATGATGTTGTGCTGGCAGGCGGTTCATGGTCGCCGTTGCTGTCACGCTTCGCTGACATCACACTTCCGCTGCAAGCAGGGAAGGGATACAGCGTCACGATCCCGAGAAAGGAACGTAAACCGCTTGTGCCACTCATTCTCAGCGAGGCGCGTGTTGCCGTTACTTCAATGGGTGAGACGATCCGCTTTGCCGGAACGATGGAACTCGCAGGAATAGATTTGAGCATCACGCAACGCCGTGTTGATGCGATTCTCAATTCCATTCACAAGTATATCGGCGGGTTTCAGCAATCGGATTTCGCAGGCGCGGAGCCGTGGGCCGGCCTCAGGCCGGTGAGTCCCGACGGAGTCCCGTACATCGGACGTTTTTCGAAGTATCCTAATCTGATTGCCGCGACGGGACACGCAATGGTCGGAATCTCGCTCGCCCCGATTACGGGCCAGCTTGTCTCGGAGATCGTTGCCGGGATAAAGCCATCAATTGATATTTCTCTCATGAATCCCGACAGATTTGCCTGAAAGGGGGACTTGGTGATGATATTCGCAATCTTCAACCATTCCGTTATAAGATTTCTGTAAATCCTTAAAAATCAGTTGACAATTTGCTTGCTATGCCGTATCCTTGAACAGGTAGATGTTGGAAGCTTCAGGAATAAAGAGGAAGTCGACCACACTTGAATAGTTCACTCATCGCAAGTTGTTCGCTCGATTCATTCAAAACATGCATCCGGCAAAGGCGTCGTTTAGACGCCTTTGCCGTTTTGTTTTAGCAGCCTGACGTTCTCTCACACACTATAGGAGTGCTATGCCTGTGGCACGTTCTCAGAGGAAGTTGTTTGTGTTGGATACCAATGTGATTCTTCACGACAGCGGTTGCATCCGTCAGTTTCACGAACATGACGTTGTTGTGCCGGTGACCGTGTTGGAAGAATTGGACCAATTCAAAAAGGGGAACGAGGTTCTGAATTATCACGCACGGGAGTTTGTCCGTACGCTCGACGAGCTGAGTCAGGACAAATTGTTCAACGGGGGTGTGAAGATCGGGCCGAAGCTCGGCAAGATTTCCGTGAAGCTCGAAAGGGAGTTCCATCCCGATCTACGCATGAACTTCTCCCCTGATAAACCGGATCACCACATTCTGAACATTGCCTATCATGTTGCGAAAGAGCGTCCGGGCATTCCGGTGACGCTCGTGACGAAGGATGTGAATCTGCGGATGAAGGCAAAGTCGCTCGGGCTCATGTCGCAGGATTACAAGTCCGGTCAGGTGAAAGATGTCGATGCGCTGTACACAGGGCACCGTGTTGAAGAGAATCTCTCCGGCGAGCTGATCCAACGGCTCTACGAGCGCCCGTTCAGTGTTGACGCGGACGAAATCGGCAAACGCAAGGAGTTGCTGCCGAATGAATTTCTCGTGATGCGGAACGGCAAGCACTCGGCTCTTGCCGTGTACAACGCCGCCGATCATGCGCTGCACCGTGTGGACAAACCAATGGCGTACGGCATAATGCCGCGCAACGCGGAGCAAACATTCGTTCTGCAAGCTTTGTTAAATACCGATATTCAGCTTGTCAGCATTTCGGGGAAAGCCGGAACGGGGAAGACACTGCTTGCGCTTGCAGCGGCGCTCGAATGCAGGAAGCACTACCGCCAGATTCTCGTTGCGCGTCCGGTGATTCCGCTGAGCAACCGCGACATCGGCTACCTGCCCGGCGACATCGAGCAGAAGCTTGATCCGTACATGAAACCGTTGTTTGACAACCTTGCAGTCATCCAGCATCAGTTTGCCGAATCAGACGAGCGATACAAGAAAATTACACAAATGATTCAGGACCGGAAGCTCGTCATCGAGGCGCTTGCCTATATCCGTGGCAGAAGTCTCGCAAAAATATTCTTCATCATTGACGAGGCCCAGAACCTCACGCCGCATGAAGTCAAAACCATCATCACGCGTGCGGGCGAGGGGACGAAGATCGTGTTTACAGGAGATATTTACCAGATCGACCATCCCTATCTCGACAGTCGATCAAACGGATTGAGTTATCTGATCGAAAAGATGAAGGGGCAGCCGTTGTACGCCCATATCAATCTTGAGAAGGGCGAACGCTCCGAACTTGCCGAACTTGCCAGCAACGTCCTTTGAGTTGTAATGTCCGGAACGCGCGTTGCCCCTTCTGTGAACCAGTTTCTCTCGGCGTACCCGCCGGCCATCAGGGCTCTGGCGAATGAACTACGGAAGATTCTTAAAGCAGCTGTCCCCGATGTTAACGAACGGGTCTATACCGGCTGGAAGCTCATCGGTTATCGCGTCGTTACCGGGAAGTCGGACAGGTATTTCGGGTTTATTGCGCCTTTTCCCGACAGAGTGGAGATAGGATTCGAATACGGCGCGTTGCTCGAAGATCCGCACAGTGTTCTCAATAAGAAACTCAAACAGGTCCATTCACTTGTCGTCCGCAGCAAAAGCGACATTCCGCGCCATAGCCTTTCGTCTCTTATTCATCAAGCCGCGATGATCGCGATTGAGCGGGGCGGGCTCAGGAAGTAAATCATGCACAGAATTCTCCTACTCACCCTGCTTCTCATCCTGTCTACCTCTCTTGCGGCGCAGAATGTCATCCGCATCAATCAGCTGGGGTATCTTCCATCCGCTACGAAGGTCGCTGTACTGTTAAGCAAGAGCGGCGACGTTCACCCGCGGAAGTTCGAACTGCGTGATGCAATGACCGGTGAGGTCGTTTGGTCGTCAACCAGTTTGCGGCATTATGGTGCATATGGTACATTCGCTGCTTCGTACCGCCTGGATTTTTCGGGATTTCAGAAAGAGGGGGGCTACTTCCTTTCCGCAGCAGGCATTCGCTCGCCTGAGTTTCGAATCGGGCGGGACGTGTATAGCGGCGCCGCGGATTTTCTACTCAAGTACATGCGTCAGCAGCGCTGCGGGTTCAACCCCTTTCTTCGGGATTCGTGCCACACGCGTGACGGGTACATTATCTACCATCCTACGCGTGACTCTTCATTCATTGATGTCGTGGGGGGATGGCATGATGCGTCCGATTACTTGCAGTACGTCACGACCTCGGCGACAGCAACGTACCAAATGTTATTTGCGTACACCCGGCATCCGGAGGTATTCGGGGATCAGTATAACTCCGCAGGACTTCCCGGATCGAACGGGATTCCCGATATTCTGGACGAGGCGAAGTGGGGATTGGATTGGCTCGCAAAAATGTACCCTGAGCCTGATCTGATGTTCAATCAGATTGCCGATGATCGTGATCATCTCGGGTTCCGGCTGCCTACACAAGATCCGGTGAGCTACGGACGCGGGAAAGAGCGTCCCGTCTACACTGCAACGGGCAGGCCGCAAGGTATCATGCAATACAAGAATAGAAGTACTGGCCTCGCATCGACAGCCGGAAAATTCGCCTCCGCATTTGCGCTCGGCGCAGGAGTGATGCGCAAGTTCTACCCGCATTTCGCTGATTCGATCAGGGACAAGGCAATTGAAGCATATGAACTCGGAGCTGCTCATCCCGGAGTGTGCCAGACCGCTCCGTGCCGTGCTCCCTACTTTTATGAGGAGGACAACTGGCATGATGACATGCAGCTCGCTGCGGCGCAGCTCTCAGGAACAATCTCCCGTTCCCGTTACCTCAGTGATGCTGTACTGTACGGTTCACAAGAGGGATCCTCACGTTGGATGGGCACCGACTCAGCCCGGCATTATCAGTGGTACCCGTTTGTCAATCTCGGCCATCAACTTCTCGCTCGTGATACGGATAAAGACATAGCCTCGGGATTCATCGGGTTGATAAGGGAGGGGCTAAAAAAGCTCCATGCTCGCGGGGCGGGAAACGCCTTTCTTTTCGGGACTCCGTTCAATTGGTGTTCGAACAACTATGTCTCCGCTGCGCTTACCGATATCCGGCTCTATGAGAGAGCGACGGGGGATACGACGTTTCGTGAAATGGAAGCAGCGCTGCGCGATTGGCTGTTCGGCTGTAATCCGTGGGGGACGAGTATGATTGTCGGGCTGCCGCACAGCGGCATCTCCCCCAAAGATCCCCATTCGGCTTTCACCCATTTGCACGGCTATGCAATTGACGGGGGATTGGTGGATGGACCGGTACGCACATCTATCTTTAAAAATCTCAAAGGCATTCATCTGAGCAAGCCTGATGCCTTTGCAGACTTTCAGACAGACATTGCCGTCTATCATGATGATTGGGGGGATTATTCCACCAATGAGCCGACTATGGATGGCACCGCAAGCTTGAGCTACTATTTCGCATCGTTGGAGGCGGAAGGCAATCAACGCGCCGGCATGCTGGAAAGATCGAACGGCGCAATTGTCCGCAAAAACCGTGGCGAGAAAGCCATATACCTTGCCTTCACGGGGCATGAATTTGCCGATGGAGGTGAAGCCATTCGCAAAGCGCTGAAGAGACATGGAGTGAAGGCATCGTTTTTCTTCACAGGGGATTTTCTGCGCAATACTGGGTTTGCTCCTCTCGTAAGGGGGCTTCGGATGGACGGGCACTATATCGGCGGCCACTCGGACAAGCACCTGTTGTATGCTTCATGGGAGAAGAGGGATTCGCTGCTTGTGACACGCGATTCGTTCATCTCCGACATCCAGGCCAACTATAAGGCATTGCAAGCAGCAGGCATCAAGCGAACTCAAGCCCGATTCTTTCTGCCTCCATACGAATGGCACAATCGCGCAATCGGAGAATGGTGCAGTCAACTAGGGCTCACGCTCGTGAACTTCACTCCCGGCACATATTCCAATGCCGACTACACCACTCCTGACATGAAAAACTATCTGCCGAGCGATTCGATTTACGCGCGCATTCTCAGGTATGAGGGGACGGAAAAGGATGCCCTTAACGGGTTCATTTTATTGATGCATATTGGTACGAGTCCGCTGCGGACGGACAAGTTCTATACAAGGCTTGATCCCTTGATTACAGAACTGAAGAGAAGAGGATATACCTTCAAGAGATTCGAATGACTCATGCAATGAAAGAATGGAATCCACCCGAGGGGTGGGTTCGCATAACGGTGATCGATGCTCACACTGGTGGAGAGCCTCTGCGCATCATTACCGGCGGCTATCCGGCGCTTGAGGGGAAGACAATCCTCGAGAGGCGACGATTTGCCAGGGAACACCTCGACCATCTCCGCACATCATTGATGTGGGAGCCGAGAGGCCACGCAGATATGTACGGGTGCATTATCACCCCGCCCGTTACCGAGGAGGCGGACTTCGGGGTTCTCTTTCTTCATAATGAGGGATACAGCTCAATGTGCGGGCACGGCATCATTGCCGTCGCAACAGTTGCGATTGAGACCGGGATGATGCCGGCGGTCGAGCCGGTCACCACCTTGCGCATTGATGCGCCGGCAGGATTGATTACCGCATACGTCCGGGTCAAGAATGGATCGGTGGAAAGTGTGGCATTCCGGAATGTCCCTTCATTCGTACTGGCGCTGGATGAATCGGTTGACGTGCCGGGACTCGGAAGAATCCGGTATGATCTCGCGTACGGAGGGGCATTCTACGCGTATGTCGATGCGGGGCAGTTGGGACTCCGCTGCGCTCCGGAAGAGTTTCGGACACTGATTGATAAAGGGATGGCTATCAAGCGTACGATAATGAACACGCGGTCACTGCCACATCCTTTTGAGCCGGACCTGAGCTTTCTCTACGGGACAATCTTCATTGCCCCGCCGCTCGGTGATGCGGACAGTCGTAACGTGTGCATCTTTGCAGAAGGGGAAGTGGATCGATCGCCGACCGGTACCGGTGTCAGCGGCCGGATGGCTCTTCATTATGCCCGCAAGGAAGTGCAGATGGGAGAGCCTTTGAAAATCGAAAGCATCATCGGTAGTTCGTTTACGGCAAAAGTCCTGGAGGAAACCACATTTGGTCCGTATGCGGCGATCATCCCGGAGGTGGAAGGCACGGCGCATATCACTGGCAAGCATGAGTTTGTTCACGACCCCAATGATCCGTTGAAGGACGGATTCATCCTCAGATAATCATTGTCGTTAGGAATGCCGGAAGACCAGGTTCGCATATTATCGAAGAATGACATTCGCTCGTGCGTGACGATGGCAGAGGCTGTCGGACTCATGCGAAGCGCTTTTGCACAACTTTCCGATGGGACGGCTGTCGCTCCCCTTCGCACAAGTATCGCCGTCCCCGGCACGTCCGGACGGGTCCTTGTCATGCCAGTCGCCTTGCCTGATACGGCGATGTTTGCCGTGAAAGTGGTTTCGATCTACAAGGATAATCCGAAGAGAGGCCTGCCGACAATCTTCGGCATGATGATGTTGTCTGATGCCGAAACAGGACGCCCGCTTGCACTGATGGACGCCGAGTTCATCACTGCGTTGCGAACGGGGGCAGCCTCGGGGCTTGCGACAGATTTGCTTGCGCCACAGGACGCGAATGTTGTGACCATCATCGGGGCCGGGGCTCAAGGGCGTACTCAATTGGCAGGAGTGTGTGCCGCAAGGCAAATACACCAGGCCTACGTCGTGGATCCGAATCCGCACAAAGCCGCCGCTTTTGCCGACGACCTCTCTGCGACGTTGAAGATATCCGTAGTCCCGGCAAGCTTGCGGAACTCTCTGCCCGGATCGGATATTGTTTGCACGGCAACGACTTCGACGACGCCGGTGTTCGAAGACCGAGATCTCAAGTCCCGTGTGCACATCAACGCAGTGGGAGCCTATCATCCCGAGATGTGTGAGGTTCCGGCTTCAACGGTACAGCGTGCGAGCGTTATCGTTGATTCAAAAAGTGCCTGTCTCGCCGAGGCCGGAGACATTGTCCAGCCTCTGAAAGCCGGCATGATTGGCGCTGATCATGTGTTTGCAGAAATTGGCGAACTGATAGCGGGCATTCGTTCACTTTCCGGCATCAAGTCGACTGTGACACTATTCAAGTCCGTGGGTAATGCCGTACAGGATCTTGCCGTGGCGGCGCATGTGTTCGAACAGGCACGATCACGCAATCTCGGGACAATATTGAAGTTGTAAGATTGTTCTTGAGACTTCCCGCCTGCAGGGTTACATTGTAGCAAATGCCTGTTCTTGTCCAACCTTTCCATCTACAATGATTATCATCATCAATGGTCCGCCGGGGATCGGCAAATCCACGATTGCCAGGAAGCTCACGAAGAAGCTCAAGCGGGCGGCCGTGATTGAGGTCGACCGTGTGAAGTACTTTTCTGTGGATGTGCGGAAGCGTACGGAATCGCTTGATATCGGAGACCAGCAGGTGTTCATGATGGTGCAGGCGTTGCGCAGCGGCGGCAAGGCGAACATCGTTCTCGACTATGTCTACGAAACGCCGAAGTATTTTCAAGCGGTTGTGCGCAAGCTTCGCTCGATTGACCGGAGTGTATATGCGTACAGGCTGCGGGCTGTGCTTTCCGAGAACATTCATCGTGATAAGCGGCGCCCGGTATCGGTCCAGATGGGACAGCGCGTACGTGAACTTGCCGCGCGGCTCGACGAACAGGGCGATACTGTCGGGTACACGGTTGAGACAACGGGACTCTCCGTCGAGAAAACTGCGGAGAAGATTTTTCTTCTCATCAATGCGGAGATAGGATTAGCGTAGAACATCGCTTGAACTTTTCGTTTGACAATTCGCCAATCCCTTTCTACCTTCCCCTACATTTCACTAACTCCGGACAAAGGAAGACTCATGAAGTTACTTGCAGCTTTTATGTTGACCGTGATCATCGCGGCGCCCGATCTTGCGGCCCAGCAACCCGAATTGAGAGGTATTTGGATGACACCGCGTAGCGGCAGCGGCTTTTGGACCAAGGCGGAAATTGCCCGCGCAATGGATAGCGTGGCAAATGCGAATTTCAACGTCGTGTATTTCAATGCCTGGAGCCGCGGATGGCCGCTATGGCGCAGCGACTACTTCTTCAGCGAAACCGGGTTCTATACCGACCCTGCCGCGGGGAACAGAGACATTTTGCAGGAGGCTATTGCCGAGGCACACAGGAGGGGACTTGAGATCGAGGCATGGATGGAGTACGGTTTCGTGGCGTGGTGGGATGGCTACTCGCTTCCCGGTTATCCGAAAGGCCCGCTCCTTGCACGGCACCCGGATTGGTCCGCCCGAAAACGTGATGGTTCCGACGGGTTCGAGAGCGGCCATGTGGGTGTGTTCTACTGGATGAGCCACAACCATCCCGCCGTTCAGCACTTTATGGTCAAACTTCATCAGGAAATTGCTCTGAAGTATGATGTTGACGGCATCGAACTGGATCGCATCCGGTATCCTCATCTGGATTGCGGATATGACTCTGCATCGGTAGCCCGCTATCAATTACACTTCGGCACTCCTCCTCCGCAGAATATTTCCGACCCGCAGTGGATGCGATGGCGGGCCGACCAGCTCATTGCGTTTCACCGGAGTGCGTACGACTCGATCAAGGCAGCGAATCCCAACGTTACCGTTTCAAACGCGCCAAGTCATTATTCATCGGGAAGCAATTATCCTTCCTACGAGAACTTCTTGCAGGATTGGCGGGCGTGGCTGAATAGCCGCATTCTGGACAACGCACAAATCCAGATGTATGTTATGCCCGGTACGCTTGCGCAGTATATTCCATCGGCGTTAAGCGGATTGCAGGACAGTGTCCGACGCTATGCGTACGCCGGCATTGCCCCGAAGACAACAAACTTTACGCTGTCGGCATCCGAGACCATCCAGCTCATTACAGTCTGCAGAAACGCAGGATTGCGCGGGCATGCCTTCTGGTACTACAACGACATTGTCGATCTCGGGTACTTCGGTGTGATCAGATCGCAGGCTTATCCAACGAAGGTTCCCGTCCCTGACCGACGGAGCGGATGGCGTGAAGAAGGTCGCATCAACGACGATACCACGGGTAATCGTTCGAGCGGCTGGAACCACATCAGTCTCCCCCCGGGAGGCTCGATCACGGCTTGGAACCGCAACTTTGCATACACGAACGATTCCGAGCCGCGCTATGTCGAGTACATGATGAATATTCCCGCCACAGCCTACTACGATGTGTACGCCCATCAAGTCGGTGGTCTCTTGAACACCACATCGAGCGCCCCTTATCAGCTCCATGATTTGGATGGCGTGAGAACGATTGTCGTCAATCAGGCGGAAGCAACTTCGGTCGGGTGGTTCCGGTTGGGGACCGCCCGTCTTGGAGTCGGTCCAAATCAGATGGTTATCCGTTTGACGAATACCGGCATCGGAGCCGGCAAGTTTGTTGTGAGTGACGCGGTGATGCTTCAAATCAACCGCAAACTCAGCCCCGGTGTCAACATCACGAGCGTCGGGCAGGAACAGAACGTGCCGGCCTCAATCCGTTTGCTGCCGAATTACCCCAATCCCTTCAATCCCTCGACAAATGTCAGATTTTCTCTCCCTTCCAGCACTCAAGTCAAACTTGATGTGTTCGACACGCTGGGTCGTCATATCTCGACATTAGTCGATGGGACGCTCGACCGAGGTTTGCACAGCACGCCATTTGATGGCAACGGACTCGCCTCGGGTTTGTATCTCGTCCGCCTTCAAACCCCCGGATCTACCTACGCAAAAAAGATTATCCTCCTCAGATAAATAATCCTTGACTCGCCGCTGTGACTTCAATATATTTGGTTCGTTAGGTAAGCTAACAAACCATCGCCTGAAGTACGAATCCACCCGGCGTGTGTACGAGAAAAGTCCTACCGAAGATTAGCCGGGTGAAGAGGCTCCACAATACGGACTCACCATGTGGAAAAGCCTGAACAGGGCCAGCCAGTTCTTCGATGAGCCGAACGAATACCGCATACTGCGTCTCGTGCGCGATTCCTCGACCATATCAAGGACAGAGATAGCGAGGCTCTGCCAGATATCGAAGCCGACGGTTTCGGAAATCGTCAACCGCTTTCTTGAGGGGGGATTTCTGGAGATTGTCGGCGAAGCCGCTTCATCGGAGCGCGGGGGACGAAAGCGTGAATTGCTGCGCTTCAACGCGGAAGCCGGGTACGTTGTCGGCGTGGATATCCGGCGGACGGATGCCATCATCGCAATCACGGACCTGAACGCGAAAATTCTGACCAACGATACAGTCTCGTATGCAGTTAAAACGCCGGCAGCCGATGTACTCGACCTTATCAGCCAATCAATCAAGGATCTTTCACATTCATCGCCGGAGTATCTCAATCGCTGCGTCGGCATCGGTATCGGGCTGCCCGGACTCATTGATCATGTGCAGGGTGTTGTCAAGCTCGCTGATACATTGCGCGGGTGGGAGGGGATAAATCTCCGCTCGTACTTCCACCGGAAGTTCGCCGTCCCGGTATATGTGGACAATGACGTAAAGGCGCGTACCCTTGCCGAGTTTCTCTTCGGTGCGGGGAGAAACACTTGGGAGCAGGTATTCCTCTGGATTGGTGCCGGTATAGGGGTGGGTATCATCATCGACGGTAAACTCCATCGCGGTATCACCGAAAGCGCGGGTGAGGTGGGGTACAACGAACTTCGATTCGGTTCGGCGGGGAAGGAGTTCTTTCCAATCCTCTACTCCAACCAAAGGGACTACGGCGAGATTCTCTCGAACGCAGTTATTTGTGAGCGGTACCGTGTCAAAGCAAAAGTCCGGAAGGAAGTAACCCTAGAAGAAATCCTGGAACGAGCCGACGCGGGGGAAAAACTGGCGAGCCAGCTTCTCGAGGAGGTTGCGTTGCTGACAGGCATTGTGTGTATCAATCTGATCAATACTCTCAATCCCGAGTTACTAGTCCTGGGAGGGCGGCTGACGGAGAATGGTTCGACCCTGCTTGACCGTGTGCAAAAGAAAGTCAGCGAAGATCTGCTGAGCATTCCGGCGGAGGCGGTACACATCGTTACTTCGCAATTGCAGGCGGAGGGTGTTATACTGGGTGCCGTCGGACTTGTGTTATATGATTTGTTCAAGCCTGCTCCCCGGCAGGCACGTTCACAACGTACTTACGCAGCTTGATGCAGTTCATTGCAACACCACCAAACCACCCAATACAATCACGCACAATAACGGAGACCACCATGAAGCGATTCTTCTGGTTCCTAGCGCTCTCAGTTGTGATGATACAGTTCGCTCACGCGCAGCTGTTCACACAACGCTGGCGGGTTGATGCGGCGGCCGGGACTCACTACCCGATCACCGGTGATACCTACAGGGGCGCTGCGTACAATCGCGTAACCGACCACTATCTTGTTGCGAACAGGACATTCGGTGTCAAGATCTATGTCCATAGTGCTGCAACAGGGGCGCTGTTGGATTCACTTAACACCGGGATTGTTACAGGCGGAACATTGCCGATAGTAGATATCGAGGTTACGTCCGCCGGCGTAATTTATGCCACGAATTTGGTTTTGAATTCCGGAGCGGACACGACGTTCAAGATCTACCGCTGGGAGAATGAAACCGCAACGCCGACCCTGGCATTTTCAGGAAGGGCCGGAACAGCTCGTCTCGGTGATGCGTTCGATGTCGCAGGGTCAGGAAACGGCACGGTCATTTACGCAAGCGGCAACAACGCAGCCTCCGTCATTCAGGTCTTCACAACAACGGATGGCGCGAATTTTACCCTTGGCACGCCAATAGCAATTGCGGGACAAGAGGCTGGAGCAGGAATTGCACAAGTCACGCCAGGCGGAAACGCCTGGATCAGCCGCTTTGCTTCGATGAACAAGGTTGATCTGGTAAACACCTCCGGAGTCAAGATTGATTCAATCGAGTCGGCTATTGCAGGCGTCTCCACCGGTGACCTTCACTATTTCACCGTCGGGTCGAGAAAGTTCCTTGCGATAGCTCCTTCGAGCAGGGCCGGCGGAACGCTCGGCAATACGGAAGGCGCGCGCTTGATCGAAGTAACAGGCGGCGGCGCAGCAGCGGCTTATATCGACACGACTGCCCGACTCAGCGCAAATGCCAACTCTAACGCGTCAGGCGATGTCGATGTGAAGGTACATGGCGATTCGGTAACCGTATTTTATTTGATCGGGAATAACGGCATTGCAGCATCGACACTCAAACTGCCGCTTCCTCCCGGACAGTTGCTGTTTGAGCAGTTCGAAGGACCCTCATTCCCGCCAGCGGGATGGTCAACGTACATTGCCGCGGGCGATAGCGGATGGCGTCTGGGCACAAACGCCCCGTTCAGCGGTACTCGCCACGCGTATAACCGCTACCAGCCCCCCGGGACGCTCGGGAGCAAACTGCTTGTTACGAGCAGAGTAAATGTTCCCTCAGCGACCGACATCTATGAGTTGAGTTTCTGGGTGCGACGTGCGTTTACCTCTGCATTTCCTCCGGACACTGTGTATGTAAAAATATCCACAACGGATAGTCTGCCCGGCAGCTTCACGCAGACGATTTACAAGTGCTACACAGGTCCGATTGCGGACACGACAACAAATCCGAACATTTACGGAACTGTCTATCGCAAATTCAAGACGAACATCACGGGCATTGCCGGACCATTGTTCATTGCCTTCGATCATCAGGATAACGACGGACAGACCATTTATCTGGACGACGTGAAGCTGGAGTTGACGACGGCTGTCCGAGATATCGGTGTTGCGAACATTTTCCGTCCGTCATCGGCCAGACCCTTTGCCATGAACGGAGACGATGTTGTAAGCAGAAGTGCAGAAGCCGAGCGCGCCCGGAAAAGCTCGCTCGAATTGAACCTGCCGGGCGCGTCGTACGAAGCCCCCGGAATTCAGCTTGTCCATAACCCCGAGGACGGCTCTGTGATGCTCAAGGCGCGGGTTGCCAACTACGGGGGCTTCACCGAGAACACGTATCAGGTCGGGTGGTCGATTAATGGCGTTGCACAGACTCCAGTCAGCAATAGCCGGCCTCTTGCCATCGCGGGCTATGATACACTGATGCTGAATTGGGCTACCCCGACTTCAGGCATCCACGTAGCGCGGGCATGGACAATTCTGCCTGGCGATGTCAACGCGGCAAATGATTCTTCCGCGCCGTTCATGTTTGAGATCCTTCCCACCAATATCATTTGGCAGGAAACATTTGCTGATACAATTCGACCGCCAGGCTGGCGTGTGGTGAATGTTGACGGAAATACTCCCACCACCCCCATTGATACAGCGTGGTCGTTCCGTCAGCAGGTGAATTTCACCAGTGGCGGCTCGGTGATGCCGCAAGCAGGCAGAAGTTTCTGGTTCGACAACTTCAACAGCGCGAATTCCACACGTCTGATCAACGACTGGTTGATCAGTCCACGGATCAATGCTGCAACGTTTGACAGCCTGTACTTCTATTCGGGCTCGATCGGCGGCACGTATCCCGATTCATTGAAGGTGTTTGTTTCAACAACGGGAAACAACCCGGCTGACTTCACGACCCAAATCGGGTACTTCAGGGTTCCCGGACCGATTGGCTCGTGGCACAGGTTCGGGTTCAACCTGGCACCTTTCTCCGGACAAAACATCTACATTGCAGTCAACTACTACATTGTCGATGGCGGCCCGCAGGGTAACAGCTCTGATAATGTGTGGGTTGATCATTTCTTTGTTACGGGAACGGCGACCGCAAATCGCGACCTCGGCATTGTATCCCTGAACCGGCAAACCGCTCCTGAGGCACCTGTGCACGGCGGCAACGGTGATGAGGATGCTGCACCCGCAATCGGTGATGACCTGCGAGCAGCGGAGGATGTCTCGAATGCAATTCACTCCAACGTAAGTCACGCAGGAACAGTTGTGGATGTTCCCGTGAATGGTGGAACGTTCCTCTTCACCACTGTAGCGGATGCGGATACCGTGCGCTTCAGGGCAATAGTCCAGAACTACGGTACCGGACCCGAGACAACATATCAGGTCCGCTGGGACGCGAATGGAGTTGTTCAGGGTACCTTGAATAATGCCCGCATACTCCAACCGGCCGCGCGCGATACGTTTACATTCCAGTGGCCGAACACACCGGCAGGCTCGCACGTCGTCCGTGCATGGACTATGCTTGCAAATGACATCAACAGGTCGAATGATACTGGATCGGTTTCCTTTAGTATTGCCGCTCCTCCGGCCATTATCTACAGCAACGGCGGCCTCTCGACCGGTCCCGTGAGCAAGAGAGGTGTATCGGCTCCGGCAGGAACCAATTGGAGTGAAGTCCAGAATCCGTCCGGTGATACTACACAATCCAACACAGTTGCCGGCTTCTCAGCGGGTATTACCACCACAACTCGCTTCCGCCTTGCGGACAATTTCACCGTACCTCCGGGACAAACATGGCGGATTGACAGCATATTCACGTATGCCTATCAAACCGGTAACGCCGGTGTGACAAGTCCGTTCATTGCGGCGAACGTACGCATCTGGAACGGCATGCCTGATACACTCGGCAGCGCGGTTGTCTTTGGCGATACGTTGACGAACAGGCTCGGGGCGTCAGTATTCTCGGGTCTCTACAGAATCTTTAACAGCAAGTATCCGGTCCCCGGGTCAACTCCCGGTACCACACGGCCGATCTGGAAAAATACTCTGCGCATCAACACAACGCTGGGTCCCGGGACCTACTGGCTCGATTGGCAGACACAGATCACCGCCAGCGCCGCTCACTTCGCGCCGTCGGTGACAATTGTGGGACGCCGCGGCTTGCCTGAGTGGAATGGCCGCCAATACGGGGTCGCAACACCTTCCGGATGGCAGGATCTTTGGGACGCGGGTAATCCGGCTGCGGCACCTGACAGCATTCAGGACATGCCGTTTGATATCGTGGGAGCGGTGGACATCACACCGCCCGCCGGTTGGACCGCGCAGACTTCCGGTGTGACGAATAGCCTTCGCAGTGTCAAGGCCCTGAGCGCCATGAAGGGCTGGATCGGCGCCAACGGCGGCGTTGTGCTCCGCACAACGAACGGTGGCACGAACTGGCAGTCGGTTGGTGGTGGTGCAATCGGAACGGGTAACGTTCATTGCATCACAGCCCTTGATGAAAACAGGGCTGTCCTCGGCTCCACGCCGTCCACTGTTGCGTACTTGTTCCGCACCACCAATGGCGGTGCAACATGGGATACCGTCTATCAGCAGCCCGGCGGGTTCTTTAACGCCGTGCACATGTTCGACGCAAATAATGGTATTGCCCAAGGTGATCCGGTCGGAGGCACGTGGACAATACTCCGCACTACAAATGGCGGCGCAACGTGGTCACGCATTGCCACGGAACCCGTCCAGCAGGGTACTGAAGCTGGATGGATCAACTCTTTCCACGTGTTGAACGCAAACCAGTGGTGGTTCGGAACCAACAACAGCCGCATCTATCGTACAACGGATGGCGGTGCCACATGGACCTCGGCAGCGACTTCGTTTGCGAACAGCTACGCGGTTTGGTTCAATGACGCGCAATATGGCGTGGCAGGATCGAATACAGGTGCTGTTGTCCGTTCAACCGACGGCGGCACAACCTGGACTGATGTGACGCTTGCCGGCAGCGGTGGCATCTACGGTGTTGCCGGTGCAGGAGTTGATTTCTGGATTCCACGCGGCAACATGATTTATCGCAGCACAGACCGCGGTCTCACATGGAGTTCCGAGTACACCAGCACCATCGGCGCATCGCTCCGTCCCCTTAACATGGTCCGGGTTGGAAACGTCACCACCGGATGGGTCGCCAGTACAACGGGCGGAATTGCCCAGTTCTACGGGTCGTTGACGGATGTTGAAGAGCAGGTTGCGGAAGTGCCGACCGCGTTCGCGCTGATGCAGAACTACCCGAATCCCTTCAACCCGACAACAACCATCCGGTACTCATTACCGGAGGCGGCACGTGTCAGCCTGAGTATCTACAATGTACTTGGACAACGCGTAGCCGAGTTGACCAATGACGTTCAGAATGCGGGCGCGTACACAGCAGTGTGGAACGGCCGCAATCAGGATGGTTCGCAGGTCTCGAGTGGTGTCTACTTCTACCGCATCGAAGCATCGCCGGTAGGCGGCGGACAGCCGTTTGTAAACCTGAAGAAGATGATGTTGTTGAAGTGATGTCAGTGTCCTCCGCGGAGGCAGGCGCCTCCGCGGAGACACACGTATGTATTCATCCACGTGAGGAAGAAATGAAAAGAGCTACTGTTTTGTTCTGTGCCCTTGCCGCTGCTCTGCTGGCTTCTGCCGATGCGCAGGCACAGGCAACATGGAATTATGTCCGCGCACTGACGTTCCCCGCCAGTGACACAGCATTTGTGCGCCCCTATTTTTGCACCGTTACGAGCACGGGGAGGGTATACGTTCTCTCTTCGAACTTGACAGACGCTGCTGCGCATAACGCCATCTACTATGCGGACTCGAACGCCACAACACTTACGCGCATGGTCGACTTTTATGCGCTGGGAGATACCGGAACGACAGGCAACATCGGCAGCCTGAGAGGAATCGCGTCCGTAGGAACTGACATTCTTGTGAACGCCAGCGTTGCCTTTGCCCGGTCCGCCCCTAACACAGTCGGGGCGATGTATTATTATCCGGCCGGGGACACTGCGCAGCGTCAGCATTACGGGTTTTACTCCGTTCCGACTTCAGCGGGACACGGAACGTATCATCACGGAATCGCACTAACGAAAGACACGATTGGGTTTACTGGAATCTCCTTCGGCACAACGATCCGGTTCTACAATTTCCGCTACGGATTTTCGCCTCCGGCACGCGGAAGCTGGATCAGCGGTACATACACACAAGAACCCGGTGGACCTGCAAATGCCGGTTTCGATATTATCCGTGATTGTGCAGTCCATCCGACCGCAAACTACGATGATTCGACAAAAGCGTGGTTTACGTCACGCAACTCTTTCTCGAACACGCAACAGACGGGTGGCATCGCCATTTGGACCGGTGGAAGGCAGGTTACGAATCCGGGCGGGTACCGGGGCACGCGCGTGCAGGATCCTTTCGGCTTGCTCAGTCTCGGCTCATCAATCTCGTACGGCATTACGGTTGACCGGAACGGAATTCTCTGGGTTGCCGGCAACGACTCGACGCGGCGCTGGGTGAAGGGCTTCGATGTTTCAAGCGGGATTTTTGCGAGCGAGATGTATGAGTTGCCTTCAAGCAACAGCGTTGTGAACCCCGTGCCGAACGGCGCTCCCTTGATCAACCCCGTTGATGTAGCGTTGACACCAAGCGCGCTGCAGGCATACGTTCCGGATGCTACACAAAAGAGAGTCTATGTCTTCCGGTACGGCACGACAAGCGTCGGCGAAGGCGGACGGCTGCCGGCGGACTTCAAACTCGAACAAAACTATCCCAATCCATTCAATCCAACCACGACGATCAGCTTCACGGTGCCATCGAGTTCGCCGGTCCGGCTTGTCGTAACAAACACGATGGGTCAGGAAGTTGCAACGCTTGTTGATGAACGGCTCGAAGCCGGCAAACATGTCCGGATGTTTTCGGCGGACGGTTTGGCTTCAGGAGTGTATTTCTACCGGCTGACTGCAGGAAGTGTATCACTCTCTAAAAAAATGATGTTGATGAAATAACATTCGACGGGCGCCTGCGTGCAGGCGCCTCCTTTTTCTATGCCCATGAACAGATTGCTTACCCTCCTCATTCTTGTGCTGTTGGTTGGATCTGTGGCGTTTCCGCAGGCGCAATCCGGCAAGATCAGTGGTGTCGTCCTCGATCAGCGTACACGCGAGCCCCTCATCGGTGTCAACGTGGTTGTAGAAGGTGAACGACTCGGGGCAACGACGGATATCAACGGACGCTTTGTCATCCTCAAGGTGTCTCCCGGCGTTTACGCCGTGTCCGCTTCGATGCTCGGTTACAACAAAGTCACTCAACGCAACGTCGAAGTCTTTATTGATAGAACAACGGAGTTGAACTTCCGGCTGGGAGATGCCGCAGTCGAGATGCAGGAAGTGAATGTTGTTGCCGAGCGTCCGAAGATTGTAAAGGATCAAACTTCGACGTCGACGACTCTCGACAACAGGGAAATCAGCTCCATTGCCACCGAAGGCCTGCGCGGCGTGATCGACCTCTCGGCAAGCTTTCAGCGTGATGCGCAGGGGAATTTCCTTGTTCGCGGATCAAGCGCCTATGAAGTTAATGTGCAGATCAACGGTGTATCCCAGGTAAATTCCTCGACAAGTGCCCCCGGCTCGTTCGGCAGCGACAAGGCTAATAATTCGTACAAGTACGATATCAACCCGATTGCCGTGCAGCAAGTGCAGCTCATCTCCGGCGGTTTCACCGCCGAGTATGGCGAGGCGCAGGCGGGGGTTGTAAAAGTTGTGACGAAGGAGGGGACCTCCGCGCTCAAGGGCGAGCTGCGGGTTGAAGTCCGTCCTTCCGGACAATATCATTTCGGTCCGTATCTCTACGACCGCTCCAACTACGAATGGCGTGAATGGGGAACTCTCGAGGCATGGCATGCCAAACGTGGGCAGGTAATCACCGACCTCGGGCTCGATCAGCGGTACGCCGATCTCAAGCGCCGGGCTGATCAAGGCGATCAGGATGCTCTCAGGCAATACAATGAAATCGTGAATCGTGAGATTGCGTGGGCGCATGGCGTATGGGTCAGAAACCACACGCCGTCTGACGACAATCCGCTCGGTGTCTACGACTACAGAAAAGGCTGGTACACGCGCTACCTTTGGGGTATCGGCGGACCGCTGGGACGGAATCCCGATCTTCTCAAGTTCTTCTTCTCCGGTGAATACAGAAAGAACCCGACGCGGCTGCCGACCGCCGAGCGCGATCAGATTTTTCAGAATTACATTCTCAGTCTGACGTACACTCCCATCCCCAATCACAAATTCAAATTCACGGGGACGTACCAGAATTACCGCGGCGGAATTTGGTCCGGCTCGGATGATATCCGCTGGTCGGGACTCGCATTCACCCCGCCCGGAGCCTCGCCGAAATACTATGTGAAGATTGATCCCGTCCGGAACGAGCGGACTGTCTCGCAAACGCTGAACTGGGTTTGGGCAATAAACGACAGGTCATATTTCGAGACCACGCTCAGTCACCAAACAGAGAAGTATGAACTTCCGTACGAGTACCTGACCGGATACGAGACCGAGCGTGACCGCCTCGACAGCTTGAACGATCCACGCGGCCAGGTGCTGAAGCCGGGAGCGTGGTGGCAGTCAAGTTACTTTCGCTCGCTGTTCAACTTCAGCACGAATTATTATCAGGATAACCGGACAGAGAACTGGGGTCTTACCGCCGACTATTCGAATCAGATTACGACCTCCCATTTCTTGAAAGCAGGGCTCAAGCTCTACTATTGGGATATGATCAATAACGGCGTCAATTCGAGCTTTCTCGCCAACACGTATGTGACCCGATCGGGTTTCGCGGAGTACTACCGCGCCTATCCCGTCAGCGCCTCGTTTTATGTTCAGGACAAGATGGAATTCAAGAGCATGGTGGCCAATATCGGCTTGAGGGGCGAAATGTATAACTTCCAGACGCCTGTTGCTGCGGATCCATTCAACCCGTTCTATCAGGGAGAATTCCCGTCCGGCGGGGTGAGCGACAGGGGAAATCCGGCCACCGTTCCGTCAAAAACGCAGACTGTGCTGCTGCCGCGTGTCGGTGTCTCGTTCCCGATTGGCGAGAACACGGCGTTCCGCATCCAGTACGGACACTTCACTTCGATGCCGATTTTCAGCCAGGCGCTTTCCCAACGCACCGAGTCGGGATGGATCGGGAGGGGTAACCCTGATCTTGAGCCGAAGAAGACCATCAACTACGAATTCGGCTTGCAGCAGGTCCTTGATGTTAATCACCGTATCGACTTCTCGGTTTATTACAACGATCGTGTGAGCCAGATCGGGTTGCTGCGCTATGCGGCTCTCACGGGAAGCCTGAACCGGTATGCAAATGCGTCAACGGTGGACAATCGCCGCCTCTATCTTTACACGTCGTTTGCCAACAATGCTTTCGGCTCGACCATCGGACTCGAGGTCAAGTTTGAAAAAATATCCATCGGCCGCTGGTCGTACAGGCTCAGCTACAACCTTTCGCAGACGACTGCGGGTAACTACGGACCCCAGATTATTTTTCCTGACAACGCGCCGCGTTATCAGCGGGATAACTTTACCGGCGAGTTTCTCTCCTCAAGCGATCGCACACACGCATTCCGGGGGCTCGTCCAACTCAAGCTGGATGAAGGAGAGGGAATCAGCTTATTCGGCATTCGTCCGTTCGAGCGTAGCGTCTGGAGTTTGACGTATACCGCCCAATCGGGCACACCGTTTACCTACGTCACGCAGTATGATTTGCGTGACGTCGTGAACAACCGCCGCTATCCTTTGGAGTCCAGTGTTGATCTCAACATCATTCGCACGCTCAACGTTGGGGGGCTGGGTCTTACGCTCGGCGTCCGTGTCATGAATCTTTTCAATAACAAATGGTTGACGCCGATGGACGTGGCGAACGACATCAGCAACTGGGTCGAGAACGGCGTCACGCTGATGGATCCTGCGAACGATCCGTTGCGCCTGAGTCACGTCGTTGCCCAATACAGAACCTACCGGAATATTCCGCGACAGGTGTTTTTCACGCTTGGAGTTGCACTGTAAATGAAACGATCGTATCTGTTGATTATTTGTTTTCTGCTCTCCGGCAAGGCCGGCGCACAGGTTGAATCATCCGTGCAGGTGTTCAGCAGAGGAATGTTGTGGCACAGTGTTTCGCTCGGAAAGATAGGGCCTAATTTCAATAACTGGGCGAGGAGAGGCATAGGACTCGACTGGCCCGGCTTCGAAGAAACATGGGTCCAGGAGAATATTGGCGGCGCAGCATCGCATCTTGCAACAGGAGGGTTCTGGGTGGGTGCAAAGAAATTCGGCGACAGCATTATCGTTGTTGAGGATTGGTCGATCTATGCGGGTACCATTTCCAATGAGCCGAATTCGAAGTACCGTGTGACGAAGCACCGCTTCAAATACAAGAATGGCGAGAACTACTGGCTCCGGGCGAACCCCGATGAGGGAGAAGAAGTGATAGAGACGTCATGGGAATACAACCTTAGCTATACCAACGAGGAAGACCGCAGGCGGCAGCTCCCGCTGCGCGTAAACCGGTCGTTGCATCAATGGAGCGGCTCACGCCGTAACGAGAATTACGTCATCACCGAATACGTCTTCAAGAACATCTCTCCCGAGCTGCGCGCTGTCGGGCGGGATGTGCCGGACACGTTGTACGGATTCTATCTTCTGTTGAACTATGCCATGCATGCCAATTCCCGCTCATGGAACGTGTTGTTTCCTGCACGGCCCGCGGGAGCGCATAACACGTGGCTTTTTTACGACCCGTCCCGCCGGATGATGTACGGACGCGCAGGAAACTTCCGCGATACGCCGCAGGCAAATGAGGAGTTCGGCTTCTCGGACTTTCTCGGTCCCATCAATGATACGACCGGCAATCCTTCCGGGGAGTGGCTTGCCCCCGGGTATGTGGGTGTCCGTTTGCTCTACTCAACTCCTGATTCAACAGGCCAAGCCACCCGGGTCAACGGCTGGGGGTGGGCGGCGGCTACTGCCACAGACCTGAGTGGCCCCTTTACCGGCATCGGCGGTGATCAGTCTGAGTATCAGGTCATCTCCAATCCCGCGCGGGCGACGAACTTTGTCTCCAACTCGTTCGACTCCGTCTACATGCAACGTGCGCGCATGTGGTCAATGATGTCCCTCGGTCCGTGGCGCATTCTGCCGGGCGACTCGGTTGTTGTCGCACTCGCCGAGGCAGTTGATGGAGTTGATTACCGGTATGCCGTTGACCGCAACACTCCCGTTTCGCGCTTTGCCGGCTCGGCGCCCGGCTTCGGTTTCAACATTTTCAATCAAACCATGGAAAAGGCGCGCTTCACGTACGAACAGAAGCGGCTTTCCGGAAAATACAATCATCCCGATCCCCCCGCGGCTCCTGCGTTCAGCATTGATTATGACAGGGTGAATGCCCGGTCGATTGCGAACATCATAACATGGGGAACGGAGACTGAGAGTCTTCCCGATCCGGACGATGGGATTCCGGATCTGGTCGGATACAGGCTTTATCGTTCGACGTATCTTCCAATCGGCCCTTGGGATACGCTTGCCACCATTACAAAGGGGAACACGCAGTACTTTGATGGAACCAGATATACGCTCCGTGATTCGAGCGTAAAACTTGGCGTTAATTACTACTATGCTCTTACTGCGTTCGACAGCGGCCGGTCACGCTGGACACCAAATTCCACGGCAATTTTCCCGGAGACGGGCTCGAACCGTGTTCCTTCACTTGAATCCTCCATCTTTGCGAATAGAATGATACGGCCATTCAAGGCAACGACGGCGCCATCTCCCAACACGAATGACATAGTGGTTGTCCCGAATCCGTTCGTCAGCCGCGCAGGTTTCGCGCAACCGAGCACGGGGGATGAGATTCAGTTTGTGAATGTTCCGAACCCCTGCACCATCCGCATCTACACAATCCGGGGTGATCTTGTTGCCACTATCAACCAGACCCAAGGTGCGGGAGGTATTGCCGTCTGGAATCAGGTTACGGATTTCGGCCAGTTCGTCGAGTCGGGTGTTTACATCTATCATATCGACTCTCCCACAGGAACTAAAATCGGCAAGTTTGCCATCATACGATGAAACGTCACATCTCGAAATACCTGGCACTCTTCTGTGCGTTGATCGCGGTCGGAGCATACGGACAGGAATTCAAAAAGAATGCGACTGCGGGATTTGTTTTTCTTGAGCTTCCTGTCTCCGCGCGCTCGGCTGCAATGGCAGAAGCTTCAATCGCCTTAGCGGACCTTGGCTCGGCCGGGGTCTTCTCGAATCCCGCAACAACAGGATTCCTGACCGCGACGCATTCGCTTTCAGTATCGTATGCCCCATGGTTTGCAGAGACGAAACATTATGCCTCAAGCTATTCATTCAGCTCGGCGATTGGTGTCATTTCGGCAAGTGCCATCCTGCTTGACTACGGAACAATGATCCGGACTGTGCGCCCAACGGGAAGCCAGCAAGTGTATGAAGTACGAGGGACATTTTCGGCGAGTGCCGTGGCGGCTGGTCTCACGTTCTCCCGCCGCCTCACGGAGGAATTCGCTTTCGGACTTACGGCAAAGTATGTACGCGAGGGGATTGATGTGTTCTCCGCCAGCAATGTCGTGTTCGATGGCGGCGTGTTGTACTACACGGGGCTCGGGTCTCTCCGGCTTGCAGCCTCGATGCAGAACTTCGGTACCAACGCCCAGTACCGGAATGACCCGTTCAAGATGCCTGCATCGCTGCGTATGGGACTTGCTGCCGAAGTCTTTGATGACGAACAATTGAAAGTGACGACGGCGGTCGAAGCGCTGCATCCGAGTGACGGCGACGAACGCATCAATCTCGGGCTTGAAGTCGGCTGGCAAAACACGGTGTTTCTCCGGGGAGGTTACAAGTTCCTGTATGACGAGGAGACCTTCAGCGCGGGCATCGGTGTCTCGACCAAGGGTTCCGTGCCGGTGACTGCGGACTTCGCACTCGCTCATTACGGCCGTCTCGGCAATGTTCTCCGATTCACCCTCCAAATGATGGTGGAATGATATGAGGATCAGGACCCTGGTTTTGGCATACTTCGTTGCCGCTTCAAGTGCCTTCGGGCAGATTCACTCCGTGCAGTTCTTCGGAAACTACAGCGCCGCGCTCGGCAAGAGGATTCACGTGACCAAGGCAACTTCGTTCGGGGGAGGGGCGGAGGTGAGGTTTCAAATTGGCGGAGGAGTGTACCTCAACCTGTCAGGCGGGTATGAACGCTATTCAATAGATCAAGATTCGGCTCTGGCACGTTGGAACTGGCGGTTCTGGAACGAACGGTACTCCGGCATTGTGCGTGAAAATCTCACAACAAATCCGTCGCTGAGCGCAACACTCACTCCGGTGCAGTTCATGGAGGCGATTCCCATCATGCTTACGGTGGGCACGGAGTTTATGCTGTCAGAGTCCTTTATCGTCCGGCCTGCGCTGGGGGGTGGAGCGTTCTTCTTTACCAGAAGCCTCTATCTCGATGAACAATGGCAGAAGCGGTTTGATTCGCAAAACCACACGTTTGAGTACCGCTACCAGAATTTTGCATCCGACAAGAAAGGGAACCCGCTCATCGTTGCGGGACAAGTGGAGATGGGGTATCTGTTTGCCGAGGGGTTCTCGTTCGACGCCAGTGTTCGCTACGTGCATGTTCTTTCCACACCCGGCAAATTCGGATACAACGATGTTCCCTTGAGCGGCGCATTGTCTGTACTTCTTGGAATCAGTTTTCTTTACTAGACCTCAATGAAAGAATCTCTCTCGATTATATTGTTGATCCTAGCAGTCGCTGTCGTCCATGCGCAGGAGAAAAGTGTAGTTCTCACTGCCCGCGGGTCATATTTGCTGCCGGTAGGGGCATTGGGGGACAGGTTCCTTGGTGGCTACGGTGGCGCTCTCGATATCGCTCCCGTTCAGGAAAGTCCTGTGTGGAGCGGAAGCATTGAGTATTTGAAATTCTCTCGCGGCAATGAAGACAAGTTCTTTATTACACGCCCGATACGCAGAGACTCGGTCAGCCAGCAGCGGGATACCGTGCAGGGGAAGATCAAGGGGCTCAGGACCTCCCTCGAAGTGTTCGGCGCTGCTGCAAACATTACATATGACATTTGGCTGACCTCATGGAGCACGCTGAAGGTAGGTGCGGGATTCGGGTTCTACTATTGGAAGGGAACCCGGAGCGCCTTTGCCGATACGATCCGCGGCACGGCCGTGTGGGGCCCGGTAATCGTAGCGACACCGAACGTCCCCGAGCAGAAACAGGAGGACTGGAGCGGCGGATTCAATGCCGGAGCCGATCTGAACATCCTCATTGCTCCACCGCTTACGCTGCAATTCGGGGCACGCTACAAACTGATCGTTGGGGAGTTGTGGCCGACTCTTGCGCTCGACCTCGAAAATGTGAGCACGTTTCAAATGCTGGACCTGAGGGCTGGCATCAGCATCGGGTTGTAATTTGCATCCATTCACGAAGTGAGGGTGAAGATTATCTTCCGACGTTTGTTAGTTCCCCATAGTTCCCCGATTGTTCCGGCACTCCTGGCGGGCTTGCTGTTCATCGCCCCCGTTCTCATGCAGGGCTGTGCGCAGAAGAACACCGGGACAGTCATCGAGTTCTGGACGCTGCAACTGAGTCCGACGTACGATACCTATTTTCAATCGCTCATCAAGAAGTTTGAGGAAGCACGCCCGGGCGTGAAGGTCCGCTGGGTGGATATTCCGTACGATGCGGCAATACAGAAACTTCTTGCGGCGGTGGCGGCCGGTCAAGCGCCGGACGTTGTCAACCTTTCCACTGATTTCCTCTCACGCTTTGTGCGGTTGGGCGCGTTTGCCGATATGCAGAGGTTGCTGCCGGCGGATTCACTCGCGATCTTCTACCCGAATGCGCTTTCTTCATGCACGGTTGAGGGCAACCTGGTTGCGCTCCCGTGGTATCTTAACACCTATGTTCTCTTCTACAACAAGGAATTGTTGAAGACCGCCGGAATGACGGAGCAGGATGTTCCGCAGACATTCCCGGCTCTGACAAGGTTCATCAAGACATATAAGGACAGAACGGGAAAATTCGCCCTCTTCTGGAACATCGGCAAGGACAGTTACCTTCCCCTCATGCTGGAGTCGGAGGGAGTTGCGATGACGGATGAATCAATGACTCGAGCCACGTTCGACACTGAACGGGGTATTGCGTTGATTGATGAATGGGTGCAACTGTACAGGAAAGGGTATCTGCCGCGCGAGTCCATCATCAGCCGGGGTACGAGCATTATTGAGCCATACCAGTCTGGGCAGGTGGCGATGGTTCTAACCGGACCGGTCTTCCTTGAACGTGTGCAGAAGAATGCGCCGGCGGTCTATGCAACAACCGGAATAGCTCCGAGCCCGGTCGGAGCCTCAGGCAAGCAGGAACTAGCGACGATGGCCTTGTCCGTATTGGCATCAAGCAAATTCCCCCAGATTGCCGCCGACTTTGTCATGTTTGTTCTGAGCGCGGAAAACCAGACTGCGTTCAGTAAGATCACCACAACATATCCGTCAGTGAAGAGAGCCTTGGACGATCCGTTCTTTTCTGATGATGACGGGATGTTGGAGACGAAGGCCCGAATTGTCGGAGCGTCCGGACTGCCGCACGCCGGCCAGCTCAGCGCATACAAGAGCCATCCGGAATATGTCCGGCTGAACGAGGTGTTCGGCGAAGCGGTGCAGAATGCTTGTCTCGGAAAGATATCGACACAAGAGGCGTTGCACGCTGCTGCAATTGCATGGAACGACATCCTCGCCGGACCGGTGCAGTAGGCGGGATGAGGGGCTACGCTGCATATCTGTTTTGTCTCCCGGCGCTGCTCTTTCTTGCGGCGTTTGCTGCGTTCCCCATGCTGCAGATTGTGTACTACAGCGTGCTCGAATACTCTGTCTTCGATCCCGGGAGGTTCTCCGGTTTCGAGAACTACCGGAACCTTGCCAGTGATGTGAATTTCTGGTGGGTGTTGCTGAACTCGCTTTTGTTCGTGCTCGTTTCCCCGGTAATGATTGTTGTTTCACTTTCGCTTGCGCTCCTTGTCCGGAGGGCGGGACGGCTATCCGGAATGTACAGAGCGGGGCTTTTTTTGCCGGTGGTCACTCCAATTGTGATTGCAGGCATCATCTGGCGGTGGATGTTCACAGAAGATACCGGCCTTCTCAACTATCTTCTGTCCCTGGCGGGAATGGAAGGAGTGTTCTGGCTGACGGAGTATCCGACCAATCTCGTCAGCGTGGCCATTGTGACTCTCTGGCGAGGGGCGGGGTACTACATGATGATCTTTCTTGCAGGACTTGCGGCGCTGCCGGACGAGGTAGAAGAGGCGAGCCTTCTGGACGGGGCGAACGTCTTTCAGCAGGCTGTGTACATTCTGGTTCCTCTGCTCCGCCCGACAATAACATTTGTGTTTGTGGTTTCGGCGACTGCAGCGATCAGGTTGTTCACAGAGTTATACATCTTGATACCGGGCACACCCCTGACGAACAAGACCCTCGTCAGCTATCTCTACATCCAGGCATTTGAAAGATTTGACCTGGGGTACGGCTCGGCAATTGCTGTCGTAATATTTCTCCTGACGTTCGGTTTTTCGGTGGTGCAGGTCCGGTACATGGAGCGCCACGTCATATGAAATATCTCGGCAGAACAGCCCGGCATGTGATGTTGATTGCGGCGATTCTTATTTCCGTTGCGCCGTTTGTCTGGCTGTTGAGCACGTCGTTGAAAGGATCGGAGGAGTTGTTTGCTCTTCCTCCAACCATTATCCCGACGGAAGTACGGTTGGAAAACTACAGCGGCGTGTGGAACGCCGTCCCCTTCGGGACGTACATGTTCAACACAATCATTGTTGTGATTGCATCAGTTGTGTTGAATGTCGGCATCGGGTCATTGGCGGGATTTGCGCTTGCGCGCTATCAGTTCAAGGGTCGCAGCCTCTTTTTCGCTCTTGTGCTCGCGGCGATGATGATTCCAAAGGAGGTGATCATCATCCCTCTCTATACCAACGTGCTGAAGATGGGACTCGCCGACACGCTCGCAGGCGTTGTGTTGCCGTTTGCGGTTGAAGGTTTCGCAATCTTCATGATGCGACAGGCGTTTCTCGCCGTGCCGAAAGAGATCGAAGAAGCGGGAATTATGGACGGCGCCTCGCCGCTTCGCCTCTGGTGGAGCGTGATGCTCCCGATGGTGCGCCCCTCGCTCGCCGCGTTGACGTTGTTTACGTTTATCGGCACATGGGGAGATTTTCTCTGGCCGCTTGTCGTCCTGAAGAGCCGCGAGCAGTACACGCTGCAGGTCGGCCTGAGCTATATGATCGGGTCGTTTGCAGACAACTACAGGTATGTGGCAGCTGGTGCCGTGCTTGCGGTCGTACCGGTGTTAATCGTTTTTCTGGCTCTCCAGAACTTTTTCGAGCGGGGATTGTTTACTGGGGCGGTGAAAGGATAGGCAGGATATGCGTGGAGTGAAGAAGCAGAACCTGCCGGAGAAAGTCTGTCTCGTGTGCGGCAGGCCTTTCCGGTGGCGGAAAAAGTGGGCGAAAACCTGGACGGAAGTGAAGTACTGCAGCGACCGCTGCCGTTCCACCGTAAAGGCAAAGGGTCCCGGCAGATATCAAGCAAGGGTAGGATGAGATGTTGAGACGTGAAGACATACACGGACAGCGAATCCCGATTCTGCGGGAGATCGATATTCTTGTGGCAGGAGGCGGCTCTGCAGGTGCGGTTGCCGGGATTGCTTCGGCGCGTGAAGGCATGCAAACACTGGTTGTGGAGCAACTCGGCTTTCTCGGCGGCACGCAAACAGGCGCTCTGGTCACCCCGATGATGCCGAACCAGATCAATAACATTCCGCTTAACGCGGGCATTGATGCGGAGATCAACCGCCGCATGAACGAGGCAAAACAGTCGGGTGTGTGGAAGGACGGTAACCGCGGGTGGTTCAATCCCGAAGCGCTGAAACATACACTCGAACAAATGAATATAGAGGCGGGCGCTGACCTGCTCTACTTCACATTCGTCGAGGATGTGATCATGGAAGGAGATGCCGTTGTCGGCGTCACTGTCGCGAACAAAGCAGGCCGGTCAGCGATTCTCGCAAAACGCATCATCGACTGCAGCGGTGATGCCGATGTTGCATTTCGTGCGGGAGCCCCGTGCGAGAGTGGCGAGGGTTCTGGGGGGAGAAACCAGCCCTTCTCGGTCCGGTTCCATCTCGGCAACATAGATTTAGTGAAACTTGGTGACTTCCTCCGATCCCTCGGCCGCTACGATGTGATGGAAACCGCAGAAGGGACGGATGTCCCGCTGATTCACACTGCAATGGTGTGGGGTAAAGGATGGACACTTGAGCCTCTGTTCCGCAGGGCAGTCGAGGATGGTGTGCTGCATGAATCGGACGGCAACTATTTCCAGTGCTTCAGTATGGCGGGCCGTCCGGGTGAGCTTGCGTTCAACTGTCCCCGCATCAGTCATGACATCGACGGGACAAATCCCTTTCATCTTACGCGAGCTGTCATCAAGTCACGCGAGATCACGCAGAGATATGTGAACTTCTGCAGACGGTACCTTCCCGGTTGTCAGAATGCGTATCTCGTATTCACGGCGCCGCTCGTTGGTGTGCGCGAGTCAAGACGTGTCCGTGGCGAGTACTATCTCACAGTTGAAGATGTATTGGAGGGAAGAAAATTTCCCGACGCTGTGTGTCGCAACTGCTACCCGCTCGACATTCATCGGGAAAAAGAGGAGGAAGGGAAGATCAATCTCAAGAAGCTCCCGCCGGGAGAGTATCATGAAGTCCCATACCGCTCGCTCGTCCCGCTGAAGGTGGAGAACCTTCTTGTTGCCGGACGCTGTCTTTCTGCTTCATTCGAGGCACAAAGCTCCGTCCGCATCCAGTCCAACTGCAGGGCAATGGGCGAGGCTGCAGCAGTTGCTGCGGCTCTGTCAATACGGGAGGGGATCGCTCCGCGCAAAGTGGATGGAATAACATTGCGGCGCCTCCTGAAAGGTAAAGGAGCAAATCTCTGACATCCCGACTTTGTGTTGTCTCAGAAAGAGACGCCGGGGCGGGTAATTGTCGTTTCCAAACAGAATCATGCTAATCTCAATTCTGATCATAACGACGTTTCTGATTGCAGCACTGCTGATGTTCTTCCGCAAGTTGCCTGCAATTCTGGCGTTGCCGTTGATGGCAATCGCCATCGCACTCATTGAAGTGATCGCAGGGAAGCTGACGTTCGAAGACTTGACACGCGCCGTCATTGCGGACGGCGCCATCCGTCTCGCCGACCCCATCATCATCTCCATGTTCGGTGGCATGTTGAGCGTTCTGATGCAAAAGGCCGGCGTTGCTGAAAGTTTTGTCCGGCGGGGTGCGGAGCTTGCGGGCGATAGTCCCCTTGTTGTTGCGGTGATTATGCTGGCGATCATTACGTTGTTGTTTACGACGATTGGCGGACTCGGTGCCGTGATCATGGTCGGGACGATAGTTCTTCCTATCCTGGCGTCGATGGGTATGCGCGAGCATATTAGTGCGGGACTTGTCCTTTTCGGGATCAGTCTCGGCGGTCTGCTTAATGCCGGCAATTGGGTTGTGTACAAAACCGTGCTGGCGCTTGAAGGCGATATCGTATCGTCTTATGCACTCTCCGTATTCGCTATTGTTGCTGTTGTCTCCGTTGTTTTCGTGGCATTTGAGCTTGTCCGGACCCGGGCTATTCGTCTCAAGAGGAAGTACTTCCTACGCGGCGGACTCTCTTTCGGAGCTGCCGTAGTTGTTATTTCCCTGCTCTGGAGAATCTTTTCCGGTGTTGACGGACAGTCGGTGGGT
>CAZBWR010000046.1:0-31884 GCA_964495695.1 uncultured Chitinophagales bacterium | reverse complement strand
GGAAGAGGATACACCGGCAGGCCATGCTGCATGGCAACGCCGAAGCTCTGCAGCGTGCGGGGCTCACTCGCGTGCGCCGGGAGATACAACCGAAACAACGCAACGGTGAGACATGCAATACGAACGGCTCTACGGCTGATCATAGTTCCCCCAGAGAAAGGCGTGACAGGAATGAAACGGGCGTGAATGTTGCACCGTGTGAAGGAAAAGCGGGATGAGCGGGTCTTCATCACGGTTGTGCGTGGCGCAGCGTGTTCAGGAACAGGGAGATAACAGGTCGTTTCCATGACTCCCTCAGCAAGTAGTAGTAAATTGCCAGTCGCTATTGTTAGTTTAACAAAAAAAAAAAACGAAAGTCAAGAGCCGGGGAGATTAAATTTTACAACTTGGCTAAACTAACCTGGGCTGTCACGGATACTGAGGAATATCATTGCTCCGTGACAGAAAACTGCGCTACACTCCGTCATGGCGCGCGGTAGCCGTGAGGACCGAGGGAAACGGTGAGGGAGTGAAGACTTGTTGATGGGTGATGGTTGATGGGGGACGACAGAATTCGGTCGTACAAATTGTCAATTGACGATTGACAATTATCAATTGGAAATGCATGTCAGATTCCTCGTCCTTCGGGCTCGGAATGACGTGGCGGGGTGGCGTTCAACTTGGCTGTCACCGATACTGCGGGCTGTCGAAGCTCCGTGACAGAAATCTGCGCTACACTCCGTCACGGCGCGCTGGTCGCTCGAGTCTGCCGTGACGGCCCACAGTTGTGAAGGTAATCAACAGATTCTCCAATGTTTCCCGTATCCTCCTCGCCTTGAAATCCTCGTCAAATCGGCGTATCTTGAACCACAAACGATTCTCCCCGTAGCACTCACAGTTCTTCATTTCTACCACACGGAAGTTTTTCGGCAGTCGTACAATACGGTTACGTGGCCCCGTTCGCGGGGAACGCCGGGTCAGGCCAGCGAACCGCCGCAAGTCAGCTTCCCCTCTAAAACTGCAGGAGGATTTTGATGATCAACCCTAAAGATATAAGAAACGCCGGGCTAATAGCCTGGGTGGACGAGATGCGCACGCTCTGCAAACCAGACTCGGTGTATTGGTGCGACGGATCGGAGGAGGAGTACAACACCATGTGCGACCTGCTCGTCAAGGCAGGGACGTTCAAGAAACTCAACCCCGAGAAGCGACCGAACAGCTATCTCGCCCTCTCCGACCCGAGTGACGTTGCGCGCGTCGAGGACAGGACGTTTATCTGCAGCCTGCGGAAGCAGGATGCCGGCCCGACAAACAACTGGATGGATCCGAAGGAGATGAAGGCCAAGCTGACCAAACTCTTTGACGGATGCATGAAGGGTCGAACGATGTACGTTGTGCCGTTCAGCATGGGGCCGCTCGGCTCGCCCATCTCGCATATTGGCGTCGAGCTGACTGACTCGCCGTACGTTGTCGTGAACATGAAGATCATGACACGGATGGGAAAGAAAGTGCTGGATGTTCTCGGCAACAATGAATTCGTGCCGTGCCTTCACTCCGTCGGCGCCCCGCTTGCTCCCGGACAGAAAGATGTTTCCTGGCCCTGCAATAAGGATCACAAGTACATTGTGCATTTCCCCGAGGAACGCGCCATCTGGTCGTTCGGCAGCGGATACGGCGGCAACGCATTGCTCGGCAAGAAGTGCTTCGCGCTGCGCATCGCATCGGTGATGGCGCGTGACCAGGGCTGGCTCGCCGAACACATGCTAATCCTTGGCGTAGAGACACCGAAGAAAGAGAAGACATATATCGCCGCGGCATTCCCGAGCGCATGCGGCAAGACAAACTTTGCGATGCTCATCCCGCCGAAGGCGCTCGACGGCTACAAAGTCACGACCATCGGCGATGACATTGCCTGGATCAAGCGTGGTGAAGATGGCCGGCTCTATGCCATCAATCCAGAGGCAGGATATTTTGGCGTCGCTCCGGGTACGGGCGCAAAATCCAATCCCAACGCCATTGAGAGCATCAAGGCAAATACCATCTTCACGAACGTCGCCCTGACGCCCGACGGCGATGTGTGGTGGGAAGGATTGACCGATACGCCACCCGCAAAACTGACGGACTGGCGCGGCAACGAATGGACACCTGCTACCGGAACGCCCGCCGCTCACCCGAATGCACGCTTCACGGCGCCAGCAAACCAGAACCCCGCTATCGATCCACGGTGGGAAGATCCTGCCGGTGTACCGATCAGCGCGTTCATTTTCGGTGGTCGGCGCAGCTCGGTTGTTCCCCTTGTCTACCAGGCGGTGAACTGGAACTTCGGCGTCTATATGGCCGCAACGATGGGCTCGGAAACAACAGCGGCGGCCGCGGGACAAGTCGGCAACGTGCGCCGCGACCCGATGGCAATGTTGCCGTTCGCCGGGTACCACATGGCAGACTATTTCAATCATTGGCTGCAGTTCGGACGCGAAACACCCAACCCGCCCCGCATCTTCGGCGTGAACTGGTTCCGCAAGGATGAGAACGGCAAGTTCATCTGGCCGGGCTTCGGGGAGAACATGCGCGTGCTGAAGTGGATCATCGACCGCGTGCACGGCCGCGGCTACTCCATCGAAAGCCCGCTCGGCTGGATGCCGCGCTACGAGGATATGACGTGGGAAGGACTCGACATCTCACGCGAGACATTCGACAAGCTCATGTCTGTCAACAGCCAGGAATGGAAAGAGGAAGTCCTCTCGCACGAAGAACTCTTCTCGAAGCTGTACGACAGGCTTCCGAAGGAATTCACGTTCATGCGCGAACTGATTCTCTCGGCCCTCTGGCGATCGCCTGAAAACTGGAAGCTCGCGCGGGAGAAGTGGTAAGACACTGAGAGAAGGAGACACAGAAACCCCCGGCGTTCGGGGGTTTTTGTTTTCCAGTGCCGTTCACCGGGCAAAAGGCGCTTCAGGAAGGGTTGTGCAATTCTCTGACTTTATGGTTACAGTGCAGTATGAACAAACCGAAGTACAAAATCTGGGGAACCGACATCGACCCCGAGGCAAAGGCGCAAATGGAAGCAGCCGCGTCGCTGCCGGTGGCCGTTGCGGGCGCGCTGATGCCCGACGCCCACGTGGGCTACGGACTGCCAATAGGCGGCGTGCTGGCAACGGATAACGCTGTCATTCCGTACGGCGTCGGAGTCGACATCGCCTGCCGCATGATGATGACAATCTTCGACGTGCCGCCGAAACTCGTCCGCACGCAGGAAGAGTTGTACAAGAAGGCAATCGAAGAGAACACCCGCTTCGGCGTAGGGGCGGAATGGAAAATCAAGAAGCAGCACGATGTAATGGATGAGGATTGGAACGTCTCCCCCGTTACCCGCGAAATGAAGGATAAGGCTCACCGCCAGCTTGGAACTTCCGGCTCAGGAAATCACTTTGTGGAGTTTGGCGAGATGGTCTTTGACGAGGACACGCTCGGCATTCCGGCAGGATCGTATCTTGCGCTGCTCTCCCACAGCGGCAGCCGCGGCACAGGCGCATCCGTTGCAGACTATTATACACGCGTTGCCAAAAAGAAGCAGCCCCAACTCATCGGCGCGGCGCGCAATCTTGCCTGGCTCGACGTTGACCAGGAAGGCGCGGAGTACTGGGCGGCAATGGAGTTGATGGGCAAGTACGCCTCTGCCAATCATCATCTCATTCATGAGGCGATCATCGATGCCCTCGGGCACCCCGTGTTAAAGCAAGTGGAGAACCACCACAACTTTGCGTGGCGCGAAAAACATGGCGGGCGTAACGTGATCGTCCACCGCAAAGGGGCCACGCCCGCAGGCAAGGGGGTGTTGGGCATCATCCCCGGCTCGATGGGAACGCCGGGCTTTCTTGTTGAAGGACTCGGCAACGCGGAGTCGCTTGCCTCAACCTCACACGGCGCCGGCAGGCGCATGTCCCGCAAGCAGGCGAAGAAGACATACACCTGGAAGGAAACAAAAGAGTTCCTCGAGAGGCAGGGAGTCACGCTGCTTTCGGCGGGACTCGATGAGGTACCGTGGGCATACAAGAATATCAACGATGTGATGAATGCGCAACTCGATCTTGCAAAGCCTCTGGGAAAGTTCATGCCGCGCCTCGTGAAAATGGCACCTGCGGGTGAGAGGCCGGAGGATTGAAGATCAACCATGCACATCACCATCAATAATACTAAACTCACGCTCGTCCGTGCGGACATCACGCAGCAGGATGTTGACGCCATCGTCAATGCCGCAAACTCAAGTCTGATGGGGGGCGGCGGAGTTGACGGCGCCATTCATCGTGCAGGAGGCCCGCAGATTCTCGAGGAATGCAAAGCGTACGTCGCTGCACACGGCCGTCTCCCGACCGGCGAAGCGATGATAACGTCAGCCGGGAAGATGAAGGCGAAGCATGTCATTCATACTGTCGGACCGGTGTGGCACGGCGGCGGGAATCGTGAAGATGATTTGCTGGCAAGCGCATACCGGAACTCTCTCAGCATCGCCATACGGCACGGGGTCAAGACGATAGCCTTCCCCTCGATCTCGACGGGAATTTACGGGTTTCCGGTCGACCGGGCCGCCGCAATCGCAATCGACACGGTAAAGAAATTCATCAATGAGAATGACGGCTTGAAGGAAGTCCGGTTCGTGACATTCAGTGAATCGGACTTCGAAACCTACAAAACGTTGCTTCGTTGATGAGTCTCCGCCGTTGCTTCGTCTCCCCCCATTCCCTACATTGAATCCGCAATTCCCGTACACCGGGCTGTTCATTCATCATTTATTTTCCAACCAATCTCACGGAGCATGCGCGATGTTTCAACACCTCTTTGGGCGAGTCCTGCTCGCCTTCGCCTTCCTCTGTGCGGCGCTTGCCGCTCATGCACAAACCACTCCCGTTGAAGGAATCCGACAAAACACTCCGGCGGTGCATGCGTTCATCAACGCACGCATTATACAATCGCCGGGAAAGGTAATAGAGAAAGGAACTCTCGTCATCCGCGACGGCATCATCACGGCCGTGGGCACAGGTATAGCAGTTCCCGCCGATGCACGCGTGTGGGACCTGAAGGGGCAATTTGTATACCCCGGCCTGATTGATTCGTACTCGGACTATGGCGTGCCGAAAGCTCCGCGTCCGGGAGCGGGCGAACCGCGGCAACGGGAGGAGCAGGAAGCCCAGCGCGGCCCCGAATACTGGAACAAGATGGTGCAGGCACACAACTCCGCAGCCGAACTCTTTGCACCGGACCAAAAGACTGCCGAGAAACTCCGCTCGCAAGGCTTCACGTCCGCATTGATCGTGCCGCAACGGGGCATCATCAAAGGGCAAAGCGCGGTAGTGAATCTGGCTGATGGGTCGCCAAATGATGCTCTCGTCAGACAAAATGTTGCGCACCACATCCAGCTTGCCGGCGAGCCAGGACACCAAGGCTATCCCGGTTCCCTCATGGGAATCATTGCAATGATACGTCAGGCATTGTATGACGCCGACTGGTACGCAAAGGCACATGCCGCGTATGCAAAGAACCCGGCATTGCAGCGGCCCGAAGCGAACAAGCAACTCGCCGCCCTCGCAACTATGCTTGCCACAAAATCACCTGTCGTGATTGAGACAAACAGCGAGTTGGATGCGTTGCGTGCGGACAAGCTGGCAAGAGAGTTTGGTCTGAACCTCATTGTCAGAGGAAGCGGCAAAGAATATCGCCGCCTCGATGCCGTCAGGAAAACAGGGCGGCAGGTGATTCTTCCGATCAACTTTCCTGACGCTCCCGATGTAAGCACACCCGAAGACGCTCTGCAATTCTCGTTGGAAGAACTTCGCCATTGGGATGAGGCGCCGGAGAATCCGGGCAGACTCAACAAGGCCGGGGTTACATTGGCGCTTACTTCGGCCACGCTCAAGGATGCGGGCTCATTTCTCGCTGCCCTCCGCAAGTCAGTCGACCGGGGGCTTCCGGCCGATGCAGCACTCGCTTCGCTGACAACTCATCCGGCTAGACTCTTCGGTGTCGACAAACAGCTCGGCTCACTCGAGCCGGGAAAGATGGCGAACTTCATCGTCACGAGCGGCGACCTGTTCGGCGAAAAGACAATCATCCGTGAAAGCTGGATCGATGGCAGCCGGTACGAAATCAAGACGCTGCCGGAGATTGATCCGCGCGGCACATGGCTTCTGAGCATCGGCGGAGAAACGAGCGCTGATTCCGTCACCCTCACTCTCAAAGGTGAGCCGGAATCTCTCAGCGGCTCAATCAAGAAGAAGAAAGAAGCAAAACTCACCACGGCATCGCTTTCACTTCTCCGGCTCTCGTTTTCGTTTGCAGGAGATTCCATCGGCTATCCCGGCGTCATTCGCATGACGGCAACGATAAGCCGGAACTCCCTTGCCGGAACAGGCGAGTGGTCGGACGGCGGGCAGTTTGCGTGGTTTGCAACACGGATAGCGCAACACGTTCCCGAGCCTGACACATCCAAACCCAAAGATGTGAAGATGACGTCATTCCCTCCCGTCTACCCCCTGGGAGAATTCGGTTTTGCGCAGACACCCGCGCAGCCGGCTGCGGTGCTCGTCAAAGGAGCCACCATCTGGACAAGCGGACCGCAGGGAAAGCTCGAAAACGCCGACCTTCTTGTTCAGAAGGGAAAGATTGTTCAGGTCGGAAAGAACATCTCCGCTCCGGCCGGTGCATTGGTCATTGACGGACGGGGAAAACATGTCACCCCCGGCTTGCTTGATGCGCACTCGCACATGGCGGCAAGCGGCGGCGTGAACGAGTCGGGGCAGGCGGTTTCTGCTGAAGTCCGCATCGAAGATATTATTGACAGTGATGATATTGACATCTACCGCGCGTTGGCCGGCGGTCTGACCGGCATTCACATCCTCCATGGCTCCGCGAATCCGATCGGCGGACAGGCACAGATGCTGAAGCTCCGATGGGGCGCGTTGCCGGAGGAGATGATGTTTGAGGGGTGCCCGCCCACCATCAAATTCGCCCTCGGGGAGAATGTGAAGCAATCCAACTGGGGCGACAGGTTCTCTTCACGTTATCCGCAAACACGGATGGGTGTCGAGCAGATAATTCGTGACGAATTCCAGGCTGCGCTCGATTACGAACACGCATGGCAGAGATGGGAGAAAGAGAAAACGGGAATTCCGCCCCGCCGTGACCTGCAGGCCGAGACGCTGCTTGAAATTCTACGCGGCAAACGCTTCGTCCATTGCCACTCATACGTACAGAGCGAGATTCTGATGCTCATGCGCGTTGCCGAAGAGTTCGGCTTTCGCATCAAGGTCTTCCAGCACATTCTCGAGGGATATAAAGTCGCCGACGTGATGGCGAAGCACGGAGCCGGCGGCTCGTCGTTCAGCGACTGGTGGGCATACAAGCTTGAGGTCTACGACGCGATACCCCACAACGGCGCGCTGATGCATGAGCAAGGTGTCCTTGTGTCCTTCAACTCGGACAGCGACGAACTCGCGCGGCGCATGAACCTGGAGGCGGCAAAGGCGGTGAAGTACGGCGGGGTATCCGAAGAAGAAGCCCTCAAGTTCGTGACGTACAATCCTGCTAAACAGTTGATGATCGACAACCGCGTCGGATCGCTTCAACCGGGAAAAGACGCCGACTTCGTGATTTGGAGCGGCAGTCCCCTCTCCACCTATTCCAAATGCGAGCAGACCTGGATTGACGGACGGAAATATTTTGATCTTGATGATGATGCAAAACTGAACGAAGAGGTGCAGCGTCAACGGGCGGAGCTGGTACAGAAAGCCCTTGCGGCGAAGAAAGGATCCGGACCCGCGACCAGTCCGAGAATGCCGAAACGTGGAGACGACGTCGATCATCCCCACCCCCACGAGATTGAAGGAGGATTCTGACATGAACACAATGACTCGACTCATGGCGCTCGCCGCTATTGCTTTCCTCCTTTACGGGCAGGCCTTGTCATCCGGCCAAATTCCGGGCAAGAAGCAGGAGAAGACCATCGCCATCATCAACGCAACGATACATACTGTTAGCGGCGGGACGATTGAGAGCGGCACAATCATCTTCGAAGACGGAAAGATCACCGCGATCGAAGCCACGCGCACATTACCACGCGGCGCCGAGGTCATTGACGCTGCTGGAAAGCACGTGTACCCGGGACTCATCAGTCCCGACACCTACATCGGTCTCACTGAAATCGGCGCCGTGCGTGCCTCTCGTGATTTCAACGAAACGGGGCGCGTCAATCCGAACGTACGCGCGCAGGTTGCAGTCAACCCGGAATCCGAGATCATTCCGGTGACACGGGCGAACGGCATTCTTACATTCGTCACGTCGCCGCAAGGCGGGCTCATCTCCGGCCTCTCGGCGGTGATGATGAGCGACGGTTGGACGTGGGAGGAGATGACGCTCAAGTCTCCGGCGGCCCTTGTCGTGCAATGGCCCTCGATGACGGTCAGCCGGGGGTGGTGGGTAACGAAGTCCGAGGAAGAACAGAAGAAAGACCGCGAGAAATCACTCAAGGAACTTGCCGATGCATTCCGTGACGCCCGCGCATACATGACCGCAAAAAAGGCAGCAACACAGAAAGGGGTGCCGCGCCACAAAGCGGATTTGCGCTGGGAAGCAATGATTCCGGTTCTTGAGGGAAAAATTCCGGTTGTTGTTGCAGCCCGGGAAGTGCAGCAGATTCAAGCTGCTGTTGCATGGGCAGAGCAGGAAGGCGTTCGCATCATTATCAAGGGGGGACATGATGCTTGGCGGGTGGCGGATCTTCTCAAGAAGCACAACATCCCGGTGTTGGCCGGCGGCATTCATCGTTTGCCCTCGCGGAGGTTCGACAAATACGAGGAGCCGTTCGTTCTACCGAAGAAGCTGCACGAAGCGGGAATTCCATTCGCCATCATCACCGAAGGAGATGCCGCACATGAACGTAACCTACCGTATCAAGCTGCACACGCAGCAGCCTACGGTCTTCCGAAAGAAGAGGCGCTCAGAGCAATCACCCTCTACCCTGCGCAGATCTTCGGCGTGGCCGACCGCATCGGCTCACTGGAAGTGGGAAAAGATGCCACGTTGATAATCACAACAGGGGATCCGTTGGAGATAACCTCACATGTGGAAACGGCGTTCATACAGGGACGCAAGGTTGATCTGTCAAGCAAACACACGATGTTGTATGAGAAGTACAAGGAGAAGTACGGGAGGAGGTGAGCAATTTGTAGATAGCTCGATCCTTTCATAGATTTGTGAATCACAAATTGCAGAAGATGTCTGAGATCCGACAATTTTCCCTTCAACACATCACCATTGAACCGGAGGCACCGGCCGGCGACACGCATCCGACCGTCATCATGTTGCACGGCCTGGGTGCGGATGAGCATGATCTGGCAGGACTTTCGCAATACCTCGACTCCCGCCTGCTTACAATCAGCGTGCGGGCACCCTTTCCGCTTGAGTGGGGGGGATACAAATGGTATGACTTTCGTGAGTCCGGCCAACCGGACCCTGATTTTTTCAAGGAAAGCTTTGAGCGCCTCTCCTCGTTCGTGAACGAAGCGATGGAGTACTATCCCATTATGAAGGAACATGTGTACCTGCTCGGTTTCAGCATGGGGAGCGTTATGTCCCTTGCCATGGCGCTCAGCCGTCCCGGCATGTTCCGCGGTGTCGCAGCTAACAGCGGTTATCTTGCTGAAGAAACACATTTACACTACGATTGGCGTGAATCGGGGGCCACGGAGTTTTTCGTTGCACACGGTCTCTTCGATCAAGTGATTCCTGTGCAGGCAAGCAGAATCATCAAAGAGCGGCTGGAAGCGGCAGGGACATCGCTTGAATACCATGAGTTTCCCATGGCACACGAAATCAGCAGCGAAAGTCTCGATGCCATGACGAAGTGGTTTTCACGCCGCATTGATCAAGCATATAATTGATGGCGGATGCCGGATAACGAAATAGTACTATTTGTCGGGTTCACAGCGTTCATACTTCTCCTGCTTGCGCTTGACCTGGGTGTGTTCCACCGGAAGGATCACGCGGTAAGTCTCAAGGAGGCCGCGGCATGGAGCATCGTCTGGGTTGTACTCTCGCTGGCATTCAATGTCGGGATTTTCTTTTACGTACGCGAGAGCAGCGGCACTGCTGAAGCAACCCGGATCAGTCTTGAATTTCTTGCCGGCTATCTTCTGGAGAAATCCCTCTCGGTTGACAACATCTTCGTCTTCATCCTCATCTTCAACTATTTCGGTGTCCCGCCCCAGTACCAGCACAGGGTTTTGTTCTGGGGAGTTCTCGGTGCGCTGGTCTTCCGGGCAATGTTCATTGCCGCGGGCGCATTGCTGATTGCCCGATTCGATTGGGTGCTGTACATTTTCGGCGCCATTCTGATCTACAGCGGATGGAAGATGCTGCGCCAGGACGAAATCGAGGTTCATCCCGACCGCAATCCGATTATACGCATGGCGCGAAGGCTCTTTCCCGTTCATACGGGATACGAATCGCATAGCTTCTTCGCACGCATCAAGGGAAAACTGCATGTCACAACCATGTTCCTCGTGCTGATTACGGTCGAGACAACGGACATTGTTTTTGCAGTGGACTCCATTCCGGCCGTGTTCGGTGTGACGCGTGATCCGTTTATCGTCTATTCCTCCAATGTCTTTGCGATTCTCGGACTGCGGGCGTTGTACTTCCTGCTCGCCGGCGTGATGCAATCGTTCTACTACCTCAAGCACGGGCTCTCTCTCGTGCTGATCTTCATTGGATTGAAGATGATGCTCGAGGATGTTCTCCACGTTCCGATCGGGATCTCATTGGGAGTCATCGGTGTGGTCATTACTGTTTCGGTATGGATGTCCCTCGTCAGGAACAAGCGCAGCCGGGCGGAGGCACTCTCACGGGACCGGCGGCCATGAAGGATTTCCGGAGATTGTTCGCAAGCTGGCTGAACGGGAGTTACCGGAAGTTTCCCTGGCGTTCGTTCTTCGTCCTGCTGTTGGTGGGAATTTACGCCATCAATCCGTTTGACATCATTCCTGATTTCATTCCGTTCTTCGGTGTACTTGATGACGCGGCAATGTTGGGATTCCTCATCCGTTCATTGATGAAAGATGTGGAGACGTTCAGAGAATGGGAAGCACAGCAGGTTCAGGAAACCCCGGCCAGCCGGCAGACTCCTCGCGAAGAGCCGGATATTGTCGACGCCGAGTTTGAGGATGTGCGGGATGAGAAACGCCGGCTGAAGAAATAAGACCGTGGTATTCGCGAGTAGTAGAACAAGCCCGCTCCAACGCTGAAGCGGGCTTTAGTGTTCAATAGAGCCTCACTCGTAGACTGTCTCGAGTCGCGGACGCACTGGTATTTGCGCCAGACTCTCATCTCCGGAATCCTGCGCATCGCGTGCCGCCATTGCTGTCACATTCACAATATCCGCCACTTCGTTGCCGGGGATCAGCAGATACACGGGCTTCCGCATGCCGAGCAGCAGCGGACCGTACGTCTCGGCATTTCCGAGCTTTGCAAGCAATTTGCAGGCAATGTTCGCCGACTCAAGGTTGGGACAGACGAGGACGTTCGCCCCACCCTTCAACGTACTGAAAGGATACAACGTCTCGATAATGTCGGGTGAAACTGCGGTATCCGCCATCATCTCGCCGTCGACCATCAATTCGGGGGCGCGTTTGCGCACGAGTTCTGCGGCCTTCGCCATCTTCAGGGCCGAGGGATGCTCCGTGCTGCCGAAATTGCTGAATGACAACATGGCAATCCGGGGAACAATGTCGAGACTCCGCACTTTTTCCGCGGCAAGAATCGCAATGTCAGCCAGCAGTTCTGCAGAAGGATCGAAGTTCACTGTCGCATCCGTAATAAAGCGGACGTCGTCTTTGAAGATCAGCATGTACAGGCCGGCAATCGTGCTTATGCCGGGAATCGGTTTGATGACCTGCAACGCGGGGCGAATAGTGGCGGGATAGTTTTGCGTCAGCCCGCCGACAATCCCGTCCGCATCACCTGTTTGCACCATCATCATACCGTAATTCACGACACGCTGCACCTGGTTCCGTGCGTCCTTCTGCGTCACCCCTTTGCGTTTGCGCAAATCGTAGTACTTGCTTACATACTCGTCAAACTTCTGAGACTGCAAAGGATCGATGATCTCGACACCCGTTAAGTCAAGGTCGAGCATCTTGATCTTCTGGTCGATGGTTTCTTTGTTGCCGAGCAGGATGGGTGTGGCGATCTCTTCGTCGAGAATGATCTGGCTTGCGCGCAGGACCTTCTCTTCCGTCCCCTCCGGAAATACGATCCGTTTCCGTACCCGTTGTGCTTTGTGGATGATGGAACGCATGATCTCCTTGCCGCGACCGAAGCGGCTTTCGAGCGCGTCCCTGTACGCTTCGAGGTTATCGATGGGCTTACGCGCCACACCGGTTTCCATTGCCGCTTTTGCAACCGCGGGTGCCTCCCACAACAGGACACGCGGGTCGAGCGGCTTGGGAATGATGTAATCACGTCCGAACTTGATCGGCTTGCCTCCGTATGCCTTGATCACGGAATCGGGAACATCCTCCTTGGCAAGTTCAGCAAGTGCGTGTGCGGCAGCCAGCTTCATTTCATCATTGATGGCCGTTGCCATTACATCCAGCGCGCCGCGGAAGATGAACGGGAAGCCGAGAACATTGTTGACCTGGTTCGGATAATCCGAGCGCCCGGTTGCCATCAACACATCGGGACGGGTGGCAAATGCGTCTTCCGGGGTAATTTCGGGATCGGGATTTGCCATCGCAAAGATGATCGGGTTTTGCGCCATCGTCTTGACCATCTCTTTCGTTACGACACCCTTCACCGAAACGCCGGCGAATACATCCGCCCCGACCATTGCATCGGCAAGTGTACGCGCTTCCGTCTCGATAGCGAAGTACTCTTTGTACTCGTTCATGCCTTCGGTGCGTCCCTTGTACACAACTCCCTTCGTGTCGACGAGTATCAAGTTTTCTCTTTTCACGCCGAGCGTGATATAAAATTTTGCACAGGCTATGCCTGCCGCACCGGCACCGCTGAAAACGACTTTCACTTCATCAATGTTCTTGCCGACGATCTCCAATGCGTTGATCAGGCCGGCACCCGATATAATTGCCGTACCGTGCTGGTCGTCGTGAAACACGGGAATATTCATGGTCCTCTTGAGTTCTTCTTCTATCTTGAAGCACTCGGGGGCTTTGATATCCTCAAGGTTGATTCCGCCAAAGGTCGGTTCAAGTGCCTTGACAATGCGGATAACTTCGTCAGGATCTTTTGCATCGATTTCAATGTCGAACACATCTATATCGGCGAAGCGTTTGAACAGCACCCCTTTTCCTTCCATGACCGGTTTACCGGCGGCGGGACCGATGTCCCCGAGTCCGAGCACGGCGGTGCCGTTCGAAATAACTGCGACGAGGTTTCCCTTCGCCGTGTACTTGTATACATCTTCAGGTGTTAAGGCAATCTCGCGGCATGGCTCGGCAACGCCGGGCGTGTATGCCAGCGAGAGATCGCGCTGTGTTGCGCAGGGCTTTGTCAACGCAATCTCGATTTTTCCTTTGCGCCCCTGACTGTGATAGTCGAGCGCATCTTGTTTGCGAATCATGGGTCTCCTTCTGAAGTGTTGCAGCCGGTCAGACTGGGTCGGGCACCGGCCGCTCAAATGATCGGTGAAAACGGACTTATACATGGGAGAAGAGGTCAAACCTTGTGCCACCGGAATGGGCACATTCTCCGTTATATTGTGTCGGGATCACATCCTATTTCCCACTTTTGATAAACAAAATGGGGCTTTTCCTACAATTGATTTTCCTGCATGATTTGCGTAGAATTTCAAGTATGTTTCTCCAGAATTTGCCCATATTATCCGGACGAGCCGTTTCTGAACAGGCAGCGGCATCCGGTACAGCGAAGCAGTACAACCGGACAAAGCTGATGCTCGGCATAACCTCCTCTGTTTTGTCGTTCGCTGTCTTGCTTGGGATCGTCCTTTCGGGCGCGGCAGTAGAACTGCGCGACTGGGCATCGGATGTTGCATCGCATGACTATGCCGCGTTACTGTTGTTAGTTGCAACGGTTGGAAGTTTCTCCAGCGCAATATCGATACCGCTCGGTTTCTACTCCGGCTATGTTGTAGAACATCGCTACAACCTCTCCAATCAGACTCCCGGCCGCTGGGCATGGGAACGACTGAAAGGAATTCTTATTGCGGCGCCGTTTATGCTCATAGTCGTTACTGTCTTGTACTATTGCCTGACTACGTACGGCGAACATTGGTGGCTTCCTGTGAGTATCGTACTGGCGTTCTTTTCGGTTGTACTTGCCCGCATCGTACCGACTTTCATTATGCCGCTGTTTTACAAGTTCACGCCCCTTGAAGAGGGGTTGTTGAAGAACAGGATCTCTGCTTTGTGTGAGAAGGCCGGCGTGAAGTTCGATGGCATCTTCTCATTCAACATGAGCAAGAACACGAAAAAAGCAAACGCGGGGTTTACCGGCATAGGCAAATCGAAGAGAATCATCCTTGGGGATACGCTCCTCGACAAATTCTCGGAAGAGGAAATTGAAACCGTGTTCGCCCACGAGCTCGGCCATTATACGTACAAACACATTCTCATCGGAATTGTCGTGGGAATGATCTCGACATTTGTGGGACTGTTTGTTGTCTCAAAACTTCATGCCGCGTCCGTCGGATGGCTGAACCTCAACGGCATAGCAGATCTGGCCGCGCTACCGCTCCTTGGAGTCTGGCTATCTTTGTATGGATTGGTGACTTCTCCACTTGGCAACCTGCTCTCACGCAAGCATGAGCGCCAGGCGGATGTTTATGCTGTCCGGTCAACGGGCAAAGGAGAAGCATTTATTTCGGCGTTGAAGAAACTGTCCGAAAGCAACCTTGCCGACCCGGAACCGCATCCGCTCGTCGAATTTTTGTTCTACAGCCATCCGTCCATCACGCGCCGCATTGCGCTCGTTCAATCATTGGACGGACAATGACGAAACTTGTCGGGGCGCTGCGGTTCTTCGGTTTCTTTGTAAACTCGATGGCATATGCGAGCGCCGTGTTGCTTACGCTTGTCTTCACGCGGAGTTCACGTGTGTTCCATGCGCTCTGCAGATCATGGGCACGCACATCACTCGCAATATGCGGCGTGAGAGTGACAATGACGGGTATCGAGCATCTTTCTCCCGACAGGGGATATGTTTATGTTTCAAACCATGCAAGCATGTTCGACATACCCGCCGTGATTGCGGGCATTCCGGATCAGATCCGGATTGTGTATAAGAAAGAGTTGCAATGGATACCGATATTCGGGTGGGGACTGAAATTCGGAAGTTACATCGCCATTGACCGGGGGCGCAGCCTCAAGGCGCAGAGCAGCCTCGATGAGGCAATCAAGAAGATCAGGAATGGCGAATCTGTGCTGTTGTTTGCGGAGGGAACGCGGACGCTTGACGGCAAACTGCAGCCATTCAAGCGCGGGGCGTTTCATATCGCCGCCCGGTCGGGAGTGCCGGTTGTGCCCCTGACGATCAACGGCAGTTACCGGATTCTTCCGAAGCATTCCATCAGTATCAATCCGGGGCATGTTGAGCTTATCCTCGAAGCCCCGATTCATCTTGCCCGAGCGAATGGCAAGGAAGCCGAACTTAAACTCATGGGGGATGTTCATGCAGCTATCGCCAAACACTATGTCAATCAGTAGAATTGCCGCAGCCCTGGTCGCCGTGACGCTTCTCGCGGGTTGCTCCACTGATCCACAGGACCCGCAAGCACTCAACCGCCGGCTTGGCAATCTGGTTCTCGCCGTTGTGGATTCAACAGGCGAAATCTCCACCGCCGTCCTGACCGGTATCATCGACAGCAGTGACATGAACGATACAACGTTCACTGTGCCGGGAGTGGGGACGTACGATCATCATATTGTCTTCAAGGACACGACGTCGAACCTCTTTCTCCGGGTCTATTACACCTTGCCATTCGATGCGCGCATTCGTCTTGATCCCCGGTTGATTGAATTGCGCTACAAGAAAGTCAGGGAGCGCTCGGCGTTGCTTCTCAAAAACAAAACCGATAGCTTGGTTTGTCTTTTCGGTAACCTGCTTCCGGAGGACTTGCAGCCGCTGCTCGACTCGGCCGGTGTACAAAACATCAAGATACGGCGGGGGGTGGAATCGGTGAATATCCGTGTGAATGACTGCGGGCGTGAGGGGGACTTTAACACGCTGTTCGATATCGGTCCCAACCATCTGAGCCTCTACCCTGCAAATTATGCCCTTGTTCAGGACTACGACAGAATTTATACGGTGGTCAACAACGCCAACACCTATCTCGTCAAGAACCTGAAAGGATGCCCAGAAACCGTCGCCGAATTCTCCTACGCAATCATCCAGATTTATTGACATTGTCATGGCCGTCACACTACAGGATGTGGAATATGTCGCCCGGCTCGCCCGGCTTTCCTTCTCCGAAGAAGAGAAGAGCAAACTGACCGAGGAGCTGAACGCCGTCCTGCAGTACATGGAACAATTGAACTCGCTGGATACATCCGCGGTCGAGCCGCTGTCGCATGTGATCGAGCTGCAGAATGTCTTTCGCGACGATGACGTCCGTGAATGCGTCAGCCGTGAAGAGGCTCTGGCCAACGCCCCCGCCCGATCGGACGAGTTCTTCAGGGTCCCGAAGGTCATAGCCGAACGATGAAGGCCATCGCCGTCATCCCCGCACGGTACGCATCCCGGCGTCTACCCGGAAAGCCGCTTGCCATGCTGGCAGGAAAACCAATGATCCAGCACGTCTATGAACGGACCGCTCAGGCACAGAGCATAGCGGGTGTGATTGTAGCAACTGATGATGAACGGATTCTCGGAGCGGTTGCCGCCTTCGGCGGAAAAGGGGTCATGACCCCGACGGAACTGCAAAGCGGCACTGACAGAATTGCGTACGTCGCACGGAACCTCGCAGACGCCGACATCATTGTGAACGTGCAGGGTGATGAGCCGTTGATCGAACCCGACATGATCAACGAGGGCGTCAGCGTAGTCGCGGAGGGGGCGGTCCCGGTGGGAACCCTCGTCAAACGCATCACTGATCTTGCGGAGGTCCTGAATCCAAACACCGTGAAGGTCGCTCTGTCGCGGGACAATACCTGCCTCTATTTCTCGCGGTCACCGATTCCGTTCGGGAGGGACAAAAGCCAAAGCGAATGGTTGTCCGCTTACACGTACTTTAAGCACATTGGCATGTATATTTTCAGGAAAGAGTTTCTGCACACGTACACTTCTTTGCCGCAAACGCCTCTGGAATTGGCTGAAAAACTCGAACAGCTTCGCATACTCGAGCACGGGTTCAGCATTAAAGCGGCCATAACACAGTTCGACAGCATTCCGGTCGATACTCCCGAAGACCTGGAACGAGCAAGAGCGCTTCTGGAAGTACGATGAGCAACGACGACCCGGAGGTGACATTTTTTGGTGAGGTGAGAGCGACATTCCTTCGCGGGTTCGTCGTCATCATTCCGCTCATGCTCACCTACTGGTTCTTCAGCGCTCTGCTGAACGCCGTGGATGGTATCCTCTCACCGCTTCTGGAAGAATGGCTCGGACGTCGCGTGCCGGGTCTGGGATTCGCAGCGATGCTCGTTCTTATTCTCCTCATCGGCTTGCTGTCGCGGAATTGGGTCGGGCACCTGGTGTTTGGATGGTTCGAGAGTTTCCTTAAATCCATCCCCATCGTTCGTTCAGTGTACGGCGCTGTCAAGGACCTCGTCGGAGCATTTGCGATCGGGGGAAAAGGAAAAACATTCCGCGAGGTGGTGATGGTGGAGTACCCCCGCCAAGGGCTTTACACGCTCGCGTTTGTGACGAACGAAATGTCCTTCTTCAAGGAGGATGGAACAACGATTGATTTCGTTAACATCTACATCCCCAACCCGCCGAACCCTACCTCCGGCGTGTTGATTCTTGTGCCGAAACACCAGGCGGTACGGCTCAATCTGACAATCGAGCAGGGATTGAAGCTTGTTCTCTCCGGCGGCATCGTCACGCCGGAACGGCTCGAACAATTGAAGAAATAGCAAGGATAATGCGCATGCCTTTGATGCATGCGGGGAAGATCAGGAGTATATGGCAAAGAGAAGACATCAAGTGAAGTACATTTTCGTGACGGGGGGAGTTGTATCCTCCCTCGGCAAGGGCATCGCCTCGGCATCCATAGGACTACTGTTGAAACTGCGGGGGCTTCGTGTTACGATTCAGAAGTTCGACCCGTACCTCAATGTCGATCCCGGCACGATGAATCCCTTTCAGCATGGCGAAGTGTACGTCACCGACGACGGGGCCGAGACCGATCTCGACCTCGGCCACTACGAACGCTTTCTGGACATTACAACATCACGCAAGAACAACTCCACTACCGGCCAGATCTATCATGAAGTAATCACCAAGGAGCGTCGCGGCGATTACCTCGGCGCAACCGTGCAGGTCATTCCTCACATCACCGACGAAATCAAGCGGCGATTCGAGGCACTCGGTCAAACGGGTGAGTACGATGTCGTCATTACCGAGGTTGGGGGAACCGTGGGTGACATCGAAAGTCTGCCGTTCCTTGAGGCAATGCGCCAGTTCATGTTCAAGGTCGGAAGGCAGAACGCCATCGCCATTCACGTTACGCTCGTGCCCTATATCGGCTCGGCGGGCGAAACGAAAACCAAACCGACGCAACATAGCGTAAAAGCGCTTTTGGAGCTCGGCATTCAACCCGACCTGCTCATTTGCCGCAGCGACCGGCCGCTCGGAGAGGATGTGCGAGAGAAGATCGCCCTTTTCACAAATGTCGATGTTGATTCGGTGATTGATGGACGGGATGTATCCACCATTTATGAAGTGCCGCTTGTATACGCGGAGGAGGATGTCGACGAGATTGTGCTCGAGAAGCTCGACCTAACGTGTCCGAAGCCGAACCTGCGCGAGTGGAAGAAGTTTGTGGATCGCGTAAAGGAACCGGCAGGCCGTGTCACTATCGGCATCTGCGGAAAATACACCGAGCACCAGGACGCATACAAAAGTATCTCGGAGTCATTTATTCACGCGGGAGCGGCAAACAATGTCGGCGTGGACCTGCAATGGATCAAGGCGGAAGACATCGAACGGGACGGAGCCGAAAAACACCTCAAGAATCTCTCGGGGCTTTTGGTCGCTCCTGGATTCGGCGAACGCGGCATCGAGGGCAAAATCAAGGCAGTGGAGTATGTCCGTAAGAACAAGATTCCGTTTTTCGGCATCTGTCTCGGACTTCAATGTGCTGTTATCGAATTCGCGCGGAACGTTGGCGCGATGGAACGGGCGAACAGCACGGAGTTCAAGCCCACGGATCAGAACGTTATCGACCTGATGATCGAGCAGAAGAACGTGAAAGAGTACGGCGGAACCATGCGCCTCGGCGCCTATGCCTGCAAACTCACAAAAGGAACGAAAGCGTATCATGCCTATAGGCAGGAGTTGATCTCCGAGCGTCACCGGCACAGGTTTGAAGTCAATGACGCGTTCAAAGAGAAGCTCGCGGCAAAGGGAATGATCTTCAGCGGGATTTGTCCTGACAACGGCCTTGCCGAGATGATCGAACTCCCCGACCATCCGTGGTTCGTCGGAGCTCAGTTCCATCCGGAACTCAAGTCCCGCGCCACCAACCCGCATCCCCTCTTCAGGGATTTCGTGAAAGCGGCAACGGAATATGCTGACGACAAAGGCTGACACGGCGGGGTGGAAACGATCCGCCCTTCTCCTCTTACTCCTCTTTTTTGTTGCTGTTTCCGCACTTCGGGCGAGTTCCCCGGAGAAGAGCCTTTCAGGCACGATCTCATCCGACTTTTCACTCTTCACCAAACTGGCCGGTCACACATTCACCGCGCCGTTGCGATGGGATGGCACTGATTGGCTTCTCGCAGGGGGGCTCTGGACCGGCAGCGCAGCCAGCGGTTTGCTGGACGAGAGGATGCTTGCTGCGGTTGACAGAAGCCAGAACCGCGGGAACGACAGGCTCGAAGAAATCTTTGAGGCATACAGCAACGGCCTGAGCGGAATCGGATTTGCCGGTGTGTTCTACACGACCGGACTGGTGTTCGACAATGAGTGGTTGCGAGTCACCGGAGTTCTGCTCGGCACCTCGCTGATGGTTTCGGCCGTAACGCAGACATCGTTAAAATACATCTTCGGCCGTGCCCGCCCGTACACCCGTCTGCCGGCATCCGATTTTCGCCCGTTCAGTTTCGATCCGGATTTCGTTTCCTTCCCTTCGGGTCACACGCTTGTTGCATTTACGATCTCCGCGGTGCTTGCCGAGCGCATTGGCAACGTCTGGGCTTCGATAGGATTATACTCGGCGGCAACGCTGGGGGGACTCTCCCGCGTCTACTCGCGCAATCATTGGCTTTCAGATGTGGTGTTCGGCGCAGGGATGGCAGTCTTCGTCTCCCGATCGGTAGTTTCGTACTACGAGAATGGCATGAACGATAACGGCGATGGTTCCGGATTCCGCATCATGCCGCATGGAACGGGACTGACAGTCACGTGGAGATTCTGATCCTTATCTGATAAGTGCGAGCCTTCGCGTTGCACTCCGTCCAGCCGCTTCAAGCCGGTAGAAATAAACGCCGGACGGCAGACTCCCCCCATCAAGTTGTATTGTGTATGATCCCGCCACCAGCCTTTCATCAACCAACCGTTTTGATATTCTTCCCAGCACATCAAACAGCAGCAATCTCACCGGAGCCTCGTCCGGAATGCTGAATCGAATACTCGTCAACGGATTGAACGGATTGGGGTAGTTCTGCTCCAGAAAAAACTCCTGCGGAATGCCTGCCTCTTGGCGTACACTAAGCGGGCAAGGTACTCCCCCGGAGCGTCGCACTGCGGGACTTTCGTTTCCAGCAGTATCGACGGCCGTCAACCAATAATAGTAGGTTGTGTCGCAGCCGATGGTTGTATCGGTGAATGCGGTGTCCGGCGCAATCACGGAATGGAACAGAATCCGGTTATTCGTATCGCGCACCGAGCGGTAAATATTGTACGCGGCGAGGTCATTCTCTGTGTTGCGGCGCCACGAAAGCTCAACGCGTGAGCTTGGCCACCAAATGATACCCTGAACGAAGAATCCAACAGGTTGCGCCGGTGGCGTAATGTCAGTAATCATGAAACTGCGGAGCGTCGTATCGCTTTCACCAAACCGGTTGAACGACGACAAGCCGTAGAACTGTCTCACACCGTACGGCGCCTGCATAGTGTATGCCGTCTCGGCAGGCGAAAGTGTTGCCGCAAGTTGCATCCGGGTTGAATCCGCGCCCCGGTAGAGGCGTATGCCGCCGGATGCTGCATTGCGGAAGCGCCATGATGCTCGCACGCTGTTTTCGGAAACCTGGCGCACGGCAAAAAACTCCGGCGCCCCGAAGCCCCGTATTCCAAACGGGCGGTATTGGACAAATCCGAATACGGCGCTGTCCGGCTGATGAACGATCCACTGTTCGATGGTAGTCGAGTCCACCGAGCCCCAATAGTTGTTTTGCGCGAGAATGTTCGCAGTCCCGTTATTGTAGAGCTGATAAATGGTACCGCCGTTGTTGTTGTTATCGAAAATGTTCCAACCATCATCCGTAGTATCGGCATTGTCGATATTGCCGAGAATGGGTTGCGGAGAGTTCGCAAGGCCGGACGATGAAACAATCGTCACGCCCCAGTAATTGTTGCGCAGAATATTTCCGGTGATCACCGGCGCATTTGTAGGGCCTCCGACTTGCACGGTTATCCCGCTTCCGGAAACAAGCGGGTCGGGATTGATACGGTTGTTTTCAATCCGGTTATTGCGGATCAGGGGACGCAACGTGCCGCCCGGTGTCAGGCCCTGCACTACAATTCCGAAGCTGTTATTGTGGAGATAGTTATTTTCGACTATGGCATTGCACACATCGCTGGCAGTGAGTGTCAGCAAACTGATTGCTCCGGCGCGGAAGTAGTCCCTGTTGTAAATCTCATTTCCCCTGATCACCGGATTGTTCACACCTTGTCCCCCGATCGCGATGGCATTGCGTGCGCCGGTGTTCTGGTAATTATTGTGGGCGAAGAGATTGTTCTCAACGAGAGGAGAGGAATTCACGTTCGCCGTAATCGCTGATTGGCGGTTGTACTCAAACACACAGTCACGAATCACCGGACTCGCACCAAAGCAGCGGATTCCATTGCTGCTATTCTTCGTGAAGCGGGTGTTTGTAATGGCAGGATTGGCGTTCAAGCAATGCACCCCTTCGACGGCGTTCATGATGCGGGCGTATGCAATAACACATGCAGTATCTACCGAACTGTCTTCGAAACGGAAACCTCTATGCCACCCTGCACTATCGACACTGCCCTTGACAATAATCGAGTCGGCGAGTGTGCCTACAGCGCGCAGCATTCCGAACACGGTAAAGCCCTTCCCCGTCCCCTGCGACACCGTTATGATAGAACCGGGAAGAATCGTGAGGCGGTCGAGTGCCGAGATGGTGAGCGTATCGTTCAAGGTGTAGTTCGGGAACGAGCCAGTCAGAGTCCCCCCGGAGCGGGAAACGAGGCTGTCAAGATTCCAGTTTACGCCCGTGTTGGGGGTTGTGTAGCCGGCAATCACCTGTGAGGCAATTACAAGAAGCACAAAGAGAGAAAGTGTTTTTCCGGTAACCATGACATTTCCTGCAGAAGACAAAGTGGAGAACACGATTTTCAAGCTAGGTACACCGGAAAAGCGTGTTGTTTGAGATACGCAACAACCGCATCACGCAACCGACGGATTCAACAGAACCATCGTCTCGACAGAAGGGGTCCCCGGAAACATATCGAAAGGAATGGCTCGCACGGCTTTGTACCCGGACTTCTCCCATCGCTTGAGTTCCTTCGGCAAGAGATCGATTTCACAAAAGATGTGAAGAACACGCTCCGGCCGCTTCGCGGCAATGCATTCTATTACGCCGGACGACGTCCCTTTGCGCGGTGGATCCAGCAGAACGGCATCGCGCTTCGTACACGAATGCATGATGCGCTCAATCGATTCTTCATTGATGTCGTTTCGAATGAAACGGACGTTTGACGTTTTTTGTCGCTTTGCGTTGCCGATTGCGGACTCGATGGATGCCGCCGACACCTCGGCAGCTATTACCGATTTTGTTTTCTCGGCGAGCGTCAGCGCAAACAGTCCGTAGCCGCAATAAAGGTCAAATAAGGCATTATTGCCATCCAGTTTCAGGAGTGAGCCCGCGCGCTCTACCAGCTTTTCGAGAATTGACTGGTTGACCTGGGAGAACGACAACGGCGAATACAAAAACCCCTTTCCCATCACCCGCTGGAACAACTCCTGCTTCCCGTGCAGCTTCTTGAACTTCGGCATACGCTTCTCATTTTTTGTTCCCATGTAGTATTGGGGACTTGAGTCATCTTCATACAAGAAGACTCCGATGATAGCCGGCATACGGTGTGTGAGACTCTTCGAGAGCGTGTTCGCCGCCTTGATTACCTCCGCATTGATCTCGCGGACATTGAAAATGACCGTTTGCTCTTCATAGTTCCCCTTGATCACAACATAACTCAGGTGTTTTGCCAGGCGCTTCGCATATGGTTTCGCAATAGTATCCTGAACAAGAGCGTAGATAGCCGCATGCGCTTCGGGTTCAATTGCACATTGAACAACCGGGAACGGCCTCAACTCCCCCCGCTCATCAGGACTTATCAGTCCGAGCCGCACGCCCTCACGCAACGCAAATGCGCGTCGTTTTGTTGTCGTCCGATAGTTGCGCCCGAGCGGAGAGGGAACAAGTGGATCAAGGGGAAAGCCGAGTCGGAGGGATTTCCAGTATTCCTGAAGAGCCTTGTTCTTGATGTAAAGCTCGGCTGGATAATCAATAGTAACGGCGTGACACAGCTTGCAGCGAAGTCCTTTGGGCGACTGGCACTCGCCCCGAGGGAGCTCCCGCGGAGTAGGTGCCGCGGCGCGTACACCGGTTGATAGATATTCCTCGAACGGCTTCACGAAACAGGCTGGCTTAATTGACGAAGGGCTTCCCTTAAACGCGGTAACATCTCGGAGATATCCTTCGGCGAGGTGGCACCAACGGATAAACGGAACCATCCGCTTTCCTCGTTCATGCCAAATGCCTGGAACGGAACGATAGCAAGCCCGGCCTCATGCAAAAGAAACTTCCGGATCTCCTCGTTTGTGCGCAACAGCGAGCCACCCGGGGTCCTGCGTCCTGCACACGCAAATCGGGCTGTCAGGTATATCGCCCCCATAGGAGTGATGGCATCGACCGGAAATCCCTCCTTGCGCAATTGAAGTATCCCCTTGTACAAAGCGTCGAGCCGGTTCTGAACTCCCGCCTTCATTTTCTTGTGATACGAAACGATTTCGTCCGATGCGCTAAGCAGTTTGGCAACAGCCACCTGCTCGGCTCGCGGTGCCCAGGCGCCCACATGTCCGATCAGGCTGGACATTTTCCGGACGATGTCCTGCGGCCCGACAACCCATCCGACACGGACTCCGGTGGCGGCAAAGGGCTTCGAGATGCCATCAACAAGAATTGTGTACGGCTTGATCTCGGGCCTGAGACTGACCGGATTGAAGTGCTGCGTTGCACCGAATGTCAGCATCCAATAGACCTGATCGTAGAGAAGAAATAACGGACGTTCATTCTGACCGCGTCGCGCATTTTCCTCAAGCACCAGGTCAACAATTTCCTCCAGGGCATCTTTCGTAAATGCTGTCCCCGTAGGGTTGAGCGGCGAATTGAGGGCAAGAAGTCTTGCACCTTTGATATGCGGTTCAATGTCACGTCGCGTCGGGAGAAATGCCTTTTCGCTGCTGCACTGGACTGGAATACCGGCTGCGCCGACTTGATGGCAGTAATGGTTGTTGTTCCAGGAGGGCACGGGATAGATCACGACATCACCCGGGTCTACAATTGTACGGTACGTGCCGTAGATGCCGGGCCGTGAGCCTCCTGTCACCAGAACCGAATCGGCGCCGTACTCAAGCTGCAACCATCGCTGATAGAATCCGACAATGGCGTTCTTCAGCAACAGCATTCCGTCGGACGGGGGATAGTTTGTCTCGCCCCGAAGGAGAGCCTCGCGGATGTTTTCCTCAAGAAAGCGGGGTATCCGGAACTCGGCGGGACTGAAATCACCGACGGTCAGGTTGCAGACTGCCTTCCCCTCCGCAACCATTGCGCGTATATCCGCTGCGATCTTGAGAATCTCGGAGCCGATCAGGCCTTCGGCCATTGCGGAGACCCGTCTGGAGCCGGCCGGCACTTCCTTCACAACAACCTCTGATTTTAGCATCATGCTCTCCGGTGTGATGGGGATCGTACTTCGTCAGCAATATACGCTATTCATCGCGAAGATGGAACGATTTCAACCCGCAGCTGGAGATTTGTAGAATCGACCATCGGCCGCTGCGTGAGGTCGCTGTATTTTCGGTGATTCGGGTTTATTCGCGGATGGCATATTCGTTGAACCTATGTCGGAAAATCACATTGCCCCGGACAGCGGTTGGTCTATGAAGAATATCAGTGAGATCAGGAAGTCATATCAGTTCAAACTCATTGCGGCTTTTGCCATCCCCTGGGTGGCGGTTGTGGTGTTCGGTCTGACTTTTTACCCGGCGAAGCAATCCGAGCTAACAACGGCAGCAGCCCGGAAGCAAGCGCTGACCCTCAGCGAGATGCTCGCGTTCGCCGTAGGCACCGGCTTGAACGAGAGTAACTTCGATATGGTGAGAAGGGCGTTCGAGTGGGCGAAAAAGGACAGCAACGTCACGTATGTTACCGTTGCAGGCGAGCGGGATTCAGCCTTGCTCGACTACAACCCCCGCAAGGCGGCACCCGACAGAAACCTGAAAGTTGCCGAGCAATACGTTGAGGTGGATGAGAACAGCATCACCGTCTATACTCCCATTGCCAACCAGCGGGAGAAGCTTGGTGGTATTGTGCTGGTCTACTCCCTCGACTCCTACAACAAACAGATTGCAGCGCATAAGGCCATTTCCATTGGCGTGAGCGCATTCATTTTCGTCGTCGGCTTCATGGGCGTCGTCATGCTTGCAAAAGAAGCGGCAAAGGTCAGGCAATACAACAAGGTCCTTATACAAACGACGGCTCGAGCCCAGGAACAGGCCCGTCTTCTGGAGATCAAGGCAAAAGAACTCGAGGCAGCACGTGCCGCCGCCGAGCAATCTGCCAAAGCCAAGGCGGAGTTTCTGGCGAACATGAGCCATGAGATCCGCACGCCAATGAACGGCATCATCGGAATGACGGAGCTCGCTCTCGACACCAACCTGACCACCGAGCAGCGAACATATCTGGAAACGGTCCGCACGTCATCCGAATCGTTGCTGACGATCATCAATGATATTCTGGACTTCTCGAAGATTGAGTCCGGCAAACTCGAACTCGAAGCAACGGAGTTTGACATACGTGACACGCTCGGCATGGTGTTAAAGGCGCTGGCACTCCGCGCCCACCAAAAAAGTCTCGAACTCGTGTGCGACATTGCATCCGACGTGCCGATGCGGGTCATCGGCGACCCGATACGAATGAACCAGGTCATCACCAACCTCATCGGCAATGCCATCAAGTTCACCGAGAAGGGTGAGGTTTCGCTGCACGTCCACACGGAAACGCTGGAGGACGAGTCTGTGATGCTCCGTTTCGCCGTTACGGACACAGGCATCGGCATTCCTGCCGACAAGCAGAGGCAGATTTTCGAGCCGTTCTCTCAGGCTGATCATTCCGTCACTCGGCGGTTCGGGGGAACGGGGCTCGGGCTTTCAATATCCTCCCAACTCATTGAAATGATGGGCGGAAAACTCGCGGTCGACAGTGAAGTCGGACGCGGAAGCACGTTCCACTTTGAAGCGCAATTCAGACTCCGTCAACACAGCTCCGGAACGATTGTGCCCGGCACACACACGCTGGACGATCTGCCTGTTCTCGTCGTCGACGACAATGCAACATCACGCTATATTCTCGATGTGATGCTTTCCAACTGGCGGATGAAACCGCGCCTTGTCGACAGCGGAGAGCTGGCACTCGATGAGCTGGAGTCGGCAAAACGCTCGGGTTCTCCCTTCCCGCTGATGCTTCTCGACGTTATGATGCCGGGGATCGACGGTTTTGAAGTTGCCGCAGAGATGAAGCGCCGCGGTCTTTTCGAGAATACGCGCGTGATCATGCTGTCATCCTCCACGCAGAAGGGGAACGCCGACCGCTGCCGTGCGCTCGGCATCCACACGTATCTGAAGAAGCCGATCATTCAATCGGAACTGTTCAACGCGATCATGGAAACACTCCATGCACGGCCGGTTGTGGAACAGAATACTGCCCATAAAATTCTGACGAACAAAGAAGTCTTTGAGAAACAGCTCAAGCTGCTGTTGACCGAAGACAACCCTGTGAATCAAATGTTCGCCCTCGCAATTCTGGAGAAGAAGGGGCACAGAGTGACGGTCGCGAACAATGGACAGGAGGCACTGGACCGGCTGGAACGGGAAGAGTTCGATGCAGTACTCATGGACATCCAGATGCCGGTGCTGGACGGCCTTGAGACCACACGCCGCATCCGCGAGCGCGAGAAAACGACCGGAAAACACATCCCCATTGTGGCAATGACTGCACACGCAATGGCCCGCGATCGCGAGGAGTGTCTTTCAGTCGGAATGGATCACTATATCTCAAAACCGATCCGTACAGAACACCTGTTTGAAATCCTGGACAGCATTGCACCAACGGTGACCAACGAACATGAAAGGCCGTCGGAGGCACGGACTGCGCAACTGACGCCTATTCTCTCACTTGGCAAAGCACACACACGAAACGGCGAAACGATGAAGAGTAAATCACCTGAAGCAGATCCTGCAATGTTCAATCATGCCGAAGCAATTGAACAGTGCCTCGGCAGCGAGGAGATGCTTGCCCAAATGGCGACGGTGTTCCTGCAGAATGCCGACCAAATGCTCCAGGCGGTTCGCGATGCCGTATCCGCGCAAGATCCGAAAGCGCTCCACCGCAGCGCACATACGTTTAAGGGCGCCGTCGGTAATCTCGCAGCAAAAAGGGCGTATGAAACAGCGCTGAAACTGGAACAGATGGGACGGAATGATGCCCTCGGAGAGGCACAGACCGCATTAACCGAGCTAACCGACATACTTGATCAGTTGAAAACCCGACTTTCTGAACTCGAAGGCGTGACGGCATAATATGAAACCAGAGACCGAACATCCGACCCGGATACTGATCGTCGAGGATGAACCGACGCAGGCGATGAAGTTGCAGTTCATTCTCCAGCAAAGCGGTTATACGGTATCGGCTGCCGTGAATGGAAGGACAGCCCTTGAACTTTTGAGAAAAGAACGTCCTGCCCTGATCATTAGCGACATCATGATGCCGGAGATGGATGGTTACGAACTGTGCCGTGCTATCCGTGCAGACGCGTCCCTCAGACAATGCCACATCGTCTTGCTCACGTCGCATTCCGACCCGACGGACGTTGTCAGGGGCCTTGCCTCGGGCGCGGATACATTCATCGCAAAACCGTATGATGCGAAGAGCCTCATTGCCCGCGTGCAGCAAATCATCGCCACATCGTCCGGCGACGACGAAGCTGACGGAAAGACACAAACCGAGATCGTGTTCGAGGGGGAGCGGTACGCCATCAACTCGACACGGCAGCAGATTCTGAACTTCTTCCTTTCAACATACGAGTCCATGATCGAGAAGAATGCGGAACTCGTAAAGGCCAGGGACGAGCTGAAATCACTCAGCGAGACTCTCGAAAAGAAAGTCGAAGAACGGACGCAATGGTTGAAGGAAGAGATCGCCGAGCGCCATCGTGTTGAAGCGCAGATCAGGGAACAGGCGGCTTTGCTCGACAAAGCGCAGGATGCGATTGCGGTGCACGACCTTGAGGGAAATGTTGTTTACTGGAACAAAAGTGCGGCCCGTGTATATGGATGGGAGGCAAACGAAATCCTCGGCATGAAAGCCGAGGAGATTCTCTATAAGAATGTAGGGCTCTCCTCATCGTCCAGTCCCCTCAAAATTGCTCTCGAAAACGGCGAATGGAGCGGAGAGTTGAAGCAGCAGACGAAGACGGGCAAGGAAATCATCGTGCAGAGTCGCTGGACGCTCGTCCGTGATAACGACGGTGGCCCCAAATCGCTGCTGGTTATCAACAGCGACATCACCGAAAAGAAGAGGCTGGAAACACAGGTTCTCCGAACACAACGGATGGAAAGCATCGGAACGCTCGCCGGCGGAATCGCCCATGACCTGAACAATGTGCTGTCCCCGATTCTTCTTTCCATCAACCTTCTGGACCGAAAACTCCCTGATGAGCAAAGCAAACAGATTCTGAAACTTGTGGAAAACAGCGCACGCCGCGGCAGTGCGTTGGTAAAGCAGGTCCTCACGTTTGCCCGCGGATTCGAAGGGGAACGGGCTCTCATGTCCCTCTCTCACGTGATCAAGGAGATGCAGACCTTCGCTATTCAATCGTTCCCGCAGAACGTGGAACTGAGGACGCTGTACAAGAAAGATCTCTGGAGCATCCACGGCGACCCGACACAGATTCATCAGGTGTTGCTGAATCTTTGTGTCAACGCACGCGATGCCATGCCCAACGGCGGCAAAGTCACTATCTCCGCTGAAAACATCGTCCTCGACAGAAACTATGCGGCAATGAACCCTGAGGCCAAGCCGGGACCGTATGTGGTGCTGAAGGTTCAGGATACGGGGACGGGCATACCTCCCGAGGTGCTCGACAGAATGTTCGAACCTTTCTTTACAACAAAAGAACCCGGAAAGGGAACCGGTATCGGGCTCTCAACGCTGCATGCGATTGTGAAAGGGCACGGCGGTTTCGTTCTCATCGATACTGAAGTAGGAAAGGGGACGGAGTTCTCCGTTTATCTTCCTGCGGTTGAATCAAAAGCTGCTGAGGCGGTAGAATATGAAGCGGTTGTCATCCCCGAAGGGTCCGGCGAGTTGGTTCTGCTCGCAGAAGACGAACCACTCATCCGGGACATCACGCGTGACTCCCTGGAAAGTCACGGCTACCGCACTGTTGTCGCCAGCGACGGCATTGAGGCGCTCTCACTGTACCTCCAACACAAGGACGCAGTAAAACTTGTCGTGCTGGATATGGTCATGCCGTATATGGACGGCCCATCAACAATCAGAGCACTCGAAAAGATCAGTCCCAACGTAAGAGTAATCGCTGTCAGCGGTTCGCCGGAAAAAATCAAGGCGGCGGAAGCGGCAAGCAAACGGGGGATCCGTTTCCTGCCGAAACCGTATACTACCGACAAGTTGTTGCGAACGTTGAGCGACGCGCTCAGCGATGCCGCATGAGTGTTCCTGAACCCGCCGCTCCAAGCGAGCGGGGGATCGGACAGGTGGCCGCCGGAGGGGGACCGGCGGTCACCTTTGTGTTTTACACTGTGTAAACGCCAGCAAATGGTTTCTTGACATCCCTTCATTATCTTGGTATATTTTTTCTGAACATAAGTCATCAAGGTGTCAAAGTGCCTCTTCAATGCGGAAAAACTGAAGAGGCGCGGTGCTGTCTTCAGGATGATACTCCCGGGACGCACTTGTCGACACCTTTTTCTATCTTGTGAATGAACGTTTTCTTATTTCCTGATACTGAATGCAACCTGAATCACTGACAGGCGGCGGCCCGCAATATACAGACCAGTTGGATACCATCCCGAATCAACTGCCGGTGTTGCCCCTGCGCGATGTTGTCGTGTTTCCGTACATGATTTTTCCCGTGCTTGTCGGACGGGAGTCTTCCCTCCGAGCCGTGAACGAGGCGCTCGAACGTGACAAGTTCATTTTTCTCGCTGCGCAGAAGAACTCTGTCACCGAAGAACCCGGGAGCGAGGACATCTACCATGAAGGCACCATCGCAAAGATTATCCAGATTCTGAAACTCCCGAACGGTCTGATGAAGATTCTGGTTGATGGCGTTGTGCAGGCCTCCGTGCAGAAGTTCATCACCAACCCGAAATTCCTTGAAGCGGAGCTGCAGATCACCTTCGAGCACGTCACGATGGATGCCGAGCTCGATGCGCTGCTCCGCCATACATCCAGCCTTTTTGCCGAGTACGTGCATCTGAACAGGAACGTGCCGAGCGAAGTGCTGCTCGCGTTTGAGAACACCAAGGACATCCAGCGGAAGGTATTCTACATCGCTTCAAACATCATGCAGAGCGTTGATGTGAAGCAGAAGGTGCTGCAGATTACCACCACCCGCGAGCAGTTGCATGAGTTGATCCGCATCCTCAACTCCGAGAACGACGTCCTGAAGATCGAGAAGGAAATCGATTCGAAAGTCCACGACAACATCGCCAAGTCCCAGCGAAAGTTCTTTATCCAGGAGCAGATCCGGATCTTGCAGGACGAGTTGGGCGACGACGAATCCTCCCCCGAACTGCTGAAGCTGCGCGATGACATCAAACGCGCAAAGATGCCGAAGCCCGTCGAAGAGAAGGCGGTTGAAGAATTCGGCAAGCTCCGCAAAACTCCGCCGCTTTCTCCGGAGTCAACGGTTATCCGCGGATATCTTGATTGGATGGTGAGCCTCCCGTGGCACAAACGGACACGTGACAATCTGAGCGTGGAACACGTGAAGGCGATCCTCGACGAGGATCATTTCGGGCTCGACAAACCGAAAGAGAGAATTCTGGAGCACATCGCCGTCCTGAATCTTGTGCGGGAGATGAAAGGCCAGATCCTCTGCTTCGTCGGCCCGCCCGGCGTCGGCAAGACATCGCTGGCAAAGTCCATCGCGCGGGCGCTGGGACGCAAG
>CAZBWR010000045.1:0-32569 GCA_964495695.1 uncultured Chitinophagales bacterium | reverse complement strand
GGGCTGCCGAAGCCGACCATGTATGCTATTTCGGCAACGGTGCCTGCTTTTTGCGACAGCAGATCTTTCGCCCGTTGGAGTCTGATATGCCGTACGAAATGTCCGGCGGAAAGGCCGGTGAGTGCAACCAGCTTTCTGTGAAGAACCGGATAGCTCACACCGGTTGCGCGGGAGAGGTCTTCGACGCTGAAATTCTCATTGGCGATATTCCCTTCTACGGCATCGATGGCACGTTTCAGGAACGCATCATCAATCGAACTGACGGAGACTTCCCCCGGCTTCAACACAATGCCTTTCGAGAAGCTCTCCTTGAGCCTCCGTCGTTGTGCGATCAAACACCGCACCCGCGAAAGCAGCTCTTTGTCGTTGAATGGTTTCGTCAGGTACATATCCGTTCCTGTATCGAATCCGTCAACGACGTTTTCAGGGGCAGCTCTGGCCGTGAGCAGTATGATGGGAATATGGCTTGTCCGTTCATCCTTCTTCAGCACAGCGCACAACTCCAGCCCGTCCTTTTCCGGCATCATAACATCACTGATGATCAGATCGGGGTTGTGCTCAATGGCGGCCTCGATGCCCCCGGTGCCATTCATCGCTTCAACGAGCCGGTAAAAAGGTGAGAGAATCTCTCCAATATACGAGCGGACATCTGCATTGTCTTCGACAACCAGTAGCAAGGGCTTGTCACTGTCCGTGAGACGGTTGATCGGAAACGTGGACTCCGGGCTGTCAATGTCCACAACCAGGCGGTTGTCCGTAGTAACGGGAGTGGTCGATACTTCATGATCTGCATAGTGCCCCCGCCCCGCAGGAAGACAGACAATGAACTCGCTCCCCCGGGACGGCTCGCTCACGACATGGATGTCTCCTTTGTGCAGAAGAACAAGATCACGTGCAAGGGAAAGACCGATACCGGTCCCCTCATGCCCGCGGGTAGTCGAACCGTCGACCTGATAGAACCTGTCAAAGATGTGGTTCAACTCATCGGAAGGAATGCCGATACCAGTATCGCGGACCACTATTTCGACGCAGGGCGGGTCTTCCGCCTTTTTGAGAAGAACCGTGATTTCTCCATGATCGGGAGTGAATTTGAAGGCGTTGGCAAGGAGGTTGACGACAATTTTTTCCACGATATCCCTGTCAAAGTAGATCTCAATGTCCTCATTCTCAGCCTGCACATCGAGCAAGATGTCTTTTCTTTCGGCCAAGGAGAGAAACGACATCACTACCCCCCGCACAAACGCGACAAGATTTCCTTTACTCACTGCCAGCTTCATACTTCCTGCTTCCAGTTTGGAGAGGTCAAGCAACTGATTGATGAGCCGTAGCAATTGACGGGCATTTCTCCTCATAACTCTGTACTGTCGAATCGTTCTTTCATCTGTTGATGTCGACATCATCTGCTCGAGGGGTCCCAGAATAAGCGTCAATGGTGTGCGGAAGTCGTGTGATATGTTGGCGAAGAAGCGGGATTTCATCCGGTCCAACTGCTTGAGGTCCTCCGCCTCCATATGTTCCATGCGAAGAGCGTGTTTCAGGTTAATGCGGTTCATCTCGTATCTCCTTACACCAGCCAATGCGAGGAGTATGCCCGCAATGTACACGGCGGCGGCCCACCACGTACGCCACCATGGCGGGGTAACGGTAAGGCTGATCGACGCTTCGTCAAAGGCCGATGTATCGTCATTCCGCGTGGCACGCACCTGCAAGGAATACTTGCCGGGGTCAAGATTAACGTACGTCGCCTTGGGGTTAGTTGAGGGAGGCGACCACCTTTCTTCAAGACCACCCAATTGGTAAGTGAACAGGATTGCTTTGTCCGGAGTGCAATCAACAACGCCGAACGTGAATGCCTTCCTGAACGGGAGAGTAATCCCGGCACGCTCGCCAAAGTGGCGTCCTCCGTGCGGGTCGAGCCACATGAATGAACTGTTGCCTACAAAGAGACACGTTACCGAGTTACGCGAAATCTTGTCGCTTGTTGTACATTCAGGGATTCCGGATGTATCGGCGGAGAATTGGTCTGCTGGGTTTTGCTGTGATGTGACGTGGATCGGAGAGAGGAGAAAAGCGAGGAACAAGGTACATCTCAGAGAGGCTACAGGGAAAAACCCGCCCAAGGTTGTCGCAATCGGCGATAGGAATCCTGCACGAAGATGGACAAGCCACCTCCATGCGGAAATGGGAAAAGAAAACTCTCCTGATGGTATAGAGCGCGGCGTCCGGGTTTGCCTCAGCATGATAGCCTCCGTTCATTAAAATTGGAAGTCTGAATGCACTTTTGGCTACTCGTGTAGCGTTCGCTAACGAACGACGCGCCTATTAGAATGAACAGGTAGATCGGACTCGTCCGGCCGAAAATTTACACTGGAAGAAATGAAATATCAAGTGAAATCGACATTACACTGAACCGGAACCACAGACGGCCGCGTAATGTTCAAAGGAGGCTGAAAAAGAAGAAAACGAACACCCCAAAATTACCCAAAAGTGCAAACATGTACCTCACGTTAAATGACATCCTGGCGACCGACCGAATCCGCCGTTTGAACATCATCAACAGCATTGCCGGTATCAAGCCTGCAAATCTCGTCGGAAGCCTCTCCGACGACGGCACTCTCAATCTGGCAATTTTCAGCTCGGTTGTACACATTGGCAGCAATCCGCCGCTGCTCGGGTTCATTGCGCGGCCTGCGGCCGATACGCCCCGCCACACACTGTCGAACATCAGGCGATTGGGATGCTACACTATCAATGCAATCCCGCAGACATTGATCGAGCGGTCACACTACACGTCGGCGAAGTTCGGGTCGGGCGTCAGCGAATTTGAGAGATGCAACATCAAGCCGGGGTTTCTACCGGGATTCGCAGCCCCGTTCGTTGCCGAGAGTCCGATAAAGATCGGGATGAAGTTCATGCAGGAGATTCCGATTGAGCTGAACGGCACGTCGCTGGTAATCGGGATGGTTGAACACCTGATCATTAGAGATGAGTTGGTTGACGCGAGGGGATACATCGACTTTGAAGCCGGAAACATGGCAGGGATCGGCGGACTTAACCGATACTATTCCGTCTCGCAGATCGGGGAGTTTCCTTATGCCCGTCCGGAAGAAACGCCGGACTTCACGACATCCGATGGCAAAGGATAATCTTTACAGATTCTTAACACTCCGGTTCTTGCACCAGCGGCGCCTGTTTGATAGATTGGAAATCATCAACCGCATCTCTCATTCGGACTGCCATGCAAGTACAACTCACGGATGTTGATGGCCGCATCACCAAAGTGATTCTTCAGGGCCGCCTTGACATTGATAACACAGCGTTGATCGAATCACGCCTCGCACGAGTCACAACCATTGACAGGGCACTTGTCATTATTGATCTTTCACAAGTTGATTTCATGTCCTCGATAGGGTTGGGCGTGCTTGTGCGCATCTCCAACGCCGTCAAGAACAGAAAAGGGAAGATGGTGCTGCTTGCCCCGCAGCCCATCGTCATGCTCGTGCTGGAGAAGACCCGGATTCCGGCTATAATTCCGATTGCAACGGACATGGAAGCTGCGTTGGCGGAGCTTGAATCCTTGTGATTCCGCGATGCTCAGTCACCCGCCGCAGCGTGCGAGGACTTGCTCAAGAACATCCTCCTTCCGGCATTACTCTTCCGCAACCCGCCAGATGTTCCCGGCATCTTTGTAGTATGACAGCCCGTTGCTCATTACATAGACCTCTCTCCCCTCACCATCGTAGTGCCGCCGCTCTTCAATGACGCGGATGCCGTTGTTCTCTTTCGTAAGATACAACAGCAACGCGCTCACAGTCGGGGCAACATCGTGCAACCACTCGCCATCGCTTTCCCGCGTGAATGCCCTGCTCATGCCTGCATCTCAAGTGTTGTTCGATGCGAGAATTTCATCCTTCATCTCCCAGAACTGAATATCCGGCGGGCCTGCAAACATCTCCGCTGCACGTGCTTTGAACGCGTTGATGTGTGGAGTTTCGAAGTGCGGACCGAGATAGGCCTCTTTGCTTGTCCATTCTTCGTAGAGAAGTATGCGCCCCGGATTTGCAGGATCCTGATATAGTCGTATGAGAAAGCAGTCCGGCTCTGTCCGGACGACGGTTGCGATAAGGCGGCGAAGTTCGTCAACACCTTTTTCTGCCTGACCCGGCAAGGCCGTATAGGTAATGACGACAGCAACGGACCGGTTCAACATGATGAAGCCTCCTGATGAGAAATGAGCCCCTGTGGATGGATCGTTTTGGTCAATATAGTTGACCTACGGGAGATTTCCTATGCTGCCACCCGCCGGTACCAGAAGCCTGTTGTAATCATCGGAGGCATTTCATACGTTGATAAGTACTTTTCCAACCCCATTTAGGTTGTTAATGCAATGAAGACAATCCGGCTCATGCTGATAGAAGACAACCGACTGCTGCGGGAGGGTCTGGCGGCTATGCTGAATGAGCAGCCCGACATCACCCTCACCGGAGCATCGGGCAACGCCGAAGCGGCGTTAAAACGCGCCAAAAGCAAGCCGGCGGTAGTTCTGGTGGATATCGGACTGCGCAGCGAGAACAGCTTGCGAACAGTCACGTCGCTCTTGAGGTCGATGCCGGCTGCCAAGATCGTGGTCATGGATCTTGCACCCGTCCAATCCGATCTCATCGAATATGTCAAAGCCGGAGTATCGGGGTTTGTTCTCAAGGATGCCACGTTCGAGGATTTTCTCGCCACTATTCGGACTGTAGCAAACGGTGGCAAAGTCCTCCCCCCCACACTCACAGGTTCACTCTTCGCGCAAATCGTCGAACGTGCGACATCGAACCGCAAGCGTATTCCTCTCTCGTCCGTCAAAATGACCAAGCGGGAATTCGAGGTCGTTGAACTTATCGCCGAGGGACTGAGCAACAAACAGATCGCCCAGAGGCTCTTTCTTGCTACCGATACTGTCAAAGGCCACGTGCATAACATTCTCGAAAAGCTCGCACTCCGCACCCGACTCGAAGTTGCTTCCTATGCGCATGCGCGCAAGTTGGAAGAACGCCCGGCCGGAAAGTCCCGCTCCTGACCCCCCCTAAAGGACCGACCCGTTTTCCATACTATTGATGTATATCCCGGCAGGTCTGGTATGCCTATGTTGTAGCTAAACAAACGGGATACCACGGTGCCAATCAAGAAACGCCCGACACGAAAATCAGCGAGCCGCCGCAAAGCGACCGAAGAACGCGAACTCGAGAAGCTTGTCCGGGATGGCGTTGAGGAATTCATGCTGAGGGATGCTACGATCTATGATTTTGTCAGCATGATCCGTTCCGCAGGCAAGCAGATTCCCGTCGCTCCTCATCCTTTGACGCAAGCGGTATTCTCCCGTATCGTCAAGGCGGCTGTAAAAAAGCGCCGGGAGGTAGCGTCCGTGAAAGAGTCGCGGACCGCAACCCGAAAGGCGGCAAAACCAACAAAAAGGAGAAAGCGATGAAGAGGCTACGGATCGGAGTGATTGATCTTGTCAGCCCGGGACCGACAAGAGCGCTCTGGGCGCGTGTGATGAATGCGAATCTCTCGAGCATTATGCCGCAAGCTGTTGCATTGTGGTGCCAGGAGGAAGGACATGATGTAACGTTCTTGTGCTATACAGGATTTGAAGATCTTGCGGCTGAGTTACCTGCTGACGTTGACCTTGTCTTCATCGGCGCATTCACGGAAGCGGCCCAACTTGCATACGCCCTCAGTGCGCAGTTTCAATCCCGCGGGGCCGTCACGGTTATCGGGGGACCTCACGCGCGTTGTTATCCCCAGGATGCGCAAAAGTATTTTGATTATGTGCTGGGTCTTACCGATCGAACCATCATCCGGGATGTGCTGCAGGATTGCAGTCAGCACAGACCGGAGGGCATTCGTCTTGGTGCGCGTCAGCAACCCTCGCATATCCCGGGAATTCGCGACCGCTGGGAATTTATTGCGGCAACGCTGAACAAAGCGCCACTCATCAAAATGGTCCCGATGCTCGGAAGCCTCGGGTGTCCGTACACATGCAGCTTCTGCATCGATTCAACAGTGCCGTACCAGACGCTGAGTTTCGACGGGATACGGGACGACCTGCGGTTTCTCAGGACGAAGTTCAAACGCCCGCTCGTCGGATGGCATGATCCGAATTTCGGCGTGCGCTTTGACGACTTCCTGGATGTGATTGAGGATGCAGTCCCCCCGGGCAGCATTGACTTTGCAGCCGAGAGCAGCCTCTCTCTCCTCTCGGAGGCACACATGAAGCGCCTGAAGCATAACGGATTCAAAGCACTTCTTCCCGGCATCGAGTCCTGGTATGATCTGGGGGAGAAGTCCAGGACGGGACAGACAAGCGGTATGGAAAAAGTGCGAAGAGTATCGGAACACGTGAATATGATACTCCGGTACGTGCCGTATGTCCAGACGAATTTTGTTCTGGGTCTGGACGTGGATGCAGGCACCGAGCCGTTTGAGCTCACGAAACGGTTTGTCGACCTCACACCCGGAGCGTTTCCGGGGTATTCACTTCTCTCGGCGTTCGGCGAGGCGGCACCGCTGAATCTCGAATATCAACGGAACAACAGGGTCATCCCCTTTCCATTCCATTTCCTGAACAACAACAGCGCGATGAACCTGAAGCCGCTGAACTACTCATGGCCGGACTTCTATGATCATGTGATCGATCTGACATCATACACATTTTCGAGGCGCTCAATATACCGGAGGCTGCTTGCGACGAAAGCATTCATTCCGCGTTGGCTGAATGTCGTGAGGGCGGTCTCTTCGGAGGGATACGGACGGATTCAACGCTACAGGTATATCCGCCAAAATCTCGTTGAAGATTCACAGTTCAGACAGTTCTTCGAACAGCAAACGGATGAGATCCCCGCATACTATGTCGACAGGGTCAGAAGTGAACTCGGGCCGCTGTGGCAATGGCTGCCCCAGGGAGGGCTCCGGCACGATCCCAATGCCTACCTCAAGTCTACACGACAGCCGGAAGGGGTCACGATAGAACAGCCTCTCCTTGCCGTGAATCAATAGCACGGAAGGACTGCTAATCAAGATTGGTGTGACGTGTCCACAGATCGCGGTGACGCTGCCCCGTTGCGTCCATCAACATCAGCACAAGGATATCGAAAAATATCTGCAGGCATTGCTCGAATAGTGTGGCCATCGGCTGAATCGACTCGACACCGTCCTTTGGGCCGAACTTTGTCGGGGCGTCGAAAACCAGAAGCGAATCGGCAAGGCCTGCGATCCTCGAACCGGCGGCGGCAGTAACGACAACAAGCGATGCACCGCTCCGCTTTCCCATGTCTGCAACATCAAATACCGTTTGTGTTTCTCCCGAGCTTGATGCGATAATAAGCAGATCACCGGGACCGGCCGGACGAATGCCGGCATCCGATACCGAGTACGCCTCCCTGCCGAGATGCGCCAGGCGCATTGCAAATCCTCTGCATGCAAGTCCGACACGTCCGGCACCATGCACTACAACCCCTTTGCTGTCAAGAATCCCGCGTACCAACTCGTCGACCTTCCGGTCATCAAGAGCTTTCAATACGTTGGCAATTTCCGCTGTTACAACCGGGAGATGTCGGGAAAACATGGGCTGCCGTTCCAGTGAGAGTGACGCTGCAATGTAGGAAAGGTGAACTTGATTTACAAAGGGAGGGTCATCCGGCCATTGTGGGAACGTGCGTTTCACCGAATCTGCGTTCGGCTCGTTTTGCGCGAACCCGGTCGATTCGGGCAAAGGGGTGGGATACCGGATAGCTTGCGCGCCATGCGCCGGCAGTTTCAAGATACATTGCGTAATTCTCCGGCTCGATCTTTTTGCGACTCGTGAAGACCAATCCGCCTTGAAATCCTTTCAGCGTGATTTGCACGTGCTGCGCCCATGCATGAAACCGCTCCATGAATGTGAACTCGGTTTGGTGTCCGTTGTACATTCCTGTAAAGTAGCGTCGCGCAACAGGCGGACGCACAATAGCATCAATATTCCGGGCATGCAGCAGCTTCAAGTCCTGAACCCATGACCCGTTGATCGGGTTGACTGCGGCATACGGGCTTGGCGTTCCGAACAGGACGCGTTTGCGTGTCGGGCCGTTGCCGTTGGCGAACCACGGAATATGCGCGCGGACAAACGCAACAAACCAGGCGTATTCCTCCGGATCGTAATCCCGTTCACGCAGCACGATTGTCAGTTCACGCCGTTCTTCCCGGGCAAAACGCTTCATCTCGCGCACAAACCTCTTGTCAGAAATGTACCGCATCGCATCCTGAAAATCATTGAAGATCAACAGGCTGCCGTTGTAGTGTATGGACCCGTGTATGTAGTTCACGCCGTGCGGCATTCTGCGCCCGGAGCTTTGCGGTACTTCAGGATCCGGAACGACCGAGTGCTTCACCATCACCGAGAGAAACTTTCCGATCCGCACTGCAATCTGTTCGTCCGGCTCCGGCACGACTGACCATTCCGCCTTTCGGGGAGATTGGAAGACGATATTCTTTTCCCAAACCGTCTCATCTGTGCCCGGAATTTTTCCCGTCACCCAGGGATGATCTGGCGGAACTTCACGGGCGCTCAGCTTATGCCATCTCATAAATTCCAGAACGTAGTACGTCTGTCCGATCAGGTGAATGTTGGAATGAAGCCAATGCCACAACGTGCGCGGGAAGTACACAGCGTGTCGCAAGACATTCATGAAGACCGACTCCACCCTCCCGGTCTGTGCGTGATAGAAGCGAACAAGCCGCGAGGGGTGCACGCCAAGCAAAAAGAGAGTGACAAGTACCATATTCGTCACCTGCCGCCTGATGAATCCATCGTGCGCAAACCTGCGTGCGGACGTGACCACAGCGTCAGGCAGGACAACGTACTTGTGCGCTCCGGTAAAGCGCCGCCAGAAGGCTATATCTTCCATGAACGGAAGGTCGGGGTACCCCCCTTGTTCCAGAAAGATCTCTTTGCGGACGAAGTAGGCGGAATCACCATAATGCAGAATCGGAAGGCGTAATGAGGTTAGCCGCGAGCAGGCACGAAGTAAGGGATGATCACGGTTGAAGCAAAGTTGAAAGCATCCTCCTCCCATGCGGGGATCGGACAGCGCCCCGGCAATAAGCCGGTATGCGGTTGACGGAAGAATCGTATCAGCGTGCAGGAACAGAAGAACATCGCCGGTTGCCTGGTTGGCGCCTGCATTCATCTGCTTTGCGCGGCTCTTCTCCGCAAGAAGAAACGGCACACCCGCGCTCAGTACCAACTCCGCTGTTGCGTCGGTGCTGCCGCCATCAACGACGAGCACTTCAACATTGCCATCCAGCTGCTTCACGACAGCAAGCGTGGCCGCAATATGTTGTTGCTCGTTGTATGTCGGGATGATAATCGAAAGCTTCACGCCCGACCCTCCTTAGTCTGACGTTGCGATGTCCCGCTTCTTATTGAAATGAACGGAATGCCGGGACAATCATCCCGGCATTGGCCTCAACTTACAAATTGCGCTTCCAGAAATCCAACATCGTCTTGTACCGGTGGCGGACGGTCACCTTGTCTGAAATCCCGTGTCCCTTCATCGGGTAGATCATCATCTCGACGAGCTTGTCTGCCTTCACCAGTTCTTCGACGAATCGCCATGTGTTTTCAGGGTGGACATTGTCATCATGTGTTCCGTGAATCAACATCAAGGTTCCGTGCAGGTCCTTGGCATACTGCAGCAACGAAGACCCCTCGAATCCTGCGAGATTCTCTTTCTCCGTTTTCATCATTGCCTCCGCCCACTTTGTGTCATAGAATCGGAAATCCGTCACGCCGGCTCCGGCAATCCCTGCCCTGAATTCTTTCGAGCGCGTCATTGCCAGAATGGTATGCGTGCCGCCTCCGCTCCAGCCATAAATGCCGATGCGGTCGGGATCGACATACGGCAGTTTCTTGATCCAGCGAGCAGCGTCCACATGATCGTTGAGTTCCACATCGTTTGGTGTTCTGTAAAGAAGAAGGTTTTCCAATGTCTTGCTGCGCGCTGTCGATGCTCTGTTGTCAATTCTCGCAAAGATGAAACCGTTCGAAAGAAGAACATTCTCCCACAACAAACTGGCGGCGGCAGAATTGGACACAGACGGTGCGGAGGGGCCGCCATACACAAGGATGACTACAGGGTACTTCTTCCCCGCCTCAAGCTGTTTCGGCTTGAGAATGGAAACAGGAAGTTCAAATCTATCTCGCGCGGGAGCGCTTGCCAGTTCCGGAAACGCCATCTCGTACTGTTTCGTCACCGCTACATCGGAGACCCTGAGAGTTTGCAACTTCTTCCCCCCGGTTGCAAAGAGCGACAACGATGGGAGAGTTGTGACGTTCGAGAAGCGATCGAAATAGTACTTCGTGTTCGGACTCATCGAAATCATGTGCGTGCCGGTTTCTTCGGTCAACCGCTTCATGCCCGTTCCATCCATGTTGATACGATAGAGATGCTTTTCGAGGGATGATCTCTCAAGCGAACCGAAGTAGATCCACCCGTTTTTCTCGTCGACACCGGCGATCGCCTGCTTCACCCAGAACGCCGTCGCCGATGAACTAAGCCGCCAATTCCCCTTCGTAATCTGGTTCGCAAGCTTCCCATCCATCGTGAAGCGGTAGAGATGCTCGTACCCGTCGCGTTCCGACGATGTGATGAAGTACTTGCCGTCTTTGGTGAAATAGAGATCGTCCGACATGTTGATCCAGCCCTCATTGGTATCCTTCATGAGGTATGTCGCCGCACCGTTCGTGCGATCAACATAATAGAAGTCCATCTCGGTCTGCAGACGGTTGAGCGTGCGGACCATCATCCGGTTGCCGGTCGGCAGCCAATCCACACGAACGATGTACTCGTACGAATTGCGATCAAGCCCCGCCCATTGCATCTTGCCGGACGCCACGTCAATAATGCCAAGCCGGACTGCGGGGTTTTTCTGCCCGACCTTCGGATATCGCTGCGTCGTTACGGTCGGTGTCCACGGCGTGGTATCGACGTAATGCTGGATACTGACACCCGATTCATCAGTCTGCAGGAAGGCAAGTGTGCGGGAATCAGCCGACCACCAATAGCCAATGTCGCGCCGCCCGAAAATTTCCTCCCAGTACACCCACGACACTGTGCCATTCAGCAACGAGTCATTACCGTCGAATGTAAGACGGGATTCCTTCCGCGAAGGGATGTCAAACACGTACAGGTCGTTCGAGCGGACAAAAGCCAGACGGTTGCCATCCGGGGAAAAGCCCGGCGACTTTTCTTTCGCAGGAGTATTCGTCACTCTGATGACGTTCGCCGTCGGAAGTTCGACGATATATATGTCATCCGCAATTATGTAATATCCGTACCTGCCGGACTCCGTCATCGCTTCGGGTGCTGCACGCAGGGCCGTTTCCTCTCCGCGCAACGAACTGACTGCCTGTTGAGCTTTCCTGTAATCATAGTATGATGTCCGTTTGCCGGTTGCAGGATCGAGTTTCTGCATGATGCCGGGATTCCCGGGGGAAAGTGTGTCGAGAATCAGGGCTGTGTTGTCTTGCAGCCACCAAGTCGCCGGAACCTGGAACGCCTTGACAAGCGCCGGATCCGTCATGTTGTCCAGAGTGATCTTTGCGGGTGCCTGAGCAGCGAGTTGCAGGGGCGCAACGGCGACAATGCAAAGAAGGAGAATGCGGGCGATGGTTTTCATGGTACAGATTCCTTTGAAATGATACTGGGGAATTGGTGCGCCATGAGGCACACCGGCTGCGTTACTTTGAGGATTTCTTCTTTTTAGACTTCGGCTTTTCTTCTTCCTGCTCAGGCTCTTTTGTTTCACCTTCCGACGGGTCAGGAAACCATCCGAGCAGCGCGGCCATGACCGTCATTTCGAGCCTGTCGCCAAGGGCATTACCCCCCGGGGAAAAGTAATACGCGTCTCCTTCAACGGCGATGTGTTTCGGCGAAAGGGATTGGAAGGTTATGCTATCCTTTTCGAAATCCGGTTGCGCGACTTTGTATCCGAGGGCTTCGAGCGAAGAGGCTACGCTGGAGCGGAGAGGATCCTTTGCAAGAAACCAGTTGCGCATAATAAGGAGCGAAAGTGAGGGATCGGCAATGCAGTCTTTTGCAATCTTACGGGCAAGTAGTCCCTTCGGAACAAGATCAATCCGCCGGAACCCTCCGGGGAATTCACCCGCTCTGTGCCTGTAAGCCCCTCTGAACTCCGCAGGCGCATGATCAAAAGCGACTGAAACAAAGCTGCCAATGGTGTTATACAGTCGCTCGCAGAGGTCTCGTGAGGTTAGTGTCTTCATCGGGGGAACGTTGATTGATGGGGATGTTGTTTAGTGTTCACAGTATCAAAAAAATCCCGCTCAAAAGAAACCCCCAGGTTCACGAAAATCATTGATTCTGACCGGGAACCTCATACTTTAGTAATCGAAACCACAACCATCGGAGAAGAATGATGCCCGGCCGACTCCTCGTGCTCATGGCTGTAACCCTCACTGCTGCGTCGCTGCTTCAGACGCCCCCGGCGTTCGGACAAACCCTCATCACCGGACGCGTGCTCGATGAGCCGACACGCCGGCCGATGGAGTACGTCAATGTCGTTTTGCATCGATCCGCGGACAGCTCGCTCGTGACCGGCACAATTACCAACGAAGACGGCTTCTTCGAGCTGCAGGACATCGCCGAGGGGAGGTACTACATCCATCTCAGATTCATCGGCTATAAGACGTCAACCATCAGCAATCTCACGATTCGGGACTCGCCCCTCGATATCGGGACGGTCAGACTCTCTCCCGGCGCAATCAATATGGGAGATGTTGTCGTCGAGGGTGCGAGAAGCACGTTCACGTATCAAATCGACAAAAAGGTAATTGATGTTGACCAACTCAGCACTTCCATTTCAGGAACGGCAGCGGAGGTTCTTGCGAACGTCCCATCCGTATCGGTTGATATCGAAGGAAATGTAAGCATGAGGGGAAGCGGTAACTTCACAGTATTGATTGACGGAAAGCCATCCGTCCTCGATGCACAGGACGCGTTGCAGCAAATCCCCGCAAGCAGCATCGGCAGCATCGAGATTATCACAAACCCGTCAGCGAAGCATGACCCGGAAGGAACCGCCGGCGTCATTAATATCAAAATGAAGAAGCAGAGCGGACGGGGATGGAGCGGCCTCGCTGATGCAAACGTCGGATTGAATGACAAGTACGGCGGCGACCTGCTGTTCCAGCACCGCGACCCCTCACTGAATGTCCTGCTCGGTGTTGACTACAACACGCGAACAAGTCCCGGCACAAGCGCGGGAGAGGAACGGTACAGCTTTGAAGGGAACACTTCAACGATTCAAACGTCGGGCGACATGCGTATGATACGCAAATCGCTCGGCGTGCGGGGGGAGCTTGAATTCGGCGTCGGTGACAACGGCTCGATGAGTGTCAGCGGACGGTACGGAACGCGTGAATGGCAAAGGAACTCAGTCCTTCAACACCTGACATTCGTGACTCCGGGGCCGCAGGTTCTTGCAAACCGGAATTTCCTCCGACGGAAGCGGGGCGGGGATTTTTCTGCGCTGGACACACGATATCAACATGCTTTCTCTCCCGACGGCCATAAACTCGCCGCAAGCGTAATGTTCCGCTACCGCGAATCGGACGAACTCACCATCAGCGAACTGTATGGCGACCAGCCGGCATCCGGCAAGAGGACGACCGAGGCGGGCCCTTCCCGAGAGATCAATGGACAACTGGAGTATGTACTCCCCTTCAGCGAGGTCAGCAGGTTCGAGGCCGGGTACCAGGGTGAACGCGATATCTCGGAGGAATCAACGACGTTGTCCGACTTCAACTCCGTCACGGGGGGATACGATCTCCTCCCGCAGTTCAGCAACTACGTCGAGTACAACGAGAACGAGCATGCTGCCTATGCATTGTATGCGAGCGAAGAGGGGCCGTTCGGATACCAGGCGGGGCTACGCGGAGAGTATACCCTCCGGACAATCAGGCTGCTTGACGGACCCGAGTTTACCATCGACCGGTGGAATCTCTTCCCGACACTCCATGTTTCATACAAGTTCACGCAAGGAAACCAGCTGATGGCAAGCTATACCCGCAGGATCAACCGGCCGCGCGGGTGGCAGCTTGAACCATTCGATACCTGGGTTGATGCGAACAACCTGCGCCGCGGCAACCCCTCTCTCATACCCGAGTTCATCGACTCGTACGAGCTTGGCGTGCAAACGCTGATCGGCGACATTACCCTTTCAACAGAAATCTATCACCGGGTGAATCACAACAAGATCGAAGATATCCGTTCGGTGTTCGGAGATAACGTGACGCTCACAACCTTCGGCAATCTCGGTACAGAATACTCCTCCGGAGCGGAAGTCCTTGCCAATTTCGATCCGGTCAAGAACTGGAATGCGAACCTGATTGCGAATGCCTACGACTACAAAATCCGGGGTATTCTCTTTGATGAAACATTCTCTCGCAGAAGCTTTAATTGGAGCGTCCGGTTCAACAACGTCATCAAGTTCACGCCGCTGACGCAGTTCCAACTCAACGCCAGGTGGAATAGTCCCTCGGTATCTCCGCAAGGGCGCAGGGAGGGCTTTGCCTCGGTGGACATCGCCGCAAAACAGGAACTGATGAACAGGCAGCTTTCTCTCACTTTGCAGGTGCAGAACCTGCTGAAAACTGCGCGGCACGAGTTTACTTCACAAGGGCCGGGATTCTCCACATACAACGACTTTAGAATGGAGTCGCCCGTTGTCATGCTGAACATCCGCTTCAGCATCAATAACTACAAACCCGAGCGGGAACGAAGCGGCGGCGGGTTCGGAGAGGACGAATTCTGAGTGATAACTCACGCCCCCCATCACCACATAATTCGATGGGGGGCTCTAGCCTGGTCAGGGCCCCCAAGGATTTTCAAGGTAAAGTGAACGATGCAACCTCGGTTTCGCCGCTCGCGGTTGTTGATCCGGAGTATGTTCTGACATTCCCGCTTCTGAGGATTCTCACCGAATAGCTGTTCGCACTTCCTGCATAATGCATAACAGCCACACGATACGCTCCGGCCGGCAGAGTGTTCTTCAAGCTGAAGATGTTCTCTGTTGCGTGCCCCAACGCCGAGCGCCAATCCCGGTCCAGGCGAAAACTGCTGTCCGGAGAGGTTCTTGCTGCATAGAATACATGCATGTTGTTCGGTCCGTAGAGATGCAGATCGTAGTCGGTGATTTTTCCTGATGAGTTCACCCAGGTCAGCGTCGCTTGAAAATTCCCCGTACCGTAGGTGACCGTAGGTTGCGGCCAGTTGGTCGGCAGGCCTTGCACCCACGATCCGCCCGACGGCAGTCCTCCGATCGGCGTCCAGCCTGTCGTCTGTGTCCCGTAAATCACCTCTTGAGTGATCCGTCCTCCCAGCGGCAGCGTGTATGTGTAGAAAACTCCCGATCCGTCTGTAACGGAGACCCAGATTTCGTAACTCGCCTGCGGAATAAGAATGTAGGTTTTCGAATCAGGTCCGCCGATGAAGGATGTTCCTGTGCTGCCGGTCCTGCCGACGATCTGGCTGCCGAACCATGTTTCCTGCCACGGATACACCCAGTTTGACACCGAGCGGACTGTGAGTGTGTACCATTTCCCGGGCTCCGGGTTGTCATACACGAATCCTCCAAACGCTGAACCCGTCGATGTTTTGGCTGACGGCGAAAGCGTTGCGAGCGCGAAATACCCAAGTGTCAGCACGTCGGCGCTGATGGTTCGTTGTGCAGGATCGACTCCCGAACCCGGCAGCGCAATCCAGCGAGAAGCGACCGCATCATAATACATGACGGTCAACGTCGAAGGATCAATATCCGCTGCGTATTTCATTCTGATACGGACTGGCCATTGAAAGAAAAATCCCTCCGGCCCGAACCTCACCACAGGCCCTTTCAGTGCGGCTCCCGCCGGAAAAGCAGACGGTGGTGTTACCGCGGTCTCAATGGAAAAAGTCACACTCGCCGCCTGACCGTCGGAATTCCTGGGAATCACGCCACCAATTACACTGACCGAATATCCCGAGGTGGTGGAAAACGTACCACCGGTTGTTGATGTGTATGATCCTGTGGCAGACTCTGCCGTGTTTGACGGATCCGGCTCCGCAGGGCCACCAGACTCTTTCTTGCACCCACTGAACATTCCCCCCGCAAAGAGAAAAACCCAAAGCACGTATACGAGCTTCATATCTTCTCCTTTGAATAATGTTGTTTAGTATGTTGAGCGCGTTTCAACATGAGTCATCACGGTAGCAACCGTCTGATGTTCGAAAGGAGGGTTCCGGAAACGGCGGATTTGTCCAGATACCTCCCCGGATACTGCGACCACAACGCACGGACTTTTTCGCTTTCGGGGTGCGCCGACATGAGCAGTACTTCCGTTTCGGGATGATTCCTGTGCAACGTTTCGGCAAGGGCCACGCCATCCTCGTCTCCCAGAAAAACATCTACAACAGCCAGGTCGATTTTTTGACTTGATGTGATTTCTTCCGCACTTCGCTCATCCTCCGCTTCGAACACTGTATATCCCTCGCCCTTGAGCATCAAGGCAATGCCCCTGCGCATAGCGTAGTCATCATCAACCACCAGAATTGCAGCCACTGCAACACTCCTTGTTCAGCGTATGGGTGGAGGAGATGCAACAAGAGTGCCGACCCCATTCACATGAACGGGAAGAAAAACCTGTTAATCGGGCAATACAATCAGGCAGGCTAATGGCAGGTGGTGAATCAGAAGCAGGAACCGGAAACGACAGCGGTTAACGTTTGACGCAGTGAAGAGTTACGGGAAGGTGAACAAACACCACACTGTGTGGCAATCAATCCCTTTTCAGCTTGTATCTCTTGATCTTTCTGCTGAGGGTATCACGCCTCTCGCCGATCACCCGTGCGACTTCAGTGATGTTCCAGTGATGCTTTTGAAGATAGTGAAGGATATACGCCTTCTCAAAATCTTCACATGCCTTCCTCAACGTCGGATGATCCATCGCCGCTGTTATCGCCGGTTGCATCTCTGCATTGGCTAACTCTGACGGCAGGTGTGCCGGAAGTACGGGCTCGGCCCCTGAGATCACCGCAAAGCGCATCATGAGGTTTTCAAGTTCTCTGACATTGCCGGGCCATGAGTGCCGTTCGAGTATCCTGTACGTCTCAGGCGGTATGTTCAGAGCAATATTTTTCTCCGCGGCAATCTTCCGGACAAAGTGATCGATAAGCAGGGGGAGATCACCACGGCGCTCACGCAACGGCGGAATATCAATGGGCACAACGTTCAGGCGGTAATACAAGTCACTACGAAACGTCCCTTTCTTTATTTCTTCAGCAAGATTCTTGTTGGTTGCGGCAATGATTCTCACATCCACATTGATCGGACGGTTGCTGCCAAGACGTTCAAACGTCCTCTCCTGCAGAAAGCGAAGCAACTCGACTTGAACTTTAGGGCTAATCTCCCCGATCTCATCAAAGAAGAGTGTCCCTGAATCTGCAATCTCAAGTTTCCCCGGCTTCTCCCTTACGGCACCGGTAAATGCGCCCTTTTCGTATCCGAACAACTCGCTCTCAAGGAGATGTTCAGGCAACGTCGAACAATTGACAACAACGAAAGGTCTTTGCTGGCGCGGGCCGTTGTAATGAATCGCCCGGGCAAACAGTTCTTTTCCTGTGCCGCTTTCTCCCAGCAACAATACCGTAGTGTCGGGATCGGCAGTCACCCGCTGCAACAGGGCAAGCGATCGGGATAACGCATCACTTCTGCCAATAATGGTATCAACTCTGTAGCGCTCGCGGACTTCATTGTGCAGGCGGACGTTCTCGGACTGCAGACGCTCGTTCGCAATACGCAACTCACGGTCCTGCAGCAAACGTCCGACGCGGAATTCGAGCTCGTCGGTGGTAAAACCTTTCGCGATGAAGTCATCCGCGCCGGCTTTGGCCGCATCCACTGCGCGCTCGATTGTACCGTGGGCACTCACCACGAGAATCATGATTTCAGGAGCAAGCCGCCGCGCGGTACGCAGCATTGTCAACCCGTCCGTTTCCGTCGGGACGCAAAGATCAAGGACAAGAAGGTCGACCGTAGATCGCTGCAGGGCGAGTTCGCCATCACGGACATTGTCCGCCTCGGAAATCTCGTGTCCGCTCCGCTGCAGGGCGTACACCATCCCTTTGCGAAAGGACATCTCATCATCTACTACAAGTATGTTTGCCATATCGTTATCCGATTAAGAGGATGAAACATCCTGATGCGTTTCGTCGAGAGGCAATGAGGCGGTGAATGCCGTCCCTTCACCCTCTTGTGTGCGGCATTGAAGATCGCCCCCGTGATTTCTCAGAATCTGCCGTGCGAATGATAGGCCGAGTCCGTGACCGTCGGTCTTCGTCGTGAAGAACGGGTCATAGATCTTTTCGAGGATGGCCGGCGGAATACCTGACCCGTTGTCCTTCACATGAAACAGAATAGCGTCTGTCGAGCGCTCGACCTGGAAATCAATACGTCCTCCTTTTCCGGGAGGATTCGATTTGCACGCCTCCACAGCATTCTGCAGCAGGTTCGTCAGAACGCGCTTCACCTGTGCGGCGTCGACGGTAATCAGCGGAAGGTGTTCCTCAATCTGCACATTCATCATCACTCCTCCAGACCGGATGTTACTCGTCGCATCGCGGACAATCTCATCAACGCGCACCGGCGCTTTTACCGGATGCGTCAGGCGGGAGAAGTCCAATGACTGCGAGAGCAGCGACGAAAGCCGTTCGACCGACTGATGGATTGTTTCCGCCACTTCATAGCCGGGCTCCGACGCTGCGACGCGTTTGCGCAATTCCGTGCTGAGCAGGCGAAGTCCCTCAATAGGATTGCGAAGGTCATGCACAAGCGAGGCGGAGAGTCGCCCGATCGCAAGCAGCGCTTCGTTGTTCTGCTGGTCACGCATGAGTGTGCGGAGCCGGTCCGCCATGATGTTCAGGTCCGTCGTCAGCTCGCCGATCTCGTCCCGGCTTTGCACAGGAATATCGGAAGCAAGGTGCCCTTCTGCAAAACGCTGCGCAGCCCCGGTCAGCGAGCCGATGGGCCGCGTGATGCGACGGGCAACGACCACCGTTCCGGCGACTCCCGTTGCGACAGCGACCCCAAGGATTAACAAGAACACCACCTGCGTCTTCTCGAACGCATCTTGCAGCGGTGATTCCAGGCGGGCGGCGGCAATGTACCAACGCTCTTCCGGCACGGGCTGCCTGTACGCGATGTATTCCTTCACGGGCCTTGTGGATATATACATGCCTCCGGCTGCAGAGCTGCGAGCGCCGTGATGTTCCATCAGTCCCGTCTCCGCCCTCATTTCAGATGCATTCCGTACGATTGCATCGGCGACCCCCGGGTTATGGCCTGCCGCGGCAATGATATTTCTTGCGGCGTCGAAGAGAACATACGCGCCCGGTTGCAGCACATTCATATCCTCGACAATGCGGGCAGCAAACCCGACATCGAGATCAAGAAGGATGATGCCAAGAAGTGATTCCGCACTCGCACGACTGAACACGGGAGCGACAAATGACGTTGTCCCCCGATCTGAATAATCCTGCACGTGAAGTTGCTGTGGAGACCGGTTACCGAACCCGATCGTCACCGCGGTCAGGAATGCCGGCTCGCCGATTATCGATGAGTCGGGGAAAATGGATGAAAGTCCCCGCACAAGAAGGAGCAGCCGGCCATCGGCTGTTGCAACGCGGATGCGGGCAACAGGGCTGTGTCGGGTGGCAAAGCGTTGTGCAAGCCGCGCTGTGAGCGACGAGTTTGTCTTCATCGCGGCGGCAAACTCTTGCGTTGACATTGTGTTCCATTCCTGTTCCGCTTCCGATTGCAGCACGAGCATGTTGGCGTAACATTCATCCAGCCGCTGCTCGATGCGGCTGGCGGCAATCTGACAGAGTTGGATACCTTCGAGTTGAATTTGTTCCTCGAAACCATCTTTCAGCAGCCGGTACGATACAATGGCGAACAATGCAACCGGAACGACGATCAGCGGAATGGTGTACATCATCAATCGTGATCGGATACGCATCTATTCGATCCTCCGCACGGCGATCTTTGAAAAGTACGCCGGAACCGCCTGCGAACCGAGCCCGATTCCTCCCTGCGGAATCCGGTCAAGTTTCGTCGAGACGAGACACAGGGAATCGTTTAGATAGTAGTTCAGCATGTTCCCCTTCACCACCCCCCTGAATGTGTAGCGTATGCTCTTTCTCACCGGATAGATGACTTGTTCAAGAGAAGTCGTCCTCGACCCTTCGATGTACTCAAGCACGATGCCGGCCCTGAAATAATTTGAGACGCGGTAGGCCTTCAGCGGTGTTCCGCCCGCTCGAAGAAGAATTGAAGCGCACCGATGATCCAGGTCGTCGAGCATGAACTCGCCCGAGAATTCGTAGTCGTGCCACTCCGCCTCGCCGGCCAGAATCACGGGACGAGGCGAGCCATATCCGATCAGCAAGCCGTTGCGCCGCACCCAGACCCCCGACCTTGTTGTCCACTTGCCGGAGTCCTTCGTAAAATCGTCGGTGAAGAGCAATGCCCCGGGGCGATAGGCAAACGGCATGGCGGCGGGGGGAGTTCGGGAATACACTGTGGTGTCGGATCTAAAAACGTCCGGTCTTCCCTCCGCTATCCAGCGCGCTGTAAAGACTTGGTTGTGTCCCGAGCGGTTGTCGAGCCAGCCGAAAAGATGCTCACCCGCGCCATTCCGGCCGAGCCAGCCGACGCCGCGGTGGTAGTGCTTCGCAGGCGCTTCATCGTCATTGAGTGTGACGGAAGGAGACCACGACGCCCCGTTGTTTGTGGAGTAGGCAAACCTGATATCGTTCAGGATATTGCGTGACGGATCCATCCAGAGACAGATGAGGGAATCTCCCCCGATCGCCGAGAGCGTCGGATACGAACTGTTTCCCTCCCCTATTTCGTTGACCCGCCTGTTGGGCGACCAGCGATTTGCTTCGCCATCCCATCGCGAAAAATAAACACCTGACCGGATATCTCCCGACGATGCGGGCAAGCGGTAGTCCATCCACGCGACACAAAACGTCTCTCCGTCATGAATCAGCGATGGCGCTGTCTGCCACGTTGCGGTCGTATCATCATTGACTCTCACGGAGTGCGACCACGTCTCCCCGCCGTCAGTCGACAGTGCCGAGTATAGGTCAAACAACGTTTTCTCATTCCTGTTGTCTGCCCATACAATGCAAACCGTTCCGGCAGGGGATGCGGCAATCATCACTTCACCTTGCTCCTGCCCCGACGCATCGTCATTGATGCGGACGTCCGGAGACCATGTTCTCCCCGAGTCGGCGGAAAAGGAAAAATACACGTCGGAGTTTCCATCCCGGTTGTCATGAAGAATCATGTACGCCCGGCCCGTAGAATCAAAGGCAAAACCAACACCAAGCCCTCTTCCCCAGTCGGTATCTCGTAGCGGGACCGGAGTCTGCCACTCTTCACCATCAGGAATGTGGAGATAGTATTGACCTCCATCCGGACGCTGGTCTTGGGAAACATACCACGGCGTTCCATACGGCGTAAGAATGAGCGTCAGTTTGCGGTTGCATGCATTGACTATGGAAACGGGAGACCACGTTGTGCCGTAGTCAGTAGAAAAGCTGTGAAGCCCGCCCGTTGCGGAAGCCACATATGCAAGCAAAGCATTGCCGCTACGATAGATGATCGGAATGAGTGAATCGGGTAGAGGATGGTGAAGTTGTGCGTTGAAGGCGAACATTGCAGGTGGCGGCACGACGTGATTCCGCTCAGGCTCGGGAGTTCCTGTGCTGCATCGTGCGAAAGAGATTGCCAGAACAGCAATGCCGAAATGAACACGGGAAGTTGCCACAAATTCCCCTGATAGTGAGCACTTCTACAGCTTATAATCCGCGCTTGATTCGAGAGAATGTACACATCTTTCTTCTGAGAGCAAATGAACGGCGTTGGTCAGCGGTTCAGTTGCCAGATCGCAAACGTCAGTACACTCGCATACGTCACCCACAGGATGTACGGAACAAGCAGCAACGACGCTGTGGTCGAGATCTTCCAGAAAAGGATAATGGTTGTGAGAATGCACATCCAGAGAAGCACGATCTCGACGAATGCCCAGAACGGTGACTGCATCCCGAAGAAGATGAACGACCAGAGCGCGTTGAGGCCGAGCTGCACAAAGAATACGATAACGGCCGTCCGTACGACAACGCCCTGTTCCGCCTTTTGCCAGACGAGATAGAGGGCAATCCCCATGAGCGCGTAAAGGATCGTCCATGCCGGCCCGAAGAGCCAGTTTGGCGGCGTGAACGACGGCTTGACAATTGTCGGATACCATGTACGCACGGATTGCGCCGTCAGTGCCGCCGCAATGATGCCGGCCGCTTCGCACAAAACAACGCAGCCCAAGAGTCGAAGAAAGTTCATCTCTATACCTTTATGGTCCGATCTGCCATTGCGGTGTCCAAGACGTTCCGAGTCCGGGACCGAACAAAATGGCGTTACTCAATATCCGTCCCGCCCCCCGGAAGAACTGCCGGAAATTCGGCTGGTCGGCAAAGAGAATCACCTGGCCTCTCCCTGAACGTTCCTGAGTGCAATACGCGCTTTGCGCAAGCCTGAGCCGTGCTTCAGGCCAGAGCAGTCCCGAAAGCCTGATCGCTTGCGGCGAAGCAAAACGTCCCACCGTTTTGACAGGGGGATTCTTTGCAAGGAGAGCTGTTGAAGTTGTCATAATCGCCGGCACGTTCTTGCCGACACCGAAACTCAACCAATGCTCCTGATCCATTTCCACGCGGAGAATTGCGCCGCGGGGGGAGAAGAGAACAGCCAACTCCTCCATCCGCTTCAACTCGTCGAGGGAAGGGGTCTTCGATTCCTTCCTCGCAGCGGTGTCTCTTGCCGTGTACTCCCACACCCCCAGTTTGCTGATGTCGGGAGTTTCGGCGGCGATTTCATCAATGGCAGCCCGCTCGTAATCCCCGAGCTTGGGCAGCGCGTGCTGCCGTATTCTTGCGGCTGAAATTGCCACTGTTGAATCAGCGCAATACGCCGCGGATGCATTCATGGCAATCAGCGTTCCGCCGCCGGCTACCCAGTCTTTCAGTTTCTCCGCAACGGACTTCCCCATCACGCCGGAGAGTCCACCCCCGTGCGGCATAATCAACACATTGTATATCGAGAGATCGATGCCGCCCAGTTGGCCGATGTCGATGATCGAAACCGGCAAGCCGATTCGCTGATCCAGCAAATGCCAGATCGCCCCGACGCTCGTGAACGAGGTCGAACCGCCGGCAACAAGAGCCGCGCGAGGCGACCGCAACAAGCCAAGTTCCCGTCCACCCAAATCCGGACCCGATACGCCCATGCCGCTGTTCAGCGGCGTGAAGGTCACGCCGGTCGCCGCTGCGACTTCCTGCAACGTGCCGACGTACGCGGAGTTGTTGGAGCGTTTCGGGATGAAGACCGAGCCGCGTCCGAATGTCTTGCCATCGACATCGAGATCTTTCTGCGCTGCGTGAAGGATTATTCCCTTCTGCATGAGCATTGCGGTTGCGCGCAGGCCCCTATCCGTTGTCGCGTCATAAATATAGCCGACCGAAGCCGTCCCCGGCAAAACCGAACCGCTCTGTGTTGCGGGCTTCCACCGCTCCATCGTCGCGGAAACAACCGACTCGGTTTCGTACGCGTCGAGTCCGTACGCCTGCAACAACGACCAACCGGTTGCCTCGTAGAGAGTGCTGGAGCGGTGCTTGAGCAGTTCACGTCGCTCGGCTGCCAGCGAGCTGTCGGGAATCCTTAAATCAAAACCTAAAATCGTTTGAATCAGATACCCCATTGGTTGATTGGTCGGAATGATCAGCGTCCCCGCGGGGAAGGACTTTCCCGCCGGACGGTTGTCGAAGTAACTCCTCGCCGATACGGAAAAACCGCGCTGTGCAACCGATACCTCAATTCCCTGACGGGTGAGCGTGTGCGCAAGATGTTCTCTTCTGTCGGGATTCCCGTCGGGGGCGACGATGTAAGCTCTTGCCTTTCCCCCGCCGAACTCACGAACGGCCCGGCTCCGATGATCGTAGTATTCACGCAACAAATCTGTCCGATGCGAAAGTGTTGTCCTGACGTTCGCCAACGAACTGACATAGTGATGCTCCACCGCCTCGGCATACGTCAGCACCGTGCCGTCGTGCTGCGCGATGCCGCCGGTGACTCCCGCCTGCTCGTACAGAATCGCAACCGCACCGCCGTACGTCGGCCATGACGATCCGTAGCCGGGATAAAATTCCTCGTTCCACTCGCGAGTGTAGTACGGCCAGCCGCGTTCATCAAACGCCTTCGCCTGATCTGCTCCGAAGAGTCTTGCCCACCAATGCTGTTTTTCGGTGATGTAAGGATTAAAGGGAGCCCGCGAAGGTGAAAAGAGATACGTATCCCACTGACCCATTTCATGTGCGTCAACGAATACCTGCGGATGCCATTCGGTGATTGCGGCAACGCGCGCTTTGCTTTCGGCAAGTTCCTGCGCAAACCAATCGCGGTTCATGTCAAACAGGTAATGATTCCCGCGGCCCCACGGCCAGAAGCCCCCCTTCTGCAGACTTTGTCCGTCAGTATGAGGCACGGCCGAGGCGAACGCCTCGAGCTGCGCAAGATACCGCTCGCGCCCGTCGGGGTTCTCCATCGGGTCAATGATCACGACAAGGTTCCTGCGGATGGCTTGTGTCAGAGAATCCATTCCGGCCGCAAGATGGTAGGCGACACCGATGCCTGCATCGACGCCGGAGATTTCGTCTCCGTGAATCGAGTACGCAAGCCATACGCAAGCAGGAGTTTGTCCGGCGAGCGTGGCAGCTTGCGCGGGCGTCAAGGTACGCGGGTCGGCAAGCTTCGCAAGATTCGCTTTGATCTCAGCCAGCTTCATCATGTTCGCTTCATCGGTTATCACGGCGTACATCAACGGACGTCCTTCGTACGTCTTCCCCATCTCGAATAATTGAACGCGTCCTGTGGCGGCAGCAAGCCGCCGGTAGAAATCCAGCACCTGCGCTTGACGCGCGGGTCGCTCGCCCAGCGGAAAACCGAGAACGCTATCCGGATGCGGGATGGCGGGATCATATGAAATTGGAGCAAGAACCGTCCGGCCGGTATTTCCGAAAAAGCGGACGGGTGAGTTGCTGTCCGCGCCGCTGGTCAGGAGAACACAAAGAATGATGATCGTTGTGAAAGAACGCATGTTTCCCTCTCGGTTATTGTTCAAATCCAACTGTAATTTCGTCAACAAACAACCACGCCCGGTTCCCTGCCCCTTTGTGCCAGTCAGGACAAACGCCGACGTTCTTTGCGCGCACTCTCATAAATCGGGCCGGCTCACCTTTCAATGTTACGGCAAATTCTTTGAGGATTGACCCTTCGTCACGGGGCGAAATGTTGTTCGGAACAATCACAGGTTCTCCGAAGTCCTTTCCATCTTTTGAGAAGGATACCTCAACGTGTGCCGGAAAAAAGATCCACGAGTTGTTGTCCTGCAGACACCCGAGCGATACCGAGCTGATGTGTTTGACGGATCCAAGGTCAATCACGGCATCGAGATCATGGCCGTAATATCCCTGCCACGCACCAAGCCGGAAATCCTGCCCGCCGCGCAAACCGTCGATCAGTGCATCATCACCGCCGCCGGTGTACTGGCTGCTGTACCGTGTCGCAAGAGTGAGTGTCCCGACTTTCTTCACTTTGGGAAATGAAGCCGACATGACACTGCTCTCCCCGAGGTCGGGGTGGAAAGCAATCGCCCGCACGATGGCGGAGTCTCTCAACGTAATGGGCGATGTGTAGATCGGAGAATTGAGCGAGGGAGTCGAGCCATCGAGAGTGTACAGAATTGCGGCGTCCTTCGTGATAGTCCCGAACGAGATCGTCATCGAATCGGTGAAGGAGAACAGGTCCGCCTTCACGAACGGAACGGCTGTGATTCCCGGTTGAGGGATGGAACGGGGATAGTCCTCCGGATTCTCCCCCACGCTCGTCTGCGGGCGCTCATTCATCACGAAGGTGAGATTCCCGCCACCGGCCAACTCCTCATGCGTAATGAACGAACGCGTGTGAGGCTTTCCGTTGAGTTCGGCGGCCGCAATGAATCGCCGCTGAGATGATGTGTTCGGTGCGGAGATGGCAAAACGTTTGCCATTCTCGAGATGAATCGTCGCCTTCGGAAAAATCGGACTGCCGAACGTGTAGAGCGGCTGCCCGGGATTCACCTGATAGAAACCGAGCGCACTCATCACGTACCAGGCGGACATCTGTCCGCAGTCGTCATTTCCCGAGAGCCCGTCGGGCTTGTCGCTGTAGAGATAATCCATAATAAGCCTGACGACGTTCTGCGTCTTCCACGGCGAGCCGGCATAATTGTAGAGATAGGCGATATGATGACTTGGCTCGTTGCCGTGCGCGTACTGGCCGATCAGGCCTGTTACATCTGCCTGCTTCCTTCCGGTGACAGGTCGCGCCGTAAAGAATAGTGTGTCCAGATTCCTTATGAATGTTGTCCGCCCGCCATGCAGATTGATGAGCCGTGTGATATTGTGAGGGACGAAGAAATTGTACTGCCACGCATTGGCCTCCGTGTAATGCAGCGACACGGATGTCGGATCGAAGGGGACTACCCACGCTCCATTCTGCTTTGCGCGCATGAAGCCTGTCGAGGTATCAAACACATTTTCGAAATACTGCGCACGTCGCATGAACTCATCCTCATCGCGCGTGCTATTCATCGCCTTCGCCATCTGCGCAATGCACCAATCATTGTATGCGTATTCCAGGGTCTTCGAAACGGACTCGGCATCATGCTGGGCGGGAATGTAACCGTATGCCCGGTAATGCTTCAGCCCGAAGTGGTTCAGCGACGCGCTATGCTTCATGGCCGCGAACGCCTTCGCCGTGTCAAATCCCCGGATCCCTTTCATATAGGCGTCAAGAATCACCGGCACGGAATGATACCCGATCATGCACCACGTCTCGTTTCCCGCCAGTTCCCATACCGGCAAGACTCCCCCCTCATCGTATTTTGCGAGCAGGGACTGAACAAAGTCCAGAGTTCTTTTTCGATCAATAATGGAGAGAAGCGGATGCAACGCCCTGAACGTGTCCCACAACGAGAACACCGTGTACATTTCAAAGCCTTCCGCCTTCCGGATTGTGCCGTCCATGCCGCGGTAACGTCCATCAACATCATTGAAGATGTTCGGAGCAATCATCGTGTGATACAACGCCGTATAGAATGTCCGGCGCTGCTCGTTTGATCCCCCTTCTATCATAATCTTCGAGAGTTCCTCCTGCCAGGCTCTTTCCGCAGCCTGTCGCGCAGCATCGAAGTTCCAGCCCGGCATCTCGGCATCGAGATTCTTTCGGGCTCCTTCGATGCTGACGGATGAAATGCCGACCTTCACGATCACCCGCTCGTTGTCCTTTGTGGAAAATCGCAGAAGCGCTTTCAGGTTTGTTCCTTCTGCGGAGCGCTTCCCGTCGTTCAGCGAGTCATTGATGAAGATACCATGATGTTGGAATGGCTTCGAGAACCTTGCAACAAAGAACAGATGCTGGTCTTTCGCCCAACCCTCCGAGCGACGGTAACCTGAGACTTCGTTCTTCCCCGTGATGATGAGTTGGGATTCAATGACACGATCAGGGCCGAGCCCATGCTGAAGATTGATGATGATGCCCGACTCGCTTGAACGCGGAAACGTATAGCGATGAACTCCCGTGCGCTTCGTTGTCGTCAACTCGGCATTGATGGCGAAATCCTTGAGCAGAACACGATAGTACCCCGGCGAAGCGGATTCTTCGGCATGTGAGAAGCTGGACCTCACCGCCGGCGATGAGATTGTTCCGGTAAACGGCATGATGAGAATGTCTCCGTAATCGGCAACACCAGTCCCGCTCAAATGTGTGTGACTGAAACCGAGAATGGTCGAGTCGGAATAATGATAGCCCGCGCAGGCATCCCACCCCTCGACACGGGTATCGGGACTGAGTTGCACCATGCCGAAGGGAACCGTGGCGCCGGGGAATGTATGCCCGTGTGCATCGGTGCCGACAAAGGGATTGACAAGCGAGGTGACATCAGTCCGTGCGGCGGATCCCGTGAAGGTCACGATCATCAGAAGTGAGAGAACAAACAGCTTCATGCAACGATTTCCTTCCAGACCAGCGCGCTGGCTCCGAGAACCGCGGCATTTTCTTTCAAAGATGATGGAAGGAGTTTTACTTTTCCTTTGAAGATGTTCAGCATGAATCCTTCCATATGCTTGCGGGTCGGATCAAAAATCAGCGGACCCGCATTCGCCAATCCCCCGAAAAGAAAAATCGCCTCGGGACTTGTATGCGCAACGGCGTCGGCGAGTTTCAATCCGAGAGTTTTTCCCGTTCGCTCAAATGCCTCGAGCGCAAGCGCATCTCCTTTGTGCGCGGCGTCGGCAATGTGTGCGGCCGTCAGCTTGGCCGGCGGCATATCACGAAGCGCCGAGGGAGTCGTCATCTCACCCATCAATTCAAGAAGTGTCCGGCAGATGCCGGGGGCCGAGACGTACGTTTCGAGGCATCCGCGTCTGCCGCAGCCGCAGAGTCTGCCGTCAGGATCGACAATCGTATGGCCAATCTCGCCGGCAAAGCCGTCATGCCCGTACACAAGTTCGCCGTGCGTGACAATCCCGCTGCCAAGTCCCGTACCGAGCGTGATGATGATGAACTCTTTCATCCCCTTTGCTCCGCCGTAGATCATCTCGCCGATTGCCGCTGCGTTTGCATCATTTGTGAGAACAGCGGGGAGACCCGTGCGGAGTTTGACTAACTCAGCCAGCTTGATAACGCCGCGCCACGGAAGGTTCGGCGCAAATTCAATCGTGCCGTTGTAGTAGTTGCCGTTCGGCGCTCCGATGCCAATGCCGGCAAGCTCTGCGCCGGCATCCGACTGCAACGATTCTATCGCGGAAGCAATTGCGTCAACGAAGGCCGCAACTTCTTTCGATGCCGTTGTACTGATGGTTGTTTGTGCAACACACCGCCCCTCGCGTGTTACAAGTCCGATGGCTGTGTTCGTTCCGCCAATGTCAATCCCGACGGCAACGTTGTTCATGTTCAATCGTGAAGATGTTGAGGAATGTGTTTGGGATGGAGACGAGGGTCTCGCAGCGCCTTCGAATGTAGCCAATTCCCGCATGCGATAAAAGTAGTGAAAGCGGCCCATTTGAGCCACATTGGCCGCATGACATTGCGTCCTGCATGAGGCACGAGTGCCACATAAATCAGGCGAGAAAAAAGCAACATGGCCTAAATATCAGATTTAGTGTTAATGCGGGGGCTTGGCACACGGTTTGGACTATTAATGGACAGATCCATTCACACTCAACCATCATCAAGGAGTTCCCCATGAAACATTTGCTCGCTTTGACGCTCGCCGCGGGACTCGCCGTTCCCGCGTTCGCACAAACCTGGACGGCACAAACCAGCGGCACAACAAACACACTCAACGCTGTACGCTTCCTCGACAACCTGAATGGATGGATTGTGGGAGATGGCGGAACTACGCTGCGCACAAACAACAGCGGACAAACCTGGTCGCAGGTCCCTATCACCGGTATGGATGTCGAAGATATTGCCTTCGCTGACGCGTCGAACGGCATCATGGTCGGCGACAACGGATCGACGCTTCGCACGACCAATGGCGGCACAACCTGGAGCGTCGTGCCGAGCGGACAAGGACAGACACTCTATACCGTCACGTTTGGTTCGGGGGGAATTGTCTACACCGCCGGCAGAGATGGCGCCGTTGCCCGGTCGACAAACGGCGGCGTTTCCTGGACCCCGACTGTCATCGGTTTGGTGCGTTACCGCGGCTCAGCGGCAATCGGCAACAACGGGTGGATAGTTGGTGAGAGCGGCGCAATCATCGCCACAACAAACGGCGGCGTAACCTGGAACTCACAGGGAAGCGGAACAGGCAGCGACCTGAAAGGTGTCTTCTTTATCTCCGCAACCGAAGGGTGGATTGCGGGACAGAACAACACGCTTCTCTACACCAATAACGGCGGAACAACATGGACACCGCGCAATACAGGGATCACCGCCGGTTTGAACAGCGTGTTCTTCCTTAATGCGAACGAGGGCTGGGCAGCCGGGAACGCCGGAGCAATCTTCCGCACAACGAACGGCGGCCTGAACTGGATCGCGGATGCAAGCAACGCAACGGCCGAGCTGAGCGACATCTACTTCGTCAGCGCATCACAGGGATGGACGGTAGGAGATCTTGGCACTATCCGCTACCGCTCGCTGCCGACTTCAGTCAATAACAACAGCGGCACTCCCTCAACGATGATTCTCGCACAGAATTACCCCAACCCGTTCAATCCCTCAACGAGCATCACGTTCCAGCTTCCCGAAGCGGGCCGGGCACGACTCGCAGTGTTCAACCTGCTCGGGCAGAAAGTTGTGACTCTTGTTGACGGAGATCTTCAGGCTGGAAGCCACGCCGTCACCTTCGATGCGTCTGCAATGCCGAGCGGCGTCTATTTCTACAAGCTGACTTCTTCAAACGGATCAGCGACACGCAAAATGACATTATCAAAGTAATCCAAACCAAAGGAGATTATCATGAAGACCACAGCATTATACATCACGGCAGCGTTTGCCACGGCATTCTTCGTAACGGGATGCAAAGAGAACCCGGCATCACCCGAGACCGGCCCGGCTATCTCCCTCAGCATTGCAGCACAGAGCAGCGGATCGGCGGCAGCATCATCAAATACACTCACGCTTGAATCGGCAAAAGTATTGTTGAAGAGGATTCAGTTTCACCGGTATCCCTCCAATGATTCGTCCGACATCAAGACGGGCATGATTGCTGTCCAGTTGAATCTCAACGGGCCTGTCAACACCGTGGCGGCAAGCAATGTGCCGGCGGGACAATACGACCGCATCAAGTTCCGCATTCACAAGCCGGAAGATACCGAGCCGATTCCCGATCCCGAGTTTCGTGAGGGGACAAGCGGCAACCTGCGCTATTCGGTGATTGTGCGGGGCACGTATAACGGCAGAAGCTTTGTGTTCAAGTCGCGGGAAGTGACATATCAGGAGATCCGGTTTGCGACCCCGATCACGGTCGGCAACAACCAGACGGTGAATGTGACACTCATTGTCGATCCCGCATCCTGGTTTGTCCGTAACGGCTCGACGCTTGACCCTGCGGATGAGTCAAACCGCCAGCGCATTGACGAGGCAATCAAGGAATCGTTCAGGAACGCTGTTGTGGATAACAACAGGGATGGCAGGGCGGACTGACGCTCCCTGCGAATCGCTGAAAGCAAAGCCCGTCTTCGAGGAGAAGGCGGGCTTTTTTCTTTGGGCTGTCGCAGATATGGCCGGCAATGTGAGCACTCCTCATCTAACGGCGGGGCGACTGTCTTATGTTGACCTTTTACTCTTGAAGGGGGTTAGGCGGCACTAGGTGATTCGACATCATCGATCAGGGTGTTTATGTGCTTGATCAAGCGATCATACTCGGCTTTGTATTTTAGTACCTTGATTTCCTTGGGTCTCAGAACCAATCCTCGTTCGAACGCGTAGATCTCGTTGCCGTTTCGTTCACACCACAACAAGCGAATCATGTTATTCATCATTGCTTTTGCGGCGTCAACATTCGGCGGGTCGTTGATACAGTATCGGAATGTGCCGAGAACAATGTCCATTGCGGATGACGCATGAGAAGCATTGATGCAAGTGGAGGAGAAGAGCTTGATTTTGTCGAGCAGTACAGGCTTGCCATCCGAGAACGTCAAACCATTGATGAATTTATCCGCCAGGTATGAATACTCAACCGCAGAAGGTAGCCGATCTACGGCTACGATGCCAAAATCAGATGATTGCTGCAAGTAGAAATTGAATTTGCCGATTACGTGGTTTGCTCCCCGCTTGACCAATTCTTGCTGATTAATGTTCTTCGCAATGTCATGTAGAACCACGTAAGCGATAAACTTGCAACCGATTTTTATGCAAAGTTCGACGACGGCATTCTTGGCGTTCGTAGCGGCATACTCAGATACATAATGTGGTCTGCTGGATGTCTGAAACTTGAGTTCATCTGCGGGGCGATAACCCGCTTCCCTACGTATGGCTTCAATCCCTTCGTGCAAAACAGGTAATTCTTCAATGGGTATTATTAGACCGCCGTAAGCAAAGAACCGTGCTCTATGATCTGTGGGAAGGTTGGTTTCATCGGTAAACAGGATTTTCATTTCGACAAAGTCCCCCTAATTATCAGCCTGCCTGCATATCCTGCCCAACCGTGCGGATATGCGGCGTGATTAACACCCCTTCTAGTAGCGGGGTTGCGCAAAATTAGAGAGTCTATCACGAAAAAGCAAGGAGAAGAATGGAGGGAACTGCCTGCTCCGGGACAGCCCAGGTGCTGGATACCATTCGTTCAGCCGCCCGATCTTTGTCCGGCTTTCACGGGTGCTATGGA
>CAZBWR010000044.1:0-32976 GCA_964495695.1 uncultured Chitinophagales bacterium | reverse complement strand
CGCTTGAGCATCTCTCGATGGTCGTCAACGGCGGCAACATCCGCGGTTGGGCTGTCAGCGCTACGGGAGGCATCGCCGCGTACTTCGGCGGCGTTACTGGCGTTGAAGAGCAAAACAATCAGATTCCCGAAACCTTTGCTCTGGATCAGAACTATCCGAACCCCTTCAATCCGACAACCACAATCCGCTACAGTGTGCCGAAGGATGCCTTCGTGACACTGAGGGTTTATAACCTCCTCGGCCAGGAAGTGGTAACGTTGAAGGATGAAGCACAGGGAGCGGGTACATTCACCGTTACCTGGAACGGCCGCAACAACGTGGGACAGCAGGTTTCGAGCGGTATGTATCTCTACCGCATCGAGGCACGCCCTGCAGATGGCGGCGACCCGTTCGTATCACTCAAGAAGATGATGCTGTTGAAGTAACTGGCAGCACGTCAATCATCAAGGGGCGTCAGCAATGACGCCCCTTTTTTTGCAGATGCTCGAGGCCAGAAACCGGGTCGTCTTTGATTCTTCTGAACGAATTGTTCAGGAAGAAGCCGTTCGCATTTCCCCTAAACACAAAAAGCCCCCGTCTTTCCAGACGGGGGCTTTCGATTTTTCGGAGTGGAGATCCTATCCCCTGTTTTCGGTCATCTTCTTCAGTTCACGGACACGGGCGTAGAACTCCGTGAGTTGCATCTCCTTCAAATAAATCATACCTCGCGATGCACGAAGTCTCGGATGGTCATTCTCAAGGAAATAATCATTCCCGAGACAGGTTTTGACCATCTTGTACTGTTCGACCTGAATCCTCTGCGCAAGCTGCGAGAACGGGCCATCATGCTCGTAGCTTGGGAATGACGCCGCACTCTGCGACCCGAAGCAGTTCATGAATGCCGTGTGCATCATCGAGAGCGAATTCAATGACACCGGCACCATCAGATTGACTTCCGAAGGTTTGAACCGGTACCAGACGTTCCTGTAGCCCCAGACTTTGACCTTGCTATCCCCGCTCTCCTTTTCGTAAAGCTTGAGTGCCTCCGCCACAGCCTGCAGCGCTTTGTAGTGTGTATCCGGTCCGCTTCCTTCCGGGTCAAACGCAACGGAAACGACATTCGGTTTCACCTTTTTCATCAGCTCAAAAATGGGGATGACATCCCTGTCCACTTCCGGCTCTTCGGAGAAGATATCCCCCTTGTAGAACCCGAGCCTGAGCGGAAACACGGACGAAGCTTCAATGCCGAAATACGCCCACAAGAGTTCAACCTCCCATTCACGCAATGTTCCCTTCAACGTCTGCACATCCGGTGGATCCTTGGCACCGGGATACTGCGTAGTCAGGTACTCGTGCAAATCCTTGAGCCTGATCTTGAGCATCGTCATGTCGGTCGTCTTGTAGACCTCCACAAGGTTGCGCAGCAGTCTCCTTGCCTCGGCTTCATCTTTCGGCTCCTGGGCGCTTGCCGCAGCACTGTCGAGATAGAGGTACACATCTGCCATACGCTTCTCGTTGCTCTTCGGGTCGAAGTATCCCGATTTCATTAGCGATGCAAACGCGGGTGTACCGATATGTGCCTGCAGCTTCTTGACGATCGACAGACAGTAGGCATTAGAAACCGATGTGAAACCTGAGGTCAGATTGGCAAAGAAGTGCTGGTTGCTGGGGTCCCTGACGAGATGATAGATATGCGCCAGATATGCAAGCATGATATCGTCATGATGAGGCTCCGTGTGCAGGAAAACGGTATTCGAGACCTGCTTCAGCCCCGCTTGTATCTTCGCAACGATACTGTCGCGAGTAATGGCTCCGAGTTCAACAGGCGAGCGGCCAGTCTTTTTCAACATCTCTGCTGCAAACCTGTCCCCCTCAAAATCCTTCTGCGTAAGCGCCGACAGGGCCTTGCCCTGTTTGAGAGATAGCGAAACTGCCGTCTCTTCAATCTGTTCATTGGAGAGCTCAGTAGTCCTGGCATAATCTTCGAATACACGCTCCGAGAGCTTGCTTGCCGCTCCGCGTGTGAGGTACATGCGCGCAGCGGGAAGATCCTGTAAAACCGACGCCGGATATTGCGGGCTTTTCTTTTCCTGGATAGCCTGTGCCACGATCGGTGCCTTTGCATCTCCAGCAGCGATAATCAATGCAACGGCCGATGGGTTGTACGTGATAGTTGCAAGCCCAATGGTGATGACGAGCCGGCTACGCGAGATTTCGATCCCGCCGAGATCAGTTGCTGCGGCGGCTTGAGTTTCGTAGTTCGTACCGGTCAGGCGTGTTACTGAGTACACACTGGAGCCGCGCACATTGAATGCGATATGCCCGTCGGGCCCGATCCCGCCGAGGAAGAACCCAATTCCCCCCATCTCTCTGATGCGTGACTCGTACTCCATGCAGAAGACATCCACGCGGTTGATAACCTCACGTTGCAGGCGCTCGAGGTCGGTCCGGGTCTGCCGGACACGAAGCGTCAAGTCCACTTCATTGTTCGGAAAAACCTCCTGCATGGTCTTACCCTCAGGAAGTCCCAACGACGTGGCATCAATCAGCAATGCCTTTGCCGGATCCAGCCCGAAGCCGTTGATGTAGAATTCATTGACGTAGTAGTTGAAGCTGTTGTGCTGCTTCGCGTCCATAGGATAGAACTCGTCAATCTGCACAAAGCTGAGGCTTTTCATATCGGGGCGCGCCGACGTGGCAATGCCGTACGACTCCAGCAGCGACTTTATTTCCGCCGTTTCCCACCGCTCAAGGATGCGGTTGACCCACTTGATGAAATGCTCGGGCGTCTTTCCCGTGGGGAGAGAGATGACGCCGCCCGGATTCTTCAACACCCACTCGATGAAACGAAGGGCCGTGAGTTTTCCTAATGCGGGGAAGTTTGAAATTTCAATGACGTTGATTTTTTCTGCAGGCTCGTAGCGGAACTTGCGGCCGCTTTCCTTGAGCTCTTTCGCTTCAACAGTCGAGGATGTGTCGTATGCACGAATATTCATGTTATCCAGTCTGTTAGTTCATCGTGATGTTGATAATTGCCATTCCTTGCCAAGCCCTGCAAGCCATTCGCCGAAGAATGTCTGCACAACTTCGTCGTGGTCGACCTTCGTGGCAGTGAAGTCGATTCGCGATCGAAGACCTGCGGGCATTCCCTTTGCAAAATCCTCGTGCTCTTTCGAGAGATGATCGGTGTATGCCCCGAGGAAAACTGCCTCGCTCGCCCCTAGGAAATTCCTGAAATAATCGTGATTGCCATAAAAGGCATCGAACAGGAAGAGATTGGTGATATGAGCATTCAGGCCGCCACGATCAAGACAAAACGCAGCCGGCCGGTAGCCGCCGCTGTGTGCACTCAGTATGAGCTTATTGAGCCGGGGCGTCTTTATGACCTCTTCACGAACGAGCATGGCAAGAATGTCGTCGACCATATTCTTCAGGCCGTCCCTGTCTTCCATCTTGCCGCCGAAGGAATCCCGTGCGCGATACGGACCTTGCGGCAGCACGAGAACAGCATTTGTTTGCTGGGCTATCATTGCCTGCGGCATACGATACCGTTCCAGCACCCCCATATTGTCATTCATGTGTCCATGGAAATGCACGATCATGTTCGTTCCAGCTTCCATCTCCTTCAGATGTGTGGGAACGAATACGGTAATGCTGCTATCGGCATAGTGCGGCTGAAAAGGATACACCGTCCCGTCTTTGCGCGAGAAACCCTGGATCCGGTCGGGATGAGGGAATGGCGCCAGCTGTGATCTGTAAATCAACCAACTTCCACCCGGAAAAGAATTCCAGTCTACATGCGTGGGATCGACGGGTCGTTCGTACCCTTCATCTCCCGTGAAGTGGTTCCATACTGCGCGGGCTGCATGGGCGCCGAGCAAAAGGGCGCGGTTTTCCAGACTACCCGAATGATCAGGATGCTTGTCGACGAAAACCGCTATAGTGAATGTAGCCTTCTCCGATTCGACGAGAGCGACATCGACTTTTGACTCGTTGATCCAGCCGGTTTTATGTGCGACCTTGAGCTTTCGGTCCGTTGGAAGGATACGGGGCACCATGTCATTGTATTCCTGCCTACGAAGAATCTCGAGCATCCGCTCGCAGGACTCAGGGGACGCAAGAGTCCGGCGATGCAGTTTTTCCATCAGCAGAATCATGTCTTCCGGCGTAGACATGCCGATGCCATAGCGGATCGCTTCCGGGGTTTGCTGTTTCGTTTTGATCGTGTAGAGACGGTTCAGGAGCAGCGTGTTTGTCAAACCAGAGCGGCGCAGATGATTGTTCACGACGGCAAGGCGCTCGTCGTGCGTCTCTGCAAGCCGGTCGAGAACGAGGTTTGTGCACGTGTTCTCACTCAGTACGATCATCAACTTGACGGCATCAAGCAGAGTCATCGTCATGCCGTCTGACATGAGCTGCAGTAAGCCGGGCTTCTCGTCTTCGGCGGTCAACTCTACCTGCGTGAGGGGATCGATCCTGCCGGAGTCCACAAGTTCAAAGAACGCCGTCATGATTGGCAGTTTGATGACGCTGGCGGTGGGAAACCTCTCCGCTCCGTTGAAGGAAACAAGCTCGCCGGTCTTGAGATTCTTCGCTGCGACCCCAAGGTGGCCGCCAAATTCATTCTCGAGGCGCTGCAACTCCTTCAACAACGCACTCTGTGCTGGAGCAGGTTGCGCTTGCAATGATGTCACCATCAGCGGCAAAATCAGTAGTGAGAGGAAAACATGTTGCATGTGCCGCGCTACACCTTGATAAAGATCTTCTTTTTCCACAAAACCCAGACGAACAGGTACATCACGACAATAAACGTGATGGCAAACAGCAGCGAGGCATTGATTGGCGACGCCACGGCGAGGTAAATGTTCTCGAAGATATAGCTCTTGAGTGAGGTTGCTGTTCCGTCCACCCTGCTTACTTTGATCAGTCCAAGAAACCTCGCAACGACGCCCGAGAGGACGAAGACGGCGATAGCGTTCATGCCATAAATGATTGCGGGCTTTGCCCAGGCAGTATAACCCTTGACGTCAATCAGCCAGTAGAATGTTGCGAGACACACGAGCGACCATCCCGCCATCAGCACGACATATGAACTCGTCCACAAGTTTTTGTTGACGGGAAGCCAGATGTCCATCACGATTCCGGCGAGCAGAAGCAGATTTCCTCCTACAAACATCCACGCCGTCTTTTCTGCTTTGCCTGCGGAAGATCGCAGCCAGTATCCCGCCAGGACGCCGGCCAACGTCGTAGCAATAGCGCCCAGTGTGCTTACAATCCCTTCGGGGTCAAAACCCGGCGCCGGCGCTCCGCTCCAGGTATGACCGGCAAGCAGTTTTGAATCCACGTACCACGCCAGATTGCCGAGCGGTTCAAGCACTCCTGCTCCGTAGCCGGGGATGGGTATCAGCTTGAGCATCGCCCAGTAACCTGCGAGCAAGCCAAGGAGGATCCAGATTTGCTGTTTGAGATTTGTGTTGAGATAGAGAAACCCGACGATCAAGAAGCAAACAGCAATGCGCTGAAGAACACCCGGAATCCGCATTGTGCCGATATCAAACTGATGTCCGAACAACAGGCCGAACGGGACGCCATTCAGGAACAATCCGAGCATGAAGATTTTGGCCGAGCGTTTCAGTATTTGTACGTACAGGTCCTTCTTATTCGCCCCGGTTTCTTTCCGTTTGGCAAAAGAGAACACCATCGCCACACCGACGATGAAGAGAAAAAACGGAAAGATCCAGTCCGTAAAAGTCCAGCCGTTCCACGGCGCATGAAGCAGCTGAGGATACGCTGCACTCCATGTGCCGGGGTTATTGACCAAAATCATGCCGGCGATAGTGGCACCGCGGAATGCATCAAGCGAGAGTAGCCGGGATGACGGTTCTGGCATACAGTTACTTCACCAGCTGCATTTTGCGTGTCTCGACAAAGCTTCCTGCCACGAGACGGTAGAAGTAAATCCCGCTTGAGAACTTCGTGCCATCGAACGTTGCTCTGTACTCGCCGGGTCCCACCTCCGCGTCGATCAACACATCCAATTCCTTCCCGAGCATGTCGTATACGCGCAGCGACACCTTCGTTTGCTGGGGAATCGTGAACAGGATCGTCGTCAACGGATTGAACGGATTGGGATAATTCTGCTTCAAGCTGTACTCGGTCGGGACACCAGCAATCTGCTCAACGGACGTAACGATGGTGCGGAACCGCCACACATCGGAATACGGACTCGTGCCAAGAGCATTCGTCGAGTTGACCCGCCAGAAATAGACGGTTGATTGATTAAGCGTCGGCAGTGCGATTGATGTATCGACGACCCCTGCTGTATCTCTTAGAATTGTCGAGAAATCAAAGGACGTCGAAATCTGCACACGATAGGAATTGGCGCCATTTGCCGGACGCCATTCAAGCCGTGTGTTGAGAGGTACATTCGTCGCAAAGTTTGCAGGCGAAGCAAGCAGCGGCGCCACAGGGAAGCCTGTCCTGAAGTTGAAGGCTCCCGTATAACTGCTCCATCCTCCTGCGTTGATCGAGCGGACACGCCAGTAATACGTGGTTTGTCCGGTCGTATTGCCGATCGTGCGGAACGTATCAACAATCGAAGAATCGTTCAGGAACATGGCGGATGAGAATGCAGGATCCGTTGAAACCTGCAGATGATACATGCCGGCAGTGGCGGCTCCAATCCACCGGAGTTGGACTGTAGCCGGCTGATCGACTGCACCGTTCGCCGGAAACGCCAACGTCGGTGCTGACGGCGGATCAACAGTCAGCAAGGTCGAGGGTACGCTCTCGTTGTAGTTTCTGTCGAGCGCCGTCACTGCGTAATACCATGGCCCTTGCGTCGGCGGAATACCGGGATTGCTGAATCTCCGCCCCTCAATGCGCCGGATGTTCTTTGATGTATCGTAATCCGACGGGGAGATAAGTGGCGAATCAAATCGATACACGACATAGCGGTAGGCAGAGTCACCATCAGCCGCCGTAATCGGAAGATCCCACTGGATTGCAGCCGGGCCGCTATTCGGCAAGCGGGCATAGCGAATAGCGCGTGGAGGATTTGGATTCACGCTATCTTTCCAGCTCATGACAGGAACAAGAGCCGGGAAGCGGAAAAGATCAGCAATCAAACTGTCTGTGATGCCGCCTCTGTTACCTGTGATGTTGTTTGCAGTAAACTGAATAGCCCCTTGCGTATTGCCTGTCGTGCGGTTGAACCGCAGCTGTCTCGCAATCTCACTTGCGGGTCCGAAGCTGGCATCGCCGATGCGATACGTGGCGAGGCCCGGATAGAAGTGACGACCGTTGCGCTGCGAATTCCACCACGGCTGCAGGAGACCGTAGTCCTGCCCTCCGCCGAAACGCCAGTACAACTGCGGAGCGATATAATCGAGTGAGCGGGCCTGTAACCAGGCAACAGCGTCACAGTAAATCGTGCTATAGTTGTCGTTTCCCACAATTCCCGGAGGCACTCCATTTCTCCAGATGCCGCGGGGACTCACACCCCATTTCACCCAAGGCTTCGCTGCACGAACGCTGTCATAGATTTGCTTGACAAGAAGATTGACGTTATCGCGTCGCCAATCTCCCAGATTAGTAAAACCGCGGGGTTCGGTCGCAAAGGTGTTCGCATCCTGAGAACTGATACCCTCGACGTAAAAATAGTCGTCGATGTGCGTGGCATCGATGTCATAGCGGCGCACAACGTCGGCCACGATGCTTGAAACATAGTTGCGAACGGCCTGACGCCCCGGATCAAGTATCCTCGTTGAGCCGATCGTTAGAATCCACTCCGGGTGTTGGTTTGTGACGTGATTCGGTGCCCTTGTGTAGGTATTGACGTACGAACCATGTATCGCACGGTAAGGATTGAACCACGCGTGCAGTTCAAGTCCCCGCTTGTGCGCCTCTTCAACAGCGAACTGAAGCGGGTCATAGAATGGATTCGGTGCAACACCTTGCTGCCCGGTAAGCCAGTATGACCAGGGCTCTGTGGGCGAGTAATACAGCGCATCACACTCCGGCCGGATCTGGAAGACGACGGCATTGAAACCGGCAGCCGCCACGCGGTCGAGGATGTTGATGAGTTGCTGCTTCTGCGTTTCTACGGGGAGGCCCGGACTTGAGGGCCAGTCAATATTGGCGACGGTTGAAATCCACAACCCGCGGAACTCACGTTTGGGGACGGGCGTATGCTGGGCCACACCGGCCTCCGTGAACGCCCAGAGGGCGATGACTGCGATTGCAATTCTTCTAACGATCATTACCTATCCCCTAAACCTCATAGTTCGTAAATACTTGACGCCGGTACACCGGCGGATGGAACAACAAAGGCACCCGGAATGAAGCGGCCGGGTGCCTTCAATATACGCTACATTCTCCACGACCTCAACATTACTTCATCAACACCATTTTCTTGCTGATGCTAATTCCATTTGATGTGAGACGGTAGATGTATGTGCCGGAGGCAAGGTTCGGTACGTTGAACCGCGCTGTATAAGCGCCGGCATCGAGATTGCCGTCAACCAACGTGGCGATTTCCTCGCCGAGCGTGTTGTAGACCTTCAACGTCGTAAAGCCAGCCTTGTTCAGGTTGAACTTGATTTCCGTTGAGGGGTTGAACGGATTCGGATAGTTCTGTGACAATGCAAAGTCCACGGGAATCGCACCGCCGTCTGGTGTTACGCTTGACGGTCCGCGCGTGAACTTCTGCAACGTCGGTATGCTAGATGAACCGAAGCATCCTACGTACGCGGTATTGCCATCCGGGCTGAATGCAATCGCACGGGGACGAACATTGGCGCTGTCAAGATAGCCATTCCATGCCCACTTGAGGCTGTCGACAATCGCATTTGTTGTGGGATTCCAGGCGTACCAGGTGTTCAAGGTCCAATTTGTGATCGCTCCCTCGTAACGGTTCGGACGATCGTTTGCGGAGCCTGAGCTTGCCCAGAGCAAGCGTGGACGCCCGCCACCTGCCGGTGACCACCCCATCGATTCGCAATCGAACCCCTTGAACAATGTATCATTCGGTCCAACGGTATATGGACCAAAGGAACCGAAGTCACTATGATAACGGAGAATTCTGTGCGTCGTATAGCCGGGAAAATACACGTCATTGCCATCGGCTGAAACCTGCACTGTACGCGAGAAGCCCAGCGTCGTGTCGGTGACGTTACCAAGACTGCTCAGGTTGGATGCAAAGATCTGTAACGGACCTGCGCCACTGATGACCTTCGCAACAAATATCTCTCCCAGGTTGTTTACAGCAGCAGCCGTGAGTGTTCCATTCAATTGCGGAATCACTTTTCCCATGCATTCGCCGGTCTGATAATTGATACGATAGAGACGATCAAATACCGAGGCGATAATATTACCGTTGTTGTCAGCCGTAAGGCCGCGGTTGCTGAGTGCACGAGCCGATGGGGCACCCCACAGCGTGTCGTTAACGCCTGCGCCGCGCATAACCTTCAGCGGCGAGAATGAAGCCTGCGTACCGTTCGGGTTGAACACGTATATGGCACGCGTCGGGAACATGGTTCCTCCTGCACCAGGATCCGCCAAGCTGTCAGTGTTTCCAAACCACTGAGCCCATACTTTCCCGTCCGGATCCACGGCAATGCCATGAATGCCGCTGTTCTTCTTTGTGAAGATCGAGTCCGGGAAATACCCCGCGAAGTTCCATTGCGCCAGCCCTGTGGCCGAAGCCATGAAGACCAACGCAAAGAGAGTAACGAGTTTATTCATGTAGCCCTCCTGTGTTATGTTGTGGTGAACTGCTGCCTTCCATTTCCTCCGGAAGACAAGGTGATTGCATTACTGTCTGCCGTAGTACGGCGCGCCTTGTTTCTGAGTATTTACACGCAGGATCTTCTTCGATGCATCCGAGACACCCGTCCGTGATAGAAACAACTCGCTGCCCGGACCATACGACATTGCAGAAATCCGGTTCGAAATCAAACCGGGATAGAACTTCTCCGCGGTTTTGTCCGGACGAACTACGATCAGGGACCCCGCCAAGGAGTCCGTACCGACGAAAAGATCGCCGTCCGCAGCAAAGGTGATGGCATATGGCGTTGCCGCTGCGCCAAACCGTGCGGTGAAGTTAAAGTAGCTTTCACGCGGCCCTATGCTGTCACCGCTAAAAATGCGCGTCCTCCAGATTGTCCATGTCGTATCCTGCTTGGCGGCAAGATACAGGTGATTCTGGAAATACCGGACTGCACGAACATCACCGGCGAACGGAAATGAACGGACGTTGGCAGGGGGACTTCCCGGTGCTGCCGGCCGCACACGAACGATCGAACTATTGTCGCCGCCACCCCAAATGTTTCCGTCCACGTCGAAATCAATATCTGTAACGAACTGGACTCCAGCCCCCGACGTTGCCGCCCACGGTACGCTGTTCCCTCCGTTTGCGGGAATCCTGAAAACAGCGTTGCGGTTCGAGGCGGTGTATAAAAACCCGCCGGGACCGAACTTCATTGAAGTCCATCGGTTGACCGATGGACTGAAGATTGGCGAGTAATCGGAGCGCGCACCAGTCGGGGTGAACTTCTTCACCCCCAGGCCGGTCCCGACATTCGAGAGAAGAGAAACATACACGTTTCCTTGGGCGTCGCATTCGATCCCGCTCGGCTCTTCAACTGTATTCGGAAGCGCGCCGAACTCAACTACTGCGGCCTTCAACTTGTACGCTATAGCATTACTGAATAAATCCATACCCTGCACGGCAATCTTCACCGGCGTCGAGTCCGAAACAAAGATCGGGGTCTTAACCTGCAGTTGTGTTGCGGTTGCCTGCATTACGGTCCCCTGTCGGGAGCCAAAGTAGACAAAATTGTTCTCTTTGACGGGAGAGAATCCCGACCCGTTTATGGTTACTGTTGTTACACCGGCAAACGCGCTGTCGGACGGCGTAATGCCCGATATTGTCGGGCCGCTGCTCGGCACCGGGGAGTACAAACTCGGCGGCGGCTCTTTCTTGCAGCCGCTGCTTACCAACAGAAGCCCCGCTACGGGAACGAGTACACTAAAAATTCGAGACAATGTTTTCATACCTGATCGCTTTCTTTTAGAAGGAGAATCTGAAAGAGAATCTGTGGACCTTGCCGAACACCCCGAACGGCGTGTACGCATAATCCACCCCTACCGAACCCTTCGACTGCTCATCATACATTTTGAGAGCACCGACGCCGTAGGTCAAGCCCTCCTCGTTGGTTCCGGACACATAACCTGTCCGCAGCGAGAAGAGGTTCAGAAAGGTGTATTCCCCTCCGATCCGTATTTGCTCGGGGAAATCACGCGGATGCTCCGCATCGACGCTCAGCATAAACGACTGCTCGTTCTTGTCGATTTCGAGAAGATCAAACACATTCATCGACACGCCGATGCGGAACGTCAGTGGCAATTGGTAGTTTTCGGTGACATATTTCAATTCCGTTGCGAAGTTTCTGACCGTCATACCAAAATTGAGGCTCTTGAACCCCGTCTTGTACAATACCCCGAGGTCGAAAGCCCAGACATTGTGCGAAAACTCCGATCGGGTCCCGACACCATTCACGTTTTTGTTGAAGGGATTGCCCAAATGCTGCTGCACATACTTTATATTTCCTCCGACGGAGAACTTCTCGCTCAATGCGCGGGCATACCCCAATCCGAGGGCGTATGATGTGGGAGTGAACTTTCCGACATCGGTATACCCCTGTTCGTTGTTGGCGGGAATGGTTTCAAAAATCTCACCATAATTCACCGTCACAAAAGAGAGGCCGAACACGCCTAAGTCGCCATCGGCGGGACGCAAGGCGACCGCTCCCGAACCATACGTAATGTCGGCAATCCACAGTGTTGTTCCGATGAACCCGTCAACATCCGTGGCCTGGTTTGCCATGCCGGCCGGGTTGTAGAACATCGAAGTGGCATATCCCTCAACAGCACTGATGGCTCCACCGAGTGCCGAAGCACGCGGATCAACCCCGACGTTAAGGAACTTCATTCCGGTCTGGGCGAGCTTTTGCTGGGCAACGAGCGTTGAACACGCAACGAACGTGGCGAGCAGTAACAAACTAAGTCTTCTCATGGTCAAGTCCATTTCTCTTTAACTTACCGAATGACTACAAGTTTCTGGATTGTCTTGCCGCCGGTGCGTGTGTCTTCAAATACTACAATGTACACGCCGCTTACGATCATCTGCCCGGAAGAGGTGAGCGAATCCCATCGTTTGAGTCCGCTTCCATCGGTCTCTTCAAGCTCGCGGATCAACTCTCCAAGCTCGGTGTAGATTTTGATCTTGGAGTAGGCCGGGATGTTCCTGAACTGAATCTCGTTCTCCTGAACTCCCTGTCCCCCGCCGATGCGGAAATTCGAATCTTTCACATACGGATTGGGCACAATCCTGATTTTTGAGAGCTGATCAGGCACAACACCAACAATGGGGGGGCCACCCGGTTGCAAGAGAAACGCCGGATCATATGCCTGGCTGTAGATTCTGTTTGTTTGCAATGAAGCACCCGCGGGAGTGCTATCTGCCGAAGCCGTTGTGGTCAACGGCCCGTACGCTTCCATGTGATAGTAATACCCGACTCCTCTCACTGCCGTGAGATCATCGTAAGATCGTGCGGTTTTGGGAAGAGTCGCCAAGAGCAGTACGGTATCGGCATCATAGCGACCTGTCGTGCGGTAAACCCGGAATCCGTCGAGATTGGGATCACTATCGTTGTAGAGGGTCCAGATAAGGCTCACCTTGTCTCCACCCGATTTGACATTGAAGGTCGCCGGCGGCAGAGGGCCTTGTGCGATTTGATAGTCGGTCTTGTAGTTGGCTATTGCTCTGCGGAACGCCTGGAAGAGAGAATCGCGCCCGGTAAACACGGAATCATTCTTAGCTTTGTTGTTAATTTCACCCCGCTTGAACCGCCGGCCGACGGAAACCTGCTTGGCTCTACTAAGTCCGCCAGCGGCTTCAGCCATCACAATTTTGATGCTCTGTCCGGGAGCAAGTGTGTACGGCCCGTATCCGTTCGCAAAGGAATATCCGCCCGACGTCCCGAGCGACGGGTCACCGGTGGGCTCTGTAAACTTCCCGTCCGGCTGCACAAGGTCGGCGTGACGCGGGTTGGCGTGCCCCTCCTCCATCCATCGGTACTCGGCGGCCATTCCGCCAACGCTGAACTGGTCATTGCGCGAGTTCAGGGGATCATCCGAACCCTTAAACGTTGTCGTACGCGGCTGTTGCGGATCGTCCGTCCTGTCTGTTGCAGAACGGTCGGCGTGGATCGTCACAATGCCGACGAACTGCGCTGCACCAAGCCGGCCTACCGTGTCGGCTCTGTCAAACGAATTGCCGTCAAAAATCGGAGCCCCGATATTGTCAACGAAGCGTGTGAAGGGGGGATACTTTCCGTGCCATGCAAACTGCGCGCGCACATTCTCGCCCGGGGGGTCGGGTTTTACACCGTCACCGCGGGCATCGTTCATGGTATTAATGCCCCATCGTGCGGAGTTGCCCATGACCGTGGCCCCTTCCTTGCATACAGCATACCGGTATTGAAAGAACGCGTAGAATCCGGTAATCGTCTGGTTCGGGAGCTCAATCGTCGGATCGTAGTTTGTATTTCCGGTGTTTTTGAATTCGTATTCGTAGATGAGGTAATCATCATGGAACTGCTGACCCCAGCCAAGAATTCTTCTTGTCATCGTCACACCGATGCTTGTATTTACCTCATTGTAGATCATCCGGTCAGATTTGATTGTCGGATCAACGCGGTCGACTTCTTCGACACGGGCAACCGAAGGGACGCCGTCCACCAGCACCGCGGGCTTGTCGAACTTGTTGATGACTTCGAATTTGATCGGGAAGAACCCGCCGTCAGGACCTGCGCCCAATCCTCGGACGCGCGGCCCGACATGCACAACTTTGAAGGGATAGTTTGTCCCGGTCGGGTCAGTGAAGTTGGTGACGCCAAGCCACAAGCCTTTGGCCGCCTGCATGTCCTGGTTCCGGTAGAGCGCAGGCCATTGCACACCATCCTGCTGCGAGCCCGGCCCCACGCGCCCTTCCTCGATCTCGCACCCCGTGCTCGCAAACCACGAGTGCAATGAACCGACGGACATCCATTCGTTGCGGACAGTTTGCGCTTGGAGAGCCGCAACACTGCCGACAATCGTTACAAACACCATGCAGGAACGGACATGGCGGATAATTTTCTTTGTCATTTCATTATTCATATTTCCTCTTGAGGGACTGGGTGTGAAAATCAAAAATCAAATGATAGACGAACTCCGAAGAAGATGTTTCTTGGATTCAAGAAATTGATCGACTCGAAATTCGGCATGTCAATATAGGCCTTGTCATCAAGCACTTGTTGCAAGCGCGCACCATCAACTTCCTGATAGTTGCCGTTCACATACTGATAGTACTTGTTTTGCTCGCGTACATAATAAAATGGACGCGGGTCACGCTGACTCGGCCCGAGATCGGCGAACCTCAGCACTCCGACCATAGGCTGGAATTCCACACCTTCTTTGCGATAGTCCCCCGGACGATCGTTCCCCGAGATGATGCTGAGTGGGCGCCCGGTGTTCCCGTCCACGATGCTGGACGAAAGATGGAGCGACTCCATATAGGAGAGGTAATCATCGTTATTGACAAAACCATAGTCCGTCATGTTGCGAAGGTTGAGCAGATTTGTGACGTCGGCAAAAACCTCCATACGCAAGCCGGCAAACCTGAAGCCCTTGTTGATTCTCAAGTCAAGAGAGAACCGGTCGCGCCACTGGACGTTATTTGCTTCCGCAGCAACGGTACCACCGGTTCCATTCCAAGTGATGCGTGATCCGGATACCCATGAGCCGAGCAGATTGACACGCCAGTCGCCAAGCAGGGAAAGTCCCGGCGCGCCGGGGCCCAGATCTTCCGGCGTGAAGAAGTCGATATTGGCCCGTGCATACGGCTGCGGCAAAGGCTTCGTCTGAACATAGTCGAAGCGGCCGGAACCCTGGATGTAATTCTTCTGCTCGATGGGATTCAGGAAATTCTGAGCGTAGCCAAAGAAGCCTGTGGACCGTGCTTCATAGGTGTAATTGATGAACCCCTGGAGCCACGAACCACGGTTCTTTGTCACTGTTAGCTCGAAGCCGCGTATGTCACGATACTGGTTCGGCGTACTGGTTGAATACGTGACACTTCTTCCGTCGGAGTATCGGACTGCTTTTGTCTCCTGTGAAATATCCTTGTAGTAGCCGGCGAGGCGAAGCAAGAACATATCGTACAAACTGTGCTCATACCCAAGTTCGTACTGGATCGTACGCGGCAGGGGGTTCTCCGGGTTGGCAATGTAATACACCTGGCCGCTCGTGCGGTCAAATCGTACCTGGTATAAATCGTCGGCGACAGGCAGTGAGCGGAAGTGACCGTAATTGAAGAACAACTTCGATTCAGCACTGATAGGGAATGCAATGCCGAGCCGTGGACTGAACGTCACTTTCTCCTTAATACCCTCAAGCGGCAGGAACTGTTCGAGTTCGAACCCACGGCTGCCAAGAGCCTTGCTGTACGGATCAAAGTTGAACCAGCTACCCCCCGCTGATGAATAGTCCATGCGGATACCAAGATTCGCGACCATCCCTTCAAACTCCAGCTTATCCTGGATGTAGGCTGCCGCCTGCTTGGGGAACCGCTTGTATTGTGTCAACGAACGGCCGCTCGGAAGGTACAGATCGATATCACCGAAGTTTGCATCGAGCTCAGTGTATGTGAACTCGCCCCCAACCTGCAATTGGTTGATTTTGTCAAGCTGGGTCGTAAAATCGACTTTCCCGGAGAACGATGTGGTGATTGTCGCGTCGCGCGAGTTGCTCATGCCGCCAGCGCCCATGCGCATGCCATCGATACTGCGTCCGCTGTCATAATTTCCGGAAAGCGGCAGGGGTTGGAACCCGAACGGAGCCTCGTCAACGAAGTAGTTGTTGCCGAACTTATAGATGCGCGCATTGTTTCTCAGCGGCCCAGGCCCGGTATTGTAACGCGTTTGAAACGCCGTCAAGACTACATTGTAGAATGTTGAAGAACTCATCGCGTGTGTAAGCTTCATACCTATCGACCTTCGGCGCTCGGTTCCCGGAGCCCAATAATCAGGGGCAAACACCCTCGTATCGAGGAAGCTACCGCTCAGGTTCGACGCAATTGAAGCAGGCGTGCGGAACAATCCGGCGCTGCCTATGCGGCTGCTGTTGGTCCCTGAAGATTTTTGAAAGAAGCCGTCGAATGAGAGCTTCATTCCGGATGAGATATCCGATGTCAGTTTGAACTGCATGACCTCATCCTCGAACGCTTCACGCGAGAGAGGGAACAGGTACCCGACGCGGGTGCGGCGGTACGCCGCCAGGAATCTGAGATTACCGAGGTTCTCGCTAACAGACGGAACGAGCGGGCCACTCAGGCTAGCGTCAATGTCGTAGTCATCGATCCGGTTCTCAGCCTGTCGTCGATGCTGCCAGAGGAACAGCCGTTGGGCTGCTTCCGGAGTAAGGTCATTATCAGGATCGTTGTCCTGAAGTGTCGTTTGCGAGATGCTGTTCCAACCGCGGAACCCTACGTACTGTTTACGCGTCCAGCTATCCCATCCCCCCGCGTCTGTTCCGGTCCATGCGACAGCCGGATCAAGGAAAGGTCGGATGAAATAAGAATTGCGATCATAAGGACTTGGACCGAAGTGTTTCGGGCGGGCCGGGCTATAGCGGGCAAAAGCGGACACCGAGTACTTGGACGGGCTTCCCTCGCGTGTAACAGCATTCACCAAACCGGAGCGTACGTTCCCGTATTCGGCATTCCAACCGCCGGTCAGAACCTGGACGTTTTCGAGGGCACTGAGGCTCACACCCGTATACGGCGCATTGTCTCTGCTGTCACGCAATACCTGGCCGTTGAGAACAAACACGGTTCTGTCTGAACCACCGCCGCCGATTGTGCTCGTCCCCCCGCTACCACGCACTATCAAGTCTTCTCCGCCGGTCCCTTGCACACCTGCCTGCAATGCAACCACGCCCGTAACGCTTGCAACCGGAAGACTCTGGATTTCCGTCTGTGAGATATTGGCAACGCTCGCCGAAACGTCGCGTTGGACAACCGGACGTTCAGCAACGATGACGACTTCCTGCCCCTGAACGGTTTCCTCTGCAAGGTTGAAGTTCAGCGTCGTGGTTTGATCAATGTTGACCCGGACGTCTGCAAACCGTTTCGGTGCATAACCGACCAGGGTCGCCTGCACACTATATATACCGGGCGGAACATTAAGAATGACAAAATAGCCGTCCAAGTTCGTTGTAGTGCCCATCGTCGTACCGACGATAGTGATGTTGGCGGAGAGAAGCTTCTCGCCCGTCTTCGAGTCTGTCACGGTACCGGTGATTTTCCCGGTCGTGCCTCCGAAGGCCAGGTGCAACGAAATAACTGAAAGAACAACGGAGAGGGTAACAATCGACCTCATATGCATTCTCCTGATTGTGGGTTGGCATTGGATGCCATGTGGAACGGTAAGCTCAAAATTTTAAGGACGGTGAATAGACAAGAACGTCCGGTTGGAATTGATTTGTTAGCTAACCTAACAAACCAAGTTTAACAAATGTCAATTCTATAGTCAAGCAGAAAAGTAACTTATAGACGAGTTCATGTAATCAAAGCTTGGTAACGCCAATACCGGGCCCCTCGGGCATACGCACCTTGCCATCAACGATTGAAGCTCCCTTAAATATGTCATTTTTGATGAGTACGGCCCCGTCAAGGTCGGCGTAATCAACGAGCGGAGAGAGTTGTGCAGCGGCTGAAATAGCGCACGAGGTCTCCGTCATACATCCAAGCATGACCTTCATCTCCAGGCCACGCGCCAGTTGGATCATTTTGTATGCTTCGTGCATGCCCGTGCATTTCATCAGCTTGATATTAACCCCATGATATACGCCCCACGCTTTTCGTACGTCCGGCAGCCTGATTACACTCTCGTCACCGATAATCGGGATAGGGCTCCGTTCCGTCAGCCAGGCATGCTCGTCCAGCATCTCTTTGGGCATCGGTTGCTCGATCATATCGATCCCCTTCTTTGCCAGCCACTCGATCATCCTCAAGGCGTACTCCTTGTCCTTCCACCCCTGATTCACATCCGCTCGCAGAGTTTTATCTGTTACTTCCCGAATGGTTTCTATCATCTCCTTGTCGTTATCGCGCCCCAGCTTCACTTTCAGTACTTTGTAGATGTCCGCTTCACGGACCTTCTGGCGGATCACCTCTTTGTCCTTATCAATCCCGATTGTGAATGTCGTCACGGGAGTCTTCTTCGGGTCGAGCCCCCACACTTGATACCATGCGAAGCCGAGCTTCTTACCGAGCCAATCATGGAGCGCAATATCAAGGGCGGCCTTTGCAGCATGATTACCCGGAGCGATTGCATCAACATCTGCCAGTACATCTTCAAACGTCGCGGGGTTCTCGTATTTTGAAAGATCAACTTTTGAAAGGAATGCCTTGGCAGTATCCTGGCTCTCTCCAAGGTATGGCGGCATGGATGCCTCGCCAAATCCGACGACGCCGTCCTGCTCCACTTCCACCATCATGACAGGAGTGGTCGTCCGCGAACTGACGGCAACTGTGAACGTGTGCTTCAATTCCAATGTATAGGGATAGAAACGAAGTTTCATATTCTTCATACCTGCTGGTTCTGGATATGCAAATGCGTGGAACGGGTTCAATGCAAGCGCCGCCCCCGCTACCGCCGACTGCTTAAGGAAATCCCTTCTAGTGCTCATGTCCGACCAGATACGGAATCTTGACAAACCGCTGAACCCCCTTGTCCGCGCCGACGCCTATTATCCGCGTTGCCCGGACAAGTGTAGAAGTTCTGTATTCACTGTAGTTGGGATCGGCTGGATTGAAGCTGTTGATGCGGACATCGCCAGACTCGTGAATAAACTGTTTGTCTGTGATATAGATGCCCACATGGGTAATCCTCTCGGACCGATCAGCCGAGGCCTTTCTTCCAAAGAAGACCAGATCACCCATCTTTAGATTCCTGAAGTCATCATCAAGGCTCACCGGCTCACCGATAGCGGCCTGTTGGTTTGCATCCCTCGGAAGCAAGACGCCGTTCAAAAAGAAGACGATCTTTGTAAAACCCGAGCAATCCATGCCTTTTGCGGATGTCCCACCCCATAAGTACGGAACTCCCATGAACCGCCGGGCCGTTGCGATAATCGATTCAGGAGAATCCTTTGCAGAGCCAAGCCACTGTTGAACCGGCTGAGCTTCGCTGGCTTGCACGAACGCTTGCCGACCGTCCGGGTAGGTTACATTGAAGAAGTTCTCTTCCCGCCCTTTGACATGCAATATGTTTCCCGCCACCAGATCACTCACTACTTGCGAGTTTACATCCGCCTCGGAATACGAGTGTGTATAGGTCTTCGTGATGATGATCTTCTCCCCTTTTGCCCATTCTGAATATCCCGCAGCATCGAAGCGCTCAACCATGTCGTCCGTCCAGCCGAGATACTCCTCGGGAGTTTGCACAAGATACCATCCCTCCTGCTTCTTCAAGATCTTCAATGGGGTGCCCAACAGTACCTGCGTTGCCATTTCCTGCGGGTGCCCCGGCTTCGTTCGGATGTTCGCAACACTCACAGACACGACCCCATAGGGTTTCTGTGACACCGACGGATGGGGCAGCACAACAAGACTGTCAACTACTGTGAACGAGCCTTTCGATTTCAGAAAATCAAGAAGTTGCTTCTTGTGTCCATCCGAGTGGATTTCCCCCTTCAACGTCAGAGTAGAAGCAGACAGTTCTCCATGAACGTCAAAGACGACAGTTCTCTTGTCGGGAGCAATGATCTTTCTTGCTTCGTCGATGAGTGCAACAACGGGCGAATCTGCTATTACGGGCATGGAACAAAACAGCGCGAGAATAACAAGGGCGAGGCGTTTGACATGCTTCAACATGGTTATAAGACGAAAGACTGGATTGCGGTAAGAGTTGCATCAATATCGCCATCATAGCGATGAATTGCAACAATTCGTAGAAAGACTCAGGAGGCTGGTGGCAGAACTACTTCAAAAAACTGATCGAGCAACGGATAGAAAAGCGGCCAATCCCAACTTCCAAACGTATGCCCCTTTCCTTCGGCGAGGATGAACCACTTCGATTCGGCAGGCGCGTCTGCAGGCCAGATATTGAACGTCGAATCCTCCCCCTCATACCAATGATCGTAGCGAAGCTTCGAGAGCTCCCATCCATAATGATCCTGATCGCCGATGAGAAAGAGTATGCGCGGTTTGTGCAGAGGATTCCCGTTGTGCCGTCGAATATCCCCGTCATTCAAAACATCCTTTTCATACATTTCGTTGATGAAAGCAGCGACGGGCATCAACCACGTAAGGTCAAGCTTGCGGAGCGTGAATGACGGTATCTTGTACTTCTCAACACAATATGTCAACACGGGCGTGCAGTCAACGCTTGAGAACGCGGTCTGTATGGCGTCCCATGGGGAAGAAGGACATGATTTGATCAACGCGGCACAGACGCGGTCGTCATCGACTGCCGTGCGCTGTGCAGCGAGAGCTCCGAGCGAATCTCCAAACAAGATATATGGCTTGGGGAAACCATTCTCGTCTGCGAAGTCCATCGCTGCTCTGACGTCAAGCGACTCAGCACTGCCGAATGTAACCGGCGCATCCTCTGACCTTCCATGATGTCTGAAGTCAAATCCAAGCGTCGCTACATTAAACTTGCGCGTGAGATATTTAGCGTAATGGAGATACACTGTGTGGTGTGAATGGAGGGTATAACCGTGGCAGAAGATCACTGTGCCGCGAGCACCGCTGTCAGGAACATGTGCCCAGCCGTAAAGTTGCAGCCCGTCCCGTGACTTGAAGGCTATCGGACGGGCTGCACTCCATCTCGGAGCTTGAGTCACCATCCTGTCCCGGATCGACAATGCGAAGAACGCCTCTGTGAAGCGTCTCGCAACAGCTTTCCGAAGATTCATTGCTTCTCCCTCCCGTGTAAGAACAAATCTTGTCGTCCGACCTTTCCTTTATGTACTATACAACATTACACCCGGATGACAGTGAGAAGTCTCACACTTTTCAACGTTAATTTTCTTCGAATAGTTGCCGATACTTCATGGATAGGAGAAGACTAATCCGACACCTGCTTCCATTCCGGTCAGCGAACGATTTGCATTCGTATAACCCGAGGCATAACGGAAGCGGAGTGGAATTGAGATATGATCAGACACCGTAAACTCCGGTCCAATCGAGAGCGACGCAAGCGTGGAGCCCGAAAACGACGCGGAGGTCAACTCTTGTACACGCACGTCGGCGCCGATATGAAGAGTCAGGAGACGGCTTGCGGCAATCTTGAACATTCCCGCCACTTCAATCTGATTCGGCTCGATGCGTTCCTGCGTTGCAAGCTGCAGTCCCGGAATAGATTGCTCGCCCGTCGCACGATGCCTGTACACACCGGTGATGCGGAGCTCATCAAGCCCGAACGCCCGCTTGAACTCAACCGCGGCAAGCAGTTTTCCGCCCGATGAGAAAGCCTCGACTTGGTTGATTTTATCCTTCATGTAATATGTGTAGACGAGATTCAGCGTAAGAGTGGTTGCGGCATCCGTCTTCAGATCCAGGCCGGTCGCAACAGCAATCTCATCTCCCGGATCGAAATCGCCCAATCCTGCAACGGGACTGTACTTTCCCCTATACTGATACGTTGCCCCGAGTCCGGTAACTACCGACGAACCTAACGGAAGAGCCCATGTGACAGTCGGTGCAATATTCAGTCCCATCCCATAATTCGGAACCTGCAATCGGAACACTGAATTGCTGATCAAGAACGATGTTGCAAATTCCTCCGGGGTGAGTGATCTCTTACCGCTGGGGACGTTAACGCCGAGACCAAAAACGAGGCTGGCATCCTCAAGGTAGTAACTCCCCAACAGCTGTACGTCGGAAACGCCTGTGAGCGAGGAAACATTGCCGGTTGAAGCCGCATATGCTCCCCGAACCAACACGCCCGCATCACGTCCAAGCGGCTGGTACCATGCCAAAGCTGTGCTCTTCTGCGAAAAGATCTCATTTCCTTCAAGAGACCATCGTTGATACAAAGGCATCAACGCAACGCTCGCAGTCTGTTTGATGACATTCTGATCATCCTGGGCAAGAGCTGCGGATGCAGCGATCATTGTAAGAAGAATCTGAAAAGCCCTTTTCATACGAATCCTAACGAATGAGAATCAGCTTACGGCTCGCAACAAAGGCTCCCGCTTGCATGCGCACAAGATAAATGCCGCTTGCAACCTTTCCGCCGTTGGTGTTTGTTCCATCCCATTCAATTGTGTACCGTCCTGTCACTTTCTCGCCTTCAACCAAAGACTTGATCCTCTGCCCGAGCGCGTTGTAAACATGCAAAGAGACGTGACCCCGCTGTGCAACACTGTACTGCAAGATTGTGGACGGATTAAACGGGTTGGGATAGTTTGGTGAGAGAGAGAATTCAACCGGTTCGAGAGGAATACCGCCATTTCTGCGGGCAGCAAACTCCTCGGTTCCGATGACAATCTTGAATGTTCGCAACGCCGACGGCTCCGGGACATGAATGCTGAGCTTGCCGTCAGTAGGAAATACACGAACATGCAGATCTTCATCAAACACATACATCGAAAATCCTTGCGGCAACAACCCTGTTGCTGTGAGTGACAGGTTAAGAACCCGGCTTGTTCCTGTTCCCTTGACCGCAATACGCCATTCTTCCCCTTCGAGATTCACCGGCTTAAAGCTGGACATATACTGCCCGTCAGGTTCAAGGAACGACAATGAGATGCCGCCAACAATTGCCGGAGGTTCCGGCGTGTCGAATTTATCGGACGCGCCAGAGCTTCCTTGAACAAACCCGAAATAGTTGTACTCGTCACGCTCATCCTCACTGCTTCCTGTCAGGGCGGCTCTCACGACGTAGTCATTATTCGAGAAGAGGATCTCTCCGAGCGCCTTCTGCATCGTGCCCCGGCTCTCCAAGGGACGAATGAGAATTGCTACATTGTCATTCCCGGGATTGTGCACGAAATAAGCACGCCACGACTCAAGTGTCCTGACATTCGGGATGTACTGCACGCCATCCCACGCCACAGGGAGCCGGAGCGCGCTGCTGCTCTCCACTTCGAGCCAGTCAATCGGGAAGGCAAATGGTGACGCAATTTGATTCCACCCCGGCTGCAACGTGAGTGCAACGGGGTCTTCCGGAAACACCGAACGGCCGTTGTGTAAATCAAACGCAAGCCCACTGTTGGTGATGAGCCAGAAACCGAGTCCCGGTGTCAACTGATCGGCGAACTGGCCGAACTCCTTGTAGCGCCCTTCGCTCCACCGGAACATTCGCCACTGGAATGGACTGTATTCGCCATAATCATCAAAGAGTTGTGCCTGCGGCGTTGGAGAAGAAAGCTCCAGCGGAAAGGACACCATTGAGAATTTGCGGCGATGCATACGGACGGGGGACGTGACGGAATCGACAAGAATCTGAATCACTGCAGGATTGTTTGCGGGATCAATCTCAGGGTTCGTGATTGTCTGACCCTGATTCGAGAATGCAACATAGTACTGAACGCCCCGCACGGTCATCGCGGCGGATGGTATGGTGACCGAATAACTGCCGCCAGACACTGAAAGCTGTAATGAATCATATGTCCTGCGTCCCGTCTCCCGGAAGAAGAGCCGGGCTGTTGCCGGGTTAAACCCGGCGGGCGGGGTTGCTGTAACTGTAACCGTTCCACCCACTCTTGTATTGCCGCCAACGTTCACCTGAACGAACGAACTTCGTCCGCTCCCGGACAAACTCACCATGTCCGGGGCAGCACTCGCATCGTGGTAGACGTAGAGGATGGCGGTCTTTCCTTGTTCAACTGAATGCGGCGTGAACCGGACCGGTACCCGCAGAGAATCCCCCGGAATAAGAGGCAGAAACGGCCCGGCCGATCCTGCGATGACAAACTCTGGCGCATTCACGCCTCGAATCCGTAAGCTGTCAACAGTAAGATTAACCGCACCGTTGTTCACCACCCTGACTGTAGCCGCTGCCGAACTCCCCAATCCGACCTCACCGAAATGCAGATCAAGAGGTATTAGGGTGATCACGGCAACGATGCCGTTGCCCGATAGAGAGAGTGAGGCAGGGGAAGCCGTTCCGTTGAAATCAAACAGCGCAGCACCAGATACTTGTCCGCCGCGGGTCGGAGTGAAAGTTAAGAAGAACAGTGCGTCAAGCCCGGGCGGTATCAATGCCTCTTCCGGAACGATTGTGAATTCCTGACTCGTAAATCTGACTCCAGATATGCGCAGGGTGTCGTCGCCGCTATTAAGTACCTTGACCGTATCCTGTCTGCTGCCACCTACACGAACGTTTCCGAACGAGAGAGACCCCCTCGAGAAGATGAACTGTGGTTGAACGCCTCTTCCCTGTACATCAACACTTGTCGGTGAACCGGGAGCGCTGTGCGAGATGACAATTGACCCCTGCGTCACACCTCCTGCAGGTTGGTAAGTAACAAAGAACTTCAGACTAGCCCCGGCCGGAATGCTTCCCGCCGCAGGAACAACGGCAAATTGTGGATTGCTTGAGGCGACTGAAGAGATGGTAAGAACGGTATTCCCCGAGTTTGCGACAACGAAGCTATCGATCTTCGATTCTCCCACGCGTACACTCCCGAAATTCAACTGCGAGGGAATGATGGAAAAGGTGGAGACTATTCCCGTCCCATTCACATTTACCGTCCCAGGCGATCCCGCTGCATCATGTGTGAATGTAACTATCGCGCTCCGTGGTCCGGCCACCGCCGGGGTAAACGAGATCAGAACAGCCCGCTGTTGTCCTGCAGGGACAACTGCGTTCAACGGTGTTACGATAAACTCGGATGAAGAAGAAGAGATTCCAGAGATCGTCAGCGGAAATGCACCTGTGTTTGTCACCATCACGCTGTCCGTCCGGGTAGAGTTTACAACAACATTGCCGAACGTTCGGCTCTGCGGATTGACCGAGAAAACCGGCTCGACGCCACTCCCCGCAACAGGAACGGAGGTTGGAGAACCGGGTGCGTCATGCGTAAAAATGATAGCTCCTTGTGCAGTCCCGGTCATTGTAGGATTGAAAGTAACAGCGAACGTTCTTGACGCGCCCGCTGTGAGGGTTGCATTTTCAGGAGATACCGAGAAGAAGGCGTTGGACGGGCGGGCGCTGGAGATATTAAGCGAAGCCGAACCTGTGTTCGTAACAATCACACTATCCCGTTTCGTCTGGCCTTTCCGGACACTTCCAAAATCAAGACTTGATGGCTGAACCGAAAACCCGGAAACAATGCCCGCCCCTTGCACGGAAACGACCGATGGCGAGTTGGGTGCATTGTGCGTAAACGTCAGAGTACTGCTTGATAGGCCGCTCAACAGAGGGGCGAACATAACATAAAACTCCGTACTCTCTCCGGGCGGAATGACTGCAAGTGCCGGCAGCACAGAGAATCTCGGATTCGAAGATGTCACCGAATTGACTACAAGATTGACAAGCCCGCTATTCGTTACTATGAGGCTGTCCTGCCTAACCGTACCGAGCAAGACATTTCCAAAATTGAGACTTGAAGGCTCGATACTGAACACCGGGGTGACCCCTGTCCCGCTCAGGCTGACCGAATCAGGAACGGCACGGCCATTATGGGTGAAGATGACGTGAGTGCTTTGCAGACCGGATTGCAGCGGCGAAAAGGAAACCCTGAATACTTGCGCCCCCAATGGCGGGACAGTGGCAAACGACGGAGTCACTCCGAACCTGGCACCCGTTGTTGATGCGGAACTGATTACAAGGGCTGCGGTCCCCGGATTCGTGACAATCACGCTGTCGGTTGCTGTAGTGTTTAATCCCACGTTGCCGAAGGAAACAATCCTCGGCGTTACGTTAAACGCGGGTGCGACACCTGTTCCGGCGACAACAACAGACGAGGGACTTCCGGGGGCATCGTGAGTGAACGTGATACTTCCTCCGACATTCCCTGTGGTGCCGGGCATGAAGATGATGTAGAACTTCCGGCTGGCTCCGGGTGCAATCTGCGCCGAGGGGGGCGTGACTCCAAATCGAGGACTGGATGACGTGACGCTACTGATGTTCAGCGGTATGTTCCCCTCATTCGTCACGACGACACTGTCTGTCTTCGAGGCATTGACCGGCACATTGCCGAACGCAACAGAAACAGGATTGACAAGGAACGAGGGTGAAACACCAAACCCCGTTGCAGGTACAGTCGCCGGTCCGCCCGCATTATGCGCAAGAGTAATTGAGGCATTCTGGATACCCAATGCTACGGGAATAAACGTGACCGTAAAGGGTTGTGTCGCGCCCGACGAAATCGATGCCGACCCGGGTGATACAGCGTAGGCCGGATTTGTCGACGACACTTGGGTCACCTGAAGTAATCCGCCCCCGGTGTTGGTAACGAAAAGTGTTTCCACACGGGCCTCCCCTAATCTCACATTACCGAAAAGCAACGAAGGAGGCGAAAACGTAAGACGCGGTGTTTCAAGAGCGGGGTCCGTAACTCCCGAAAGATACGATCTGTTCTGATTCAGTATGTCAAGGAAACTTCCTCCCACAAACAAGGTTGAATCGTGCGACGTAAGATCATAGACGAATCCATCAACCAATGGGTTCCATGTGGGGATTCGTGCCCCTGTGGTTGCATCCACCGAGATCAGGTCACTTCTTGCTCCTGAGACATCGGACAGCGCCCCGCCGATGTAGAGTCTGGGCCCGGACTTGTAGAGTGCTTGCACAAATGGAAGACCTGTGAAGTTCACATCAAATTGTTTCACAGCACCAGTCACAGCGTCAACCGCGGCGACACCGGCGCGCGACTGGCTTCCAACAGTGCCGAACACTCCCCCGATGTAGATGTCCGTTCCACTGAGCTCGAGCGTTTGCACAACTTCACCTTGCCCCCCGCCGCTTATGCCCGGGTTCCACGACGTTGCCAGCCCCGTGGTCTTGTCAAGAGCGGCCAAGCGATTCCGGACTTGTCCACCAATTGATGTAAATCTCCCTCCAGCAAATACGCTATTCGTTCCTGCAATCAGAGCCCGCACATCATCATTGGCGGAAGGGTTCCACGGCGTCGCAATTCCGGAGATTGGGTCAATCTCGGCAATCCTGTTGCGAGGGAGAACGCCGACGGTCGTAAAGGCTCCACCGGCATAAATGCGGCCCGCTGAAATGGCGAGAGTGAGTACATCTCCGTTCGGTATGGGATTGAATGGTGTTGCTATGCCTGTTTCTGTATTGACAGCTCCAAGATACGGGCGGCTCAATCCACTGATACCTGTGAACGATCCGCCGACGAACAACGTAGATCCTGAGAGAACCATTGCGTCTATCCCGCTTCCTCCTGTAACGCCGGGATTCCAGGAAGTAGCTACACCAGTCTGTGCATCCAGCGCCGCCAGATTATTTCGAGCAAGACCTCCAACGCTATTGAAGTCACCACCCGCAAAGACTCCCTGGCCGAATGCCCGGACGAACACCGACGGCGCGTTTGCGTTCGGGTTCCATGCCGAGAGATTGCCGAGCGAATCAACACGGGCGAGATTGTTCCGCGGCTGTGATTTCACAACCGAAAAGGAACCAGCCAAATAAATCCCGGCAGCAGACGGAGTGATATCATACACACGGCCTGCGACATCAGGATCCCAACCTGATGCTTGAGAAAAAAGTCTGAACAACGCAGCAGCACCGCGGCGCGGAACACCCGCAATCTGGGTAAAGTCACCTGCGACGTAAAGGTACTCGCCCGCTGTCTTCAACGAACGGATGAGTGCATTCGGAGAAGCCGTATATCCCTGCAGGGAGCCTGTACTGTCAATCAGTGCCAGATACTGTCGGGGCCTTGCTCCCACCGCGGTAAATGCTCCACCGATGAACAAACCCTCGGGGGTCAGCGCCGCAGTCAACACAGAGCCGTTAGGAGATGGATTGTACAAGCGTTGAATCACGCCGTTGAAGTTTACAAGAGCGAGATGAGGTCCCGAGAAGAAGGATTGGTTCAATGGGCTGAGGCTTGTGAAGTCGCCCCAAACGTAGATCCTGTTCTGCTCCTCTGCAGCCTCTATTCCAAGAACCCTACCGTTCGCCCGAAGGTCCCACGCAAGCACGACTCCATCCTCACGACGAATCGCCGCGATACCGATGCGAGAGTTCCCTCCGATATTCTGGAAATCACCCCCCACATACACGAACGAACCCGAGAGTGATAAAGCGTACACTGTGCCGTCTGCATTCGGGTTCCAGTTACCAACCGTCCCATCACTGCGAATGTGTGCAAGATGATTGCGCTCGATGCCTCCGACGCGTGAGAAATCTCCGCCGATATACCATCCCCCGGCACCATCCGATGCGGCAGCGTAGACAGTTCCGTTCACCGCCGGCCACGGAGTGAGGCGTTGGCCGGATGTCGTATTCAGCAGCACGCCCGACCCTGTATATGGACCTACTTGAGTGAAATTCCCGCCGATGTACAACGTCGAGCCGTCCCGCGCCATTGCCCGTACCTCACCGTTGGTTACCCAGAGGTCGTTTCGAATCTGCTGGGACGTGGCCAACTGCACAAGGACGAAACAAAGCAGGAGAGTATGTTTTCCGATTTTCGTCACTCTTTCAATAGTTCGTCTGTTTGCTTACTCATCTTGGTGGTGGTGGCGGCTCGGGAAGGCGTTGGACTCCCGCTCCACCGCGGTACGATTCTTCCACAGGCTCACGGCTGTCTTCGCCCGATAAAAATGTCTGCCCCAAGCCTCCCGACAAATGACCCAGTCTGATCCGCACAAGCCGAAGCGGGTCAGGTGGAGGCGGAACGTCGAGACGCGATGCCTCCGCAAACGCTTGTTCCTTGCTTCCCCCTGCAAGCTTCACAGCGGCAATTGCCTGCAGTTTCTTCTGCGCCATCTCGAAATTCGGATCCAATTCCGTTGCTTGTTTGTAGTAAACCCCGGCGGCGACAAAGTCAAACGCATCCTCGCTTTGCATGCCGAGACAATAGTTCATGAACGCAAGGAAATTCCGTGTCGGAATGAACTGGATCCGCTCTCGCTCCTCGGCAGTCGGCGTTATACCCAAATCACGCAGTATGCCGAAGACGATCTCCTTCTGAACTCTGAAGAGATTGTCCAAATCATCTGAGCGGGATTTCGGCTCGGGGAATCGTTTATTGACTACATCCCATGCAGCGATATCGAGTGAGAGCTCTCCCTGTGACACGTTGAATGCACCGGCAACAACTTGTCCGGCCCGCAGCAGCAACCCCACACGCGGAGCCGAAGCCGGATCAACAGCGGTCGTCTGACCAAACGCTATTTCTTTGAGTAATTCCTCCGTCCGGATACGTTCAACGAGACGGAGACTCTTTACGTGACCGAGATCGTTCATGATCATTTCGCTCAAACCTTTGCTCAGCGGCGCAAAGCGATCATCCGATCCCTGATACCTCAGGGGCAGCACTGCGACGGCTGAAACGGACATCCGTGCAGGGGAGAGACGTTTCTCGTTTGCTATTGTGGCGAGAATCTGGCTTCGTATCACGCTGCGGAGCAGGACGCGGTATCGCCCCTCTGCCAGCGTACGAAAGGGAGAATCTTCACTTGCATCAAGATAGTTTGTATAGATGGCGAGGGCCGATTCGTTTTGGCGTAGATACTCGAGTGAGAGGCCGTAGTATAGCATTGTCCGGGGATCCTGCGGCCTGAGGATGAACGCCCGGTGAAGCTGCTGCTTGGCTTGTTCATACTCACCGATCTTGAAGTATGCGACACCAAGATCGCTCAGCAGCCGCGGGTCATCAGGGGTATTGACAAGCGCTCGCTGCAACCGATGGATTTCACGCAAGTAATCCGCCGGCCCGGTTTCGTCACGAACAGTGGCACAGGTGAAAACGGTGCCCGCAAGCAACATGGCAACGATGATATGACCCGATCCCTTCATTCTTTCAACCCACTAATGGTTTGATACTATCAGCTTTGTGTTTGGCCTTGACGTAACCCGGATCAAATTCCAGCGCCTTTATGAATTTGTCGTACGCACCTTTGTAGTTTCTCTTCTCCAACTCTACCAATCCCTCTGAATATTGCAGCATTGCGTCAAGTGATTTTGTTTCCTTTGCCCCGGCTTCCTCCTTTGTCCGGATATCCACATTGATTGTCCGGGCAATCTTGGAACTCAATGTTTCTGCAATTTCGAGCAGGTCTCCGGCATCTCCGCCGGCACGCTCTGTTGCAATAATTTCCCCCGTCTCGACCTTGACGAGGCGGGCAAGCAACTCCATTTTGTTCTTGATCTTTATAATGGAGCCGAACATGACGGCGTGGACGCCAAGCAGTCTTCCGACTCTGACCGCTGTCCGGTCATCGAACTTCGACGGGTCTTTTGTCATTTCGATTTCATCCAACAGCCATTGGATCCGCTCGCGCTCAACCAGCTTCAATTTGATTGCCCCGCGCAGGTGGCTGATCATCAGCTCCGCCAATCCCTTTTCCATCGGGTCATATTTCACCTTGTCGTCGATGGATCGGTTGGCGAAATCCAGAATCGCTATCGTTTGAATCCCCGGCCCCACAGTATCGATGGTGGCGTCCCCCTTCTTTGCCTTTCGTGCCTCGTAGTATATTCTCATCAAGTCGGGAATTTCAGTCTCCGGATCCGGGGCAATGAGCGGAGGCTCGAGAGCAAGCAAATCCGTCATTACTTTGAACGCATTCTCCTTGTCCTCCTTGGCAACGTATGCACGTCCGAGAGCGATGAGAACATCTTTCTTCTCCTTGTTTGCCAGGCTTGCATCGGCTGCAAGGTCCTTCAAGATGTTTATTGCCTTGTCAAAGTTGGCGGAGTTGTACATGCGTATTGCCTCGCCGAACCGGCCGGAAGCGTCGGGTTGAGCAACGGCACTGACCCCCCCGGCAAGAAGAATAACCAACACAAAAAGCCTGACAATTGCATTCATAACATCCTCCCTGATAATCATATCTATTTCTTTTTCAGCGTGAACGCAAGACGGCGTACCGAAGGTTCAAGCGATGCTTCCGTCACGACAATTTGCTCTCCTTCGACAGTATCGTAGCCTGTTCGCTCCACGGTAACCCGATGTGTGCCGGGACCAAGTGATAGCGTCTTTGGAGCCTGGATATTTGTCTGTTTACCGTCCAGCACAATCATTCCCCATACAGCATCACCCGAAATGGCGACATTTACCTGCGTCTCAAAGTAACAACGGAGTTCACGCCGCTCGTCAGGCGCAAGTGTCACGGTTACTTCCCGTCTTCCGTATTGAGGGTGTTCAAACACGATGCGGCGACGCCCCGCAGGAACTTGCAGCCGCACGGTCTTGTCAGAGATACTGGACTTGCCGCCGCCATCCACCGAAACAACTCCTTTTGGTACGGCGCTCATCTCGAGTAGTGCCATTGAGATTACTGAAGATGATCTTGTCTCTCGCCTCTCATCCAGTCTGTCGAGCGAAAAAGAAAATGCCAGCCTGGCTCCCCCCGCAGCAACAATAAGTGTTTCCTTTGCAGCATAGCCGGCCGCCGAAATTCGCAATCTAACGGCAGAATCCTTCAAAACAGGAACGTCCTGCAACGGCGAGATGCCGATGATACTGTCATTGACTTGAATAGTGGCAGATGCCGGAGATGTACGGATTGAAATAAGCGGGGCGGATGAGGTAAGCGATGCTTTTTCTGTGTTAGCCGGCACAGCTGAAGGCGAGTGGGTCGTCGGCTTCTTTGCAGTTTCATCTTCCATCGGCATCGATCGATAGCCAAAATAACCGACCGTAACCAAAATGGCACCGGCGAGGATGAAGCCAACCGGCTTCATCCGGTTGGTTCTTCGGGATTTGGGCTTGAGTTCCTGAACGCGGCCCTGGCCGGAATCTGACGGTTGCAGCCGTAAGGCGGCCATTGCATCGCACATTTCAGCCGCTGTCTGATAGCGCTTTGCGGGGTCTTTCTGAATTGCTTTGGTGATGATGGAGGCGAGTGATTCGGGAATATCCGGCATGAATTTTTGCGGCGGAGCAATCCGGCCATCAACGATTGCCTGCCGGATCTCAAAATCCGTCAAGTTGTTCCCGAACGGGACGCGTCCGACGACACTCTCATACAACGTCATGCCGAGTGAATAGATGTCGCCTCGTGCGTCTACCTTTGCGAGCCCTTTGACCTGCTCAGGAGACATGTAATAGAGTGTGCCGCCTGTCCCCACGGTCATAGTATTCGTCGACGGCCCCTGAACTTTCGCCAGACCAAAGTCCGTCAATTTCGCTTGCCCGGTCGCAGTCAGCATCACGTTGGCAGGCTTGATGTCCCTATGAATGACACCAACGGCATGCGCATGATCGAGACCAGACGAAAGTTGCTTGAAGATGGCGACCGCTTCCGGGATCGGGACGGGTCCATCCCGCCGGATGCGATCCGCAAGCGTCCCGCCATCGATATACTCCATCACGAGGCAGAGCCCGATTTCCGTCTCGCGCAGCGCAAAGACTGCGACAATGTTCGGGTTTTGGAGCCTGGCCAGCGCCTTTGCTTCCGACCTGAACCGCTTGAGAAACTCCTCGTCACGGGCAAAGCCCGCTTCCATCATCTTCAGGGCAACAATCCTGTCGAGAGTCGTATCCCTTGCCTGATAGACAACTCCCATTCCGCCTTTACCGAGTATTCCGGTAATCTCGTAGGTGTCGATGACCTTGCCGATAATGGAATCGTTCATCAACTATGCCGGAGAATGTTTCACATTTTTGACATGGCGAGATAGAAAAAAATCCCGACAAACAGGGGCGCGCCAAGGATGGTTATTGCGAAGGCGGAGGCAGTTCCGATTTTCCGCCGTGTGATCTCTTTAGTGTCATCGAACATGATCCTCCCCGTGGAAAATG
>CAZBWR010000043.1:8310-33534 GCA_964495695.1 uncultured Chitinophagales bacterium | reverse complement strand
GGGTTTCTCGCTGGCCGATCGGGCAACGCTCGACCAGGCCATCACGTACTGCACAACGGTCCTCGGACCGGCGGACGTGGCCGGAGTTGTGATGGAAATCGGCAACATCCACCGTGATCACGGGGATCTGTTGCGGGCGGAAGAATTGTACACCGTGGCAATCGGCCAAAGCGAATATGCGGGTGACGACAGCCTTATGGGGGAAGCATTCCTCCGCAGAGGCGATCTCTACTCGCGCCAGGGCCGCTGGAAGGAATCCACGGCAGACCTGAACGAAAGCCGTCGCATCTACAAAAAGCTGAGCGATAAATCGGGTCTCGGAAGAGTCGAGAACATCATCGGAACGAACTTTGCCATTCAGGGAAACATGAAGAAGGCAAAGAACTCATACACGCATGCTCTGAAAGCGTTCGAAAAGTCTGAAGAGCTGCTGATGACAGGCACTGTGCTGATGAATCTTGGTATCGTGTACAACATCCTCGGGATGTATGATGACGCCCTCAGCCATTACCGCAGGGCAGAGTCGTACTTCACCCGCGTCGGAAACGTGCAACGGTTGATGGAACTCCATCACAACATGGGCATGTCCCATTACTTCAAGGAAGCCTACAAAGATGCACTTTCGCAGTTCGATGCATGCATCAAATATGCAACGAAACTGCATCATGTTAATACCCTTGCCACTGCAAGTCTCGGCAAGGCCGCAACCTGCCACCGGATGTCGGACCAACGGCTGGCGCTGGTGTTTGCCAATCAGGCGCTGCACTTTTATACGATGTGCAACGACCGGAGCGGCATCGCCGATGCCTACAAGATCAAAGGAATGATCCACCGGGAGCAGAGACAGTACACAGTCGCACTATCGCTGCTGCAAACCAGCATCCGGTTGAATACGGAACTGGGCAACACGCTGAACTCCGCCGAAGCACACTTCGAGCTTGGTGTCCTCGAGCAGAAACGAGGAAACTATGCCGGTGCGGCAAAGGCATTTGCCCGGGCATTGGCCAGTTTCCTGAAAGTCGGTGCCTCCAAAGAGGTCGCACGGACACAAAAGGAACTTGCAGGACTGAAGGCAGCCGGAAAATCGTCACGGCACACCCGGAAGGTGGCAGCGTAAGCTATGGGAATTCTGAGGAGCCCATCGTCGGGTGGGCTCCTCGTATTCTTTCCTCATTTGTAAATGTTCTTCGACGTTTTGAAGAAAGTAACCAGCCTTTCATACTGCATTCCCTTTGTTTAGCGAATTCCGGAGACATGTCGAAATGGCATTCCGTTTGACCCTTGCCGGAAGATATATGAAACCAAGTTGGCCGTACATCACAGGACGAGATATGAAGTCTGCATGGATTATTGTGTTGGCAGTTCTACCAGCCATGCTCACTATCGCAACAGGTTGCGATCGTCAACACTCCGTTACCGACGGGATTACGAATACTCCCATGGTCTCAACGGAACAGGTAACTCTGCTGAGATTGCCCAAAACACAACAAGCGCTGAAGAAAAAGACCGTTTCGGTTTATGTCACTCCTCAGGACACGCTGGATCTCAAGGCCAAACTCTCCTACAACTCATTGGCCCTTAAACCAGTAAACTTTGAGGCGAAGCTCACCATACCGCGTGGCGCGGTAAGCCAGCCAGTCACGATCACCATGACCCTTGACACAGTGCTGGCAAAAATCGAGTTCGAGCCGAGCGGGATCGTGTTTAACAAGCCGCTCTTGCTGGATGTGATTCTCGCAAATCTCGATCCGATTTCGTACAGCGGAATGATAGATTTTCTTTATCTCAATCCTAACGGGACATACGGAAAACAAGAGTTTCAAAAAATACAGTTCTGGCCGAAGAAGGGGAATGTTACGATGAAGGAGGGAAAGATATACCACTTCTCAGCCTACGCTTTTGGCCGCCGAACAGCGGAGGAAAACGGCTGGTAGGAGCAATCTCCCCGTCGTCCTGGTATTGAGCCCTGCTTTTGCGGGGCTTTTCTTTTTTCACCCACCCGTCCCCGAGCCGATTTGAATAAGAGGGATTTTTTGCCGTTCTTTTCAAGCAATATTCCCCGCAGTGTTTGATGCGCACATTCTCCTTCCTCAGACTTGTCAATTTGGGGGACTTTCAAGAAACTCGCACGCTCATGAATCTCATGCTCTACAGGATTTCTCTCCTCCGACTTATCGCGATCTTTGCCACTCTCTCTTTTTATTCCGCTCGCGCACAAGATGAACCCCCTGCCCCGGCAGCTCCGTCGCCCTGGCATACGATAGTCTCGGCCTACGGTGCAATCGGAGGCTATTCCACCGGAACGGATTCGCGCTCGGTAAGCGCATACCTTACCTTCACCAACGCATGGCTCGATTACTACACACTCGGATATGCAACTCTCTGGCTCGAGCGGAGCGACGCCGGAGGAAAGTACTATTCCCAACAATTGATATCCGCGCGGGGATCCTGGTTCGTTTCAGACAGAGTGTCTCTCGCCGGACACTATGCCTATCTCGATGAGGGAGAGATTCAATTCTACTCCAATCCCGCGGTGTTCCATTGGGGAGGCGCCGGTGGAAGCTATTGGTTTTCGCCGTTTCAGGTTGCCGGCACTTCGTTCACACTTTCCTTTTCCGGAGGATCGCTCATTGCGGGAATGTACCGCGCCGCCCATTCCTTCGACGTTGCCAACGGAATATGGCTCACTTCCTCCGCCATCGTCACGGACGCTGACTGGACGCCGAGACTATTCTCGTTCCGCCAAAGCGTCAGCGTGCCGCTCGGTAACGACAGCTACCTGATTGCCAGCGGCGTCATAGGGCGGCGGGGTTTCTATCTTGATGATGAGGGATTGATTGTTTACAATCAGCGCTCCGTGCAAACCGGCAGCATTGCGCTGAAAGGAGTTGTAAGCGTGGCGGAAGGATTCTATCTCCTCCCGGCATTCGAATACAATTTGTTTGATGAATACAACGTCAAGTACGGATCAATCGGTGTAAGGGCGGTCTTTTGAACCTTCTTTTCGAAAACCATACAAGAGTCCTGCGGCCATGAAGTTCCTCCCCTTTGTCCTGTTTCCCCTGCTTGCAATTCTGCTTCTCTCTCAAGACCTGCACGCGCAAGCGAGGTTCTCCCCCGTGTGGCGCACAACACCGTGGGACTCCGGGGGCGTTGCGCCGAACAGCGCAGTCTGGTCGATGGTCGCCTCCGAGCTGGACCTCGACAGAGACGGAAAGAAGGAGTTCCTTGTCACATCGGCGTGGAGCGGAGGGTATTTCAATGGAGTGTATTTGTACGAAGCATCGGGGAACAACTCCTATCAGCTTGTCTGGAGCTATTCATTCTACCCTTATTCCAATGACTACAGCGCAGTGGCGATCTCGGATCTGGATGGAAACGGACGGGAGGAAATACTCTGCCTTGTTGACCCTTATGACTCAACCTATCACGGATTCTATGTGTTTGAGTGGAACGGAACCGATAACGGATTTCCGGCGGCGCCGACTGCGACATGGGACATGAATCTGCCCGGCGCATTTGACGAGGGAACAGCAATCATTGCCGGGGACTTCGACAACGATGGAAGGCATGAGGTTGCAGTCTCGATTGTCGAGCGTTACTCCTTACCCAAAAGCCGTCTGATGATATTCTCACTCGCAGCGGGCTCAACACTCGCCAATCCCGTTTGGAGAATTGAATTCGCCGACACCACGACATTTGCCTATGCGGGCTATGCACTTGCGTCCACGGACCTTGACCGCAACGGCCGGAAAGAAATTGTCGCCTGCGGCTGGGATTATGTGCATATCGCGCTTTTCGAGCATACAGGCACCCCTGACGCATTCGCGCGCGCAGCCAACATCACACAAATCGACACAACCGTCGATTTTTCGAACATGGGGTTTGTCGAGGCAAACTTTAATAACGACAATACAAACGAGCTCTACATCGCCACGGCAACAGGACGTGTGTACGTGATGACAAATCCCGGCAGCGTCAGTCAGATAACGGCGGCAAACTTTACACTTCTTGGACAATACAATCCCCTGCGGGGCATCACCGGAATGACGCGGGGCGACATTGACCGGAATGGCGTACCCGAATTGTATCTGGCCGGAAGCTATCACGAAGCCGTGTTTCAATGGCGGTATCTCTCGGGTTCAGTAGCGAGTCCGCAGAGTTATCTCCGCAGCATGATCTTTCAGGATGACACGACGGATCAACAGACCGCCGGATCAGACCAGGGATGGTTTCGCCCGTCGAAATTGGCTGTCGGAGATTTTGACAATGATGGCTGTCCGGACATCATTGTTACGTCATCGAGTTTTGCCGGCGACAAACCCCTTGTGCTTGTTATCGAGCAGTTTCCGACAAGTGTCGCCTCAACAAACGGCAAGCCGGAAGGATTCGTTATGTACCAAAATTATCCAAACCCGTTCAACCCCGCCACGTCGATTTGCTTCAATCTCCCGAAGCAAAGTTTTACAACTCTGCGGGTGTACGACACACAGGGACGGGTTGTAGCTTCGCTCGTTGAACGGGAGTTGGAGGCGGGCAGGCACGAAGCAGTGTGGAGTCCGGTCAACACCTCAAGCGGCACTTACTTTGCCCGTCTCACATCCGGAGAAGCATCAAGCGTTATGAAGATGTTGCTTGTCCGGTAAGACGGCTCTTCAAGCCGGCAAAGACCATAACGGAGAGCGATGTCACAGCACAAATGCCGGCAAACCACATCAGTGAAGATGTGAGATCTTGTGTCCGGTAGATCTCCGTTGCAATATTCCCGATCAGCAGCCACTGAAAGACATATGCAGACGTAACATTGCGCCCGAGCCATTTGAGATAACGAACAGGCATGGTTGTCCCGGCATGGCCTTCAACAATGTGCACAGTGAAGGTCCAGACAACAAGAAACGCCGTAATCCAGATCATGAGCAGGATGCCGTGATGATAATAAGCCGGGAGATCGACTATATGCGGAACGGCGAAGGAGTGCGTTGAGATAAGAACAATTGATAGAATGCACGCCGCTATTAAACGCACAGGGCGTGAGATTGTCTTAGATGCAGAGTCGTTTCTCAAGAATCGTTCTGCAGCTGCACCGAGCAACACATAGCTGAACCACGGAAAGAGGGGAAAGTAGGACCACCATTGTTCTCCCCACAGAAAGGGGGTAACATAACGGAACGCTGATTCCGTGCCTGTTCCCGCAAGGTACGGCGCCGGGGCAGCTACGGCGGCGGCAAGCAACGTAAGGATGACGGGATTCCTGAAGGACTTTGGGATGATTGCCAGAAGTATAATGCTGAGTCCGGCAAGCGGTAGAATATCGGCGCCGAAAAGAAACGCCAGCGGGTCAAGGTCGAACCTGCCGCTGTAGATCGACAGCAGAAGATTGGCATTCAGGCCGGCATTCAACAGGATGCCCCCGGCAAAGAGCAGAAGGCCGCGGCGAACGTGTGCAACAACGGGTTTTGTAGAGCGGATAGCAAACCACCCCATAACGGCAAGGAACACGGGGGCGGCCGGCGGGCCGCCCAGAAAAAGAGAAATCGTCCCGATGAGAGTCTGATGCAACTCGTCAACGGCAAACTGTTCAAGAATGTGCACTTGAATCATCAGGATGACGGCAAGACCCTTAAGCAAGTCGGCGGTGCCGTTGCGCGCGGAAGGCAGGGGTGAATTCATGACGCAAGATCAAGAAATATCATAACAATCTCAATCACATCGGGCAACCGAATCATGGAAAGCGCAAGCCACTTCATCGTGCCGGGGAATCTGGCAGTAAGCGACTCGGGGTTTCTCTTCAATGCTTCTTCCGGCGAGACATTTACGCTGAGTCCTATCGGCAAGGAGATTTTTCTCCATTTGAAGCAGGGCGAGACGCTCTCGTCAATCAAAGAACACATCCTTGCCGGCTATAATGTCGATGGTGCGACACTTGAGCGGGACATCGAGGATTTCATCTCCCAACTCAAACATTACAAACTGGTCGAGGCCAAATGAACGTCGCCGTCACAGGGCTGAACGCCACGGACAATCCCGGGCCCGGCGTGCCGGTCATCCGCAGCATCAGGGAGGGGGCGGGATTCTCCGGCAACATCATCGGCCTCGCGTACGACTCCCTCGATCCCGGAGCGTACATGGAAGACATCACAACCCGCACGTACATGATCCCCTACCCTTCGAGCGGACTGGAACCGTTATACCAGCGCATAGCGGCGATCCATGAGCGCGAGAATATCGACGTCATTGTCCCGACACTCGACTCCGAGTTGTTCGGCTTTGTGAAACTGGGCGACCGGCTGCGGGCACTCGGCATACGCATGGTTCTCCCGACATTCGAGCAATTGACGCTGCGCGCGAAGGACAAACTGTTCGATTTCTGTACAAGCCATGGCGTCAAAGTCCCGAAAAACATTCTCGCCTCCACGTTCGCAGACCTGTACCGCATTCCGGAAACATTCTCATATCCGGTCGTTGTCAAAGGAATCTTCTACGACGCGTACATCGCGCATAATTTCAATGACATTACGGCCGCGTTTGAGAAGATCAGAATGAAGTGGGGATTGCCGATTATCATCCAGGAGTATGTGGGGGGAGACGAGTTCAACGTGGCGGCGCTCGGCGACGGCACCGGCAAGACAATTGGCGCCGTGGCAATGCGCAAGACCTACATCACCGACAAAGGAAAGGGTTGGGCAGGAATCACGGTTGACGACAGAACGCTCATCACGCTCTCTGAAACCGTCATGCGTGAACTCCGTTGGCGCAGCGGGATGGAACTCGAATTCATCAAATCGAGGGAAACCAACGAGTATTACCTCCTCGAAATCAATCCCCGCTTCCCGGCATGGGTGTATCTCACAGCCGCCGCAGGACAGAACCTTCCCTACGCGCTGGTGCGACTGGCGATGGGTGAAGAAGTGGAACCGTTCAAGGAGTATTCGAGGGGAACGATCTTCATCCGTTATTCGTGGGATCTGATTACATCAATCACTGAATTCGAGAAACTTGCCGTTGCAGGAGAACGATAACCATGGCAGAAAAGAAATTCTACGAGCGCCCTGTCGTCACAAAACTTCAATCAGGCATCATGAACAAATTCGGCAGCGGTCCTGCCGTTTCGGCTGTCGAAACGATTGACGGCGTGCCGGTGTCATCACTGGTTGAACGGTTCGGATCGCCGCTGTTCGTCATCTCCGAAAGTACAATCCGCTCGAACCAGCGGAATGCACACCGCGTGTTCAAGAACCGCTACCCGAATGTACAGTTCGCCTGGTCGTACAAAACCAACTATTTGAATGCCGTCTGCTCCGTCTTCCATCAGGAGGGATCGTGGGCGGAAGTCGTTTCTGAATTCGAATACGACAAGGCACGCCGTCTCGGCATACCCGCCGAGCATATTCTGTTCAACGGGCCGGACAAGAGCGTTGCTGCGCTGACCAAGGCGATCAAAGAGGGGGGAAAGATCCACATCGATCACTTTGATGAACTGTACAAGATTGTAGAACTCACTGACACCCTCGGTATCAAGGCACAGGTTGCAATCCGGGTGAATATGGACGTCGGCGTCTATCCGCTCTGGGACCGGTTCGGCTTCAACTACGAGAACGGCGAGGCGTGGCAGGCAATCAAGCGCATTGTCGTCAACAAGAACCTGAAACTCATCGGCCTGCATACACATATCGGAACGTACATGATGACGGCGGAAGCGTACCGCATCGCCGCCACAAAACTCGCCACACTCGCAAAAAGCGCGCGGGACGAGTTCGACCTTCACCTCGACTACATTGATATGGGAGGCGGGTTCGCATCACATAACACATTGATCGGCCAGTATCTCCCCGCCGAAGAAGTCGTCCCGTCGATGGAACAGTATGCCGATGCCATCGCCGCAGGACTGTTCCAACTCTCGATCAAGCCGGATGATCTCCCGACTCTCATCCTCGAAACAGGCCGGGGACTTGTTGATGACGCCGGATTTCTCATCACATCTGTTCTGGCCAACAAGCGGCTCTCGGCAGGACGCCGCGCAGTGATCATCGACGCGGGAGTTAATCTCATGTTCACGAGCTTCTGGTACAAACACAAGATCTCGCCGGCGCAGCCCGCCAGCATGCATTCTGAAGATGCCGTGATTTACGGCCCGCTCTGTATGAATATCGACGTCATCAGGGACGGCATCCTGTTGCCGACGCTCAAGCCGGGGGACCGGCTCGTGCTGCACAGCGTCGGAGCGTACAACATGACACAGTGGATGCAATTCATCACGTTGCGTCCGAACGTGGTGATGGTGATGGAAGACGGCTCTGTCGAATTGATCCGCAAGGCGGAAACGCTCGATACCTTGCTTGAACGTGAGGTGCTGCCTGCAAAACTCGCCCCCAAAGCAGGCTGAGCGAAATGCAGGCGTTCATCGATTCCATATTGTACAGCTATGCGCAGATCTTCTTCTCGAACCGCAGGTGGCTTGGAGGGGTGATTCTCGCAGGGACGTTTGCAATTCCGCAACTGGGGATTATTGCCTTGCTGGGAGTCACGATCGCAAATCTTTCCGCCTATCTTCTGAAGTTCGATGAGTCGAAAATTCGCAGCGGATTTTACGGGTTCAACGGTATTCTGTTCGGCGCAGCAGCGGCATACTATTTCGAGCTGTCGCTCTTCCTCCTGCCGCTTGTCGTGTTGTTCATCGTCATCACGTTCTTTATGTCTGCAGTACTCGAACATCTGCTGGCCTCGATGTTCAATCTGCCCGGGCTCAGCCTTCCTTTCGTGCTCACACTGTATATCTTCGTCATCTTTCTGACAAATTTCAGCGGATTGGAGACGGCAACGCACGCGGAATCGTTCCCGGAACTCGCATCGCTTTTGCCGGACGCTTCAATTGCCTACTTCAAGTCCCTTGCACTTATCCTGTTCCAGCCGGATGCACTTGTCGGCGTCATGTTCGCCATCGCCCTGCTGATGCTGTCACGGGTCATGTTCATTCTCAGCATTGCCGGCTTTTTCGCTGCGGATATCACGTTGAGACTCCTGTTCGTCGAGGGGAACGACACCATCACGATACTTGCCGGATTCAATGCCATTCTCACGGCTTTCGCTCTTGGAGGCAACCTCATCATACCTTCCGGAAAGTCATTCGTGCTGACGGCGATTTCGTCGGTGATTATCGTCGTGCTGACTGGCTTTTTTATGAAACTGCTTGAGCCGATGAGCCTGCCGGTACTAGTCCTTCCTTTCAACTTCGCCGTGCTGACGATCATCTACAGCCTGAAGTTCCGGCGCGAGCAAAGCGATCTCGTGCTTCTGTATTTCCAGCCGGGCACGCCGGAGGAGAACTACTACTACCATCATAACCGCCTTTCCCGGTTCGAGAATTTCAAGAGTGTCATCCCGGAACTCCCCTTCTTCGGCGAATGGTATGTTTCGCAGGGGCATAGCGGAGCAATCACACACAAGGACAAGTGGCGGCATGCATGGGACTTTGTTGTTGTTGATGAGAACGGGAAAGAGTGCAGCGGCCAGGGCACTTCATTGAAGGACTACTATTGCTATAAACTCCCTGTCGTGGCACCGCTTGATGGAACTGTTGCGCGCGTTGTGGACAGCGTCCCGAACAACCCGATCGGCGAGACGAATCTGAAATCAAACTGGGGGAACACAGTCATCATCGATCACGGCAACAACATATATTCGGCGGCATCGCATCTCGAGCCTGCGTCGGTTCCCGTTTCCGTCGGGTCGAAAGTCAAGAAGGGAGACACAATCGGCCTTTGCGGCAACAGCGGCAGGTCTCCCACGCCCCATTTACATTTCCAGTTCCAACAGACGGACAAGCTTGGCGACAAGACACTCGATTACCCGATCGGGCAGTACCTCGAGCGAAGAGAGAAATCTTTCGTATTGCACGCATTTGACGCGCCGGAAGAAGGGACACGCCTGCAGAACGTCGGCACGCACCGGCTTGTCAAGAGGGCGTTCGACTTCAAGCTGGGAGACAAGTTTGCGTTCAGTTGCAACTCCGGCGGCGAGAGCTACAAAGAGGAATGGGAAGTGAAGGTGGACATCCTGAACACTGTGTATATCGAATCATCGCGGAAAGCGACTGTCACCGTTGCAACGGTCGGCAAGGTCTTCTACCTGACGAACTTCACGGGTAACAGGCATTCAGCGCTGTATCATTTCTACCTTACGGCTGTGCAGGTTCCGCTGGCGTACGAACCGAACCTCATCTGGTCCGATTCATACCCGCTCTCGAAACTGCTGAGCAATCCGGTGCGGTATCTCTCCGAACTCTTCCTTATCTTAAGCCCCCAGATGCGCACCAGGGTGGATTTCAGCTTTGCCCCGAAGCAGCGGGAAAACAGCGAGTTCGTCATCGGCAATGCAATTACAGTTCAGGGGACAGGGCTGTTCAGCGCCTACCGGAAAACCTGGGACGGGACTCTTACACTGGACACGGAAGGATCAATCAGGAGCATCACCGTCCGGCATCCGGACGGCAAAGAGTTTGCAGCAACAGCAATGACAATTGAGGAGACCACACTATGAAACAGTATGCAGTCATCAGCATCGCCGTCGTCGCCGCATTGTTGATGATAATCGGATCACAGGTGATGTCACAGAAAAAGCAGACGAAAGTTGACGCCTTTCACGAGTCGCTCACGCAGGAAAGCTCGGGCAACTACGCAAAAGCCGTCCAGGCGCTTGACGCTGTGTACAAGGAGAACAAAGACGATTACCTGCTGAACCTCAGGCTTGGATGGGTGAACTACCTTGCGGGTAAGCATGACGAATCGAAGCGCTACTACTCGCAGGCATTTACATTGAGCGGCAGCAAAGGAGTTGACGCGCTTCTGGGCAAGACCTATCCCTTGTCGGCGCAAAACGATTGGGATGGCGTTGCGGCGACGTACAACGCAGTACTGAAGATCGATCCGCTCAACTACACTGCCAATCTTCGCCTCGGACAAATCATGCTGAACCGGGGTCTCTACGCGGAAGCCCGGTCCTATCTTGAAAAAGCCAATACGCATTACCCGGGCTCGTACGAGCCGAATCTCTCCCTCGGCTGGACCTATTACTATCTCGGCAACCGTCAGAAAGCGACATCGCTTCTGACAGCCGCGCTGATGTTGAGTCCCGGTGATACGCTGGCGTTGCAGGGGCTGAAAATGTTGAGGTAATCTCCGTACCGTTAACACGGTTCCGAACCTTGTGGAACGGAACCGTGAAAGCACGCCCCTTCTTGCTCTCCATACGTGAACTTCGTATAATCACCGGGTCACGATAGAAACATGCTGCCATAATCCTCGTATGTGCCCGTCTGAGGTGCTTAAGTTTCATCCGTCTTTTCAACCAATCAAATTCCACAACAAAAGGAGTGTATTATGGGCGCACCGGTAGTTCATTGGGAGATAAACTCGCATAATGCAGGGCGTCTGCAGGAGTTCTACTCGTCGCTATTCGGCTGGAAGGTCAATGCCGACAACCCGATGCAGTACGGTCTTGTGCACACAGGAACCGACCGCGGCGCGCAGGGCGGGATCGGGCAAAATGACCCGAACATGCCAGCACCTCCGGCCGTGACCTTCTACGTGGAGGTGCTTGACTTGCAGGCCACCCTCGACCTCGCAACTGCACTTGGCGGAACGGTCGTAATGCCGCCGACCGATATTCCCGGGATGGTCACCCTGGCGATGTTCACGGATCCGGACGGGAATACCATCGGACTTGTAAAGGGAGAGCCCCCGAAGCCGAAGCGGAAACCCGCCAAGAAAAAGGCCACCCGGAAACCGGTGAAAAAGTCTGCCAGAAAGAAGCCTGCAGCCAGAAAACGCAAACGGTAAACACCGCCTGTAAACCATTCAGCCCCGGCCGGCATCCTATTCCACACAAAAGGAGGAGCAATGCAGACCGGGGCTTGTGTTTTGGAGAAGAATGTGAGTAACCCCCCGCCGCCGCGTGATATATCCCCACTCGTCGCACGGACGCAATCCGGCGACCGGAAGGCATTTGAACAGCTCTACCACGAGCACGCGGGACGGGTCTATGCTCTCTGCCTCCGGCTGGTGGCGGACCCCGTGCGCGCTGCAGAGTTGACGCAGGATGTGTTCGTGCGCGTGTGGCAGAGTGTTTCGGGATTTAAAGGCGAGAGTCTCTTCTCATCATGGCTGCACAGAGTAACGGTGAATGTCGTGTTGATGGAACTGAGAACCGAGAAGCGGCGGACGGCGCGCATCATCGCGACTGGCTCCCTTGAGCATCTCGATGCAGGGTACACTCCCCCGTCGCCGGGAAGCGCCATCGACCTTGAACACGCCATCGCAGCCCTGCCTCCCCAAGCCCGCATTGTGTTCGTCCTGCATGACATTGAAGGATACAAGCATGAAGAAATCGCCGCACAGATGGGCATCGCCACAGGAACAACCAAGGCGCAACTCCACCGTGCGCGTACGATATTGAAGGAGGTGTTGGAATCATGAACTGCAACGAAGTTCGTCCATTGCTGCACGACATCGCCGACGGCGTCGCAACGCCGGAAGCGGAACTGGATGTGCGAAGACATCTCGACAGGTGTCAGGAATGCAGCAAATACCTTGCGTTCATCCGCACGCTTAAAGCGGATGCCGCCGCCCTGCCAAAATCCGTACCGCCACCTGAAGATCTTCTCGGTGGTATCCTAGAACGAATCGGAGAAAAGCCGGTAACAGTCTCTCCTGCACATGAACGTCGCCGACACGTCGCAGCAGACAGAACACCGCGCTCCGGCAGGGGTCTCTCACGAATCAGAAGGCCTCTCTCGTTTGCCTTTGCCGGAATCGCTGCAATCCTTCTGATCGGGATCGCGTGGAGAATGACAAATGTCATTCCTTCATGGAATGTATCGACTATCGAGGGCGAGCTCATCATCGATAACCGCGCTGTCTCGGGCGGAACGAAGTTGCGCAAGGGAGGATGGCTGGAGACGGGATCCATGGCACGGGCAAAAATCGTCGTGGGAGAAATTGGAGAAGTGGAAGTCGGGCCGAACTCCCGTCTTCGCCTGCTCGCGGCGGCCGATACGGACCATCGCGTTGAGCTTTCAAAGGGAACTATTCATGCGACGATTTGGGCACCTCCACGTTTGTTTTTTGTTGAGACACCTTCCGCTACGGCGATTGACCTGGGTTGCGTTTATACATTAACGGTAGATGAGTCGGGGGCTTCCCTCCTCGATGTTACAGCAGGAATCGTGGCGCTCGCTCACGAAGGACGCGAGTCTCTCGTCCCGGCGGGAGCGGCATGCGAAACGCGTCCCGGTCAAGGACCCGGAACACCGTACCGCCGGACAGCTTCGGGAGATTTCCGGACCGCCCTCGCCGCCTTCGATTTCAATGGCGATACTTCCGCCCTTGACGGAGTCTTGAGATCCGCCCGGCGCGAAGATGCAATCACCCTCTGGCACCTTCTGCAACGAACCGATGATGCCGGACGGAAAGAGGTGTTCGCAACGCTCTACTCACTTTCTCCCGCTCCCGATGGAGTCACTCGTGAAGGGGTACTGCAGAACAACAAAGAAATGATCAACCGTTGGGGTGAGGAGCTGGGATTGATGTTTTACTGAACAAGCATGGAGGAAATCATGAGATTACTCATCGTACTGCTTTCGGCTTTGTGCTGGGCTTCCCCCGTTGCGGGACAAATTGGCGGGCCATGTGAAATTTGTCATTTGATGTATGAGGGAATGCCCAAGAGTATCCCGTGGGAGACAGCCATAGCAGGGGCGTCCGAACCGGGAGAGCAGCTGATTGTGCGGGGAAGAGTGTTTGAGCGTGACGGCAAGACGCCCGCCGAAGGAGTCATTCTGTATGTGTATCAAACGAACGCAGAGGGACGATACGCTCCGGCGCCGGACCAGAAACATGGCCGGCGGCACGGGCAACTCCGCGGCTGGGTGAAGACGAACAGGAACGGCGAGTATATGTTCCGTACCATCAAACCCGCCTCTTACCCGAACAGTAGTGTTGAGTCACACATTCACGCAGTACTCAAGGAACCCGACAAGCAGGAGTACTACATCAGTGACTTTCTGTTCGACGATGATCCACATCTTTCAGCGGAACACCGCCGCAATCAGGAGAAGAGGGGCGGAAACGGCATCCTCTCTCCCGAAAAGAACGCCGATGGTGTGCTCGTAGCAACCCGTAACATCATACTTGGCTTGAATATTCCCGGGTATCCGAAGCAGTAACTTTCTCCCGAAACGAACGCCGCAGACCCCGACGTCCAAACCATCCCGGGGTAGGCGGCATCTTATTCTCACACTTCAACAACCTCGTGAGGATACGATGAAACTACTTCTTTGCTGCGTGTCATTCATTCTCGTCTCGCAGGCGTTCGCACAACAGAAAACCTATTACGTCAGACCATCGGACAGCCGCATCGGTTTTGTCGTCACCAAGTGGCTCGTCTTCAGAGAGGAGGGGCGCTTCAAACGTTACGAAGGCACTATCACGACCGACCCGCGCAACCCCGCCTCAACAACAGTTTCGCTTACAATTCAAACCGCCAGTGTCGACAGCCGCGACTCTGACCGCGATAACGTCATCCGGTCACGGGATATGCTTGACGTGCAGGCTCACCCCGTGATGCGTTTTACCAGCGAATCCGTGCTGAAGGGGAACAAGGATACGCTGCTCGTCACCGGCAATCTCACAATAAGGGACATCACGAAGAAAATCACTGTTCCGATCCGGTTTCTGGGTGCGCATTCATCACGCGGCTCGGGAGACATTGTAGGCTACGAAGGGGAGTTCACGATCGACAGGAATGAATTCGGCGTGTCAGGGTTCTCCCATATGGTCGGGCAGGATGTGACCATACAACTGCAAATCGGAGCTGTGGCGAGGTAGACGCTATCGCCCGGAGAGAAAGTCCCTGAAAAACTGTGACTCCTGCAGGTGCTTCGCGTCGCGCATTCGTGACTGTACAGCGGGGAGCGCGCGGCGGAACTCTTCCAACGTCACATCATGGTCGGGCAAGTCCGGCGTAGCGCGGCGATTGTTGTAGAAGTGATTATCCCTCAGCACGAACTCATCCGGCGCCGCGTGCACGGCAAGGGCGCACTGGTAGCAATAGTAATCGGGTGAATCGTACTTCGGGTTTTGTGCTGTCCCGACAAGAATGTTGCCTGTAAACCTGCTCGGCACACCGCCCGAAACAGATTGCGTGATCAAAGCGCCACATGCGCCGGTCTTGTAAATAACGTTGTTCTCGATAAACGCCACCGGCGAGCCTTTCCCGGCGTCCCAGAAGGCTATGCCCCACGTAAGGATATCTTCAACAACATTGCCGAACACTGTTGCCCGCGCGTCAACGAATACCCCGATCCCCTTCCAATAGCGGGTGACGTGATTGCTGATGATTGTTGCGCGCGCATTCCAGGTGGCACCGATGCCGACTCCCCTCCCTCCCCCAATCGTCGTTCCGCGGGCTTTGTCGACACCGTCAATGATATTGTTACTAATGAGGGCGTTCGTCACACCGCGGTACAGTGCTATTCCGTCCCAGGAGTTTCGGATAATTCTGTTGTGTGTGATAGTGGCGGTGGCCCCTTCGCGCAAAGCAATGCCCGCAATCCCGACAACCACGCGGTTGACCGTTGCGGAATCGCCGATATTGTTCACAATCGCATTCGCCCGGATATCCACCTTGCTGTTCTTCACGACGATGGCGGCATCCGATGCTTTGCCACTCGTATCTCGTTCTCCCCCCGTTATCGTGACGTTTTGAATCGAGCAATCTGTGCAATCTTCAATGAAGATCCCGTAGCCCGCATTCGTGACGATGACCGCTGAAGTATCAGGCGGCCCGATGATATGGATGCTGGTGCCGCGTACATGGAGCCCGAGTGTTGCCGGGACAGGAGTCACGGCATCTTCGCAATTGGCGCAGGAGGAATCCGTGAACGGAACAGGCAGAAGTTCGTAAGTCCCGGGTAGAAGCCGCACTTCTATCGAATCAACGGGAATGGAAAAAATGCGACGGAGGGCTTCGGCATCGCTGACGGTCACCTTGATGCCCGCACTACCCGCAGCGAAGCCCGCAAGAAGAAGTACAAGGAGGGAAAGGTCCCGGCCGTTGCAGAAACGACTAACCACGCTGGCTGCCGCTATTTGAAACTCTTGATCGCTTGATCACGCGTTTCGTGCACGTCGAACACGAGAGAGAGCTTTGTGATGACAAAGATACTGTCGATGTTCTTGTTCATGCCGCAGAGCTTGACCTGCCAGCCTTTTTTAGTGTAGGTGGAATGGGCGCCGACAAGAACCCCGATAGCAGTGCTGTTCATGAAGACAACGCCGCTCAGATCAATAACCAGCTTTGCGTACTCGCGATCAACAAACCCCGCCACGGCCTTGCGTAAATCGTCGGTTTCTTCGCCTCCGACAAGCGAACCCTTCGCCTCGATCAATCCAATGCCGCCTTCAAGCGTGGATGTCTTAATGGACATGATACCTCCGAAGATGTGGGGAAATCTATGAAAGGGTTGCGGAATAATGGTAGTGATTCATGACTCCAAAAACAACCGTTGAAAATCCCCATCCCCTCGAGTATATTCTTGGGTCCCACAACAACCGCGATCCTTTGACACAAAACAGGGAAACATTCCCACGCATTTCGGTATTTGACATCTTAAAGATCGGCGTCGGCCCGTCGAGTTCCCATACGATGGGTCCGTGGCTCGGAGCGTTGCGCTTCATACGCGCACTCACAGAAGCCCACCCCGCTGGCACCATTTCCTCTATCGTGGTTCACCTTTACGGCTCGCTCGCAAAAACCGGTAAGGGCCATGGCACCGATATCGCTGTAATGCTCGGGCTCAATGGTGAGCACCCCGAAACAATTGATCCATCAACCATTACATCCCGCGTCCGGGAAATCCGAAACGGCAAGTTCATCCCGATGAGCGAAGAGACCAGGATCCCCTTCGACCCGGCAAGCGACATCGTGTTTCATATGGACGAATCGCTCCCCTATCATCCAAACGGCATCCGGTTCGTTGCCCGGATGGCGGAGGGAGCGGAATTGTCCCGTACGTACTATTCAATCGGCGGCGGATTTGTGGTAGAGGAAGGAGAACCCGCAGTGGCGACATCCGCTGCGCTTCCCTATCCTTGTGATTGCGGCGACGATATTCTCCGTCATTGCAGAGACGCCAAACTCTCCATTGCCCGTATGGTGTACAGGAACGAGTTGGCGTGGCGGAGCGAAGAAGAGATCCGGCGGGGACTTCTACATATCTGGCATGAGATGCTGTTGTGCATGTACCGGGGCTGTCATGCAACAGGTGTACTGCCGGGCGGATTGAATGTCACCCGGCGCGCCGGATCAATCAACAGGAAACTCCTCGGTGGAGTCCCCTACGACAATGTCGCAGGCTGGGTTGAAGCGATACGAAACACCAACAGGAACTTCCAGGATGTGCTGAAGTGGGTGAGTTGCTTTGCCCTGGCGGTGAATGAGGAGAATGCCACCTTCGGAAGAGTCGTTACTGCGCCGACAAACGGCGCGGCAGGAGTAATCCCCGCTGTGTTGATGTACTACTTTTGCTTCACAGGAGGGGTCAGTGATGATGACATTGTGAACTTCCTTCTGGTCGCGGGGGAATTGGGAAGTATCTTCAAAAAAGGGGCAACAATTTCCGCTGCCATGGGTGGCTGCCAGGCTGAGATCGGTGTGTCGTCCGCAATGGCGGCGGCAGCGCTGACGGAGTGTTCGGGGGGAACCCCCGCCCAGGCACTGATGGGGGCGGAGATTGCAATGGAGCATCACCTCGGACTCACCTGTGACCCTATCGCCGGACTGGTGCAAATCCCCTGCATCGAAAGAAATTCAATGGGAGCCATCAAAGCAATCACAGCAACAAATATAGCGCTGGAAAGCGACCCTGCTCTTGCCAAGATCCCCCTTGATGCCGTCATCAAAACCATGTGGCAAACGGCTCAGGATATGAACTCGAAGTACAAGGAAACCTCTGAAGGGGGACTCGCTGTAAGCATCGCCGTAAACGTCCCTGAGTGCTGAAATGAAAAACACACTTACCGTCGCCATCATTCAAGCGGCTCCTGTTTATTATGACCTGAAGAAGAGTTTAGCCCGGGCGAGTACTCTCATCAAAGAGGCGGCCGCGTCGAAAGCCCGGGTGATTGTCCTTGGTGAAACCTGGCTTCCGGGATATCCGGCATGGCTCGATCATTCTCCGGGCGCAGCTTTGTGGAACAATCAGGCCACAAAGGAACTCCATGCCGTGTTGCGTGCCAACAGTGTGACCGTACCGGGGGCGGAAACTGCCGCCCTTGCCTCGCTCGCACGAAAACTCCGCATTGTGCTGGTGATAGGTGTGAACGAAAGGGTCTCAGGCGGCAAGGGGAGCCGTACGCTGTACAATTCCCTTCTTACATTCGACGCGGACGGTTCACTCGTGAACCACCATCGCAAGCTCGTGCCGACATTCACAGAGCGGTTAGTATGGGGTCACGGGGACGGGGCAGGTTTGAAGGTGGCAGAAACACGCTACGGACGTGTCGGGGGATTGATATGCTGGGAACATTGGATGCCTCTTGCACGCCAGGTTCTGCATAACAACGCCGAGACAATTCATGTAGCGGCATGGCCGGGCGTACACGAGATGCATCAGGTTGCGAGCAGACATTATGCATTCGAGGGACGCTGTTTTGTTCTCGCCGCAGGCCTCATCATGCCGGCAACCGATATGCCGCGCCATGCCGCAACACCCTCTCATCTCACGGCTAAGAACCCGCTACTCATCCGTGGCGGAAGTGCCATCATTGCTCCCGACGGCAGCTACGTTGCCGGACCGGTCTTCGACAAGGAGGAAATCATCCACGCCACTCTCGATTTATCGATGATAGATAAAGAGAGCATGACCCTCGATACATCGGGGCATTACTCACGTAACGATATCTTCTCATTTACAGTCAACGATACACGATAACAAACGAAATAGGATTCTCAATGTTTGCAGGACATTTTGCGATCGGATTTGCGGCAAAGAAACACGCGCCGTTTGTTTCGCTCGGCACGCTATTCATCGCCGTGCAGTTTCTTGATTTGCTCTGGCCGCTCTTTCTCCTCCTTGGCATCGAGCATGTACGCATCGATCCGGGAAACACTGCGTTGACACCGCTGGATTTCTACCACTATCCGTACACTCACAGCATGGCGATGGCATTGTTCTGGTCTCTGCTGCTCGGAGGAATCTACTTTGCCATGAAGAAGAATGCGAAGAGTGCGCTGATCGTCGGCGGCGGCGTGTTCAGTCACTGGGTGCTCGATTTCGTTACACATCGCCCCGACCTTCCGCTCTATCCGGGGAGTGATGTGATGTTGGGACTGGGATTATGGAATTCAATCCCTGCAACTGTCGCAGTCGAGGGAGCGTTGTTTGCAGGGGCAGTGTATCTCTATGCTGCTATGACTCGCCCCAAGGACAAGGTGGGTGTTTGGGGATTCTGGTCTCTTGTGGCGTTCATTGCCGTCACCTATTTCAGCAATATCTTCGGCCCGCCGCCCCCCGATACTACTGCAATTGCCTATGTGACACTCTCCATGTGGTTGTTCGTGCCGTGGTTATATTGGATCGACCGGCACAGGGAGATGCGCTGATTCAGGGAACCGGAAGGCCGCTTCATTCCTTTAGCTGATGGATAGCAAGGAGCCCGTTTCATGAAACGTTCCGTTCCATTTCTCATTCCTGTGTTAATAGTGTTCTTGTGGGGAGGGTGCAAGGACAAAGGCGCAGCGCCAGTCACCCTCGTCCCCTCAATCACGTCCTACGCAGTCCGTCCGAACCCGAACAACGCAATCAGTGCAGCCGTTGAGGTGACTCTCACCGACGCCGTCATGGCAGGCATTGAACTGCACGATGGCGTTTCGTTTGCGGCGTACTCCCAACTTCAAACGGTCTCCGGGTCACGCATCACACTCCCCGTCCTCGGGCTTGAGCCGCGACGCAGATACTTGTGCAGAGTTGTCGCCGTTTCAACCGACATGATCCGGGCTCACAGTTCTGAATTTGAAATTCTCACCGACTCCCTTCCGCATAATCTCCCCCGGCTATCGGTTACCATCAGCACCTCCCCAACTCCAGGATATGTCATGCTTGTCGGCCCGTCAACAGACGACTTGCGCAAGCACTATGCCTACATCATCAACAACGACGGAAGGATCGTCTGGTACAGGGGGTTTGCGAGTTCGATGCTTGATTTCCAAAAGCAGCCGGACGGAACGTATACGGCGTTTTCATCGCTTAACGATCCGCCGGGACATTTTTTCCAGATGGACAACCTGGGCAACGTACTGCGCGAGTACAGGTCGCTTGCCGCTACGGAAACAGGTCCGCACGAACTGCGCCTCCGACACGATGGCCATCTCCTCTTTGGCATTGAGTACAGAACAATGGACTTGAGTGACATCGGCGGACAGACAGGAGCGACGGTGAGGGGTTTGACGGTCGAATACAACAAGAACAACGGAAGGAACTTTGTCTGGAACGCGTTCGATCACTTCAACGTCACAGACGCCTTGCCGGATGTATCGCTCGCCGGGCCAAACGTCAACCCGTGGCATGGCAACGCAATCGATGTTGATGCGGACGGCCACCTCCTCGTATCCTGGAGGAGCCTCGGCGAGATAACGAAGATCAACAGTTCTACCGGCGAGATTATCTGGCGGCTGGGGGGCAGGAACAATCAATTCACGTTTACAAATGATCCGCTTAGCGGATTCTCCCATCAGCACGGTATTCGGCGTCTTCCGAACGGCAATATTATTCTCTTCGACAACGGAAATATGCACACGCCTCCCTCAAGCCGGGCGGTCGAGTATCGGCTAAATGAGACCGCACGAACGGCGGAGCTTGTGTGGGAGTACCGTCCGATCCCGCCTGTCTCCAGTCCAATCCTTGGTTTTGCCCAACGACTGCCGAACGGCAATACCGTAGTCTGCTTTGGCAGGGCACAACGAATCATGGAAGTTACGCCAGCGGGTACGGTAGTTTGGGAGATCCGGATTGACACGCCCGGCAACTATCCGTACAGGGCATTACGCGTAGATTCTATCTATTGATGTGACTCTTCTCATTTTTGAGAAGAGCGGTACGTATTTCCCCGAATATCCCTTGCAAGGCCAGATCGCCGATTGGCTCAAGATTTGATAACCAATTCTGTTGTTGCCTTGCGCACAATGGTGAGATGCCAGTTGCATGTTGACCCTGCCTGAGGTATTTTGGTGGCAGACGACGTAGGGGAGGCAACGGGGGAGAAAGACGGCATTTGATGGGCGAAGCAGTTCAAACGTCGATTTCCGGTTCTAACCTCCGCATCATACCTCACTTTTCGTTCTATCCTGTCCAACGTATTGGTGGTTCCAGATGCCATCCGGCAACAGACGTGCACGCACTCCGGAAAAAACCGATGCAGGCAAGATGTCGCATCGTCCCCTTTCTACGCCCTCCTTTATTCTTGAGAGTATTTCCGACGCAATCATCTACACCGACCTCAACCTTTCCATAATCAGCTGGAACCCGGCTGCCGAACACATCTACGGATGGAACGCAAAAGAAGTAATCGGTGAATCGTTTCCAACCTTCCTGCAAACTACGTTCCTTGACGGAAGTTCATTTGACGAGGCTTTTGCAGAACTGCAGAGGAAGGGGAAATGGAGCGGAGAGGTAGAGCAAAAGACCAAGGAGGGAAAACGGCTGTACATTTTCTCGTCAGTCACGTCCGTGCGGGATGAAAGCGGGGCGTTTCTCGGGGCAATTGCTGTGAATCGGGACATAACCGACCAACGACAAACAGAAGCGAGACTGCACCGCACACGCGATGTGCTGCAGGCGGTCATCAAAGCTGCACCGGCAGCAATCATCACGCTTGACCTGCAGGGAAATGTTGTAAGCTGGAACCCTGCAGCAGAGAAGATCTTTGGCTGGAAAGAATCGGAAGTCCTTGGCGGCCAACTGCCGTACGTCCCACCGGAAAAGCAGCGTGAGTTCCGGAATTTTCTCGAACGCGTTGCCGGAGGAGAGTCTTTTGCGAATGTTGAGTCACGGAGAATGCGTCGCGATGGAACACCCGTCGACGTTTCTATCTCAACAGCCCCCTTGCATGACGCAAAGGGCAATGTTGCCGGTATTATGGCTGTTGTCTCTGATGTCACAGGAGTTAATGCCGCACAGCGCGAACGAGAACGTTTCTTCACGCTGTCCGCAGACATGCTCGGCATCATCGGGTCGGATGGCCATATCAAGCATGCGAATGAAGTGTGGACGCGGATTCTTGGATGGACGATGGAGGAACTGGTCGCTCACCCGTGGAGCGAGTTTATTCATCCCGACGACTTGCAAAACGCAATGAACATCGGCGCCGATCTGGCCGCGGGAAAGGCTGTTCGCGACTTCGAGAACCGCATCAGATGCAAAGACGGTTCATATCGGTGGTTGTCATGGAATGCATTCACCGACAAAGAGTCGGGACTGATGTTTGTTGAAGCCCATGATACCACGGAACAACGGATCACACGTAAACAGCTCGAACTCAGCGAAGAACGATACAAGCGGCTGGCTGACAGTTTCCCCGCCGGGACCGTGAATACATACGACCGGGATCTGCGCATTACATTTGTCACCGGCAGGGATCTGCAGAAAGACAACCTTGATCCTTCCATGTTCATCGGAAAAACATTGTGGGAAATCGCTCCACCCGAAACGTGTGCAATCGCCGAGCCGCATTTCCGCGCCGCATTCAAGGGAGAACACAGACGTTACGAGACCCCGTACTTCGACGACCGATACTATGAGGTGCTCGTGTCTCCAGTGTACGAAGTTGATGGTACAATCCGGGAAATTCTCGTTGTTTCACACAACATTACTGAACGCAAACAGTCGGAAAAGAACCTGCGGGACAGTGAGCACCGCTATCGGGAGCTGGTCGAATTGTCACCGTACGGATTGTTCATTCAGAGCCGCGGTGTGATCGTCTTTGCCAACAAGGCTGCCTCTGCTGTCTTCGGCTTTAATTCCCCGGACGCTCTTGTAGGACGGAATGTCCTCGATCTGGTACATCCCGATTCCCGGGCAGACGTCATGGCATCAATAGAAGCTTTGCGCAATGGGGTGCGTCTTGAAGCTCCCGTGGAACGGAAAATCCTCCAGCCGGATGGATCATTTATTTTTGCCGAAGCCTTCGCAGTCCCTATCATGTACAATGGCATCCCGTCCGCGCAGGTTATCATACAGAATATAACAGAACGCAGGATCGCCGATCAAAAATTGAAGCGGAGCGAGAAGCTGCTGGCGGATGCCCAGCGCATAGCACAGCTTGGAAGCTGGGAGCTCGATATCCCGCGCAACCATCTGTATTGGTCCGATGAAATCTACCGTATCTTCGGGCTTAAGAGGAAGGATTTCGAAGAAACCTACGAGGCATTTCTTGAGCGGGTACATCCCGATGACCGGGAAATAATGGCGAAGGCGCAACGTGCGGCTCTGGCGGGGGAAAAGCCATTGGACCTCGAACACCGCATCGTCCGGCCGGATGGCGACGTCAGAATCGTCAGAGAAGTGGGAAACCTCCTGCCGGACGAAACCGGAAATCTGTCGCGGCTGGTCGGTATCGTGCAGGATATTACAGAACAGGTACAGGTGCGCCGACGATTGGAGGAAAGCGAAAAGAAATACCGCGGTATCATTGAAACCGCCCGCGAAGGCGTCTGGCTTTTCGACAGTGAAGGGAAAACCACGCTGGTCAACAAGGCTCTGCTCTCGATGTTCGGTTACACGGAAAACGAGATGATGCATCAACCCTTCACCGAATTTGTTCATGCTGAATCACGGCAAGATGCCGTCGAGTACTTGGACCGGTGCAGGCGGGGAATCCGGGAAATGATTGATATCCGGTTCATGAAGAAAGACGGGAGCGATCTTTGGTGCTTGCTCAATGCCGGCCCCGTCACAGACGAACAGGGAAAGTTTCTCGGGGCCCTTGCGATGCTCACGGATATTACCGAGCGCAGGGTATTGCTGGAGCGGCTCAAGTTCCAGGCAACACTTGTGGAGAATATCACTGATGCGCTCATTTCCACCGACCTTGAGGATACTGTCCTCGCGTGGAATCCCGCGGCGGCCTTGATGTACGATATCCCGCCCGAAGACGCCATTGGAAAAAAACTCATCGGGCTGTTGGACAAGGAGTTTATTGGAGTCACCCGTGACGAAATGCGCAGAGAGTTGATGCGCAAGGGTACGTGGAGAGGAGAAATGGTGCAACGCACTGGCAGCGGCAAGACATTGTATGTTCTCTCATCCAAGTCCCTCCTTCACGGTGCGGAAGGAACCGTAACCGGCATAGTAACCATCAACCGCGACATCACGCTGCGCAAACAGGCTGAGGATGAAATCCGCCGCCTGAACGAGGAATTGGAACAGCGGGTGCAGGAGCGCACAGCGCAGCTCCTCGCCGCAAACAACGAACTGGAGGCGTTCAGTTATTCGGTGTCGCATGATTTGCGCGCACCGCTTCGCGCCGTCGACGGCTACGCGCGCATCCTGCTAGAGGAACATCTGAATGAAATGACCGAAGAAGGGAGAAACATTGCCCGGGAGGTCCGCTCCGGGGCACAACGCATGGGAAAACTCATCGATGATCTGCTGGCATTCTCCCGTGCCGGACGCACATCCCTGCAACCGCACCCGATCGATATGAAGACACTTGCCCGGTCGGTGTTCTACGAGCTGACTGCTCCGGAAAAACGGTCACGCGTGGACTTTGTCATAGAAGACATGCCTCCTGCAATGGGGGATCCGACATTGATCCGGCTTGTCTGGACAAATCTTCTTTCCAACGCGCTGAAGTTTACCTCGAAGGTACCCCGACCTCGTATCGAGATCGGAGGACGCATTCAGGATCAGGAAACAGTTTATTTTGTCAGGGACAATGGCGCCGGCTTCGATATGCGCTATTATGACAAACTCTTCGGTGTATTCCAGCGGTTGCACAGCACTCGTGACTTTACCGGCACGGGCGTCGGACTTGCAATCGTCCAGCGCATTATTCACCGCCACTACGGACGGGTCTTCGCCGAAGGGAGCATCGGCGAGGGCGCAACATTCACATTCACAATTCCGGTCACACCTCCATGAACGTCTACGAGAACACCGTTATTGACCCTGTCGAT
>CAZBWR010000043.1:0-8300 GCA_964495695.1 uncultured Chitinophagales bacterium | reverse complement strand
GAGGATAATCCACAGGACGCAGACCTTACCGTCAGGGCACTCAGGAAGCACAATCTCGCTAACAATGTGTTTGTTGTGGAAGATGGCACAGACGCTCTGGACTTCGTGTTTGGTCGAGGCAGATTCACCGGTAGAAGCACGGCGAGCCCGCCTAAAGTCATCCTGCTGGATCTCAAGCTGCCGAAACTCAGCGGACTTGAAGTGTTGAAGGCATTGAAATCCTCCGACTCGGCCAGGGCAATTCCAGTTGTGATTTTTACCTCCTCCCGCGAGGACCCCGATATTGAACTGGCGTACAAGCATGGCGCCAACAGCTATGTTGTCAAGCCGATGAATTTCGACGGGTTCATTGAAGCAATGAGCAGAACAGGATTGTACTGGCTGCTCGTCAACCAACATCCTGCATCGCGGGCACAAGAACAACCGTCTCCAGAGAAAAAAGAACAACCATGATTCGTGTCCTATTAGTAGAAGACCTCGCAAGCGATGCCGATCTGGCCCGCCGGGAAATCTCTCGTGCCCTCAGAAGTGCGGACTTTCACCGCGTCGAAACAGCGGAAGATTTCCTGAATGAATTGAAGGTATTCCAACCCGACCTTATTGTTTCCGACTTTAAGCTTCCGGCATTTGACGGGCTCACAGCCCTGAGGATTACCCGGGAGGAATCACCCGCAACACCGTTCATCATCCTCACGGGATCGCAGAACGAGGATACGGCGGTCGAGTGCATGAAGGCCGGAGCGAACGACTACGTCATCAAGGAGCACATTGTCAGGCTCGGGCCCGCCGCAAAAGGGGCTCTTGAACAAAAGCGCCTTCTTCAGGAAAAAAGACTCGCCGAAGAGAAACTAAAGGAAAAAACACTCGAACTTGAAGCCTATTTCACGCTCAGTCTGAACCTGCTCTGCATTGCCGACATGAACGGGTATTTCAGGCGCCTTAATCCGGCCTGGGAGAAAACGCTCGGTTATTCCCTCAGTCAACTTGAGGGACACAAGTTCATCGATCTCGTCCATCCGGATGATATACCGGCAACAATGGAGGCCATGGAAACACTATCCGCGCAGCACGAACTCTACGGATTCACCAACAGATATAGAGCCAAAAGCGGTGAGTACCGTTGGCTTGAATGGCGCGCGCATCCTGCCGGCAATCTTATCTACTCGGCGGCGCATGATATTACCGACAGGGTACGCATGGTGAACGAGCTGCGCAAGTTCCAGCTTGCAGTCGAAGAAAGCGGTTCGACCGTGGAGATCACCGATTCTAACGGAGTGATAGAGTACGTCAATCACAAGTTTGAAAAGGTCACGGGATATTCGCGGGAGGAAGTCATCGGAAGAAAACCCAGCATTCTTAAGTCTGGGCGAGTGGCGCCGGAAGTGTACGAAGATCTGTGGCGGACGATTCTAAGCGGCAAAGAGTGGCATGGAGAACTGGAGAATAAAACGAAGGATGGGCGCTACTTCTGGGAACATATTTCAATTTCCGCCCTGAGAAACCCGCAAGGAGACATAACGAATTTTGTCGCTGTCAAAGAAGACATCACGGAAAAACGAAGCCTCGAGAACCAGCTTCTGCAAGCGCAGAAACTCGAGGGCATCGGACGCCTCGCGGGAGGTGTCGCACACGACTACAACAACATCCTCGGCATCATTATCGGGTTCTGCGACCTTTCCCTTTCCCAGTTGCACAAGGATGATCCACTGTATCAGAACATCGACTCTATCCTCAAATCGGCCAAACGTGGAGCCGACCTGACACGCCAGCTGCTTGCCTTTGCGCGTAAGGAGATCATCATGCCCGTGCCCGTCAACCTCAATGAGTCCATACAATCCATCAGGAAGATGCTTGGCCGCCTGATTGGAGAGGACGTGGAGTTGATTGTGCAGCTTGAAAATGATCTCAAGCAGATCCTCATTGATCCAACCCAGGTGGATCAGATTTTGGTCAATTTGTCAACAAATGCGCGTGACGCCATAAGAAACGTTGGCGCCATTTCCATCCGGACCACCAACACTACGCTTACCCCGGATTTTTGCCGGATGCATCCCGGGTTGGAGCCCGGTCCTTATGTCCAATTATCCGTGTCAGACACAGGAGCAGGCATAGACCCTGATATACTCCATCGTGTCTTCGAGCCGTTTTTCACAACCAAGGCAGTCGGACAGGGAACCGGACTCGGGCTATCAACGGTTTTCGGCATTGTGAAGCAAAGCGACGGGCACATCGAAGTAAACTCCAATCCGGGGGAAGGTACACGGTTTGATATCTACTTCCCCGTCTATGACGGCCCGGCAAGAAGTGCAGAAAAAACCGAAACAGACAAGCCGCTCACGGGTTCCGAGACTGTCCTTCTTGTGGAAGACGAACCGGCCCTGCTCGATCTCGGAAGGCGTAGCCTCGAAGCGTTCAAGTACAAGGTCTTGATTGCTGCAACGCCCGGTGAGGCACTGCTGATTGCAGATTCATATAAAGGTACAATCGACATCCTCGTCACAGATGTTGTAATGCCTGCAATGAATGGCAAGGAACTGCATCAGCACATTCTCGCAAAACGCCGAGATGTCAAAGCGCTTTACATGTCCGGTTATACCGCCGACGTGATTGCCCAACGCGGGATTGTGGACAAAGGGATGTCCTTTATTCAGAAACCCTTCAAGCCAAAAGATCTTGCCCGCAAGGTGCGTGAGCTTCTTGACGATCAACATACCTGACAATCGTTTCTTCAGCCGACCGGTTGCCTTTTCTCCGCCGTGACAGTACTTTTAGTCACGCCGCGCTGAGTGAGGCATCTTCCTCGCCGTGCATCCGGACGGACGGGTCCGGCCCCCTTCCAGAATCTTAAAGGAGATTCCACGATGAAAGAATGGATCGCCACAACGTTCCGGTGGCTTTCGACGGATTCGCTCAAGAAGTTCTTTGACCTGAAGGAGATGATCTACGTGACAGGTCCGACAGTCGGCTTCTATCATGAGTTTGTGCCGAAACATCTCGGCTTGACCGACACAATGGTCTTCGCAAGCACGGGGGTTGTATTTCTGCTTAGCTTTCTTGTAAACATCTACAAGCGCTTCTCCGCGCATGAACGCTCCATTGCCGAGGTGCTTGCCACCGGTTACTTCCACAATTTTTTCGAGCGAACGGTGAGTCTGTTCCGCCATAGAATGGAGGAAGGTACGTCCACTACGTTTTCATTCGGAAAAGGTGATAATACCCGCAGCATCGCCGTGCCTCCGGGCAAGATCACGGTCAGGATCATCCTCCCTGACTCACAACAACGCCTGAACGAGTCGCTGGCGATGATTCGCTCGCACACAATGAAAGCCACCATTGACAGCGGCGTCTGGTTCGATATTGTCGTGCACGAAAACGCCTCTGTCACAATCTATGATTGTCCCCGCACGCTTACTGCGCTCCGAAAATATCTCGTCGATGGCGGAAGGACTTTTGATGACAGGCTGTCCGCCAAGCTGCACAAACATTTTTCGGTGAAGTTCATGGCCTTGTGGGAGCGTGAGGCGGAGAATATCCCGCAGGGGATGTTCGTCAAGCAAAGAACGTTCACGGAGCCGATGGAATGAACTCCGTTCGTCTTCAGAACATTTTAGACAGGAGCATCGACAATAGGCGGGTGTTCGGGGCAACGGTCTCGTTACAGCGCGGTGACGGCTCCGCCTCATATGAGGGAGGATCGGGGAACCTCACACCTTCCACGCCGTTCTTTATTGCCAGCACGACAAAGCTCTTTACCACGGCCATCATTATGAAGCTGCGTCATGAACAAAAGCTCTCGCTGGACGACACGCTGCCGCGCTATTTCGATGCAGACGAACTTCAAGGACTTCATGTCTACAAAGGAGCCGAATACTCCCGGGAAATATCCGTACGGCAGCTCTTGTCGCATACATCCGGCTTGCCTGACTATTTCCAGCAAAGCCGCGGCAGTAAGAAACTGATGAAAGAACTCGTAAGCGGAATCGATCAACGTTGGGAGTTGGCGGATGTGCTTCGCGAGTCAAAGCGGATGACCCCTAAATTCACTCCGGGGACCAGAGGCAAGGCATTCTACTCTGACACGAATTTCCAGCTGCTCGGGGGAATCATTGAACGGATCACCGGTGTGAAGTTTGCCGAAGCTGTGGATGCCTTTGTCCTCCACCCGCTCGGACTACAGCAGACGTATGTCTACACTGATCACAACGATTTGCATCCTATGACACTCTACTTCAAGAACGCCCCATTGCACGTCCCTCGCGCGATGACTTCATTTGGCCCCGATGGGGGCATTGTGTCAACAGCGTTGGAGCTCATGACGTTTCTCAAGGGATTCTTCTCCGGTGAGCTATTCCCCTCTGCGTACTTGAGCGAGATGACGCGTGAATGGAATCGAATTTTCTATCCACTCGAGTACGGAATTGGGGTGTCGCGCTTCTTGCTACCTCGTTTTCTGACACTGTTCAGACCATCACCAGAGTTCATCGGGCACTCCGGCTTATCGGGTGCTTTTGCGTGGTACCTTCCCGCTAAAGACCTCTACTTGACGGGCACGGTGAATCAGGTTGCGAATCCCGGCGTGTCGTTCCGTTTGGCGCTGAAGCTTGCCTCCGAATGTGAAGATGCACAAGCCGGATGATTCCGACGAAATTCGTTGCTTTTCGTCGCGGCATTCTGTAAGATTTCCTGTACTCTCCAGGTCAGCCGGAATCAAAGCATCCCCTTATCTAGTGCATTAATTGAATGGAGTCACGCATGAAAAAACGGCTCAGCGTCATAGCATTGCTTGCCTTGGTCCCGATGGTCCTTCAAGGAGGCACCATTGAGGAACCGTTGCTGAAACGGCTCAACAGCACGGCACCAGATGCCAAGGTCATTGCCATTGCGCGTCTGGCGGATAGAGTTGATGTAGACGCAATGGTGCAGAATCTCACAGAGCAACAGGCGGACCGCAAGCAGCGTTATACCGCAATCGTTGGCGCTCTGCAGGAAAAGGCATCGGCAACGCAAGGATCCCTTGTCCGCTACCTGGAAGAAGGAAAGCAGAATGGCAGCGTAACTGCGGTCGAACAGTTCTGGCTCGACAACTGGGTAAAGTTCATGGCGACACCCGATGTTGTACGCGCCGTTGCTTCCCGCCCGGATGTTGATGTTGTGTTCGAGGAGCCGGAAATGTTCATCGATCCCCCTGTTGCGGCATCACCTGCAAGCAGCGCTGTTGCCGCGATTGAAACCGGAGTCCGGGTTATCAACGCACCGGCGCTCTGGCGCGCCGGATTCACGGGAAGCGGGAGACTCGTATTGGGAATCGACACCGGCGTACGGGGAGACCATATAGCGCTTGCGAGCCGTTGGCGCGGTACGCTCCCCGGAGTTCAGCCCAACCACGCCTGGTACGGCTCCGGAAGTTTTCCCTCCGACTCCGACAACCCGGGACACGGCACTCATACAATGGGAACAATGGTCGGTCGCAACGCCTCCACGCTGGATACACTTGGAGTTGCCCCCGATGCCTACTGGATTGCGGCTGCCAGTCCGTATACCGGAGCCTTCCAATGGGCCGTGAATCCGGACGGTAATCCTTCAACATTGGATGATGTACCGGATGTCATCAATTGCTCGTGGTTCTCCAGCGGCGATCAGTGCTCGGGAGGCTCGGTATATTGGTCGCTGATGGACAATGTTGAAGCAATTGGCGTTGTCGTTATCTGGTCGGCGGGAAACTGCGGCCCGAGCGGCAGCACTTCAACGTGTGCGAATGGCGGGACGGCACCCGGGCCGTACAAAACCATCACCCCGCCCAAGAACCGCGTGGCTTCCGACATCAATGCGTTCTCGGTCGGCGCGATCGACGGCAACAACGTCCAACTGCCGATAGCGACGTTCAGCAGCCGGGGCCCTTCGGCATGCGACACAACATTCATGAAGCCGAATGTCTCCGCTCCCGGAGTAAGTGTGAGATCAACCTATGCCAACGGTAACTTTGGAACGCTCAGCGGAACATCAATGGCCGCTCCGCATGTCGCGGGAGCAGTTGCATTGTTGAGACACGCGTTCCCCAACAGCACCGTCGAGCAGATTAAACTTGCATTGATGGCAACTGCACGTGACCTCGGCACGCCCGGACGCGACAACCAGTTCGGGGCCGGATTGATTGATGTTATGGCAGCAGCGGAACATTTGTCCCCCTGGCAGGTTTCAGGCGTCATCCGGTCGTCGTCAACGAATCAGCCGATAGACAGGGCGATCGCACGGATTGTCCAGACAAGCCAGGAACAGCAAACCGGATCGTCGGGGACGTACTCCATCAAATCGCTTCGTGATTCGGTAAGCATCAGATTCTCCGCATTCGGTCATCGGGATTCGACAATCTTACTCGTCCTTACCTCCGGTGTCCCCCGCGTGCTGAATGTGACGCTGTCACCACTCCCGACCGCAACGGTGAGCGGCGTTGTCCGTGACACTGTTCGTACGATCGGCGTTCCGGCACATATACAGTTTTATGCAGCGGGCGACACAGGAACAGGTCCGACATACACAACTACAACGCAACCAAACGGATCATACTCCCGTCCCGCAATGATCGGCACCTACAGATTGATCGCCGTTACCTCAGCACCGTATATGGATTCCATAATTGTTGACAACGCGGTTGTGACGACATCGGGCCTGACGCAGAATTTCAACGCCGTTGAATCTAATGCTCTCCTTGTGGATGATGACGGAGGGGCATCGTTCGAGCTCTCGTACAAGAACTCCCTTGCGCGTGCGGGCTTGAAAGCGCGATCATTCAGTGTCGCAGACAGCACTGTTTCACCGGCCGGAGTACTGCAGGCGTATTACAAGCGGCCCCTCCTGGTTTGGATTACCGGAGGGGACACAGCCAATGCGCTCACAGCGACCGAACGGCAAGTCATCGTCAACCATCTTGCCGGTGGCGGACGTCTCATACTCGCCGGACTGCATGCCGCCGAGTTTTCTCCGGCAAATGACACACTGTTTGCAAAGACGCTGGGAGTCAGGTTCACAGGTAACAGCTCGTCGTTGAACGTCCGGGGATTCGCTGGAGACATAATCGGCAACGGTATCAACTACTTCGCTGCGGGTGCAAGCAAGGACATACTGGAGATCGTCGGTGGAAGCTCGGGCACACCGGTCAAGACACTGTACTATGCAGACACCACGCAAATCGCAGGCGTCCGTGTTCTCGGCCCTTCTGCACGATGGGGAGCCACCTTCTTCGGGTTCGGACTTGAACTGCTGACCGCCGAACGGATGGATACGATGATCGTGCGAAGCATCAGATTCTTCAATCAGCAAGTGACAGGCGTGCGAGAACTTACTACCGACGCAACACCAAGCCACTATGCACTCGAGCAGAATTACCCGAATCCGTTCAATCCTGTCACTACTATCAGATTTTCCATAGCCGCAGGCAGCAAGGCGGACACCCGCGCGACGCTGAAGGTGTTCACCCTCCTTGGCCAGGAGGTGGCAACGCTCGTGAACGATGATTTAGGCGCTGGCGCGTATGAGGTGTCCTTCGATGCTTCAAAGCTCGCAAGTGGCATGTACATCTACCGACTGTCCTCGGGCAGCTATCTTCAGAGCCGCAAAATGCTGCTGACAAAATAGCGAATCAATTCCGGATGACAGAAAGGGCTGCCGACGGCGGCCCTTTTCTGTTTTTGACCTGCATATTAAGTACCCAAAAAAACTTTTGCATGTTTCCCCGTGTGATGGTACCTTACATGCCAGATGCGGGTAATCGCAGAAAGACCGATCCGGATCCCCGCGAATACGGTTCCGGAATCATCTTCGTGCATATACCCTGAGTGCCGTCGAGGTTTGGACTCATAACCGTTCACGAATTGAGCGCGGCGTAACGGTCACTCAACCCTGCCTGAATGTGCCCCGCAATCGCTCCCCTTGCCCATTGTCATTTTCCCTTCAGAAACTGATTCATGAACCATATACAGGTGTGATGACACTAGCCGACTACTTGCAACGCCAGTCCCAGCTGCGCCTGGTTCTCGGCGGAGTCTTGGTACTCGCAGCAATCGGATATCTGGATTATGTAACAGGCCCTGAGTACGCTTTCTCTATTTTCTATTTGTTGCCCCTTGCGGCAGTGGCATGGTTCGCGGGTCGGCGCCATGGCTTGTTGCTCTCATGCATTGCGGCGGGCATCTGGCTCGTGGCGGAACTATCATGGGATCACACATTCTCTTCTTCCCTCGTCCCGTACTGCTCCCGTTTACGTCAGGGAAGCACGCGAGCCTCAGTACTTGAAGCAAACGCGC
>CAZBWR010000042.1:31105-34632 GCA_964495695.1 uncultured Chitinophagales bacterium | reverse complement strand
ACTATGCAATTAATAGCACCAACGGTACTCAGTTGTTTACAGAGATCGGATCAAAGAAGTCCCCGATTATTCGTATGAGTGCGGAAGACGGTTCGATAACGTTGTTTGGGGAGAACGGAAGCGGCGGCAACTATAGATCACCTTCATTCAACCCGGGGGTATTCGTTAGCGGATCAGCTAACGTGGGAATTGGCACAACTAATCCAAATCAGAAATTGGGAGTGAATGGAATGCTCGGAATCTATCCTACGCCTTGGGTAGCACCAACGACAAGGGGATTGTTTATGTTCCATGGAGGTTCAGCCGCAACAATTTATGCCTATAATTACCCTGGCAATGACGGAGACCTACTGGGACTGAATGGAAAATCAATTGAGTTCGCTACGTATGTGAGTGGCAGTGCTCCCACGCGCATGGCGATCACAAACAACGGCAATGTTGGCATTGGGACTACAGCACCGTCCGAGAAACTCGAAGTTGCGGGCAACATCAAGATCGGAGCTGCTACGGTCCGGAGTGGTGCAGGAAGTCCTGAAGGCGCAGTTACTGGTAACATTGGGGACCTCTATCTCCGCACTGACGGTGGTCCCGGCACGACAATGTACGTGAAGGAAAGTAACAACGGCGGAAACACTGGCTGGGCAGCCAAATAACCATCATACTCTTTGGAGCCGACATGAAATACAGAACTGTAATCTTGTTCGGTGCGATGGTCTTGATCAGCCAGTCGCTTTTGGCACAGATCTCACATCGATGGAGAGTTGTCGATAGCGGTGGTGGGAAATCCACATCGGGAGTCACACACCTTCATGCATCGGTCGGGCAGACGGGCATCACCCGTATGTCTGTCGGAACAAGTATGCTGGAAGGCGGGTTCTTGCCGGGTGTGGGGTTTGAACAGGTCCCTGGGTCTGTAACGGGAACGGTATCCGTGGGCAGTTCAGGTCTGGCCGGCGTCACGGTGAAACTGCTGGATGAAAACGGTGGCGTGCTCGTGGCTTTCACGGCTGTGCAAACCAATCCGTCAGGCCAGTACTCATTTACCAGTGTCCCTGCACCCGCTACGTATCAGGTAATGATCGTAGAGCCACTCGGCTACTCGGTCGATCTGAACCCCAAGATCATCACACTCACAGCCGGGGGTTCTGCATCGGCAGATTTTGCGTTGACACAGGCGGTGATTGTCAACGACGCCCGCGGCATGGGGTACTGGAAGCATCAGTTCGATGTGTACGTGACCAACCGCGGGAATGCACAGGAAACACAGGCTCAACTTAACGCATACATTGCATCCGTGCATGAGCATTACACTCCACACTTCAATATACTCGCGACGCTTAACACCTTTCAGGATTGGCAGGGGGCGTTGAGCGCCAAAGGATCAGCAGGGATGTACATCAAAGCGCGGCGCCATCTTGCGTCGCTTGTCCTCAATCTTGCCTCGCTAAAGCTGGGGCAATACACTGTAGTAACCTCCGATGGTAGATCAGTTGGAGATGTTCTCACGTACGTGTCGCAGTTGTTGATCGATGCGAATCCTGCTAACGATGGACTTGCAAACGATCTGGCAGAGAAGGTCAATAATCACATGTTTATAGCTTCGGGCATAGTTCCATCAGGGAGCATTCTCTACAAAGGTTCTACTCCGATGCAATGGGGATTTTCGGTGCCTCTGGTATTTGCGCTACATCAGAACTACCCCAACCCGTTCAACCCGACAACACGGATCGAGTTCACCATCCCGCTCCAACTTCCTGTAACCTTGAAGATTTACGATCTAGTCGGCAGGGAGGTGAGAGTGCTGGTTGATGGGGTGCTAGAAGCAGGCCGGCACTTCGCAGACCTGAATAGCAGTGTCCTTGCAAGCGGGACTTACTTCTACAGGTTGCAGGCTGGAGAGAACATTGCCACGCGAAAGCTGTTGCTTCTGAGGTAGAATAAGCTCGTCATCGATGGACCATTTGAAGGCTAGCCGTGGAAAACGAGCGTGAACATCACGAACCGCTAATGCGAGCATACCTGCGCGACACTAGTTCTCTGAAACGTATTTATGTATTCCGCAGAAAGTACTTTGCGTCAGGCCTTTCGTAGCATGAGAGAATTGGCAGTAGTTATTAACATGGTCAGAGAATGGGGCGGCAGAAAAGAAAAACCACTCACAGAGCAACTGCCAACTGTAAGTGGTTGTCTCGATAAAACTCAAAGTGCCCGGAACAGGACTTGAACCTGCACGACCTTGCGGCCACTAGCTCCTGAAGCTAGCGCGTCTGCCAATTTCGCCATCCGGGCTTAATTATCTGCACTGGCCCTCAAACAAATTCCTTTGCAGGGCCTGTTACACATCGGTGCTTGAAATCGTGGCATACATTATAAGGAAAACGGGGGTTATCTACAACACGAGCGAACAGGAGTATATCACATGTTTGAGGGACACACTGTCAGAGTTCTAGCGATACCCCCAGCACCGCGTAGTTGAACAACGAGAAGTTGTAGACCGCATCATTATCCGCTCCGCCCTCGAGAATTCTGTAACCAATGCGGAATGCGTAGTCCTCACCGGGCCGAATGACTATTGCGGCAAGCACATCCTCCGCTCTGCCTTGCGGAGCTGCCAATGCATCGCCTTCCAGGAGAACTCCAACGGATGGCCCGATATGCCACAGCAACCGGAGGTTGAGCAGCGGCACAAATCCCAGATCGGTTTTCGTTGCTTGCTGTCCGCCACTTTTAATACTGATCTTTGCATCACGAATCTTAGCCGTCAACCCCAGCCCGAACTCCAGATCTTCCGTACGGGTGAAGTCGTAACGATACGTGAGGCGGTAGGAATTGAACTTCCACTCAGCATTCAGAGGCATGCCGGCTGCAAATGTTCGGTCCTGAAAAACCACAGGTCGGGGAACCGATCCGCTGGCATTTACCGTCAATGGGGCGACCAACGCCGTGAGCGAGTGTCGCTCTCCAAAGAAATAACTGATTCTTCCGCGGACGAAAGCTTTGTTTCCGGTCTTCAACTCATTGGTAAGAGATATCTCTGTCCCGCCTTTGCCGGGGATTCGTACATCGTTGTATCCGGGAAAGACAATGCCCGATTCAAGATCAATTGTGACTTGTGCCTTGGCAAGCGTAAAAGGGAATATCGCCAAAAGAGCAAAACGTAAAACTGTCAGGTGTCTCATACAGTCTCTGTGAGATAAGCGTTAGACGGAGTTTTGTTGCGCAGGAGTTTAACGACACGTTGACACTGCAAAGTTCCGCGCCGGCCCGAAGAATCTCATCTGGTATGCATCGCCAGGACAATAGATCGGCATTCGCGCACACACTACCCTTTGGCGAAGTCTAGGAACGACTGTACTTGCTCTGCGCTATGTTCATCTCCGAAAGGGATTCCCACTCCAGGTGGGACACCCCACTCTGCTATCTAAGCCGGAAAGAGAAACGCACAGCCTTTCGACCATGCCTTTTCTCTTCTGTCGGAGCGGCGGGATTTGAACCCACGACCCCTTGTCCCAATTCACCCTGCGAAC
>CAZBWR010000042.1:15170-31005 GCA_964495695.1 uncultured Chitinophagales bacterium | reverse complement strand
TCGACCATGCCTTTCTCCAAGTCGGAGCGGCGGGATTTGAACCCACGACCCCTTGTCCCAATTCACCCTGCGAACGCTTTTTGTGAGCAGCAGGTGAATTGCGGATCCCGCCGAAGGCGGGACACCCCATGCTGACATCTAAGCCGAAAAGGAAAAAGGCACAGCCTTTCGACCATGCCTTTCTCCAAGTCGGAGCGGCGGGATTTGAACCCACGACCCCTTGCACCCCAAGCAAGTGCGCTACCGGGCTGCGCCACGCTCCGTAACGTGAACATTGCCAAGATATGAAAGGTCCGGCAGAAATCAAATATGTCTCCCTAATGCTCCAACAGGACTGGATAGTATTAGATGGTTTGTTTTTATATGGGAAAGTATGTTGATTACTCCACAATTTCATGTCATTCTGTCTGCAACGGTCGCCCCGGCCGGTAACACTAATCTCCCACTCAAAGCAAGGACGTCCAAACATGCGTTTTTTGCGACTCTTTCCACATTGGCCAATCACCGCATTGGCATTCACTGTTCTACTGGCTGGTGCGTCGTTCACTGCGTACGGTCAGAGTCATTCCGACCAATTACTGTCACTGTTTAGAGAGTTCCGAACGCTTGCCCATCCGACCTTACCGGACGGTGTCCCAGACTATACGGCACAAACGATGGCTGAGACACAACGGAAACTGCAGGTTCTTCAGCAACGGTTGAACTCGCTCGATACGGCCCGTTGGCCTCTCGAGACGAAGGTGGATTACGAGCTGCTACGTGCAGAGATGAATGGCCTCGATTTCTATATTCGAGTGCTGCAGCCGTGGGTGCGCGACCCGGCGTACTATGCGATTGTCTGGGCGCATCAAAGCGATACGCCTGCACATGAGGGCCCGACAAGCCAGGCGGCGATCGAGCTTTGGATGTATGCATATCCACTGTCTCGTGCGGATGAGGCGAAGCTCGCAAAACAACTGAAGGTAATTCCGCCGCTGTTGCAGCAAGCGCGCAAGAACCTGACTGGGAATGCACGCGATCTATGGCACACCGGCATCAAGAATGTCCGCGATCAGGTCACCGATCTTGACGATCTGGCAAAGAAAACTGCAAAGGCCGGTCGGGAGTTCAGGAAGGCCCTCGCTGAAGCGCGGGCCGCCACCGTCAGTTTTGCCGAATGGTTGGAACAGCAAGCTCCCTCTAAAACAGGCCCGTCAGGAATCGGCAAGGAAGCATATACATGGCACCTGCAGAATGTTCTTCTTATCCCTATGACGTGGGAAGAGGAGGAAATGCTTCTGAAGCGCGAGCTCGACCGCTCATACTCCATGTTGAGCCTCGAGCGTCACCGGAATCGCAATCTTCCACCCATCGAGCCCGTTTCTTCTCCTGCCGAGTATGATCGTCGCGCTGATGCGTCAGTCAGGATGATGATGGATTTTCTCAAGAATCAGGATATCCTCACGGTCAAGCCATATATGGAACCGGAACTTCGCAAGCATTTGGGAAGCTACCGGCCGCCGGAAAAAAGAAACTTCTTTACGAACGTCATGCATCTCGAGCCGGCAGTATTATACACACATCTCACGCACTGGTTTGAGACTGCAATGATGCGCGATGACCCGCATCCCAACCCGATACGGAGGGACGCGCTTCTCTACAACATCTGGATGAGTCGCTCTGAAGGTTTGGCGACGGGAGTGGAGGAAACGTTTATGCATGCCGGCTTGTACGATAATAACCCACGGGCACGCGAATTGGTCTGGATCATGCTGGCGTTCCGGTGCGCGCGGGGACTTGCATCCCTTTATGCGCACGCAAATGAAATTACCATGGACGAAGCCCGTGCGTATCAGATCGAATGGACGCCGGAAGGTTGGGTGGGTCAGGACCTGAGTCTCGTCGGGTTCGAGCAGCACCTGTACCTGCGTCAGCCCGGCTACGGAACAATCTACGTAACAGGGAAGTATCTCATCGAGAGACTAATGGCAGACCGGAACCGGCAGCTCGGGGACAAGTTTACCCTTAAGACTTTCTTCGATGAAATGTACGCCACGGGCATGATCCCCGTTTCTCTTATCCGCTGGCAGATGACGGGACTCGACGACGAAATTCGGATGATCCGGAAGTAAGGCAAGAATCACATCCCGGCTGTCAGCGGATCCATTCTCTGAACTTTGCCGGCTTGCTTCTCACCATTCAGACGATTACGTATGCGGTAACCACAAAACGATGGTTTGGCAGGTCACGTTTCAGCGCTGAATTCTATTATACAACAGGATGCAAAGGAATGAAGAAACCTGACCGATTGCTGGCCTTAGTCGGCAAGTCGCTCGCTATGCAGCATGTCTACAAGCAGATCAAAAGAGCCGCAAAGTCCGACGTTGTAGTAATGTTGTTGGGCGAAACAGGCACGGGAAAGGAACTCGCTGCCGAAGCGATTCACAAACTAAGCAAGCGCCGGGAGGGGCCGTTCATCACCGTGAATCTTGGAGCTATTCCCCGGGATCTTGTTGCGAGTGAGTTGTTCGGCCATGAGAAAGGCGCGTTTACCGGCGCGGCCAAAGCACGGCGCGGCCGGTTCGAGCAAGCACAGGATGGCACGATATTTCTGGATGAAATCGATTCGATTGATGAACGTGTGAAAATCAGCTTGCTGCGTCTCATGGAACAGCGCAGCTTCAATCGTCTTGGTGGCGAAGCAAAGATATCAGCCAATGCCCGCATCATAGTAGCATCGAACAGAAATCTCGAAGAAATGATGCTGCAGGGGAAGTTTCGGGAGGATTTGTTCTATCGCCTTGACGTATTCCGGGTCGGGTTGCCGCCGCTGAACCGCAGACATGGTGACATTCCGCTGCTTGCCAAGGAATTCCTCAGACAGTTCACGAAGAAATACAGCAAAGGGAAAATCCAGCTTTCTTCGGAGTATCTGCGCCAGCTTGAGGCGTACTCGTGGCCGGGAAATGTCAGAGAGTTGAAAAACGTCATCCAGCGATCAGTACTTGTTTGTGAGGGTTCGCAGTTGCTTCCGAAGCACCTCCCCTCCAAGTTCACGAAAGAGAATGCTTCCCGTACCATCGTCAAGTTCGAGATTGGAACACCGCTCGAAGAAGTAGAGCGTGAGATGGTACTCCAGGCTCTCAGAGTGGCAGGTAACAACCGCACAGAAGCTGCGCGGTTGCTTGGTATCAGCCGTCGAAGCATATACAACAGACTAAAGAAGTACAAACTTCTGTAGCGAAGTCTCTGCAGCAGCATCTTGCCCGTTCCTTCCCGCCGCGCAGCACCATACCGTTCCGATCGTGCGCATATTGCTACTAGTTCCGCGTTGAGCGTTCCACTTCTGCACACTAAGCGTTAAGTATCCATGGTTTCTCCTTTCTAAACACAACGTCCATCCTTGTAACTGCCACCCATGTAATACTTTAGCGGGCCGTGAATCATACTGGCACATGCTTTGCGCTTATCTACCATGACAAATCAAGTAAGATAGTTCAATGTAACATCGAGGGAACAGATGGCTCAATCAAACGCCATCCTGATTGCTGGCACCGGTGCAAGAAGCGAAGATATAGCTGATACTGCCAGCACTATGGGTCTCGTCCCTTTCATCAGGGATGGGATGATGCAGGCGCTAACCACATTGAGTCATGACAGGTTTGCCGCGGTGTTTGTTGATGGCGAGGCGATCGGAGCGGATGCCATCGAGTTTCTTCTCAACGTACGGGATATTGACAACGCCGTGCCTGTTGTTGTTATCGATGAGCATCTGGGACGGCAGGAATCCGGCGTTCTGAAACAACAACGGCATACGTTTCTGTTGTCCGATACAACCGGCGTCTCACAATTACTGCAAACCATTCTTCACTAAACACTACAAGGAGGTGTTCGTTCATGAAGGTCAGAGACATCATGACCCCTAACGTACAATTGACAAGTCCCGACAACACAATCAGGGACGCAGCCGAACGGATGAAGGAGCTTGACATTGGCGCGTTGCCTGTCGGAGAGAACAACACACTCGTCGGCATCGTGACCGACAGAGACATCGCGTTGCGGGCAACTGCCGAGGGGAGAAATCCCGCAAGCACGCCGGTACGTGACGTGATGAGCCGTGACATCTTCTATTGTTACGAGGATCAGCCGCTCAATCAGGCTGCCGATGTCATGAAACAAAAGAAAGTCCGGCGCCTTGTGGTGTTGGACAATGACAAGCGCATGGTCGGCATTTTCTCACTTGGTGATCTTATCCTTGAATCCGGGCGGATCCAGTTGGGTGCCGACGTGTTGAAGAGAGTTTCAGAAAGCAATTAACAAGAGGAAGGAGAAGGCAAGACATATGCTACGAAGTGTAAAATCATTTCTCGGTTACTCGCTCCGGGCCACCGACGGCGAGATAGGAAAAGTAGGTGATGTATTCTTTGACGATGAATTGTGGAGTACGGCATACCTCGTTGCGGACACGGGTGGATGGTTAAGCGGTCGGCGTGTGCTGTTGTCTCCGACTGCGCTCGGTGAACCGTCATGGGAAAAACAAACGCTCCCTGTCGCGCTGAGCAAGGACGAAGTCAAGAACAGCCCGGGTATTGACCTTGACAAACCTGTCTCGCGGCAACGGGAGGTCGAGCTTCACAAGCACTACGGGTGGACTCCTTACTGGCTCCCCGGTGCGTATGCGCTCGGGACAGCGCCGATGGTGCGTCCGCTTCCGTCACCTGTTGAGGAGAGCAAGGAGGCGGATGGCGATCCGCATCTGCGAAGCGTTGATGAGGTGATGGGATATCACATCAAGGCGACGGATGGAGACATAGGGCATGTGGAAGATTTCATAATCGATGACGCTACATGGTCAGTCCGCTACCTTGTGATAGATACGAGGAACTGGCTCCCCGGCCGGAAAGTCCTGATCTCCCCGGAGTGGATCAGGAAGATTGAATGGGCCCGGTCGTATGTCCATATCGATTTTACGAAGGAGATCGTCAAAGGAAGCCCCGAGTACGACCCCACAATTCCAATCAACCAGGAGTATGAGGAGCGACTCTACGACTATTACGGCCGCCCTGCCGAATGGGTGAGTGATCTTAAGGAGTAATCATGAGGTCAGTGATTCACGCACTAACGGTAATAGTAATGGCGCTTTCGTTCTGCGTGCCGGCGCAATCGGAAAACAGTTCTATCATATTCCAACGAATGTTGCATACTCTACAAACAGGCATTTAATCGATCCACAAGAACAAATAATGAGAGGATAAAACTATGAATGCACGTCAAACCTATCAGCAGAACATCGAACCGCAATTGAGAGAATGGGCCGCCAAAATCGACGAGCTTCAGGCGAAGATAGACTCCACAACGGGAGAGGCCAAAACCCGATACGAAGAACAATTACGCGAATTGCGCCGCAAGCAGGATGAAGCGAAGCGCAAGTTCCAATCACTCAAAGAAGCAAGTGATGACGCATGGACTGAAGTACGGTCGGGTATGGAGAAGGCGATGAGCGACTTGAAACAAGGAGTTAATGCCGCCATCAGCAAATTCAACTAACATTAACCGGAGGATGCAATGGGGAAATGTGAAGTTTGTGGGAACAATTACGACAAGGCTTTTCAAGTCGTTCTGAACGATACCGATAAGCACACATTCGACAGCTTTGAATGCGCCATTCAGGCCCTTGCCCCTATTTGTGTCAGTTGCGGCTGCAAGGTAATTGGACATGGGGTCGAAGGAAAGAATGGCGCCATTTATTGTTGTGTCCATTGTGCAGGCAAGGAAGGAGAAACCGGCCTGAAAGACCGGGTCTAGGGGCCCGTTCTGACAGGAGCAAACCGCGTATGCTTGTCTTTCGTACCTATTGTCAACAAACACTTAGCAAAGGTACGCCATGGGTCGGTATGCCATATTACGCGAAATCGAGTCGCTTAACCCCGAACTCGACCACATGAGGATTATGCACCTTTCGTTCGGGTACGAATTCTCGTGGGATTCCATCCGGTCGCTGGAGATAGCACTCTACAAAACGTACTGCGTACCGAGCATTTCCACTTTGCTCGACCGTACGGGTGAATTCAGGGAGCGTACCCAGCGGCGGTATGATGATACCTCAATCCTGGTTGCAGAAATGTGCAAGCACGGCTATCTTGAAGGCCGTGGCAAGATGGCGCTTGAGCAGATGAACCGGATACATGCGCACTATAAAATATCCAATGATGACTACCTCTACGTCCTCTCAACATTCATCTTCGAACCCGTCAAGTGGATAGACCGATACGGTTGGCGCCAGACTTGCATGAATGAAAGGATTGCATACTATTGCTTCTGGCGCGAGGTGGGGAAGAGAATGGGCATTACCGGCATTCCCGACTCGTACAATTCATTTGAACAATGGAAGGAGAACTACGAGCGGAAGCACTTCGTGTTTGCAGAGACGAACAGCAGGGTCGGATCAGTGACGCGTGACCTGTTTGCGTCGTGGTTCCCTCGTGCGTTGAAGCCCGTTGTTCACTACAGCATATACGCCATGCTTGATGACCGGACGTTGCGTGCGTTCGGTTTTCCTGCACCCTTCCCCGGCGCGCGGCAGTTCATTGACCGGCTACTGCGAATCAGAGGACAGATAGTGCGGTTGTTACCGCCGCGGAAGGTTCCCCATTTCTTTATGGATGACAGGAATAGAACGTATCCCGGCGGCTACGCGTTGGAGCGGCTTGGGCCGCCAAAACTTGTGGAGCGTGAAAAGGCGTCTTTGAGTAAAGAATAAGCTCGGGGGCAGGGGCGGTCAGTTAAGCTTCTGCAGAAGTTCTTCGAGGAACTTCTTTACCTCCATCATGTCGCTTCGCAGTTGCTCGTCTTTGATCTTCGTTTTGGGTTTTGGTGCATCCAGAAGTTCGAGCTGTTCGCCAGAATCGACATCAGGCGTATACGTTTTGAGAACTTGCTTCGCACCTTCGATGGTGTATCGTTCGTCGCGGAGGAGTTTCTTGATGTAGAGGATGAGTTTGATGTCGCGGTTGGTGTAGATGCGGTTGCCCGCCCGGTTCTTCTGCGGCTTCAACTCGTCAAACTCTGATTCCCAGTAACGCAGGACGTACTGTTCAAGGTCGGTAATCTTGCTTACCTCGCTGATGGAATAGTAAAGCTTCTTTATACCGGTTGCTTTCATCCGCTGTCAGATGGAGTTGGAAACTCGAATCACCGACGCCAAACTAACCATTTACTCATTGAATTGCAACGGGTTAGCGCACTCCCTTGCGGCGATTTATCCGGACGTCAACCTCGCGAAGGTTCTGAAGTTCCAGGTTCATTTTCTTCAATTCAGCCTCAAGGTCCTGAATCCGCTTGTTTCTGGCGGATAAGTCGGTTGACTGTCTGCGGGAGGCCTGGGTCAGGCTGTCAATCACCCCGGAGCGGCGATTTAGTTCCGCTCGTAGAGTCATAATCCTCTTCAGCATAGTCACATAAATCTCGGCTTTTACCCTCTCTTCCCGCGGGATCGGGAGATCCAGATATGCCCCGAACCAATGTAGCGCGACGCTGTCATCTATTGCAGGATTGGCAGGATTGCTGAAGAGAAGAGCAGTATTGCGCACAGCATTAGGGTAGTGGCTTGTTGTCGGGTACAGCTCTGCCACAAGCCGGTATTCCAGTGCCGCCTGTTGCAGGGCGTTTAGTGCCTCAAGACTATCGGCCAGATGCATGTGATAGGCTGCCCGTCGTTCGGAATCTTCATCTCCAACGTAACTGCTTGCGCATCCGGCAAGAGCAAGCGCCGCAAATACCGCTATGGGTAGCAGGTTCCTCATGCGGCAGTATCCGCAGGTTGAGATTTTGCCTCTTCTTCCCGCAATGATGGTGCCGCCGGAAGAACGACAGTGAATGTAGTTCCCTTTCCGAGCTCGCTTTCAACCTTGACCGTTCCTTTATGTCCTTCAACGAGTGCTTTCACGAGGGCAAGTCCGATACCGGTTCCCTTGCGGGAGTTCTTGGCCTGGTAGAATTTTGTGAAGATGCGCGGGAGGTCGTCCGGGGGAATGCCCGCTCCCGTGTCGCTGACATTGACACGGATTGTGTTCTTCTCACGGGTCGCGTTCACAGAAATCGTTCCCCCGGCGTCGGTGTATTTCACCGCGTTGCCGAGAAGATTGCCGAATACTTGCACCATTTTTTCCTTGTCGGCCATCAGTGGCGGGAGGTCATGCTCCGTGTTCATATCAACAGTCACGTTTTTTTGCCCTGCCATGAGTTGCGCGTCATCCACCGCAGGGCGGAGGACATCGAGCAGATCACACTTGGCAAAGCGGTATTCCATCGAGCCGTGCTCGATTTTCTGGATGTCCAGAAACTGATTGCTGAAGTGTGTCAGTTTTCTGATCCCCTCTTTGATTGATGTCAACAACCTCATCTGGTCGGCGTTGAGCGGGCCGCGCTTTTGCTCCATCAACAGGTACTGTGCAGAGAGCATTGTCTGCAGCGGAGTCCTGAGCTCATGGGAGATGTGGTGCATCATTTCTGTCTTCAAATCATTGATCTGTTTCAACTTGTTGCTCATGTCGTTGACGGCACGGGCGAGAAGAGTCATTTCATCTCTCGACCTCACAACAATCGGCTCGAAAACACCTCGTGCGATATTCTCCGTGCCTTTGATAAGTGCGCCAATCGGTTTGACAATTGAGGAAGTGATGAGCAACGCGACACACAGCGCAACCAGCAACGCCCCGGCGGTAATGAGCCAGGCAACATTTGACGAACGTATTGTAACCTGGCTGATGCCGGAGACGGAGTTGCTGACAGCGTCTTCATTCAACCGGATCAGCTCATTTAACGATGCATACAGAACGTCGAGAGTGTCGATGCGTTCAGCTTCCCTTGAAGCTGCGGCAGGATCGCCGGAAAGAGGGGCTGTGTTTCTCTCCTGCTGCATTGTAGCTGTTGCCCAGCTATGTGCCTTGCTGATGCGTCCAATGAGTGCAACCTCACGGGGTGACGGTGAGGTATCACCCAACGAATCAAGCAATCGTGCGAATGTCCGTGACTGTCCGGCGTACAGATTGTAGTAAGTGGAGTCACGGGTGATAAGGAACTTCTGGGTATTCCTCTCCTCCTCCGTCAGCGCAGACACCATTTGCTTGGCGAGCGTAATCATCCGGACGTCGCTGTGGAACGTCTTGTCTGTTGTCCTGGTCACTTCATTCAGTTGCCACAGGACATAGATGTTCGTGGCGATCATCAGGGCAATGACCAGGACAAATCCCGATACGAGTTTGCGGTAAATTGTGATCTTCATGACGGAATCTCTTCAATAACCACCATTGCCACGACGTGGTTGTCTGCGTGGGAAAGCGAAACGAACACTGTGCAATGGGCAAGGGTTTCTTTGAGCGACCCGTGGAAGAGGAGCCGCGGCTTGCCGGAAGGCTCATTGATCACCTCAACGTCCTTCCAGCGGAATTCTCCCGACCACCCTGTCGCAACCGCTTTGCTCAGGGCTTCTTTTGCGGCAAAACGGGCGGCAAAATGCTGGACCATTTCCGGTTTTGAACGGCAGTAGGCTACCTCTCCGTCCGTATAAATCTTCCGGATGAAATGATCTCCAAGATCATCTATGCTTTTCCGTATTCTGTCGATCTCGATGATATCGACGCCGATGCCCCGTATCATGCCTTTGTCGTTGAGACGTTTTCTGAATCTATAACATTCAACAACTCGGACACATCGTTGATGTCGTACTTTGCATTCGTTTCAACAGTCCCGAACGTATCGCCGTAACGGGCGAACACAGTTGTAATCCCGACCTGCGCCGCTCCGACCATGTCACGTTCAGCCCAGTCTCCGACCATCAGTGTTTCCTCCGGCTTCACGCCAAGGAGTTCGAGCGCCTTGCGGAACGGAACCGGACTTGGCTTCCGTTCGCCGGTGTCATCGAACGTGATGACATGATCGAAGATGTGATGGAAGTTGAGATAGCAGAGCCTGAGCCACGCTTCGCGACCCGGTGCATCGGAGATTACCGCAAGCTTGATGCCCCGTTTGAGAAGCGATACGAGAGTTAAATTCACATGCGGATATGGGACGAGTGCCGCCTCCCGCGCCCTGCGGTACGCGATGATCCCCGCCGAAAGAATTTTGTAGTCGACTTTCTGGAAAACATCATAGAGGAGCTGGTCGAACACATTCTGGAATTCTATGCCGCGTTCTTTATAGATGGCGTCGATCCGTTCCTGTACCTCTTCCCGCGTCAATTTCAACCCCGCGTCGATCATCGAATCGATGGCGGCAGTGATCGCCTGGCGCTTCATTGCCATGAAGTCCACAAGCGTGTTATCCAGGTCGAAGATTACGGCTTTGATCATATGGGTCTGAGTCAGTTGCCGGACGCGGACGTGAGCCGGCTGTTGTGGGAGAGTTGAGCCCCGTTACTACGCGGGCTTGCTTGCGCGCATTGCCCTGGCCACCTCGTCCTCGATGTATTCGCGCAGCGCAGGCTTGATAAACACGTTGTCAAGTCCGATCTCGCTCATTGCCACGGCAAGCACGGCAGCCTTTCTGTTTGGCATCAGCTTTTTGTTGACGAGCATGATCTTCTGGTCGCGCAGTATGCAGAATCCTCCCTCAAAATCCCCCTTCTCATAGCGGACGGTGACGCCGAGCTGGGTTGCGACTTCTTCCAGTTCCAAGACAATTTGTTCGTGCTTCATGTCGCAGCCGGTTTCTTCATGGGTTGAAACACCGCAAGCGCAATGATGGTGTAGTAGCAGAGCAAGGCGATGAACGGTACGCCCTGCAGCGCCATCAATCGGGCACGGAACAACGTTCTGAACATGTCGTTATCGGCTGTAGTGAAGAACTCCAGATACACCATTTTCCAGTCAAGATACAATGTATAGATCTCGACGGGGACGAAAATGTAAAACAGGATGGCGCTCATCATCAGCCAACCGTGTTCCTTGAAGCGGAGCGGGGTAGCGGCGAGAAACACTACGCTGCTCACGAGGGCAACGCCATACGAAATCATTACGGCGACGGAGATCACGGAGAGCGACCGGAACACCTGCCGTTCCGCCTGCGGATCAATGAACTCCTCGAACTCCACCGTGCCCGGCTTCAAAATGTCGTTGCCGATGAGGGCACGGGTCAATGTTCCGCCAAGCCACACTACGGAGGCTATTATGAACAAAAAAAGGGCGGTACGCCAGAGTGATGAGCCGCGGGAAGTATCGGTTGACGTGCTTGATGGCATGAGAAAATGTACGATATTTCTCACGCCTTTTCAAGAAAGCCTGTTTTCGGTATCAATTTGATAGTTCTTGTACCAACTCAGGTCGTGTAACAATGCCAGCAGGTTCTGCATTCCTTCGGGGGTCATAGCCAGGAATTTCGCTTCGATTTCATTCCTGTCTGCGCTGCTCAAATGTGTGAGGATCTGCTGCAAGTGCTCTCTGCACCTCCCGATTCCCACGGTGAACTCCGCTGCAAGTTTGTCGTATCCTTCGCCCTCAAGTCCAATACGCTGCATGATGCCATGCGTTTTGTGGCAGAATTTTGCATCGAATGCCAGGTCTCCCAGAGTGTCTTCGATTCCACCCTTGGCGACGCTTTCAAGCAACACCTGCAATGTGGCAGGATGCTTCAGTGTCCCGGACGATAGGTTGTTTAGATGATTGACGAGCTTTTCTATCTTTTCCATGATCGAAATCCCTTTCGCGATTATGAAATATATCCGGGAAGGGGGCGTCATGCAACTTTAATCGGGCGCCGTTCTTTTATTTGATGGAGTTGATGTTTGATTCTGGACTGCCGTTTGGCTACTTTTTTTCCAATGAAAACAAGGGGTATGGTTTCCTTCCGGCACTGGTCGATCTCACGAAAAATCCTGCTTGGGATAGTTCCGCTCTTCATTCTCTTCATTGCCTTAAGCGTGGCGCTGAACAACCATTTCCAGGAGCGGGAAATGATGGAACAGGCGCAGCTGGCGGCGCACACGTACGCCGATATTATCCGTGAATCGCTTGTCAGCATGATGGTCAACAACCTTCATGTTGACGAGAGTTTTCTCGGCAGGACAAGTCTCCTGCAGCCCTTTGATACGTTGCACATTCTTGTGAACGATCTGAAACTACGCCCTGAAGTTGTGAACGAGCAGAATGCCCACCGCATCCCGACAGAACATCGCTCGTTGACACCGCACGATGATTTCGAACGGATGGTGTTAAAGACAGGTGAGCCCCGTTTCATCCGGGAGGGAGACCGGTTTCGCGGCATTGTTCCTTTCAACGCCACCAACGTGTGCCAGAAGTGCCACGCAGTGCCTGTCGGTTATACACTCGGCGCCGCCGATTTGCATATTTCATTTACACGGATCTCGCGGGCAGCGCGTGATAACTGGGAGCGCTCCTTCCTTATCTTCATCGGTTTTACGTTTCTCGCCATCCTTGTGGCGACGGTGATGTTCAGGCGGTTTGTCACAAAGCCGGTCGACCGGCTCGTGCAGGCGACTGCCGCAATCAGTGCGGGCAATCTTGATTACAAGATCCTGCCGGGGCATACCCGCGGCGAGCCTGATGATGAGTTGGCATTCCTCTCGGTGAAGTTCGATGCGATGCGTGAATCCTTAAAGGAAAAGATTTCCCAGTTGGATGTAGCCAACAGGGCACTTGCCGAGAGGAACGAGCAACTTGAGCAGGCGCTCAACCGGTTGCAGGAAGCGCAGAAAGAGCTTGTCAGAACTGAACGGCTCGCTGTCACGGGCAAGATGACAGCACAACTGTCGCACGAAATCAACAACCCGATACACAATATCCAGAGTCTTCTTGAATCATCATACCGCAAAACGAGCGGAACCGCAAAGGAACTGATTGCGCTGGCTCTTGAAGAAGTGACACGGATGGCGAAGCTGACGCGGCAAATGCTCGACTTCTATCGCGGGTCGATGGTGGAATTCGAGCGGCTGCCGGTGGACATGCAGGATGTCCTAGAACATCTCCTGAAGGAGAACGCTCCGACGCTTGAAGATCATAATGTTGTCACATCATTGAGCATTGACAACAATCTCCCGCTGGTGCTCGGCTCGCGCGACAAACTGAAGCAGGTCTTTCTCAACCTCGTCCTGAATGCGCGCGACGCAATGCCGGAGGGGGGAGCACTCAGGATTGTTGCCGAGCCGCAGGACGGAAATGTGACAATCCGTGTGAGCGACACCGGTATTGGCATTCCCCCTGAAAATCTCAACAAGATATTTGACGCCTTCTTCACCACGAAAAAAGAAGTAAGCGGAGTGGGACTTGGACTTTCAGTTACCTACGGCATTGTGCAGCAGCACAATGGAAGTATACGGGTCGAAAGCGAACCGGGGAAAGGCACGACATTCACCATTGAACTTCCTGCAGTGAGGCAACCGTATGAGTGAACAGATACAAAATCCCGGTGGACGCGTTCTTGTGGTGGATGATGACAAGGCATTCCGCATTGCCACGAGAACATTACTCGATGATGAAGGATATGACGTTGCTCTGGCGACGGGGGGAGATGAAGCGCTCTCCGTGCTTGCAGCCGGAGGCGTAGACCTGATGCTCTCCGATATGGTGATGGCGAAGATGACCGGGATAGAACTTCTTGAAAAGGCAAAGGCATTGTATCCCGAGATGATGGTCATTATGGTCACCGGATTCGGATCGATCGGGACCGCGGTTGAGGCGATGCGTCTCGGTGCAACCGATTATCTGACGAAGCCGTGTAACAACACCGAGTTGCTCCTCAAAATCCGCCGGGCTCTTGACCTTCGCTCAAAGGACCTTGAACTGAAACAGCTGCGCGAGACCATTCAATCCACGTACAGCTTCGGCAACATGATCAGCCGCAGTGAAAAGATGAAGCAGGTCATTCAATCCATCAGGCAGGTTGCCGACCGCGACGTAACCATCCTGATTCAGGGTGAGAGCGGAACAGGGAAGGAACTTGTGGCCCGCGCGCTGCACTTCAACAGCAACCGGCGGTCCGGACCGTTCGTAGCTGTGAACTGCTCGGCCATTCCGGAGAATCTGCTTGAGAGTGAACTCTTCGGTCATGAAAAAGGGGCTTTTACAGGTGCCATGAAGGCCAAAGCGGGAAAGTTTGAGGAAGCAAACGGTGGCACATTGTTTCTCGACGAGATTGGCGACCTTGCTCCAACCGTTCAAACGAAACTGCTGCGCGTGCTGCAGGAAAAAGTTGTTGAGCGGGTGGGCGGTAACGTCTCCATCAAGGTTGATGCCCGCATTGTTGCCGCAACAAACCGCAATCTCGAAATGATGATAAGTGAGGGGGATTTTCGTGAGGATTTGTTCTACCGGCTGAATGTTTTCCCGATTCACTTGCCCCCGTTACGGGAGCGGATTGAAGACATTCCTCTTCTCGCCGAACATTTTGTGGAAAAGTATGCAGACCTTTCAGGCGGGCGGGTGAAGTTTCTTGCACCGGGTGCCATCACTGATATGATGAACCACCATTGGCGGGGAAACATCCGTGAACTTGAAAATCTTATCAAGCGTGCCCTGATCAAGACCACGGGTGACACGATCACCTCGATCGAGCTTCCCGAACTTGAACACGCACCTTCCGAGGCGAGAGAGCCGGTTGATGTCGACTTGAACACGCCGTACAAGGATTATATCAATGCGATTGTCAGCGATGCTGAAGAAAAGTACCTCACACGCATGCTTCGTCTCTACAAAGGCAATGTGAACCAGGTTGCAAAGCTGATGGAAATTGATCGGAAGACGGTATACAGAAAGATGGCCGAATACTCCATCGATCCTGCCGGATTCAGGGAAGGGTGAGGATCAACGTGGCGAGCTCACGATCCGTTGCAGGTTCGCGAGCAAATCGTCAGCCTTGTCGCTTTCGTCTTTTGCAGCAAGGGATTTGTATTTTTCGAGGGCATTCAAAGCGGCGGAGAGATCATCGCTTAACGCAAGCGCCAGTCCCAGGTTGAAGTACACGCCCGCATGTTCGGGCTGGATCTCGGCGGCGATTTCGTAGTGCATGCGCGCAAGACGGTAGTTGTCCCGCTCGAAGTACAAGTTGCCAAGATTATATTGTGATTCGAAATGACGGGGATTCTGCTCGAGCGACTTTGTGAAGCAGTCGAACGCCTTCGTCATCTCACCCCGTCTGGAAAGAATGATGCCAAGGTTGCAATAGGAATCGGCGAGGTCATCACCTTGTTCTATTGCACGTCGATATGCTTCTTCAGCACGGGCATCCCCACGCTCGTCCAACAACAAGGCTTCCTCAAAGGGCCCGGACGTTGAAGGCATGCGCAACACTTGCGCTGTCCCGCTAAACAGGTTTAGCTGTCCGGGAGCGAGGCCCCGTGTCTTCTTCCGTTTCTTGACCTTCTCGAAGCCGAGTTGTGTCGGCTTCTTCGGAATGAATTCCAGTATCTTTCCCACGTGTGCACCCACAAATCGTATCCTACGCTGCTTTTACTTTCTTGCCTTTTGCAGACTTGCCCCCGGCGGTGGCTTTTGCTGCGACTTTCTTCTTCTCTCCCTTTGCTTTCTCCATCGGCTTGCGCTGGGTCTTTGCTTGTTCGATGCTCTGTTTCAGCGCCGTCATGATGTCCACGATAGGCTTTTCTTCCTCCTCAACCGTCACGATCTGCTTTCCTTCGATTTTCGCTTCGATAAGCTCTCTGAGCGCATCGTTGTATTTGTCGGTCAGGTCGAGCTTGTTCAAGGAAGTCTTCATGGATTCGACAAGGTTCTTGGCGAGATCGAGTTGCTTCTTGTCAACGCCCTTGCTGTCGAGTTGAGGGACGTCGGCAATACTCCGGACTTCCTTCGGCGAACGGAGCTTGTAGAGGCAAATGCCGTTCTCGTGT
>CAZBWR010000042.1:4293-15160 GCA_964495695.1 uncultured Chitinophagales bacterium | reverse complement strand
TCCCGATCCCCATTTTCTTCGTCTCCTTCAGCGTCGCAGCGAGTAAGGCATACGCTTTGACAGCAACTGGACCGTCGGGTCCGGCATAGTACGGGGCTTCGTACAATGTCGGGTGGACTTCCTTTGCATCAATGAAGCCATCGATCTCAATAATTTTTGTGCTTTTAAGCTTCAACTTGTCGAGGTCATCCTTTTCGACGATGACATACGTATCGGGTTCATACGGGTACCCCTTTACAATGTCTTCGGAGGAGACGGCTTTGCTGCATTTTTTGCATTTCTTGTCGTACCCGATCGGGCCGTTGTCTTCTTTGTGGAGCTGATTGAAACGGATAGTCTGATCCGTGTCCACTGCATTGTAAATCCGCACGGGGATTGTTACAAGCGAGAAACGGATATGTCCTTTCCATATTGCTCTCATGACTTCCTCCGAGTTATATAAAGAACATCCCCCAAGGGGGACATCGGCCTAACTTCGACCGGGCTGTACCTAAGAATCTATCAATAACCTCTGACTTAATCCAGCAGCGAAGCTTCGAAAACAGCTTGAAATACGTAATGTCTGCCTGCTAATTAAGCATCAGGCCGCAAGCGCAGAAACACCGGCTCGCGCAGCATGTTGTCCTTCGTCCATGAGGCATACTGCACTTCGCATACGAGTTTAGGTTCAACGTACGTGGATACCGAATCATCGAGCGGCTTCTGCTTCACGGGACGCTTCACAGTCTTGAGTGATTTCAATGATGCAAAGATCTCTTTCATCGTCTTGGTGTCGAAGCCGGTGCCGACCTTGCCGACATACCGGAGCCGGTCGTCCTCCTGCAAAGCAATGTGCAGCGCGCCGAACTCCCCCTCCCGGTTACCTTTTCCCTTTGTGTATCCGATGACGACACAGTCGAGAGTCTGGCGGGTTTTGATTTTCAGCCACTGCGTGCTCCGCCTTCCGGGTTGATAGACACTGTTTCGCTCTTTCGCCATGATGCCTTCGAGTCCCATGGTGGCCGCTGCATCAAACAACGCCTTGCCATCCTCGACAACCTCGCTGACTCTATAAGGTGTGTCGCGTTTGATCGCATCAGCCATCCAGGCCCGACGCCTGATGAGAGGCTCGTTCACGATCGGGCGACCGTCAAGGTAGAGGCAGTCGAACACGTAACATACTGCAGGATGTTTTGCGCGGGCGCGCTCGATCGCTCCGTCTGCTGACTGTTGCATCCGATGGATGACGTTCTTGAATACCGGTTTCCCGGTGTCGTCGAGACAGACAATCTCGGTGTCAAACAATGCAGTGCTTGCTCTGAACGCCTGTTCGGGAATTAACAGCTCGGGGAACCTCTGCGTCACATCCATGTTGTTCCGCGTGCGGATTGTAACCTCACCGTCATCGACGGCGATCAGCGCCCGTATTCCGTCCCACTTCACTTCGTAAACGTAGTCATCCGATTCCGGAGGGGCGGATGTACTTCCCGCAAGCATCGGCTCTACGGTGCTGCGAAGAAAATCAATCTGCGGAGTATCCACGCGTTCAAGCAGCCATTCTTTCTCTTTTGTCCTGTGCGTCCGGAATTCGGCGTTCATTTCTTTGCTTTGCAGACGGAAGTAAAAGCCGTTTTTCTTCTCTTTCGTGATGAGGTATTTCCCCCGAGCATAAATCCACATCTCGCCTCCACCGTACTCTCCTTTCGGGATTTTTCCCTCGAAGTTCAAATACTCCAGCGGATGATCTTCGGTCGCAACAGCAAGGCGCATGACCCCGGGGCGTGGGGGCAATCCCTTTGGAACAGCCCACGATTTAAGAACTCCATCCTGCTCAAGCCGCAAGTCATAATGCAAGCGGGACGCGTGATGCCGGTGAACAACAAACGCGTTCCCCTCTCCCAAGGTAACTGCAGGCGGCGGCTCGGGAGTTTTGTCAAAACTTCTTTTCTTTTGGTATTGATCGAGCGTTTCGGGAGTCTTGTGCTTTGCAGACTTTGGGAGAGATTTCTTTTTCAGGGATTGTCGCCTGGTATGCAGGGGCTCCGCGTACGCGGCTATTGCTTCCCATGGATCGCCGTCCGATTTCACGCGCTCAAGAACCGTTTCGATGTTCAACTCCCCGATGCTCTTGATTTCCGGCAGCTCTTCCCACGTTACGGGTGCAGAAACCGTCGCGCCGTCAAGTCCGCGGACACTGTATGGCGCTACGATTGTCTGATGATTCCGGTTGCGGAACACATCCACAAACACACGCCCCTTGCGGTACTCCTTTTTGAGGTGAAGAGTTGTTGTCTTCTCGCGCGCGGCGACAAAAGGTTTCGCAACGTCCTGTGCAGCCTCAAAGACTTCATCAAACGTATAGAGTGGTTCGACCGGTACAAGAATGTGAACACCTTTTCGTCCCGTCGTTTTGACGAATGGATGATACCCGAACGTCTCAATGTGTCCCTTCAGTTCGATGGCAAGTTTCGCCACTTGCGGAAAGGTGTATGTTTCGGGCGGATCAAGGTCGAATACAAAGTAGTCCGGCTTCTCAAGGTTCGGCTGGCGTGCATGCATTTGATGAAGCTCGATGCAGGCAAGATTGGCAAGCCAGACGAGTGATGCGGGCTCAGTCGCGAGAATATAGTCCTTGGTCTCGTCTCCGCTTCCAAGCGTCACATATTCCAGCCACGAGGGTGCCCACTCCGGCCGGTTCTTCTGGAAGAATTTCTCGCCGTTTATCCCGTCAGGGAAGCGGACGAGTGACAACGGTCTTCCCTTGATGTGTGAGAGAATGGTCGGGGCGATAGTGAGGTAGTACTCGATCAGCTCCGCTTTGATAATGCCATCGGTAGGATACAGCACTTTCTTGAGATTCGATAACTCAATCTTGCGCTTGCCGATTTGGACTGTTTGGGCCGTGCGTGCCACGATGGTTTCCGGAAAGATTAAGAACAGCGTCCGGACGATTCCCTGATCACTGGAATTGCTCGGAAATTCGCCGGCTTAATGATTCTTCATTAGGAGAGGATTAAAAGGTCTTCACCTGCTCCTGTATTCTTGTTTTCTGGGTAATGACAAGAGTATCTTTGACTGTGCGAGGTGATGCACTGCGAAGAAACAATACAAAAATTTCAGGAGAGATGTCCATGACCATGCAATTGACGGCAGCAACAGTAGCAGTTGTGTTGTTCCTTGCCGGCTGCAGCAACAAGAGCGAAGAGCTGCAGCAAAAGGTTCAACAACTCGAGGCGGAACGAACGGCGCTGCAGCAAGAGATGGCCGAAAAGGAGAAGTTCTACGGTGAAGTTGTCCAGGCGGTGAATGACGTCTACAAGGACATTGAAACAGCCCGCACACAGGAGGCACTGCTGACACAACAGGCGAGCGGCCCGGACGGGTCTCCGACGGCAGCAAATTCCCCCGAACGCCAGCAGCTTCTCGCAAACATCAGCAGCATCGGCGCAACGCTGAAGGAAAACCAGAAAAAAATTGCCGCACTGCAGGCACGCGCCAAGAAGCTCGGCGCAGATATTGCCGGCCTGAACAACATCATCCAGATGCTCAAGCAAACCATTGCCGAACGAGAAGCATCGATAGCGGCGCTTGAATCAACGGTGCAGGGACTCGAATCCCGCGTCGCCGAACAGACGCAGACCATCAGCGCAAAGGAAGAGATTATCAGCCGCCAGCAACAAATGATGCGCACGGCATACTACATCGCGGGAACCCGTGATGAATTGAAGAAGAAGGGGATCATTTCCGACGAGGGGGGATTCCTCTGGGGACTGCTTGGCTCGACCACTGTTCTGAGCAGCGGCGTTACGCAAAAGGACTTTATGCCTGTCGACATAGCGACTTTGGAAACGTTTGAAGTCAACGGCAAGATTGACGAGATTGTCCCTGCGCGCAAACCCGCATTCTATGCCATTTCAGCGGCAGGCCAGAAATCACAGCTTACAATCAAAGATTCCGAGCGGTTCTGGCAGGACAGGTATCTTGTTGTTATTCTCGACTAGGAAAAGACCCTACTCTACCCTACGCCCGGCTCATGGCCGGGCTTTTTTTTGACTTGCGCTCAACGCCTCATACTCGTATCATTTCTGTCAGTCGTTCTCAATCTTCACGTACATTCTCATATAGGAGGGAGTCATATGCGATGGTCGATTGCAATAGCAACCATAGTCTTCGTTTTCAGTGTGTCGGGAGCCGCTATCAAAACGGAGGAAGTGCAATACACCAGCGATGGTGTCACCTTCCAGGGCTACCTCGCTTATGATGATGCAAGACCGGGAAAGCGCCCCGGAATTCTGGTGGTGCATGAATGGTGGGGGCACAATGAGTATGCCCGGATGCGTGCGCGCATGCTCGCAGAACTTGGCTACACAGCGCTTGCCGTTGACATGTACGGTGAAGGGAAACAAGCCTCACATCCCGAAGATGCCGGACAATTCGCCAACGAAGTCTTTTCCAATCTCCCCGCAGCTCGTGAGCGGTTTCACGCCGCTATGGAGCTTCTCAAAAAGCATGAAACAGTTGATACAAAAAACATCGGAGCCATCGGGTATTGCTTCGGAGGCGGCATAGTGCTTGCAATGGCGCGTATGGGTGTGGATCTCAAAGGGGTTGTGAGTTTTCACGGCAGTCTCGGCACGAAGGAACCGGCAAAGCCCGGCACCGTGAAGGCGCGGGTGCTTGTGTGCAACGGAGCGGATGATCCGTTCGTGCCGCAGAAGGACATTGATGGCATCAAGAAAGAAATGAAGAAGGCGAAAGTGAATTTCACCTTCAAATCGTATCCGGGCGCTCTGCATTCGTTCACGAACCCGAACGCCGATGAAGTCGGCAAGGAATTCAATCTCCCCCTTGCGTACAGCGAAGAGGCGGACAAGCAGTCATGGAATGACATGCAGCAGTTTTTTAAAAAGGCTTTTGGCGGAAAGTAAGCGCTGCAACTTGGAGCATAAAAACACCACGTTCAAAGAAAGCACAATGAATCTCTTTGTCGGTACCAGTGGATACAGCTACAAGGAATGGAAGGGGCATTTCTATCCCGACGATCTGCCGGACAAGGAGTTCTTGCAATACTATGGCACGAAACTCAATTCTGTCGAGATCAACAACACGTTCTATCGCTTGCCGAAGGAGAGTGTCGTCCTGGCCTGGGGAGAACAGGTGCCTGATGGATTCACGTTCTCGATCAAAGCGTCACAACGCATCACGCACATCAAGCGACTGAAGGATGTGGGAGATGAGACCGAGTACCTCATGCGCACCATCCGGGTCTTGAAGCAAAAGCTTGGCGTTGTGTTGTTCCAGCTTCCTCCCAATATGAAAAAAGACACCGGGCGTCTAACGGCCTTCCTGAAGCTGCTCTCGGGAGATGTGCCGGTTGCGTTTGAGTTCAGGCACACGTCATGGTTTGACGAGGAGATATATGCTCTCTTGCGCAAACACAATTGCTCCATGTGCATTGCGGATTTTGATGAGAAGCTTGAAGTCCCATTTGTCAGCACGGCGGATTGGGGGTATCTTCGCTTGCGGAGGGAAAAATACACTCCCGCCGAACTCAGGAAGTGGATGAAGCGCGTGCAGGGAGAGGGGTGGAAATCAGCGTTTGTTTTCTTCAAGCATGAAGATAAAGGCATCGGGCCGAAACTTGCGATGAAGTTCAAGAAACTCGGCAGTTTGTAGGCTGCGCTCCTGTGGCATCACTGCCACATACGAAGGTTTTCCGGCTGGTCCGCCCTGTGGCACAGATGTCCCACCATCAGTGCGTCGATTTCAAAGGTCCCGCTTTTTCTGACGTTTATGAAACACCCTCCGCTGGCATGCGGTTTGGACTATTATTGCCAAACCACTTGTTCCTACGCACTTATTTTCCCGGCCCATGTCCAGCGATCTCTTTCTCCAGGAAGCACTCCCACAGATGGATGCCCTCAGGAATTTTGCTTTCAAGCTTTGCCGCGACCATAACAGCACAAATGATCTCGTGCAGGAGACCATGCTGAAAGCGTATCGTGCGCTGCATACGTATCGCGCAGGCTCCAATTGCCGCGCTTGGCTGTTTCAGATTTGCAAGAATTCCTACATTAATGGCTATCGCAGAAAGCAATATGAGACAATCGCAATGGACCTCAGCGCCGAGGGCATCACTTCGTACGACGATCAATTGCGTGAGAGCCATGTTGCCTTGACCGACAACTCAGTGTCCGACACGCATGATGCCATGCTCGGAGATGAGGTTCTGCGGGCGCTTGGTTCGCTTCCGCCTGATTATCAGACAGCGCTTATTCTGAGCGATGTCGAGGGATATTCCTACGAGGAAATAGCCGAGTTCTCTCATACACCTATCGGCACAATCCGCTCACGCATCCACCGCGGGCGCAAGATGCTCGCCGGGCTGCTTGAGAGCTATGCTGCTTCCAACGGCTACCGACCGTCGCGTTTTGTAATGCAGTGAATTTTGTCACTGCTGTTTAGGTGACGGCAAATCTTTTCCCTTGACAATGACCCCGTTGCGGTGTACTTTCTGGCAACTGCCGGGGGTAAATGCCCGTCTTACCTGCATTTTTTCCATTCTTTCCCGGCAAGTCTCCGCAACACCGGCGCAAGAGACGAATCAGCATAAACTCAAACGAGTGGGTAGAGCATGCGCGTGGCCCCAACGTGTATTGCTTTGGTGTTGTTTTCTTTTGCGTTCGCCGAAAGCAATCAGACTTTCCGTCGTCTAAACATTGAGACGGGTCTCTCGGAAAACCATGTCTATTCGATTCATCAGGATACCCGCGGGTATATGTGGTTTGCCACACGAGGCGGTATCGACCGCTTCGATGGTTTCCATGTAGAGAACATTGTGGATAGTGTGGTTGCTCTCACCTCATCAGGTGCCGTGTTACGTCCCTCGCGCATCAATAACACCTTCTGGATTGCAACGGCCGGCCTGGGGTTTTGCCTGCTTGATTGTGCGAAAAAAACCGCAACATCTTATCCCCATCTTTTTGACTCCCCATCAAACACTAATGCTCTTTCCTCAACGGCACTTGAGACCGTGTTTCATGATGCTGACGATACGTTGTGGATTGGAACATACCGCGGGTTAAACAGCTACTCCATCAAGACGGGCAAAGTGGCACATTACCCGGTCGCCGATAGGGAAGATCCTCACAACTACCTTGTTCTTTCCATTCACAAAGACAGAAAGGGGGTACTTTGGGTCGGAACAGCGAAAGGATTGTATGCGCTGGAGCCGGGGAAACAGTCGTTGCGCAGACAACTTCCGGAAGTGATTAGGGATTCTGTTACTTCCATGGTCGAACTTGATTCGGGTGAACTGTGGATCGCAACATGCAATAATGGAGCTGTTCTTGTGGATCAGTACCGTCGGATCAAGAGACATATTCTGTTGCATGAAGACATTTATTCTGTGCTTCCTGATTACGAGGGTGAGTGGTTCGGCACGGCGTCGGGGAAGCTGTACTTTCAACAAAACGACTCTACACCCGTGGAGATTGATTACAACGAAGGTTCAAAAAAGCGTTTCCCTGTGAACGCGCTTTGCCGTGACCGGTCAGGTACACTATGGATAGGAACATTAGGCGATGGAGTCTGGTCACTTAACCCGAGAGAATTCTCGGTCGAATTCTACTCATCAGACGATGATGACGTTATTAGCCGGACTGTTTGGTCTCTTGCCGAAGACCGACGGGGAAGAGTTTGGGTAGGTACAGGCAACGGTATTGCGTCACTCGACAGGGATCAGCGGGAATATCGCAAAGTACCTGGTCTTCCGACGGGCTACCCAGTGAGGGCCATTTGTGAACACAACGGCGAACTCTGGAGCGCATTGCTGGGAGGTGGAATAGTGAAATGGACTCCCGGGACTCAAGATCTGTCGCTCTTTGTTGACAGGGATGCCGAAACGGGTGAAAAAAAGCAAAATCTGTTCTACGCTCTTCACATCGATCACACTGGAAACATCTGGGCTGGAACAAATGGCGGGAATATCGCCTCCCTCGATGAGCGGCTTGGTACGTTCACACACTTCCTGCCTTTCAAGGGCATTGAATGGACGTTGAGCATTAAGGAAAAACCGGCCGGAACGCTTTGGCTTGGCACATGGTCGGCAGGTTTGGTGTCGTTCGATACGCGAACGCGCAAGTTCTCACGGCTTCCCTCTCGCGATGACCTTCGGAGTATCAAGTCCTCGAACAGGGTCCTGGTTGTTCATCCATCCAATTCTGATTCCACGACACTCTGGCTCGGTACGCATGGATCCGGTTTGATGAAATACGATGTAGATAGTGGATCTGCGGTTCCGGTTGCCTCACGGCTTGAAGATGCGATAGTCTATGGAATCTGCGAGGACCGGTACGGCACATTGTGGATAACCACGCACAGCGGCCTCTTCCGGTTTGATCCTACAACCGACGCAGTTAAAAAAATCATACTTCCGGGTCAGCAAGTGACGGAATTCTGTCTCGGTGCCGCATGCCGGACGAAGGATGGCAGGCTTCTTATGGGTGGGCGTTTCGGTATTGTGCATGTCAGTGTGCTGTCCGATATCAATCGAACCCCGCCTCAGGTTGTTCTTAAACGGGTCTCGTCGTTTGGTGTAGATCACGCCAATGAGCATCAGCTGGTGGATTCGGAGCGTCTGGAACTCTCCCACACTAATGACCAGCTCAGTGTTGATTTTCTAGCCCTCCATTACAAACGCCCCGAAAAAAACACGTATGCATATCGTCTTCTGGGATACGAGGCCGGGTGGAATTACTCCGGTACGGTCACGAGTGCTCACTACAATGGCTTGCATCCCGGGGAATACGTGTTCGAAGTAAAGGCAGCCAATGATGATGGCGTGTGGGGAGAGCCGGTTCGATTCGGGATTCACATCCTGCAACCAGTATTTCTGCAGGGCTGGTTTGTCGTCACAGTACTTTTGCTGGTAGGTGGGGGGGCATTAGCGTGGCATCGCAGCCGCATCCGCCGGACAGTGGAACATGCTCTCGCGCTAGAACGTGCACGGCGGATTGAGGAACAGCGTGTCCTTCGTCAGGTGAAGGATGATGTCCACGACACTTTTTCAGGTATAGTCGCAAGAATATCCGCGCTTGCCAAAGAGATCAAGGATGATGCTTCTGGAGAGCTGGCAGAGGCGGAAAAACTCCGGAGCATTGCGCATTATGCCGATTCCTTGCTTCAGGGATACCTGAACATTCAGTGGGAATATGATCCGGACAAGAGCACGATGTTCGATCTCGTCGCACAACTGAAGCGGTATGCAGGTGTTCTTTTCACGCAGAACGACATCACATTTACCCTTTCGGGGGATATGTCTGAACTTGCTCAAGTTGAGCTTGACATACTATGGAGGAAAGAACTGTTGCTGATGTTCTACGAGGGAATGAACAACGTTGCCCGGCACGCTGCGGGTTGCACGGTTGTAGGCCTTTCGATCCAGCTTCGTGACGATAACATTGAACTTTGTCTTGAGGACAATGGGTGCGGCATGCAAGGCAACCCCGGTCGACGCAACGGTATGGAGCATATGGCAGAGCGGGCACGGCGATTGGGGGGGAAGATCACGTTCGATCAATTCAATCATCGCGGGATGAAGGTATGTTTTAGAGGAAAACTCCACTCGGGGAGAGTATGAAGTCTCCCCCTTCATACTACCTTTGACAAGGAGCATAATCGAGACTGCATCTCAATCGGTGGGGACCACCACAGGCAGGATAATGGCGATACGGATCATAATGATAGATGATGACCCCGAGATGAAGGCCGACATAGCAGCGCGCATCAAGAAAGCAAACGGATTCACGGTAGTGGGCACGTATGCCGATTGCGAAACAGCCCTCCGGTTCCTGCACCAGGACAGGCCGGACATTGTATTGATGGACCTGCGCATGCCCGGACACATGTCAGGCATTCAAGGGACGGCGGCCATCAAAGAGCGCATGCCGCAAGTCGAGGTCGTTATGCTGACCATGTATGAGGAAGACAGTGAACTGTTTGAATCGTTTCGGGTTGGCGCATCCGGATATTTGTTGAAAAGCGCCGATTCCGAAACGATCGTCCGCCGGCTTCGTGAATTCGTCGACGGCGGCGTCACCATGAGCATGAGCGTTGCCCGCAAGGTCATTGAGTATTTTCATACCCAACAACCCGCCGAACCCCTTACTTCCCGTGAACAGGAAGTCCTTGCCCACCTCATGCAAGGCGAATCGAACGAAGAGATCGCCGAAAAACTCCACACCGCGGTCTCCACCATCAAATTCCACAACAAGAATATCTTCCGGAAGATGCATGTGAGCAGCAGGATTGAGTTGATAAAGCGAGAACTGCCTCACTAGCCGCTGGAAACGGCCTTATAACCATCAAAGACTCTCCTTGGGGAGAGTTTCCATTCTCCCTTGTTGGACTACCTTACTACCTAGTCGACACTACGTAAAATGGCTGCCAACGCCTCTGGTTCTGTTTTGATTACCCTCTACGTGTGGCTAGATATTACAAGCTTCTTCAATCATGACGGAGTCGCCACCTGCAACCAAGATTACGTTCAATATCCCAGATACTCGCGATCTGACGGTAAAGGTTACGACTTGCTCGACCGTGAAGTCAATACGCTCGTGAATATTCGTCGCATGCCTGGGACATACAAAACGACGTTTGACGGAGGGGGCTATTAGATTGATGTTCTGCTCAATTCAAAAGACTTCGCTATACGGCCCGCACAATTATAGACAAAGTGCTCGCTGTTCCGTTGTGCAGCGATACGTTAGACGACAACCCCAAGCAACCAAAAATAGGAGAGACTTTCTATGAACTTTCTGCGAGAGCTTTTAGGCTCAAATCCAGAAGCGTCTTCGGGGACACTTGTACTCGAAAAGAAGTCAAGCGT
>CAZBWR010000042.1:0-4283 GCA_964495695.1 uncultured Chitinophagales bacterium | reverse complement strand
CATCGAACACATTACGTGCCCACCTCATCATGGGGCTCACTCACACTAAGAATCAGGAAAAGGATGTGGCTGCGGTTTTGTCCGAATTCACTGATACCAACAAGGCACACCTTGGGGGAAAACCAAATGTGACCCTCACGCGCGGCGGATCAGTTGTGGAATTGGACGTTCTTGTTAGCGATAAAGCCGACGCTGTGCGTTTAAACAGTGACCTGCAACAGCGTTTGATGGCGCGTGGCATCAAGTGGCAATAGCAAAAGGAGAGACCGTATGAGATTTCTTGGAAAACTGTTTCGGTCAAACATCTCGCATGGCGGAGACGGAATCCACGCCCCACAATTCGTTGAAACTCTCAAGAGAGGTGTCGCAACCTATCAAGTGTACCGATGCGAAAATGCTGAGGTCGCGAAGAATTGGCTGTTGTCGCAAAAGATATCGGCACCTAACTATCATCTCTTTGTTCAGACAAATGATGGTAGTTGGGGCATAGATATCAAGGGATTGTATTTGGAGCAGATTAGACCTTTCCAACTGAATGCGGCTGCTAGTTGTGCTGGCGAGTTCGACTCGATTGATTCCCAATTTGGATTTGAGATGCACTGCCGAGGCATCACGGACAACTTCATTGCCAACATTGGATGTGGTCAATGCAAGCTGAAGTGGAAAGACGGAGTAAGAGTGAGCAAAGCAACGGTCGTCAAATGTCCGAAGTGTGACACCTTGAACAAGATTGATCTGACTAATCTCACGGTTGACATACTGTAAGACTATCGCTATGCTCCAGTCGTTTGGGTCGTCGCGTAACAAAACCGATATTGAAAGTAAGAGCCTACGCACACTCGGCATCCCGATACGTCGGGATGCCGAGCTGCCATTGCACAGAGGCTGTAGTAGCCATAGAAACCCTCCTCGTTGAGTAGTATTTTTGGCATGTTAAGGTTCCAAAGAGCTTAGTCGCAAGGATGTGAGGTACAGCTTTTCAAACGAGTAGATTCTCTATCGAGGACTTGACTTTCAATATAGGAGCGCCAAGCACTTCGTGCGATTCACTTGTTAAGGCAACGCTCATGCCAACACACTCACGATATATTGAACTCAATCCATGCTGCCGTCAAACAAAAATTAAGGAGTGTATTATGAATAGTCTGAAAGGCAGAAACCTTGTCGCGGGGCTCTTTATGATCTGCGCGTTTGGCTACCGGGCTTTTTCTCAGCATGAAGATCTAACTGACAAAGTATTTCAGATGGGGAGAGTCGAGTGGTCAGCTCGTCCTGAAGGCGGTACAATGATTTGGAAAAACAACCAGTGGGTTCCTTCAGGGGATGCTAAGGTCACCGGAATCATCAACATCTTCCTCAAGAGTGGTCCAAATGAAGCGTTGGCGGGCACTTTCGAAATAACCGGGAGCGTAGAGAAGGCAGGTGTGACCTACTATTTTTGTGAAAACGGCGAGTCCTTTTACGTTATTGGTTCTCCGGACGGAAGTTTTCCCATGAGTGCGAAATCACTAGTAGACCCCGGATCGGTTGCCCCGGTGATAAAGAGCGCATCTGAGAAAACCGAAGATATGTCTTGGCGCATATGGAAGTCAAGATTTACGGAGTCCTTGCAGAGACTTCTCGGAATCCTCGAGAGCGGCAATGCCGAACAAAGAAAACTTGCGGCTGATAGGCTTGGGTACATCTATCACCCCAAAGTCGAAGCCGCGCTTCGGAAAGCTCTGAAGGACAGAGATAATGAAGTCAAGCAGGCGGCAAAACACGCGCTCCAGAAAACTACAGCCGTTTCCAAGGCCTCCCAAAAGTAGCCTGGTCTTTCTCAAATGACTGCATTCACTCACATGAAAGGAGATAACAATGAGTATTTCAGTTCAATCGGTATTGAGACTCATTTTCCTTATTACGACGGCCATCTTGCTACAGTCAGCGTTTTTTTTGCAAACCTACTGTCAGAAGATTGTCCCAGAGGCCAAGTCGATTCTAATAGTTTCAAAGGGTTCGACATACAAAGGCAAGATAACACTGAAAAGCACCGACGATGGATGTCGCTCAATGAACCTTGATGTCGACGTGAGCATTACAAGCAAAAAAGGAGTTACAGATTTCGAGTTGTTCTATCCAGGAATAGAGTTTGAATTCACAAACGATTGTTGCCTTCCCGCAAGGAAGACACCTTACACAAAAAGACAATCTGTACAGTTTGAGGCAAGCGGCGGTATGGGCTTTGAGGAGGGGGAACTGGTCTCACGGGGGCCGATAGAAGCGACGGGGAGAATATCACTAGTTGTGGATAAGAGTAAGCCCGTTTTTGAGATCAGTACCAGCCTCGATGAACCGCTTGTGCTCATACTAACGAAGAGAGGATTCGAGTACGTATCTGGGAGAGGAAGTGTAAAGGTGCCAAGTGGAAAGCTCTATGAATTTGGAAAAACCAAATCATCCAAGACGAAATTGCCTCCTGAAACTGAGGAAGAACGTATTCTTCGCGAGCTCCCGAAAGAAATGGAACGAGAGCCCACAAATGAAGAGATTGAAAAGGCAGATCGTATTGGATATATGTACTATTGGGTCGTGAACAAATCAATCTTAGTAAAGAAGCAATAGGTGAACAGGTTCCCTCTTCACTAGCTTTTGTCAAACGCTGACGAGCAACCGAATGACAACGGCAACTAACAGAACCGATATTGAAAGTCAGGAAGGAGCTTGCCATTGCGACAAGAAAGACCGCACACAAAAAGGGTCTTGCGCACGTGCTATCGCGCGGCGAATCAGTTGTGCTCACTCCACCCCGCATCATTCCGCTTCGCTTAAGGCGGCGGGGCGCCGTGCTTACTTGAAAGTCATCTGAAATCGCCCAGTGAACAAGACACGCTATTATAGTTCATCTCGGCCAAATCCATCAACCAAGAACCTATGAGGTCAAAATGAAACGACGAGCGTTGTACTCACATTCACCAAGAAATGCAAAGCAGTGGTGCGGACGAATACTCGTCGGTGCTCTTATCATGAGCTTACTCGGTGGAGGGTGTGCGCCGTCGGCAACTTCGATCTTGAACAAGTCAACTGCGATCCGCTTTAATGGTGCTGATGGGCCGACCTTAGAACTTTCAAATATCATTATCAATGTCCCGTTAGATACTATCGTTGGCTATACCCATACGGGTCTGGTAAATATTCCCGGCTCAGCTTTGTATGCATCAAAGATTGCAGGAGGTGTGCAAATGTACGTCGATGCAGCTATCGATGAGTTTCGAGAAGCAAACTACCGCATGACTAGACCTGCAAAAAGCCTGTTTGGAGCGGATGTCGATAGTCTCTCACAGGCAGAACTCTTGGTTGGGGGGATAATTTCCAATTGTGAATACAACACGTATTCATCCATTGGTGGAGAGAAGACTGAAGCTTTAGTTGATATTAAATGGAAGATAATGGACAGGTCTAGTAAAGTCGTGATATTTGAAAGGCAGACACGGGGTGAAGCAGAAAGTCCTGGTGACGACAACATTAATGCTGTGGCTTCTGCCGTCCGTGGAAGTCTGAGGGAGGTACTCGCTGATCAACAATTCGTCGATTTACTTTCTTCAAGGGTGAACGGGAAGGCAAAATAACTCAAAGCGACAGCCGTTGTCCGATATCTACATCAAACGAACACGCAAAGGATCCTGCTAATGAAGATCATAATCAGAAGAGACCGAAGTTGCATTCTCAAAAGAGTGTCCATCGCCATAACTCTGTTGGGTCTTCTCTCGCTCGCTTCCTGTAAAGAAGAGAATGCCAACATCGGAAAGGACGCGCAAGTTACGGGATGTAGAACTGTCCAAATCGACGGAGAGACCTTTTCACTGGACAATTCCTTCTGCACACGTGGTGGTGTCACGTATCCACAGACCAATATCAAATCGACTTCAGGTCGCGTTACTGCAAGCTTTCAAGTATCTTGCGGTGTTGCAGGCTGTATTTCTGGGGCACGGGTTACAGATTGGAAATGATTCACTATGCAAAATGCTGAGTTGTCGCCTACATTCTCTCTTGCGCATTGACCGCAATCTCATTGAGCATTGCTAATGTGGATCGGTTGGCATCGACCAACTAGACAGAAGATTTGGATTTGTGTTCGTATGTAGCTTGTCGAGAGAGATGCCCGTGTAATGCACCATCCCTATAGTTCAATTTGACAGAGATGGCGGTTACACAATGAAATGAAGGATGAAACTTGTTTCCTCGGATGACCGGCGAAGGGAAAGCTTAGCATTACTGCAACAAGGCAATAGATTCTTTGTGGA
>CAZBWR010000041.1:0-34666 GCA_964495695.1 uncultured Chitinophagales bacterium | reverse complement strand
GTAATCGAATGGGAACTGTCGATCTCTTCAACTCCACATATCGCAACTTTGAAGATGAGGTTTTGGCCGCAGTCCGGAGCGAGACATTCGGGCAGGACTTCGGGCAGAATAGCTGGACAACTGCCGACGAGTTTGCCGCATTCATGAACTGGCTCGGGCTCACGCCGGATGACGACGTCCTGGACATAGCAAGCGGGTCCGGCGGGCCCGCAATTCATCTTGCCAGGAGCTGTCAGTGTCGCGTGACCGGTATTGATATCAACGAAAGTGGCGTTGCCGCCGCTCAAAAGATGGCGGAGGACCGGGGATTTCGGGGTCAGGTACAGTTCCAGGTTGGTGATGGAAGCGGCCGGCTTTCATTTGAGGACGAATCGTTCAACGCAATCCTGTGTGTGGATTCGGTCATTCACTTTCCGGACCGGCTTGCCGTGTTGATGGATTGGCGCCGGATGCTGAAGCCCAAAGGACGAATCCTCTATACTGATCCGGTCGTTATCACCGGGCCCATCACGAATGACGAGGTATCCGGGCGAAGCTCGATTGGACATTTCGTTTTCGTTCCGCCCGGCATCAATGAACAATGGCTTGAAAGAGCAGGGTTCAGCCTCATCCGAAGGGAAGATGCAACTGAAAACATAGCCCGAGTGTCACACCGATGGCACGAATCGAGGCAGCGGCATCGGGCCGAGCTCCTGAAGATAGAGGGTGAGGAACGGTTCGAAGCCTTGCAGGCTTTCTTCAAAGTCGTAGACCGACTGACAAGCGAACGAAGGCTCTCACGATTCGTCTATCTCGCGGAAAAATAGGTGGCACGTCATATCGTGCTTCATATAACAGGGCGGCTGTTGAAATCAAGCACTCACGCACGTCGATGTGAACTGAAAGGAAAACCTCCTCGTTCTGATTATTTTTGGAAATGTCGTAGTTTCGTAACCCCGCATCACCCCCCTCCCGGGCACATCCCGCCCCGTTTTAGCGTTCAATTGTTTACTCCAATGAAATTGGTATATTTCAGGCAGTATGATGAAACGGGTGCTGAACATTCTTTTGCTTCTCGGGGGGCTTGCGTGTGCGGTGCATGCGCAAAGCATAGACGCCAACAATCGCTTCAGGCTGGCGCAAAGCTACGAACAAGGGGGGGATTATGAGAGCGCCATCAAGTTGTATCGCCAGCTCGTCTCGGAAGACCCCTCCAATTACGTCTATTTTGACGGCCTGCGGCGGTCGTTTCTCTCCCTGAAGCGTTACGATGAGGCCATCGGGCTGATCCGCAACAGGCTCGGCTCGCAACCCAATGACGTGAACCTCCTCTGCCAGCTCGGCGGCGCGCTGTACCAGTCCGGCAACGAGCGAGAGGCCGCCGCCGCGTGGGACAGGGCAATTGCCACCGCGCCCAACAACTCCAATATCTACCGCCTTGTGGCAAACACGCAACTGGAGAACCGGTTGCTTGAGCGCGCCGCCGAAACCTACCGCCGGGCACGCGCCGCGCTGAATGACCCGCAGCTCTTCACGCTCGACCTCGCGCAGCTCCTCTCGGTGATGATGGATTACCGGGGCGCGACGACGGAGTTTCTTCAGTACCTCGCCCAGAACCCGACACAACTCAGCTACGTGCAGAACCGGCTTGCGCAGTTCACCGGCAAGGAAGAAGCGCGCACGGTTGCGCTCGATGTTGTGCGCAACGCCCAGCGCCGCTCGTCCGACATGAACCTGAACCGTCTGCTCGGCTGGCTGCTGCTGGAAGGGAAAGAATTCAACGAGGCATTTGCCGTCTACAAACAAATCGACGACCTTGCGAAGGCAAAGGGGACAGAGATCTACTCGTTCGCGGAGCGGGCGTACAGGGCGGATGCGTACGAGATTGCCGCGCGGGCGTATCTCGCCGCCGTTGCGGCGCCCCTTCCCAATCCGCAGCAGCCGTATGCAAAGTTCGGCCACGCCATGGCCATGAAGGAGCTTGCCGTGCTGAACGACACGTCTGAGCGTGTTGCGTCGCCGTCCGGCACAGTCCCCGAAACGCAGGCGCGCTACACAGCGGCCATCGACTTCTTCCGCAAGATCATCGCCGAATATCCGCTGACGGAGTTTGCGGCAAAGTCCCATTACCAGATCGGGACGCTGCAGTTCGAGCGGTATTTCGATCTCGACGCGGCGCTGGCGTCATTCCAGAACGTGAAGAAGGCGCTGTCGGTCAATCATTCGCTTCAGCATGACGTCTCGATCAAGATCGGCGAAGTGCTGACGGCAAAAGGAGACACGCTGAATGCCGCAGTTGAATTCCGGCGCGTGATCGCCACGCCGAACGCCACCCCCGACCAGCAGGATGAGGCAACGTACCGCCTTGCCGAGCTGGAGTACTTCGGCGGGAATTTCAAGAAGGCGATCGAACACCTCGAAACCATCAGCACGAATCTGAAGGCAAACTATACGAACGACGCGCTGGAACTGCTTGCCTTCCTGCAGGAGAACACCCTGACGGCGGAGATCCCGTTGCGGGAGTTTGCGCGCGCAGACCTGCTCTCACGCCAGAAAAAGTTCTCCGAGGCCGTGGCGTTGTTCCTGAGCCTGATCGACCGTAACCCCCAGGCGCTCTTCGTTGATGATGCCTTGATGAGGGTCGGCAAGCTGCAAACCCGCTCACGCCAGTACACGGAGGCCCTCGCCACGTACGAGCGGCTTATCACGCAATTCAAAGATGTGAGCATCATGCTGGACAAGGCGCAGTTCGCAATTGCCGAACTCCATCATTTTTCATTGAACAACAAACCGCAGGCGATTGCCGCATACGAAAAGCTTCTGGCAACATACTCGCAGTCGCTGCTGATTGACATTTCACGCAGAAGAATCAGGGAGTTGAGAGGAGACACATTGTGATGAATGTACTGCGATATTGTATGATGGCGTTGTTCCTGTCGGGACCGGGATTTGCGCAGTCGAAGATTCTGATCAATATGGATCTGAAGCAGACGGATCATCTGAAGGCGTACGGGATCGCCTACTGGGCGCTGACGAAGAACATCGAAATCGACTGGCTGCTGAATTACCGCGGCGGATCGTTCATGATCGACGCATTCGAAACGGTGGCGGCGGAGTGCCGCATACGCGGCGTGGCATTCGAGCAACTGAGCGGAGCGCAGGCAGCCGGGATTTATTCGGAGATCCAGCAGGATGACAACAACATGGACGTGATACGGCTGGAGAAGGCGCCGAAAGTCGCCGTGTATGTCCCGCCGGGCTTCCATCCGTGGGATGATGCCGTGACGCTCGCCCTCGAGTATGCCGAAATCACCTACGATAAACTGTGGGATTCCGAAGTCCTGGCGGACAAGCTGAACGAGTACGATTGGCTCCATCTGCATCACGAAGATTTTACCGGACAGTACGGCAAGTTCTACGCATCGTTTGCTCAGGCGAGCTGGTACATCGAACAGCAGGTGACGCTGGAGCGCGAGGCAAAGAAGAACGGCTTCCGCAAAGTCTCCGAGTTGAAAAAGGCCGTCGCCCGCAAGATCAAAGAGTACATCGGCAGCGGCGGCTTCATGTTCAGCATGTGTTCGGCTACGGACACGTACGACATTGCTCTTGCTGCGGAGAACGTGGACATCTGCGACGTGATGTACGACGGCGACCCGCCCGACCCGAACGCTCAACAGAAGCTGGATTTCAGCAAAACGCTGGCCTTCCAGAACTTCACACTCGAAAAGAATCCGCTGCGGTACGAGTACTCCGACATCGACCAGCCGCCGAGCGATCTGCTGGGCCTGCAGAATCCGGAGACGGATTACTTTACGTTGTTCGAGTTTTCTGCAAAGTTCGACCCCGTACCGACGATGCTCACGCAGAACCATGTGAACGTCATCAAGGCTTTTTTGGGACAAACCACCAACTTTAAGAAGAGCCTCATCAAACCGAGCGTGACGATTCTGGCCGAGAAGCAGGGGTTGGATCAGGTTCGCTACCTGCACGGCAATTTCGGGCGCGGGACGTTCACCTTCTACGGGGGGCACGATCCGGAGGATTACCAGCATGCAGTGGGCGACCCGCCGACGGATCTGTCACTGCACAAGAATTCTCCCGGATACAGGCTTATTCTCAACAATATTCTTTTTCCGGCAGCGAAAAAGAAGCAGCAAAAAACATGACCATGCGGGTATGCAACAGGTGTTGATCCGGTTTCGTACCGGAATCCCGTTCGATCCACCCATCACAATACAGGAGCATATATGAAAAAAGCAATTCTGTTGATTCTCACTACCCTGACTGTAACGTCCATCTCATCGGCGGCGGGCGTGAAGTTCGGCGTACAGGCGACCGGAGCAAACATCAATGTCCCGAAGCCCTTTAACGAAATCTATGGTTTCGGCTACGGAGGGGGCGTGCATTTTGATGTCAGCCTTCCCGTCCTGATCTCATTCCGTCTGCAGGGCGATTACACACGTTTCACTCCCGATCAGGGAAAGTACCAGGCGTTGCTGGCATCACTTGTGGGTGGAACCGCAGCGCGTGATTTCGGAATCGATGGCGGCGCGGTGACGATACTTTCTGCAAATGCGAACATCAAGTCGACATTTCTTCCGCTTCCGATCATCTCGCCGTACATTACCGGCGGCGCGGGGGTGGCAAATATGAGCGTTGGTGACGCGACTGTCCGGTACCAGGGCCAGCCGGTTCAAGGTGGGACGATCCAGGGACTGAAAGGTGAGACAAACTTCTCGGCAAATGTCGGGGCCGGTGTAGATCTGAAGCTGGGTATCGAGCTGTACGTTGAGGCGCGCTATACCTGGATCTTTACTTCGGGGGAAACGAGCACATATTTGCCGGTCTCAATCGGTATCACGTTCTGACAGTTGCTCGACATCGAAATGAAACACGGGCGACCCGCAAGGGCCGCCCGTCTGTTGTTACGGGAACGCGTATGAATCAGCGGTTCCCGCCGAAGAGTTTGCCCGCCATACGAAACACGTCATCAACCACGCTGCCGTCATTGTTCTGATCCAACAGGCCGCCAAGCATGCCCATCATGTCGGGTGATTGCTGCTGAACCGCCTGCTTCTGGCCTCCGAGAAACTGCGAGAGTCCGTTGGCATCCAATCCCTGTTGTTGGGTTGCTTTGCCGAGTGCGCCCATCACGAGCGGTGCGGCGAGTTGCAGCAGCTGGGCAACCGATCCGGTATCGAGCCCCGACGCTTTCGAGATTCCCTGCTGGACGACCGGCTGCTGTTGTCCGAGTACGTGCTTGAGAATGCCGGCCCCGTCTGCGGCGCGTGAGCTCCCTCCCCCGCCGAGAAACCCCATGACATCGTCGAGAACACCGCCGTCATGGTCCTTCTGCAGAGCCTGATGCAGCGACTGTGCCCCTTGCGGGCTCGATGCGTTCTTCGCAAGAGCGGTGACGAGCAACGGCAGCGCCGCTGATAGCGCCTTGGTGGTCGCACTCTGGTCCGCACCTATCTTGCCGGCAATTTCCTTGGTTGCCCCTCCCGATATCTGCCCCATGATTGTGTCGAGTATCGTGTTCATTTCCTTCTCCTTTGTTAATGAGTTATGTTAAGTACTGATGCTTGTAGACTACTTTGCAGACTGGTCGGGTTGCATCAACCCGAGTATGTTTCCCTCCGTATCTTTGCAGTATGCCAGCCAACCGACGCCCGGCACAGGTATCTTGGGGACGACAGTCCGACCGCCGTTTTCCTCCACAGCGGCAAGAGACGTATCCAGACTTCCGACTTCCACGGTGCATACAAATGCGTTCACCGGCTGGCCATCCACAGGGGCGAACCCGCGGCGCGGCAGCAAACCGCCATCGATGCCGGGCCCGTCAGTCCCGGTTGAGATTGTCCAATATGGTTGAGGGCCGGAAAACTTTTTGAAGGTCCATGAGAAAACCAGCGAATAGAATTTCATGGCACGTTCGGGATCTTCCGCCTGAATCTCGAAATGGACAACGCGTGGCATATGCATGCCCTCCAGATTGGGTTGATAAGATCGGACAACGTGTACCGGTTCGCCGGCTGTGAAGTTCATGCTTGCGGCCCAACCGGGTGCCGCAGCAATTGATAGGCATTGTGAAAGTACCAAGCATCCGGACGAAATGCAATATGGAATTCCCTCCTGCCGCTTGCGGAAGTTTCGCTGCAAGTGTATACTATTGCCGTTTCATCATTGCACCGGAACATGACAGAATACTATCATCTTGCAATAGCGTGGGATTGGGAGTTCGACAGGGATTTTGTCGCAATGCTCGAAGCCCGCATCCAGTCGTCCCGTATGTACACATATTCCATCTCGCACCACAATGTTGACGAGACTGTGAAGATGTTGCAGAAGGGAGAACTCCGCTTCGGCGCGTTTCTGGACCGGGCGGGCGATGGGGATGAGAAGTTCCCGCCGCTGGCGAAGTACATAAAGAAGACGGACACGCTCTTTCTCAATCATCCCGACCACATCCAGCACGCCATCGACAAGGCAACGATGCATCTCGAGTTCATCCAAAAAGGGATCGAGGTCCCGTTTTCGGTGATCATTTCGCCCTACACGAAAAAGAAGGAGGTTGAACTCCGTCTCAGCGACATCGCACGGCTCAAGTGGCCCTTCATTATCAAGCCCGCAAATACCACGGGGGGTGGAATAGGAGTTGTGTTAAACGCCGCAACACTGAAAGATGTGATCGAAACGCGGCAGCATCACAAGAACGACAAGTACTTGTTGCAGGAGAAGATCCTCCCTGCCCGGCTGGGGGCCAGGAAGGGATGGTTCAGGGTCTTCTGCGTGTTCGGATCAGTGATTCCATGCTGGTGGGATGATGAGACACATATTTACGATATCATCACCCGGCAGGAGATGAAGAAACACCGCCTCCGCACACTTCTCACCATCACAAGAATAATTCATGACGTATGCAAGCTTGATTTTTTCTCGACGGAGATCGCCGTCGCGGAAGATGGACGCTTTGTTGCCGTGGACTATGTGAACGACATCTGTGATATGCGGCTGCAATCGAAACATCGGGACGGGGTGCCGGATGTTGTTGCCGATGAGATATGCAGGAAGTTCTCGAAACATCTCCGCTCAGTCTTGAGGAGGGACTGACGCAGGACACAGATCCGCCGCCGGGCTTTCAGGAAACGCTTGTCCGGCTTGACTTTACAGGCATGGTTTGATACATTTGCCATGTGAAAAAGCATTGTGACGAATAGACCCACCAGAAGGAGACTTGCATGGCAACATCCCCCGTTCGCTACACCTCGTACTTACCCCTATTGTTGTTGCTGTTTCTGACTGGATGCGGGACCGTCCAGGAGGGAGCCTATGAAGAGGATTGGGCTTCGACTCCCCCCGTTTCCGTCACAGCACGGCTTGAGTACCGTATTGACAGTCTGATGAACGAGAACCGGAAACTCCGCCAGCAGATGGAAACGTTGCAAACCGAGAACACAAACCTGAATGCACGGCTGATCGAGTTGCAGAACCGGGCAGTCGTAACGCCTCCGGCCGGGGCACGCACGACTCCACCGGCCGCCACAACTCCGCCACCGGCTGCATCGTCACCGGCCCCGTCCCGGACGACCGTGACACCCGGCTACGAGTCAGCGCTTGCGGAATACCGGAAAAGAAATTACCAGGGAGCGATCGAACAGTTCACCGCCCTGCTGAACAGCGGCGTCAGCGACAACCTTGCCGACAACTGCCACTACTGGATCGGCGAATCGTACTACGGATTGCGGAATTACCGTGAGGCGATACAGGCGTTTGAGCGCGTGCTCAATATTGACGGGGCGGACAAGGCGGACGACGCGCAGTTCATGATCGGCAGTTCGTATGCCGCCCTGGGGGAAAAGAACGCGGCAAAGGAAGCATATCAGAAACTCATCACCCTCTACCCGAAGAGCCCGCTCGTAAACAGGGCAAAGTCCCGGATGAACGCGCTCTAACTTCACCCCCATGAAATGCAAACACCCCCGCCGGCCTGACCGACGGGGGTGTTCTGTTTGGTTTCGGGCGATCAGCGCTTGCCGCTGATGAATTCCTCGGCGAAGCGGACATCATCTTTGCTTCCAATGTAAAGCGGGGTCTTCTGGTGAAGTTTTGTTGGCGTGATGTCCATAATCCTCTGCTTGCCATCCGACGCGGCCCCGCCGGCGTTCTCTACTATGTAGGCAAGGGGATTGTTCTCGTACATGAGGCGGAGTTTGCCGTTCGGGTTCTTGTCATCGCCCGGATAGCAGTAGATGCCGCCGTACATGAGCGTACGGTGCACATCCGCCACAAGCGACCCGATGTAACGCAGCGAGTACGGCCGGCCGTCGGCTTTGTCGGCTGTCTTCAGCCAGTCAATGTACCGCTTCACGTTGGGGTCCCACTTGTTGTAGTTCCCCTCGTTTACCGCGTAGATTGCCCCGCGCTGCGGAATGCGGATATTCTCATGTGAGAGGAGAAACTCCCCCACCGAAGGATCCAGTGTAAATCCGTGGACGCCGTGCCCCGTGGAGTAGACGAACATCATGCTCGAGCTGAAGAGAGCGTATCCCGCCGCAACCTGCTTGTATCCCGGCTGCAACACATCTTCATGCGTCCCGTGTCCCGAAGGGGTGACACGCTTCAGCACGGAAAAGATGGTTCCGACGGTGATGTTCGCGTCAATATTCCCCGACCCGTCGAGCGGATCGTACAGCAAGACGTACTTGCCGGGATTGTAGTGATCGGGAATATGCAGGAGATCTTCGTTTTCTTCAGAGGCCATGACGCACAGGTGTCCACCGTGATCCATCGCCTTGTAAATTGTCTCGTCGGCAAATTCATCGAGCTTCTTCACCTCGTCGCCCGTTACATTCATCCTGTCAGTTTTGCCCAGGATGTTCACGAGCCCGGCTTTCGTGACTTCGCGCCAGACGAGCTTTACGGCAAGGGAGAGTGCGTGCATCAGTCTTGAAAACTCCCCCGTTGCCTGCGGATGCTTGCTTTCCTCCTCCATGATGTGGCGCTCGAGCGTCATGAACTTCTTTGCCGGTGTTGTGTTCATCTCCATTACATATCCTCGGGATTGATGGTGTGTTGAACTTCAGGTAGTTGGGAAGAACGGCTTGGGGAGTAAGCGTTGTAAAAAATAGTCAACCCTGTGCACAGTTGCAACCGGTTACGCGGCAGGTGAAACCTCCTGATCCTTGTACTGGAGCTGGTAGAGCTTGAAATAGATGCCCCCTAGCCCGAGCAACTGCTGATGCGTGCCCATCTCACGGATTTCACCCTTGTGCATCACGATGATCTTGTCCGCCTTCTGGATTGTGGAAAGTCTGTGGGCAATGACGATGGATGTCCGTCCTTGAAGCAGTTTCTGGATTGCCGCCTGAATCAGCAGTTCCGTCTCAGTATCAATGCTGGACGTCGCTTCATCGAGGATGAGAATGCGGGGATTGTAGGCGAGGGCCCGTGCAAAGGAGATAAGCTGCTTCTGCCCGACGGAGAGTGTCGAGCCCCTCTCTTTCACCTCTGTGTCGTACCCTTCCGGCAACTCATTGATGAACTCATCCGCCCCGACTGTCTGGGAAGCGGCGATGATCTGTTCTCTCGTAATACGCCCGTCGCCAAGACTGATATTCGACTTCACATCGCCGGAAAAGAGGAACACATCCTGCAGCACAACGGCGATATGCCGGCGGAGGTCATGCTGGCGGATCTCCCGGATGTCAACACCGTCTATCAGGATGCTTCCTTTCTGTATGTCGTAGAACCGGCCGAGAAGGTTGATGATCGTGGTTTTGCCCGCACCAGTGTGACCGACAAACGCCGCGGTTTCGCCAGCCCTGATTGTGAACGAGACATTTTTCAGAATCCATTCCGTTTCAGCATCCGTAGGTCCGACGTTGTAGGCAAACCAGACATTTCTGAACTCGATTGTCCCTGAGACATCGTGGAACGGTTTCGGTTCCGCAGGATCATGCACCGTAGTGTTGTCATCGAGCAGCTTGAAGATCCGCTCGGATGATGCCATAGCCGTTTGCATGATGTTGTACTTTTCGGAGAGGTCACGGATCGGGCGCCAGAACATCTCGTTGAACTGGAGGAACGCAATCACCGTCCCGACAGTGACGGAGCCTTCAAGAGCATTCCCCCCTGCATACCAGATGATAAGCCCGACCGCAATCGCCCCGATCAGGTCAACGCCGGGATAGAATATCGCATAGTAGAAAATGGACTTGATGTTGGCGTCACGATGTGCGCCGTTGATCTCGCTGAATTTCGCAAAGGACTTCTGCTCGCGGTTGAAGACCTGATCCACCATCATGCCGGTAATATGTTCCTGCATGAACGTATTAATGCGGGCAATCTGGATGCGGACTTCGCGGTACGCTTCACGGGCTTTCTTTCTGAAGAGAAACGTGCCGTAGAATAACAACGGCAACACACTCAGCGAAATCAGGGCAAGCTCCCAGTTAATCGAGAACATGAAATACAGAATGCCGATGATGGTGAAGATGTCGCTGAAGACCATCACGATACCGGAGGAGAACATTTCGTTCAACACCTCCGTGTCGTTGGTAACGCGTGTGATCAGCCGGCCGATCGGATTCTTGTCGTAGAACTTGCTGCCGCGTGACTGCAGGTGTTCGAACACCTGCATGCGGAGGTCGAAGATCGTCTTTTGTCCGATCCACTGCGTCAGGTAGGCATTGAAGTATTGGATGACGCCTCTGAACAGCAACACACCGAGTAACGCGAGTGCCGTCATCAGCAATCCGTGGGCGTCCCCTTGTGCAATATCCACGTCAACGGCAATTTTCGTGAAATAGGGGCGGACAGCCTCGAGCCCGGAGACCGCAATGCTCAGCAAAATGGCAAGGATGACGTGCCACTTGTACGGCCGCAGATAGATCAGCAGCCGCCGCATCAGCGACGCATCGTACGCTTTACCAAGGACCTCTTCTTCGTGCATTACAGACTCTCCAGTTCCTGTTCAAGCAACTGCTTGCGGTGGAGTTCGGCATATGCTCCCTCCCGCTCTACCAACTCCTCATGCGTCCCCTGTTCGATGATCCTGCCGTCGTCCATCATGACAATCATGTCGGCATCTTTCACGGTCGAGATCCGGTGACTGATGATGATGCTCGTCCGGTCTTTCATGATGTTGCGCAGCCGTTTCAGGATCTCTTCTTCAGTATATGTGTCAACGGCCGAGAGGGAATCATCAAGAATGAGAATGCGCGGTTTGCGCATCACCGCACGTGCAATGCTCGTGCGCTGTTTCTGTCCCCCTGAAAGCGTAATGCCCCGTTCGCCGAGCATCGTTGCATATCCCATCGGGAAGTCGCTGATGTCTCGGGCGATCTGCGAGATCTCCGCCGCGTCCCGGACGTGTTCTTCCGTACCATTGTCCGTGCCGTAGCTGATGTTCTCCGCAAGAGAATCAGAGAAGAGGAATGTCTCCTGCGGCACGTAGCCGATATTCTCCCGAAGGACGGCGAGGGGGATCGTCCGCACATCCCGCCCGTCGATCAACACAGAACCGGATGTTGCCTCGTACAGCCGCGGGATGAGATTTACAAGCGTGCTCTTTCCCGCTCCCGTGTATCCGATGATTGCAAGCGTGGATCCCTGCGGGATGACGAGATTGATGTCAGACAATGAAGGGCGCGCGGCGCCTTTGTGGGTGAACGACACATTCCTGAACTGGATATGCCCCGTAAAGTCCGTGATGGAATGATCCGTCTCCGCCGTGTCGCGGATGTCCGGCACGGTGTCCCAGATCTTCGCCAGGCGCGCCATCGACGCGGCGCCTTGCTGCAGGATGTTCACCACCCATCCGAATGCAATCATCGGCCAGATAAGCATGCTGAGATAAATAAGAAATGCCGTGAGATTGCCAACCGTCAGCCCGCCCGCTATTGCCTTGACACCGCCGATATAAATCGTGATGACGAGAGAAAGGCCGATCAGCAGGAACATCAACGGCCACATGATTGACTGGATGCGTGCGACGACGAGGTTCTTCTTCAAGTATTCCAAACTCATAGCACGGAACAGGTCTGTCTCGTATGCTTCGCGCACGTATGCCTTCACAACGCGTATGCCGGAAAGGTTTTCCTGGGCACGGGTTGTCAGTTTGCCGTATTGCTCCTGCCGTTCCTCGAACTTCTTGTGCACGATCTTGCCAAGCCGGTAGACGGCGTACGACACAAACGGCAGGGGTATCATCGCATAAAGTGTGAGCTGCCAATCGATGTTCAGCATCATTGCCGTTACCATGACAAAAGCAAGCACCGTGTCCGTCGGATACATGATGCCGGGGCCGAGGCAGTTGCGCACCGCGCTGATATCGTTTGTTGCGTGCGCCATCAGGTCGCCCGTGGGCGTGTTCTGGAAGAATGAGAGGGGGAGTTTCTGGATGTGCGAGAGAAAATCGTTGCGCAGGTCGAACTCGATATGCCGCGACACCACAATGATGGTCTGCCGTGTGAGAAACGTGAAGAACCCGGCAATCAGAAAGAAACCAACCACGCCGGCGGCATACAAAATCAGGTCGCCGCCGCTGAGTTGTTTCGCTTCGAGTCCCGCATGCAGGATATCAACTGCGCGGCCGATGAGCAGCGGAGTTATCACTGTGAAAACGTTGCTGACGACAACCGTCAGCAGGCCCCACAGCAGTGTCCGCTTGTATTTTGCAAGATACGGCTTCAGCCGTAAGAGCGGTTTCATGATACTTTGTGAAGAACGTACGGAGAGCCTGTGGCCGCTCCGTTATCCAATCAATTCAAATCCTGTGTATTCATGCAACACCTTCGGGATAATCACCTTCCCTTCGGGCGTCTGGTTGTTCTCAATGATTGCCGCAACAATGCGCGGCAGCGCAAGTCCCGAACCGTTCAATGTATGAACGATTTCAGGCTTCCCTCCCGCGACCGGCTTGAACCGAATGTTCATGCGGCGGGCCTGGTACGACTCGAAGTTGCTGCAGGACGAAACTTCAAGCCAGCGCTGTTGTCCCATCGACCAGACCTCGAGATCGTATTTTTTTGTTTGCGTGAAGCCCAAGTCCCCCGCACACATTAACAGTGTGCGATAGTGCAAGCCCAGCTTCCGCAAAAGACGTTCAGCATCGGCGCGCAGCGATTCGAGTTCGTCGTACGATGTTGCGGGGTGGACGAACTTCACCAGCTCGACCTTGTTGAACTGATGAACGCGGTTCAGTCCCCGCACATCCTTGCCGTATGAACCGGCCTCCCTGCGGAAACACGGGGTATAGGCACACAAGCGTATCGGAAGTTCCTTTTCGTTCAATGTCTCATCGCGATAGAGATTTGTTACGGGCACTTCCGCTGTGGGGATGAGATAGAACTCGTCCTTTGTGGCAACGTACATCTGATCTTCCTTGTCCGGAAGCTGGCCGGTGCCGGTGGCGCTTGCGGCATTCACCATGTGCGGAGGCATCACCTCGGTATAGCCTGCCGCTCCGGCCTCGTCAAGAAAGAAGTTGATGAGTGCCCGTTCAAGCTTTGCTCCCTTGCCGATGTAGACAGGGAATCCGGCTCCGGTGATTTTGACACCGCGCGGAAAATCAATGATGCCGAGTTTCTCGACCAACTCCCAGTGCGGCTTCGGGGTAAAGTCGATTACAGGAGGCTCGCCCCATGATGCGTGTACCACATTCTCCGCGGGAGTGCGCCCGGCGGGGACGGATTCATGAGGGATGTTGGGGATATTAAGAAGCGTGTCGCGCAGCGTTGCTTCAATGTCCGTCACTTTCTCATCGAGCGTTTTGATTTCGTCGGCGACTTTACGCATCTCCTCGAAGACGCCGCTGGCATCTTCACCTTTTGCCTTTTTCTTTCCGACTTCCGCGCTGACGGCGTTCTTGCGCGCTTTCAGTTGTTCCGCCGTTTGCAGAATCGCCCGCCGCTCCTCATCGAGCGCAAGGGCTTCATCTATGCGGGAGGTTTCCTCCCCCTTCTTGGCAACACCTTGTTTGACGAGTTCTGTATTTTCACGGATGAATTTGATGTCGAGCACGAAAGTTCCTTTGATGAATCCTGGGTACATGCTGCCGGGCAGGCAATGCGATGTGACACTCATTCTACCCAAATGATGAGAGAGTTTCAAGGTGGGGGCCAAAGCTTCCCGTTTCTGGAAAACTCTCCCTAAAGGAAAAGGCCGGACCTGAACGGCCCGGCCTTGTTCCGCTTTTGGTGATGTATGGCGTCTACTTCATCAGCATCATCCGCTTGGTTTCCACAGAGCCTCCTGCCTGCAGCCTGTACATATAGATGCCGCTTGCAAGTCCCGAGGCATCAAATCGTACCTCATGGTGCCCGGCGGAGAATTCACCGTTCAGAATCGTCCTGACTTCCCGTCCCAGCACATCGTACACTTTCAACGTAACCCATCCGGCACGTTCAGCCGGAATCTGGAAGTTGATGATTGTAGAAGGATTGAACGGATTTGGATAGTTCTGTCCAAGGGCGAACGTTGCCGGAACCTCTTTCACGCTGCCGCCGGTAAGCGGCTGTTCCACCCGTTTGGTAAGGCTGTTCACCGACGTGTGCATTGCGAAGGATCCATCCTTGTCAATATCAATACCCTTTGCACAGATCGAGCCCACGAGGCTTGCTTCCTTCATGATATTCACATCCGCACCCGGCGCGATGATCGACGCATGCACAACAGCATTGTTTCTGATGTTCAACGGTCCGGTCTGAGTGCCGGCAAGAGTGAACCAACGGCTTCCGTCCGCGCCGGATGGAACCGTACTGAGTCGGACATCCTTGTCGAAGTCCATTTTTCCGGCAACGCTGACATGCACCGTACCGTTGGTGATATTCGCCAGTACCGACGCATTCTTCTGTACGTCTAACTTTGCAAAGTGGTACGCTCCGGCGGAAAGATTCAACGTTGCGCCATCATTAACTTTGACATTGCGATAGGAACCGGGCGCAAGAGTCAGTGACCCGTTCTTGCCTACTGTCACGTCAGTTGTCCCGGCCGTAACAAGAACGGAGGGGAGAGAAACCGCCGGCAGAGTGGCGGTCGTGACTGTTCCGGTGACCGTTGCGTTTCTGTCAATATCTACTCTCCGGCCGGTAACATCACCGACGATTGTATTGTCGCGATCAACCTTTACATCTCCACCGGAAGTAATATTGCCTGTATACGTGCTGGGATTCCCTTTCTTGATATCCACTTTGTTGTTCGCATGAATGTTCCCTGAAGACGGAAGTTGTCCGCTGATGACAACCTTGTCGCCTGCGAGAAACACGTACGGGTGTGCCACTGCGGGAATTCCTCTGCCCGACAGCGGGACAGTGATCTCCCCGTTTGCCGGGTCGTTCGAAGTGATAACAAGTGCAGCGCTCTTTGAGGCCAGTGGTGCGCTGGAAGGCTCGAACTTCACTTCAATCGAAGCGTTTCCCGCGGGCGGAACAGTGAACCCCGACGCTCCTGTGATGATGAAAAACTCGCTCACGTTCAAGCCCGTGATTGCCGCCGAAGAGACAACGAGGTCTTCCGTCCCGTTGTTCTCCACCGTGATGGTTGTTGTGGAGGAGCTGCCGAGTTCCACATTCCCGAAATTATGTGACAATGGCGTAACGACAATTTCGGGTTCCCCGCTTGTCATTCCTGTTCCAGTCAGCGGAACTTGCAACGCCGCCAGGTTGAGAGGATCCCCTGCGATTTCGAGCTGAGCGTTCTTGGTCCCGGTCCCGCCGGGTGTAAATGTTATCTCAATTGTATGCGATTCGCCCGGGGCGAGCGTAAGCGTCGGCACATCTCCGCTTGTGATTGAGAAGTCCCCGGCGTCGGGACCCGTGATGCTGAAGCCGTTCAGCAACAGGTCTTCAGAACCGACATTCATGATTTCGAAAGCCTCAACAACCGGCGTTCCCGGAGCTATTGTACCGTAGTCATTCTCCGGCGGCGAAACGAGGATCATGGAGCCATCGATATCTACTGCTGGGAAGCCGCCTCCCTCAAGTCCGGAAGCAATTTCCTCCAGCACCAACGGGCCGGTTTGCCCGAGCGGTGTACGCAATACGCTTCCTTCAGGATCTGATCCCTCAGGCCCTTCGTCTGTGACATAGAGTAAACCGTTGACCTCATCCACCTCAACTCCAGAGGGATTCTCAAGGCCGGTCTCCTGTTCCACGATATCGGTGATCAGCTCCATGGTTGTTGAGCTCATGCCAGAGGAGCCCTTGCCCGATTGTGTTCCAGCACCGGGTGTTGTCGGTGTTCTCACTGCAACCCCGACAAGTGCAACATCGCCAGAAACCAATTTGCTGCCAGTGCCTTTCTCGGTCCAATATAAACGCTGCTTGGCCAGATCGATAGAGAGGCCGATGATCGCGGTGGGTCTGGTAACGAGCACAACCGGAACCGGCGCCAAAGCCCTCAGACTAACATACTTGATTTGAAAAGTGTTGTCTACGAAATAAAGAACACGCCGTCCCGGATCGATGGTGATTGCAGCCGCGTTCGGCAGTCCGCTAATGAAAGTCGAAACCAGCCCTCCGCTGAGGTCGGAGCGGCCAATCCTTCCGCTCTCAGTCCAGAAGAGTCTCCTTCCGTAGGTATCGACTGTAACGTCGCGAGGCTGATTAAGTCCTGTCACGATATTCACCGGTGACGAACCATCGGGTTTCGAGCGCGTGATTGCTCCTGCGGCCTTGTTTGTTGCGTAGAGATACTTCGCCATCGGGTCCACAGCCAAACCCCCGGTAGTTGCATTGATTGTTGAAGCAGTGCTACCGCCGGGGATGGGGGCCTTGGAAAAAACTCCGGTTAGCGTCGGGATCTTGAGTGTGGTTGTGTTGACATAGGCCGACGCTTTCACTTCTACATTCACTGTCGGTTTCTCCGGATCATTCGTCGGGATTGTAATCTCTGCGTTTACATCCTGCGATGGTTTTGTCGGATTGTAGGATATGGGAATGGTTAATTCCTCGCCGGGCGAGAGCGTCAGCGGATCCGTTGGCACGGAGAATTGTGACGCGTCAGGGCCACCGATGGTGGGTGGCGCAACAGTAAGTGTGCTCGTTCCAAGATTCTTGACAGTCACGTCCACCGTGGTTGTCGTCGACATGAACGGTGAGGGTGAGGCGAATTTCGTGTACGGGGCATCCTTTATTACCAGACTGGGAGGATTGAGACCGATTTTTGGTGTGCTCGGTTGTACGTACTCAACTGCGCCTTTGTCGACTGTACCGCCCAGGATCCGCTCCACTCCCCGCTGGTCAAACTGGCTCACGCCGGCGTTGATACCCCCGTTGATGGCGGGGCTGCCCGTAAAAGGGGTATGGCTATGGGTAAAGCCGCCATTGTTCTGCAGCGGACCGAGGTTCGGGTTGATGGGAGAGAGAGAGGTTCCGACCGCATCCATTGTTGATGAGGGGAAACTGACTCCCGTATTGTCTCCGATCAAATTCCCGCCGCCGGAAGTAATCGTGGCACTAGCCTGGTTTCTCCAGTCCGGCTCGGTTAACTCGACCAGATTGCCGGCAACGATGGTGTTCCTGATGGTGATCGGACCGTACTGATCAATGCCGCCGGCATAAATGCCGAGGTTCTCCGTGATTGTGACATTGACCAGAGTGAGCGATGCCCCTTGAAGATTGATGCCGCCGCCATCATTTCCCTGGTTCCCGCTGATCGTCGAGTTTTGGATAGTGAGCGATCCTGCCACGGCGTTTATTCCTCCGCCCGCTCCGAACCAGCATCTGTTCAGAGCAATGGTGCTCCTGCTGATTTGTGCGACGGTTCCACTTGAATGAAAGATCCCGCCACCTCCATTTGTGCTCGAGGAGATTGTTGATGTATTGTCCTCGATAGTGCTCTCAATGATGGTTAATTTGTCAGAATTCGCAATCCCGCCGCCCCTGAGGGCAGTATTGCCGGTAATGAGGCAACGCTCCAGCGTGAGCGCACCTTTGTTTCGAATACCGCCTCCATCCTCCAACCCAGCATCCCCGCCGGCTATTTCGATATCCTTCATCGAAACCTGGACACCGGCGTTGATCTCAAAGATCCTGAACTGTGAAGCGACGGTGTTTCGCTGAATGCGGAAGGTTCCTGTCGGTGGCCCTTCTATATCAAGCCGGTGCATGATTGATGCCAGCGCTGCGTTCAACACGACCGTCCCGTTCACGCGAACTTGAATGATACTATGGTCGGGATATTGGTTCGCTCTCTTCAGCGCTTCACGGAGCGAACCCGGCCCGATGTCGGATGTAGTAGTTACGTAGAAAACAGTTTGAGCTTCGACAGCTCCCACGACTAGTATGATAATCGTGAGCAAAGCCAGAAGCCGATTGAAGCGGTGATGGAAACTGCTGGTATGCATGACGAGCATCTCCTTTCAGTTGTTAGAATGAACAGTTGTACAGAATAGAACTATGCCCCCGCGATGTACCCCTACTTACACACTCATAGACAAAGCCTCCTTTCGGACAGGTTTCTTAAGTGGATAGGTGAATTATGTGTGGAGTGACACGGAAAAACGGTTGACGGCGATATTCTCCCGCGACGACAAGCAGGTCGATGCGGGGTCAGGAAACAGCTTGAAGATCGCTACGATACACGCGCGGGGAGTTCACCCGACGGAACGGATCGATAGCGGAAAATGAACGTCAACCAGGAAAAGAGATTGGAGGATCGTCACCACGTCTATCGCGTATACGCGTGGATCCAATCATAGAGGTAAGAGAAACTTCGGGAGGAAAGAAGTCGGCTACTGTTAGTACTCGGCGATCGTGCACCATTGGGGACCTCGATATGCCATTCGGATGTTGAAGGACTGGATAGGCTCTACATTCCCATTACACAACTTGAATCAATATAGCGTAGAGCTGAGGAACTTCACAAGCAGAATCGTCACCAGTCGCAAATCGCTCACCCGTGTTTGTATCGCGCCTTGAACCGGCAGGTCGCCCCCTGCTGATGGTCCGACAGCAGGGAGCGGGACCGGCTTGAGCTCATATATCTATGAGCCCATACCCATTTGTCTCATGAAATCAGCCATGTTCCAGTAATCCCAGACGTGCTGGATCTTCCCATTCCGGATGAGGAAAATCTGTGTACCGTGAACATCAACGAACTTGTTTGTCGGGGGCATGCCCATCAGTGACTCTGTGTTTGTCCCGTCCGCATTCCAGCGGAGAATCACATAGTCGCCGTCGGCAAAAATCCCCTCCGACCGGAACTTCCCGTCGGGAAACGCCTTCGGGAAGACTTCCTCTTTCATTTGTATGTTCGCACGGCCTGTATCAATCGCGCCCGTGGCATAACTGTGAAGGATTGCGTTCTCGGCAAACAACTCCATCGCCTTCGGGACATCTTTCTTGTTGTAGAACACATCCCACCACTGGAGAACCAGCTGTTTGTTCACTTCTTCTTTCGCCTTGTTATCATCTGTCGGCGCACATCCGGCAATCACCAGAAGAGCTGTGACAAGTAGAATGGTTGTTTGGTACTTCACTATACCTCCTTTTTAAGTTGTGTTGAGTTCTTTCCGTCGCCCACTTCGGGGGCGGATCCCCTTATCTTGCGAGAATCATCTTACGCGTTTCCGCAACCGACTCGGCCTGAAGCTTGTAAAGGTACACCCCGCTAGACAGACCCGTAGCATCGAAGACGGTCTCGTAGCTTCCTGCCTTCAACTCCCCGTTCATTAGAGTCGCTACTTCCCGTCCGAGTATGTCAAAAACCCTCAACGACACGTGCGTGGAACTTGTGAGCTTGAAGTTGATGTGTGTTGACGGATTGAACGGGTTGGGATAGTTCTGGTTCAACTCAAAACGGACTGGGATCCCGTCGTCTGCATGCCCGTACACGGACGTGATCGTCTGGGTACTCCGGAAGATGCCGGTGTAGGTTCCGGCATACAGATACCCGTTCGCAAGGCACAGACTGATGATGTTTCTGTTTGTCAGACCGGTATTCACGCTGTCCCAGGTTGTACCGTTGTTTGATGACCGGAAGACACCGATCGAATCGGAGCCGATGAAGACGTTTCCACCCGCGAAGGTTGGCAGTGCGGTGCTAATCGATCGCCCGCCGATTCCCGAATGTTGCCACGCCACTCCATCGTCTATCGAACGGTACACCCCGTTCGGGAACTGTGCATTGGGATCCCAGCGTGTCCCCGCGTAGACATGATTGTTCGCGGGATTACTAGCAAGGGAATACACACGGACGTTCGTTGCCATTCCTGTGATACTCCAGCTTGCGCCATTGTTTGTTGACCGATAGATTCCGTTCGTTCCTTTAACGCCCGCGAGCAGCGTACCGTTGTTGGTCACGCACAGCGCCCCGATGTTCAACTCGATCAAGCCGGAAGAAACACTGGACCATGAGTCGCCGTTGTTGGTGGATCGGAAAACCCCGGCCGTCTCCGAACCGATGAAAATGTCCCCCGACGGAGCAACAACGCCAAAGCGCGTGTTGCTTGTCGTCAGGCCGGTGCTGGCGGCCGCCCAGCTTACTCCGCGGTTCGTTGACCGGATTACGCCGGCACCGTTAGTGCAGACAAACACATGCGTCGTTCCCTTCGCGGAGATGACATTGATGTTCGCCGGCATTGTTGCCATCGAGTCCCATGAAGCGCCGTTGCTCGTCGAGCGGAAGACTGTTCTTCCGGTTGTTGCGTAAAGAGTGCCATCCGATGCCGACCACACTCCAGCCGGCGAGGTAAACGAAGTCGGCTGCCAAAAGTTCTGCGCTTGCACCTGGGAAACCAAGAGGGCGCAAAGAAGAGAGAGTCTAACTGTGTTCATGTATCTATCCCTAAATGTTGAGGTGGGTTGTTTTGAAGCCATTCCTATCCGTACTCACATCCCGGTACTTTATGCTATTTGATGTCTGTCTATGCGGACGTAAATTAGGATGGCAGCATCTTCTCAACAATCACACAAAGCGGTGATTCTCAAAGATCGAAAAGCTCGAAATTGACATGAATGGGTGAAAGAGAACACAACAAAGAGGGTGGGGCGTTTATTTCTTCAGAAACTTCACCACCGCTTCAGTCCGTGAGTGAACCTGAAGCTTCTCGTAGATACGGCGGAGGTGCGAGCGCACGGTTTCCTCGCTGATGAAGAGCTGATCACCGATCTCTCTATAGGTAAAACCTTTTGAGAGATGAGTGAGTATCTCCTTCTCCCGTCCGGAAAGCGAGTCGGTTTCATTGGGAGGGGCAAGGGGCTTTTGGAAGGACTGCACAACTTTGCGGGCTATTTCGCTGGACATCGGAGAGCCGCCACGGTGCACGTCAGAAATGCTTTCCATGATCTTTGCAGGGGGGGTACGCTTCAGCAGGTATCCCGATGCCCCCGCAGTCAATGCTTCGAATATCCGGTCGGTGTCTTCATAGACCGTCAGCATGATTACCTGCAGAGCGGGGAGATTCTTCTTCAGCAAACGGACACACGTAATCCCGTCCATCTCCGGCAGGTTGATGTCCATTAAGACCACCTGGGGGCCGAGGCCGGGAATCTTCTCGAGAGCATCTTCGGCATTGTCAAAACTCCCGACGCATTTGTATCCATCCGAAGAATTTAAAAGAAAGGTGAGCCCTTCGCGGATTTCCTTCTTGTCTTCGACAATCGCAACATAAATTGGCATACAGGAACCTACTCCAAAGCGGGAATCATTGCAATACCACGAATGTGTGAATCTCTGGCGCTACGCCCCGCATGGGAGCGTGATCGTGACAACCATCCCGTGCCCGGCGCCGTGCGAGAACCGGATTTCCCCCCCGACAGTCTCTATTCTCTGTCGCATATTGATGACCCCGTTGCCAAGCTGCGTTTCGCACAGTTTGTCGCATCCCTTGCCATTGTCGGCAACCGTCAGCGTCATCACGTTTCCACCAACATGCAATCCGATTGTCGTCTCGGTTGCGCCCGAGTGTTTTGCGATATTGTTCATCGCTTCTTTTACTGTCAGAAAGACATTGTGCCGGACGTCAGACGGAAGGTGAAGATCGGGCAGCGTGACAGGGAAATCAAATCGGACCCGGATCGTTGTCGATCCGAAGAACTCTTGAGCGTACTCGGAAATATAGGCTGCGAGGTTCGCAAGCGTGTCCGCCTTGGGATTGACCGCCCAGACGATCTCGTCCAACTTCCGGACTGTTTCGGTGGCGATTGTTCCGGCCTTCTTCAACTGTTCGTCCGCCTGCTGACGATTGTCAAGGGAACGGCGTGCAATTTCCGTCATCATTGAGAGTGAAGTGAGATTCGCACCCAATTCATCATGCATGTCGCGGGAGATGCGGGACCGTTCGCGCTCCAGCGCGCGCTCCTGCTCGAGGCGTGTCACACGCGCTTTGATCTTCCTCAACTCGATAAAGCGTATGGTTCCGCCGATGATTCCCACCAGCACGAGTGCGGCAAGTCCCCGAAACCACCAGGTCATCCAGAAAGGAGGAACGATCACCAGGTTCACAGCCAGTCCCCCATCACCCTCGATTCCATCCTTGTTCATCGCCTTCACGCGAAAGGTGTACTCACCGGGGTCGAGGTTTGTGTAGAAGGCCTCGCGCCGCCTGCCCGCGTCGTTCCATGTGGCGTCATACCCTTCAAGATAATAGGAATATGTATTCCGGGCCGGGTCTGTGAACTCAAGAGCAGCGTACGAGAACGATAGAATCTTTTTGTCGTACGGAATCACGATCCTCTGTACAAAAGGGGCGTCGCGTTCCAGAGGCATCGGAATGCCGTAGAGGTGGGCGCCTGTGAGAACCACCTGAGGGCCGTAAGGATTGTCGGCGAGGTTTTCCGGTGAAAAATACACAACACCCTCACCCGTTCCGAAGAACAATGTTCCCTTGCCATCCATCCCCTTCACATTCATACTGAACTCGTTTGAGGGAAGCCCGTCGGCGTAGGTATAACTTCGGAGCGCTATCGAGTCGTCTTCACCCTCCCGGAGACGCACCAACCCGCGGTTCGTCCCCAGCCAGACGCTGTTGTTCCGATCGACTTGCACTACCCAAATCTTGTCGTTCGGAAGTCCCTCTGCGACCGTGAATCCGCGTGTTGCGCGCGTTGTGAGATCGAGACGTCGAAGCCCCGCGTCAGTTCCGATCCACAGGACTTTGTTCCCGGAAAGCGAGAGCGAGAGTACCGGCTGGTTCGGAGGAATCGGGTCCGTTGCTGAGAGTTCATCGAACCGGCGAAGACCACCTTGTGCATCGTGGACGAACAATCCCAGATTGGTCCCGAACCATAGCGCGCCGGACCGGTCTTCCATGATTGATGTACATACCGCCACGCGTGAAATGAGAGCTCCGTATCGCGCCAGTGTTGTGATCCGCTGTCGCCGCTCAAGGTTCACTTCGATGATGCTGTCGGGCAGGAACATGACAAGGTTCCCCGATGAAGGTCTCACATACATGTTCTTCACTTCTGTGTATTGCACACCGCTGACGACCAACGGGCGTATGCTGTTCCGCTCCGGGGCAAAGAGGTAGACGCGGCCCTGGGACCTCACACAGAGCAGTGAATCACGCACGACAACGATGCGCATGGATCTTTTCGCCTCTTCTTTCTCCAGCGAAGTCCCCGAGATAGGAAATTCCGAAATTGTCTTCCTGTCAAAATCCACGTAATGCAGACCTTCTGCGGCGATCCACAAATCTCCACGGGATGTGACTGCGAGTCCGCTCACCAGCATTCCCGCCAACTGTTTCGGGAATCCAGCACTATTCCGGATTGTCCCGAATTTCAGAGGTTTCAAGTCTAACCGTGCAATTCCTTTGTCTTGCACGCTAATCCAGAGGTTCTGAGTCCTGTCTTCGAAGAGATATCGAACAGCCCCCGACGGGATACTCTGCGGGTTTCCCTGGTGATTGGTGAAAGTGAGGAGTGTATTGTCGACCGGATGAAACACGGCAAGCCCGTCTAATAAGCCGAGCCATAAGTAGCCGCGCGAGTCGGCAAGCAATGCCATTATCGCGGTTTCACGTGATGATGAACCCGTGCCACGGGGAAGAGGCACAGGGTTGATTGAGTTCCCGGCAAACTTGAACAAACCCTGCGTTGTCCCGATCCATACAACATTTCCCGTTCGATCAAACCACAGAGACCTGCCGGACTTGCCGGCGGGGAGAGTTGCCATCTCCCTGAAGGATCGGGTTCGCTCATCATACTCCAGCAGATGACTCTCTGACAAGGCAAGCGCCCTTCCCGCCCCCGCATGAACAATGGCGGCTATGCCTTTGCCGTCGTTTTGGTGGATGGAGTGAACCGGTGTAATGAGCGAAAGCTGATTACTCGCCGTCTCAAGCCTTACAAACCCCACTTCGTAAAGATAGTAGAGCAAGACACCTTCGCGAACTTTTATAATGGATGAGAATTCGAGCGTGCCGGCGTGGGCAGCAATTGCGCCGTGGGAGATAATGATGCCTTGGTTTGTTGCCGGATTGTACCGCAACATCCCCGCGTCTGTGCCGAGCCACATTGTCGTATCATTCTCCTCGAAGAACGAGTAGAAATAAACCGGCTGTCGCGGGATGCCTTCAATTCTGCCATAGCGTTTGAACTCAACGCCGTCGTAGCGGTTCAATCCGCCGGCGGTGCCGAACCACATGAATCCCTTCACATCTTGATGAATGAAGATGCTGAGATCCTGTGAGAGTCCTTCGTTCACGGTGAGACGGTGGAAGGGGCGGAGAAGCTCAGGGGGGATAAGGCGGGTGCCCCCAGGAGATGAAGCTCCGGCGATCACTGGAGTGAGTAAATGACAGAGAATCGCCACCGCAAACAATAGTGTGCGGGACGACGAAACCGTGAAGCGAACTGCAAAGCGGACCATAAAAGTAGGGCGTACCCCTCGAATTCTCCCCGATTAAATGTGTCGCAAGCTATGTCAAAGAGCCACTAAAAGCAATAAGAGAGAGTCTTATGTGAAAAGGTCAACAGTCGGCGATAGGAAAAATTTCTGCTGTTGGTTGACGCCGGCTGCGCGTATATTGTTATTGCCATGATTATGACTATCCGGCTTGTATTCATATCGGTGCTGGTTGCCGCCATTCCGTCGGTTCATGCCAATGCACAAACAGAAACTGAGTCCTCTCCGCTTCCGCGGCATGCAACACACGAAGAGAGAGCAAGCCTGCGGGATTACATCCCTCCTCCTGCCGTGCAACGTGTTCCCCCCTCCCGCCCCGTCAGGACGATGGCGGAGTTCGAAGAACTTGAGGGGATTATAGTTCGATGGGCTTTCAATACGCAGAATCTTCTCCTGAGCCAGATTGTTGATGCTGCGCAGGACGAAGGGAAAGTCTGGATCATCACACGTCCGGGGACGTCGGATTCGACGAACATCAAGTCGTATCTCGCATCAAGGAACATCCCGCTTACAAACACCGAGTTCATTTCTATCAGCACGAACAGCATCTGGTCCCGCGACTACGGACCATGGTGCGTGTACGACTCCCAGACCGATTCCATGGCGATTGTGGATTTCAGGTACAACCGCCCCCGTCCGTTGGATGATGTCGTGCCGGTCGCGCTTGCGCAGCGGTGGGGACTCCCCCTCTATCAGACGGTCAGCATGCCGGACAGCCTTTCGCACACCGGCGGCAATTTCATGGTCGATGGTTCGGGGGCGGGGTTTGCGTCGAAGCTGATTCATCATGAGAACCGTGTCCACCTCCCCGCTGCCATCGATAGTATTCTGAGCCGCTATAACGGCATCGCATCGTTCACTGCCATGGACACGCTGCTGTATGATGGCATCCATCATATCGACATGCATATGAAGATGCTTGATGAGGAAACGATACTTGTCGGGCGCTATCCTGTCAACATGTCGGACTACCAGCGGATCGAGGCAACAGTAGATTATCTCCGGACGCTTACCAACAGCTACGGCAGGCCCTACCGGATTATCCGTATTCCAATGCCCGCGGATCCGGCGGGGCGGTACCCGCCGCAATCCTATTATCTGACGTATGTCAATGCCGTCATTATCAACAAGACGGTGCTCGTTCCGGTCTACAATCTTCCGATGGATGCGGAGGCAATTCAGATCTGGCGTGAGGCAATGCCCGGATATCGTGTGCTCGGTTTCGACTGCAATGCGATCATTCCGCAGTCGGGTGCAATTCACTGCATCACGAAGGAGATTGGCGTGCGCGAGCCGTTGCGCATCCGGCACAGGCGTTTGTGGGAAGCGGCAGCCACCGACACATCGTATCGCATTGAAGCCACAGCGCGCGTCCGGAGCGGCGTTGATTCTGTCTTTCTCTACTGGCGCGCCGACTCGTCGGCTCCATTCTCGCGCGTGATGATGACGGAAGGTGGTGGAACATACGCTTTTGACATTCCTCGCCAGCAGGAGGGGAATCGTGTGGAGTATTTCATCGAGGTCCTCTCTCATTCGGGCAAAAGGGTGAGATTTCCTCTTGTCGGTGAAGCGGGGGCATTCCGGTTCAACATACAATCCTCGCCAACCTCAGTCAGGATGGAAACGCCGGGGGATTTTGTTCTGCATCAGAATTACCCGAACCCCTTCAATCCGGCAACGACAATCAGATTCACCATTCCGGAGACTCATGCCGGGCATGTTTCACTGAAACTGTACGATCTGCCGGGACGTGAGGTCCTGACATTGTTTGATGGCGAACTGGAGGGTGGAACCCACCAGGCCGTTGTTGATGCATCCAACCTGGCAAGCGGCATGTATTTCTACAGAGTTACTGCCGGTAATCTTGTCGCGGTAAGGAAGATGGCGTTAGTGAAGTAACATTCCAAATGCAGGAACTACGCTGCAGGCATTGTTGTCTACACTGTCCCTTTCCGCCCTCCACCCTGTGAGTACATCGACGAGAACATGAACTGACGGGTTTTCTCTCTCCGACACACACATTTCTTGCCCGTCCCCTTCTGTCCACCGTTTCAACACCCGTACTGTTGAATAGCGCCGCACCTGCGCGCCCGCGTTCTTGGTTTGACCCATCATTCCGCGTTGCGTTATTCCACATTCCACCGCAATTAACCCTGTCATTATTGGTCATTCCTATCTGCGGGATGAGGTTGCTAATCACTGCCCAAAAATCTGCCAATCATAAGATGAGATACGGGCACAGGAGTTGCACAATGCTACACTCGTAAGTGAGTGCATTCAACAGCGTATCACCATAATCATCAGAGCTGCGCAGAGTCCTTGACGCTCACTTCTCTGCGCTGAGGAGAACATGATCATGAAACACTATTCAACCGGAGCGCTCGCAGCTTTTGTGTGCGCATTGCTCGTGGGATTATCGGCGTGCTCAAAGAAGAACGATGAGAGCCCCGTTGCCGTCAATCCTTCCGAAGCGATCAACTCCTGCGAAGGTTGCCACACCAACTACGCAGCGCTCAAACGACTCGCCTCGCCCGACACTGCAACGGGGGGCGGGGGAGGATGCGGCGGCGAAACGCCACACATCGAACCGTATGACAGGGTGTTCATGGATGGCACCGGGTTCGCAGCGTTCAAAAATTCCACACATGGACGCCAGGGCTGCGTATCCTGTCACGGCGGCGTTGACGGAACAGACAACAAGCAAACCGCTCACAGCGGCAGCTTTGTCAAATGGCCGTCAATCAAGTCGGATGAAAAATGCGCGCCCTGCCATCAAGGCATTGTGTCCAAGTTTGCCAACAGCCTCCACAAGGAGGGATGGGGACAGAAGAGCATGCTCATTCTGCGGTCAGGGGCCTCGTCGTTCGATCAATTGCCCCAGAGCATGAAGGACGGCTACAAGGCAAACTGCGCAAAGTGCCACGCAACATGCGGCGATTGCCATGTGAACCGTCCGAAAGCCGGCGGCGGCGGGCTGCTGAAAGGACACCAATTCTCGAAAAAGCCTGACACTCGTGAGAACTGCGTTGCCTGTCACGTAAGCCGGGGCGGACACGCGTTCTTCGGCATCGGGGCAGGTACCTCGCCGGACGTTCATCTCAACAAGGTGGGGGATGGAGGCTGCACCGGCTGCCACTCGGGAATGGAGTTGCATGGCGACGGCAATGTGTACGACCAGCGGTACAAAATGCCCTGGAAACCGACTTGCAAGCAGTGCCATATGGGGGTCGCAAATTCCAACCCGTATCACACTGTCCACCTCAACACTTTCAGTTGCCAGACCTGCCACTCGCAGGACTACAACAACTGCGGCAGTTGCCACATCGGCGGCGCGGGCGCCCGGGTACCTTCGTATCTCGGTTTCAAGATAGGGTTGAACCCGATACCGGAGACAAAGGAATTCAAGTTCGCCACGCTTCGACGTTCCCTTATGGCTCCTGACAGCTGGATGGAGTACGGGGTGACAAACCTCGCCAACTTCGATGTACGGCCGACCTACAAGTACGCCACACCGCACAACATCAACAAGTGGACTGCGCGCACGAAGGTGGGTGCAGGCAAGGCCTGTTACGATAACTGCCACATCGTGAACGACAACGGCACGTTACGGAACAAGGAGCTGTACCTGTTCAACGCCGACCTCGACCCGTGGGAACGGAACGCCAACCGGACAATTGTGGTTGACGGCAAGCTTCCTCCGGGATGGGGTGCTGCAAAACCTCTTAACTCAACAAAACGATGAAGGAGATAAACATGAAGACGTACAAGATGTTATTCACACTCTTGCTGATACCGGTCTTCGTACTGGTATCGGGTTGCAAGAAAGACGACGAATCGCCGGTCACACCACCGACGACACAAATAAACGAAGCGGAACTCCTCGCGCAGTATGTGGAAGGAAACGGCGACTACATCTACTCGGGCGCCTCGTTCGTGATCACTGCGAGCGACTTCCGTACACGCTACCTTGCCGATTCAACCAAGCTCTACATCATCGACATGCGGGCAACTGCGGACTACAACGCACGGCACCTCCGCCGCGCCATCAACGTCCCGATGTCGGGCCTCTGGACACACGTCAAGGCACTGAACCTTGCCACGTACGACAGGGTGGTCGTGGCGTGCTATTCCGGTCAAACCGCTGCGTTTGCTGTCTCGGTCATTCGCTCACTGCTTCCGTTGACAGATGCCAACAAAGTCGTGTCATTGAAGTGGGGAATGAGTGCGATTGACTCGACCTTCGCGCAGAACTACTGGCTCGGCAAGATCAGCAACAGCCGTGCAGCGCAGTTCATCACCAGCGATCCGCCGGCAAAGCCGGCAAAAGGAGACCTGCCGGCTCTTTCAACCGGCCTTACAAACGGCAAGGACATTCTCGAGGCGCGTGCAGTGAAGCTGCTGAACGACGGCTTCAACATCACCATCAGCGAAGCAGCCGTGTATTCGAACCTCTCCGGATACTTCATCGTCAACTACTGGCCGCTCGGATTCTACAAGGACCCGGGGCATATCGACGGCGCGTACAACTACGATCCGGCAGGCAAGCCCTTCAATCTCGCAAACGACCTGAAGAGTCTGCCGACCAACAAACCGGTCGTGCTGTATTGCTACACCGGACAGACCAGCGCATACGTCGGCGCGTACCTCAAGATGCTCGGATACGATGCGAAGACACTTGTGTACGGGGCCAACAGCATGATCTATGACAAGATGAAAACCGTTGCCGGCTTCCCGCAGGCAAACATCTTCATCCCTGCCAATGAAATCAAGAGCTACCGGGACCTCCTCAACTAACTTGCCCCGGCAAGGCGCCCGCTCGTTCTCATGACCTCTGGGGCGGGTGCCCGTAACAAAACAGGGCGATCGCATGATCGCCCTGTTTTCTTTTCCAGACTGTTCCCTTTCTTACCGGTACTTTTTCAACCCGCTGTCTCCGGATGTGGCAGGCCGGATGCTCACTGCGGCACCGCCCCCTGCAGCGAGCTTCAGCTTCAGTGTTGTCTTTGCATCCACCAAATAGCTGTTTATGGCATACGCCATCGGGTTCTTTTCCCAGTGAGCGTCAGCGGCATCGGCGTAAACCGTCGCGACATATGTCGTCTTCGGAGTCAGGAAGTCAAGCCGTGCAGTTGCTGTCCGTCCATTCTCGTCCGTGATGGCCCCGAGATACCATTCCTCTTTCCCTTTTGCTTTGCGTGCCATCGTGATGTAATCGCCGGGTTCGGCTTCGAGTATGCGAGTGTCGTCCCAATCCACCGCAACATCCTTGATGAACTGGAAGGCATCGAGCCTCGCTTCGTAGTTCTCCGGCAGGTCGGCCGCCATTTGCAGCGGACTGTACATCGTCACGTAGAGCGCAAGCTGCTTCGCAAGCGTCGTGTGGACCTGGAATGTTTTGGATGAATCGTAGAAGCTCATCTTGATCTCAAAAATCCCGGGCGTGTAATCCATCGGGCCGCCGAGCAGGCGGGTGAAGGGGAGTATCGTCTCATGCGCCGGCGGATTGCCCGAACTCCATGCATTGAACTCGTTGCCGCGCGCCGCTTCGCATGCAAGCCAGTTGGGCCACGTCCGGTGCAGACCGGAAGGGCGGACCGGCTCGTGCGCATTCACCATGATGTTGTACTTTGCCGCCTTTTCCACCACACGCACGTAATGGTTGGTCATCCATTGGCCGTCGTGATACTCGCCGCGGGGAATGATCTTGCCGACGTAACCCGTCTTCACCGCATCGTAGCCGTGCCGGTTCATGAACTGGAACGCCTCGTCCATCCGCCGCTCATAGTTTGTGACAGAGGCGGAGGTTTCGTGGTGCATCATCAGCTTCACCCCTTTCGAGGCGGCATACTTCTGAAGCTCCACCACGTCGAAGTCGGGGTAGGGGGTCACGAAATCAAACACCTCTTCCTTCCACTTGCCGAACCAATCTTCCCATCCGACATTCCATCCCTCGACAAGCACCTGGTCGAACCCGTGCTTCGCCGCAAAGTCGATGTAGTATTTCGTCCGTGCGGTTGTTGCGCCATGACGCCCGTTCGGCTTCAGGCTCTTCCAGTCCGTTTCACCCAGCTTCACGTTGCTCACATCGGCGTAATTCCAGCTCGAGCGCCCGACATGCAGTTCCCACCAGATGCCGATGTACTTTACAGGCTTGATCCAGCTGACGTCGCTGATCTTCGAGGGCTCGTTCAGGTTCAGGATCATCCTGGATGCAAGAAGATCCGCGGCGCGGTCAGTAGCAAAGATGACCCTCCACGGTGTATGCGCCGGCGTTTGCAGATACGCCTTGTTCCCGACGGGGTCGGGGGCGATCGCCGAGGTCATTGTGAGGGTCTTCTTGTCGATGTGCAGGCACATTGCAGGATAGTTCACCACCGCCGCCTCGGTGATTGTCACGTACAGCCGGTCGGCGGTTTTCATCAGCAGGGGAGTCTGCACATAATCAGAACTGATGACGGAGCGGGTGAAAATCTCGCCGACACGTCGCCCGATCTCGGCGTCAACTTCGCTCAGTTTCGTCTCGGAGTACGTATACTCGTTCGTGTCGAAATCTCCCGGCATCCAGAATGCCTTATGGTCGCCGGTGACAGTGAACTCCGTCTTTTCCTCCGTGACAGTGAAGTAATTCAGCTCATCTTGTTGGGGAAATTCATATCTGAACCCCAGCCCTTCATCGTACAGCCTGAAAACGATCACCATCCTCCGGTTCTTTGCCTCGGACTGTTGGAGCGTCACGCGGAGCTGCCGGTAGTTGTTGCGAATGGTCTTCACTTCGCCCCACACCGGATCCCACGACTCATCAACGAGTGACGACTCGATCTGAACGACCGCGAAGCCGGACATGAACGCGGGGCCGTCTTTGATCTCCAGTCCCATCTTGCTCGGCAGGATGATTGCCCGCTTGCCGAGGTTCAGCCGGTATTGCGGCTCGCCGGCGCCCGTGAGCGAGAACGTAAGCGTCAGTTTTTTGTCGGGTGAGTGGATGATCGATTGATTGTTCTGGGCGGCGGCACTCCCCGCTGCCAGCAGGAGAATGAACACGAGAAGCTTCTTCATGGTTGCTCTGCAGGATTAGATGGAATGTGAGGACAATTCACGGCAATTCCGGACCGGAAAGCCGGATAAAGGTATGCAGTTCAAAGAGAAATGGCAAATGGGATGCGAGCGGGCAGATGAAGAGCATGAGAGCAAGAATACGCCAAACTGTGTTTTCGTCATCAAGGTTATAGGCCTTTTTCATTCCTCAATATTTTGACAATACGGTTATATACGATTTCCGACAATTGCCATGTGTATCCCTCGAAATCTGTTGTATTCACAAATTGAATGACAATCGTGTCGATGTCCTTGTGGTATTTTGCAATACTCTGATAGCCCGGAATCAGCCCCGTGTGTTCGTACACGTAGATGGAGGAATAGATTTCCTGTTCCCCTTCATCGAACAATGATCCGTCGTTCAGTGCCCGCAAGAATTTACCCACATCTTCTGCCGTCGCTATCATTGAACCATAATCAGCCGTCTTGATATCATTCTCAATGCCAACATAGTATCCACTCATCAAATTGTCCAGATTCACCTCACGCAGCGAACCGTAGGTGTTGTTCAGCCCGAGAGGTATCAAGACTTCCTGCTTGACATACTCGAACGGGCTATTGCCCGTCACCTTGTTGATGAGTTCGGAGATCAACAGATAATTTGTGTTTGAATATTGATAGTCTTCACCCGGTTCAAAGGCAGCCGGTAAATCGAGCACCCGTTCAAGCGCTTCTTTGTTGCTTTTGGGGGGGTCAGTCCAAAAATTCGGGGTGTCAGTCAGATTGGGAATGCCGCTCCGATGCTGCACCATCATTCTCAGGGTGATTCTGTCTGCATGTTCAATTCTTCCGGCAAGTTCAGGAAAGTAATCCGCAAGTGTTTTGTCCAGGGACAACTGTTTGTCATGCACGAGTTTAGTGATTGCGACCGCATCATACAGCTTGGCGATACTGGCAATCTTGAAGAGGGCTCTTGGGTCGGCCGGTATCTTGTTGTCCCGGTCTTTCCAGCCGGCACTATAGAATGCAGGCGGTTTGCCCCGCTCGTCTACATACACGACAATTCCATCGAATCCATGACCGATTGCTTCACGTACTTGATCCTCAACCGTATCCGGCAGTGGCGCCAGCCACGCCTTTAACAAAGTCCATGGCACGAAAAACATGGATATTATGGTCGCAACCGGTAATAATATTCTGAGTATTCGTTTTGTTTGGCTTTTTGTCATGAGATCAGATCTTCTTCGGACTGCATGATATTATGAATTGTTGATAGCGTGTGCCTTAAACACGCTTTGGGGGCAACTAAATCTTACGCATCGTTCATTGGTCTTCTTTCTAAAAGTATGCGCCCAAATACGAAGCGGTTGCGAGCACCAGGTGGGTCACCATATGTGCAAGCATTGCGGATTCAAGACCCTTCTTCCAATAGAGATAGCCGGCTATGAGCCCGAAGGCGGAGTTTGCTGCTATGACATACCAGGTTAGAGCAATCGTAAGCTTTGGCGCAATCAAGGAAGCAATGGGAAGATGGGCTGTGGCAAAGACCAACGATGAAATCAGAATTGCGCTGATGAAGTACAGCGGCTTCGGGCCCCCATCCCGTCTTTGAAATACACGCCACGGGATCCAGACCAGAAGCGTCATCAATCCCCATCGAAGAAACAGCTCCTCTGTAATCCCGCCATACAAGACCCGGGTGGTGATGGGCAGCAGATTCCCTAACTCAGAGACTCGTGCGACGAGGTCCGGAGGCAGAAAGGGTTTCCAGATGAAGGCAATTGCGACTATGGCAACGCCGCCGGCGATTCCACCTGCAAGACCCGGAACCCACTGTGGACGAAAAGCCTGCATGATGTCCCCGCCGCTTGCAAGGGCTTCTGCCACAGGTGATGTGAGACCAACCTTTCGCGCAAGGGCCGTACCAATCAGAACTGCAATCGCAAGGAGAATAGCCGGTTGGATGATACTCCCGAACTTCAAGAGGGGGGTGACGGCTGGTTTCTCCACTTCCGGTGGAAGGGTAAAGAGGTCAATCAACTTCGACAAATCAACCAACAGGAACGAGAGGATCCCTGCCATCCCAGCAAGCCATAGAATGAGGAACACCTTTTTCCGCAAACTCATAGGTCTCCTTTTATCTGGAACGTGCAATTGTACAAAACGTCGGGACGCACCGACTACCTGATTCTCTTCGGGCCTTCGCCCGCCGAAGTGCTTCGGCCCGCAGGCGACCGTCTCCCGGTCTGCCTGCCGCAGTGCTCATCCTGAACGAAAAAACAGTGTCCAAGCTTTTATGTTGTCTGTGTACGCTGTCATCGAGTTAGCTTATATCCTAAATAACTTCCAAGACACTTTGCTGTATTAGCAATAGCAAATATTAGAATGAAGTCAGCCCAATTCGCGCCCGCTGCTGTTAATATGATAATATCCAACAGAATATAAATGAGAGGATAAAGAACTGTCAATTGGAGAACATTCGGGTATTCCTTTTTCTTCCAATATCGTGTCACGAGAAAGAAAATGATAAAACCGAATATGCCCGAAATATACGGTGCAGACAAGTTGGCGTGTGCTTCATAAACACTTTGGTCTTGTCCCGGATTTATGAGATAAGAATACACTGCAACTTCAAGAAATGAAATGATAACCAGGGTTATCATTGTCAGTATTGCCAATCCGATTAATCTCAAAATCACGTAGTTTCTCATTGTCTGTTCTTTAGGTTAGTTTCATAAATGTTTGGCTGACTCTCATTTCAGGACATTTCTGTTCCCCTTGTCGGTTCCCGGTGCTT
>CAZBWR010000040.1:0-35104 GCA_964495695.1 uncultured Chitinophagales bacterium | reverse complement strand
GGCCGTGTATCCGGTGAGACGGTGGAGTGATTCGCTTCTGTAGACTTCATTTGATACGAGATCCCAATCCCATAGCCCTGTTTGCGTTGCATCCAGGGCCATACTGAGCCGGCGTTCATTTTTCTCCAGCGCATTTTGGCGCTCTTTTTCAGAAGTAACATCTCTGATAAATGCCATAATACAATCGGCATCCGGTAGGTAGTTTGCGCTTATGTCAACAATGAACAGGTGGCCGTCCTTTGCGCGATGAACAGACTCGAAGCGATCACCGCCTGCCGTACAGACTTTGTGAATGTGGTCCACAGTTGCTTCCGCCGTTTCAAAATGCTCGAGCATCTTCACGTGCATCGAGAGGATCTCCTTGCGGGAGTAGCCGCTCATCATCAGGTACGCATTGTTCACATTCTTGATGAACCCTTGCTTGTCGACAAGCCAGAAACCTTCCTGCGTGGTTTTGATGATGCTCCTCAGGAGTTCTTCATCGTCCCTGAGTTGCCGTTCCACCGCAATCCGTTCAGAGATATCCGAAATGGATGTCACGATTTCCGTTACCTCCCCCGCTTCATCCAATACGGGAGCGGCGTTGATCAGGAGAGGTACGCGCCTGCCGTCTTCAAACTCAATAGCGTGTTCGACGTTGAACACGGACTTCTTTGATTTCAAAACACGGGCTACCGGAAGCTCATCCATGGGAAAAGGTGACCCGTCCGTGCTAACGATCTTCCACAACGGATCGTCAAACGTGCGGGAAGTAATTCCACTGCGGGACAGACTCAGTATTCTTTCTGCAGCGCTATTTGCAAAAGTAATCGCGCCATCCTTGGAAATTATGGCAATACCCACAGGCACAGTTTCAACTATGCCCGCTGTTCGGGCAGTTGCTTCCGCAAGATGTTCGCGGGCAATCCTCTTGTCCGTAATATCCCTGGCAAACATGAGAACTGATTCCGTAGATCCTGACCGGCCGATTTCAGGTTGAAGCCGTACTTCAAACAGGAGCTGCTTTCCGTATGCATCCCAAGGCGTCAAGGTGCTTTCCTGTTTTCCCGAAGTAAACGCGCTCTCTACGCAAGCGATGAAGGCTTCAGATTCTCCGCCACGAGCAAACAGGTCGATATACTGCTTTCCTGCAATTTCGCCCACATTGAGTTGCATAAGACGTTCAGTGGCACCATTGGCATACTCAATGCACCTCCGGCCGTTTATCCGCAGAATGACATCGGGAGAGTTTTCCAGTAACGAACGCAGAGACTCCTCGCTTGCGCGCAAACGCATCTCTGCTCGCTGCGCTCTCAGCAACGCCCGAACCCGGGCGATCAATTCATCATTTGAAATGGGGCGGACGAAGTATGCATCTGCGCTGGCATCCAACCCCTCGGCGGTATCAGACGCGGTATTCTTCAGTCCCGATAGCAGCGCAATGAAAGTGTGCGGCAACTCCCCGCTGTGCTTTAATTTTGTACACAACTCCAGCCCGTCTCCATCAGGCAGCACACGATCGAGTATAATGAGATCCGGTTTATACTGAAGTGCCTTCGTCCACCCCGTTGCGCACGAATCCGCCTCCTCCAACGCGTAACCTGCCGATGCAAGCAATCGCACCAATGCCGCACGGTACCGGGGGTCATCATCGATAAGAAGTATTGTAGCCGCCATATCCTACTCGATTATCAAGGGAAGGGTTACGATAAATGTCGTACCCACCCCCACGGCACTCTCCACCTCGATCGTCCCCTTATGCCCAAGCACAATGCTGTGTGCAATCGACAAACCCAATCCGGTACTTGACTCGCCTCCAGTGGCCCGTACACTGGTCCGCTGGAACGGTTTGAACAGCTTTTGCAGTTCATGGTCAGGAATGCCCTGACCCTGGTCAGACACCTTGATAACAACATTGTCTGCTATCCGGCATAGATGCACCGTAACAGCAGTTCCGGGGTTTGAGAACTTCACCGCATTGCTAATAAGGTTGTTGAGCACTTGCGTAATCTTTGCTTCGTCGAGGAGAATCTGCGGTATCTCGTCACACACTATGTGATGGATGGTGATGTTCTTCTTGTCTGCGAGAAGCCTGTTGATCGCCAGATTTCTGGCAATGAGTGCAGGAAGATCGGCAGGAAATAGTTCCAACTGGAGTTTCCCTGCTTCGATTTTGGCAACATCCAGGAGATCCTCGACAAGGTGCAGCATAAACTCGCTGGAATTGTGAATGATCGAGAGGAACTCCCGGTGCTCCTGGCTGATATCAGGGCCGAGTTCGTCGGCAAGAAATTCACTGTAGGATTTGATTGCGCCGAGGGGATTACGCAGATCATGCGCGGCCATGCCGATGAAACGGTTTTTTTGTTCGTTGAGCGTCTTGAGCTGCTCGTTCTTCTTTGCCAATTCACGCTGCAGGTTCGTCAACTCATTGTTCAGGCGTGTGAGTTCATCGTAATGCGCATCCTCGCGGCTCTGGGTAATGACCGACTGGAGCGCAAGGTCCTTCATGGCAATACGGAGCCGGTTTACCTGGTCGCTGTTGATCAAAGCTAATTCTTCGGTAAGCCTGCTCATTTCACTGCGTGAAGCAGCACCAAGTATAAGAACACGACCGCCTATAAGGCTACCCGCGAAATGCAGAGTTGAAAGCACTCCCTGCTGCGGCACATTCATTTCCCAGTCAAACGCGGCGTTGTTGTTGAGGATTACTTCAAGAAAGGCGGCCGCTTTGCTCTTGCTGGCCGGATCAAGGATGTCAGAGAAAGGACGATTCTCAAAATCCTCCGCCCGGATTTCGAGTGTGCAATAAAGAGCTGTTTCAATAACACCTGAGGTTGAGCACCAAAGTGCCAATCCCTCATTCATCATTTCCCCCTGGTATCGACTAATCTAGTGTATCATGGCTGACGCTTGAGTAACTGCAAGGGCGGCATCGGTTGCCGATCCATCCGCCCCGATTTTTTCCCACAGCTCCGTATCGACATTAAACGGATAGCCACCCACCATGATACGCACATGCTTTGCCTCGGATGACCGCACCGACGCAATCAGTTTCTCCACTTCCGCAATGTGAAATGTCATCGTCGCCGAGATCCCAAGAATTCTTGCATTCTGTTTGACAAGTGCTTCAATCACACTCTCGTGAGGCACATTTGCACCGAGGTAGTAGGTGTCCCAGCCGTTCATCTCAAAGAAATCAGCCACCATCCGTACCCCTATCTCATGCAATTCCCTGCTAACACACGCCGCGACCATGGCGTTGCCGTTCCTCTCCGACGCGAAAATGTAGGGATACAGTTGCGACATAATAAGCTGCGTCGCCGCCGTGCAATAATGCTCCTGGGCAACAGAGATTCTGTTCTCCTGCCAAAGCCGGCCTATTTCATGCTGGACTTTCTGAAAAATATGCAGGTACACGTCACGTACGGCTATCCCCTCCTTTACGGCATTGAGCACCAAAGTACTGGCTTTTTGTCGTTCTCCTGACAGAAGGTAATGGAGATAGGCCTCGGCAAGACCCGCCAACGGTTCGTCGGCGCCGATAAATGTCGGGATAGAGGCGGGCATTGTAGGGAGTCTGGACAACCCGGCTTCGACAATCGAACGGACGGTCGTTTTCGACGCTTCGTCTGGTATATGCTCAAGAACAACCGAAAGCAACACTTCCAGGTTGGCAGCCAGATCGGAGGCGGGGACTTTGCGCGATGCGAGCATTGTTTTGGCCCAGGCCACATAATCCACGAACAGTGCAGGGCTATCCGTCTCGATCGCTCTTCCCAAATAGCTAAGATGATACGCCGCATCTTGACGGCACTTTGCCTTCCCGGCCGGTCCGAACCGGAACTCGAGCTCGGGATTTCGCTGGTAATGCCGTTCGGTGATTGCTTCGGCCAATTCAAGCTGTCGATCTTCAAGCAGATTTTTCAAAGCCATGGTTGGTATCCTTATGAACAGATATGATCAAAGAACATCAGTTGAGCGCTGCCGGGAACGAGTTTCAATCCCTTGGGAATGAACCTGTGCGTCTGATGATGCTCCGGGCTGCTATGCCATCGATCATAACTGTTTCGATCGTTCCAATACGTCACAAGCCACACCTCATCCGGATTTTGTTGCGACGATAACACATCAAGCTTGACGAAGCCGGGATATGCATCGACGACGTGCGGTCTGTTCGCAAAGGCATCATGAACGGCGGCTGTCATGCCATTTGCGACAATAAATTTGCTGATTGCTATGAACATGCTCTCCTCAGTGTTCGTGTGTACACTCTCCAGTGGCCGGCGACCCTTCCTCATTTTCGAAGTAATCGCTATACCGTTCTTTGAGACAGGTTGGGCAAATGCCATGGCTGAACCTCGCCTCAGTACGCGCCGTGATGTACGATTCGATTTGGTGATAGTACCCCTCATCATCCCTGACCTTTTTACACCATGCACAGATCGGGAGCAGGCCGCTGAGCGTTTTGACTTCGATCAGTGCCTCCTGGAGTTCCTGCACGAGCCGCTCGCGCTCGACTTCGATTTTCTTCCGTTCGATCGAGTAGCGGATCGCTCTTTCCATCATTTCACTGTTTGTGCGCCCTTTGACAAGGTAGTCCTGCCCTCCTGCACGAATCACGCGTAAGGCCAGGTCACGCTCATTTCTTCCTGTGAAGAGAATCACGGGAGTCTGCGGAGTGCGCTCCTTCATCACCGGCAGAAAATCGAGTCCGAGTCCGTCGGGCAGCTCCATGTCGAGAAGAACTGCATCGTACGACTGTGATTCCAATCGCTTGCGGGCCTCATCCAGAGTAGCAACCCTCTCGGTCACGTACACATCGATTTCCGCCCGCTTCAACAACTCAACGACAAGCCTGGCATCTTGTGGATTATCTTCGATGAGTAGAATATTGTATGAATTGCCAGCCGAGGGCGTCTGTGACTTTTCCTGTACAAGAGCCACCGTGTGCTCCTTTCATTTCTCATTCGAATATGAGTATCTACCTTTATCACTATAGTAAATACTGCTCAAAGGGTCCTTACGATAAAATCCGAAATGCTTGTCACATATTTGCTTCGACTTACGTAGGGGATAGCCTGACACAGAAATGTGATGGGGGCAACACGCGACGCGTGGAAAGGAAACTACGTTGAATTGCTTAGAACGAACTCGACGGCAAAGACTGCCATCAAATCTTGTTGTGGGATGATGAGTGACACTTTGAAGGGCATAAGGGGAACACCTGATAAGGCTCTATGAGCTTGGAAAAGAAGTGGGCGGGCTATAGCGGATTCAGTACTGCTTCGTTATCAGATCCCGGAAGCGAAGACTTCGAAACATCGGGCAGAGGTGGTTTCGGATAATTCTTGCTGGCAACAATATATCAATCTTTGAGCAGGAGAATGAGCAAACAGCGCGGTGAAACTACTGTCGATTTCGCCTTGCTTCTTTTTCTCTTGGCATGATTACGAATGAGCCTTGGAAGGGATACTCGGAGGGTTTTGATGCCAAGCCCGCTTTCACCGGCATGTTGAAGACGGTCTCGGCAACAGCCCTGCTATCTTCGGTCTTCCGGAGAACCCGTTCGAGGTACTTCTTTTTCCAGAGTGGGTGGCCAAGGCCCGGTTCCAATTGGAGCGCGGCCTGGCGGCGGAACTCTGTAACGAATTCCTTCATGTGAGATGTATCTTTCTTGCCGCGCACAATCAGAACGAGTTGGTCGGGAAGAAAGCAGTAGGCATACACATCGAAGTGTGCAGCCATGGCTGTGTCACGCAGGACATTAAGTGTTGCAACAACAATTTCCCGGCTGGAGAATATCTTCTTTGAAGCCGCCACGGGCATCGCAATGTAGTACCGGTGCATCCCTATATAGTCGAACCTGTACCGGTTCGGGGGTTCCGGATCAATTAAGCTGACAATATTCTCGGCCATGCCCTCATCCCTTCAACATTTCTGTTATGCCGCTGCGAATCATGCTGACTGCAATACCAGCAAGGAACAGCGCTATCACTTTCCCGACGGCTCGTGAGCCTGCCGTTCCCAAGACCCGCAGCAGCAACCGCGACTGCAAAAATACCACCAGCACAATCAACATATTTACCAGCAATGAGGCAACCGTCCACACGTAGCCGTATGAATCAACGAGAATAATGATGGTTGTAAGCGCAGCAGGACCCATGATCAGAGGAATCCCGATGGGTACAACACCGACGGCGGCATCGGGGTCACGTTTTCGCTCTTTCGAAAAGAGGAGATCGCTCACAGCAAGAACAAGCAAAACAATTCCACCGCCGACGCGGAAGTCGCTCTCCGTGATGCCGAGAAACGCAAACAAGAGCTTTCCTGTTGCGAGAAAAACAAGGGACACAACGAATGCGGCAAGAACGGCTTCTATGGTAAGAACGCGAAGCTGACGTCGGTCGAGGCCTTCTGTGAACGTCACAAACAGCGGCAACACCCCGAGAACATCAATGGCCACAAATAATGGTATAAATGCGAGAAAGAACAGTTCCATAAAACTATCAGATCTCGACGCCGGCCGTGCGCAGCGAATCCTTGATGCGTCCGAGCGCCTCTTCCTCGGTAATGAGGAGCCGCGCACCGGCGTTATGAACGACCTGCTCCAACGAATCACGGCGCTCGGTCAAAAAGCGCCAGACACTGTAGCCGAGCCTGTCCTGATCGTGCGGCTCGACCGTGGGAATGGACGCAACGGCCGAGTATGCCACGCGCTCAAGGGAGCTTTCTGGCGCGTTGCGGACGTTTGAAGGTGCCTTGGTAGTCATACGATTTGCAATTTAGCTGTTGGGAAATGGTGATGCAGAAATATACAGAATCACCCGACAACAAAAAAGGAGCGGCCGTTGGCGACCGCTCCCCCACTATCGTGCACGACAGATAAGTCGTCAGACGGACTTCCGGACCCGTGCGGGTACCCCTGCAACGATCGTGTCGGGTGGAACGTCTTTTGTGACAACACTTCCGGCGCCAACAATCGCATTTTCCCCAATCGTAACTCCGCAGAGAATTGTTGCGCTGGTGCCAATCGAAGCCCCCTTCTTCACCACCGTCTTCTCAACCTTCCAGTCTGCTTCCGTCTGCATCGAACCGTCGGAATTTGTAGCCCTCGGATGCTTGTCGTTGATGAACGAGACGTTGTGTCCGACGAACACATTATCCTCGATTGTGACTCCCTCGCAAATGAACGTGTGTGAAGAGATCTTGCAGTTCTTCCCGATTCTCACCCCTTTTTGAATTTCAACAAACGCCCCGACCTTCGTGTTATCATCCACTTCGCAACCGTACATATTGACGAAGTTGAAGATCCGGACATTCTTCCCGAGTTTTACATCAGGGGCTATACTTTGATAGAGGTTGCTCATATTTAGTTTTGAAATGTTGGTAGGGAATACAACGCGCGGCCGTGGGACCGCGAGAGGTGTGACAAATCAACACGCCTGCCGCCAGCCTTAATGGAGATGTTCGCCGCCTCAAGCACTTTGACAACGTTGAGACCTGACTGCCCATCCGAGATGGACGGCTTACCGGTATTTATACAGCCGACGAACTCCCCCGCCATACGTGCAAGCGCCTCGCCCGGATCGATGTTCGGTGAATACATGTTCCCGATCCTGTATTGGACGAGTTTCTTGTACACGGAATCCTCCTCCTTCACGTCTACGCCCCGGTCGTAGACCTTTATCTTCTCGCTCGTCTCCATGTCATCATACACCACCATCAATTTGGTGCCGCCCACCATGATGCGTCGCACCTTCACCGGTGAGAGCCAGTTGACATGAAATTGTGCAATCAGCTTCTCGGCGAAATGAACGGTCAGGTACGCGACGTCTTCGAACTCGCTGAAGTGATTGACGCCGACACATGAGACGGCAATCGGTTTGTCATCAATCAGATAGTCCATGATGGAAATGTCGTGCGGCGCAAGATCCCAGATCACATTGGTATCGTGCTGGAACAATCCGAGGTTGACACGGACGGAGTCAAAGTACAGGACATCCCCGATATCACCCTTCGAGATCAACTCTTTCATCTTCTGGACGGCGCTCGTGTAGACGAAGGTGTGATCCACCATCAGGGTCAGCATTTTGCTGTAGGAAAGTTCCAGCAACTCTTCCGCTTCCGAGGTCTTGGATGCCATCGGCTTTTCGATCAACAAGTGCTTGCCCGCCTGAAGTGCTTTCATCCCGAGGGGATAGTGTGACGATACGGGTGTTGCGATAACGATGCCGGCGACATCGTCATTACGAAGCACATCCTCATACGAGGACGTGGTTTCAACCATCGGGAACTTCTTCCGGATATTTTCCAGGCGTCGGGGCATCATATCGCATGCAATTACCCCGCTCACTCCGTCCGTTCCGAGAAAATTACGCACGAGATTGGGCCCCCAATACCCCAAGCCGACAACAGCGATTTTCATAAATTCACTTTCCGTTGATTGTTATTTCCCCCCGGTACCGAAAAGCATAACCGGAATAGTTTTAATAAGCACACGTACATCCAGCAGAAGAGACGCGTTTTGGATGTAGTGCAAGTCAAGAATAACCATATCCTCAAAACCCACGACGCTGCGCCCGCTCACCTGCCACATGCCTGTAAGTCCCGGCAGCACACTCAAGCGACGCTTATGCCATTCTTCGTAATGTGCCCACTCGTAGGGAAGACATGGGCGCGGCCCGACAAGACTCATTTCGCCCTTCAGCACATTGATCAGTTGCGGCAGTTCGTCCAGACTCAATTTCCTCAGCCATTTCCCGGTGCGTGTCACACGCGCTGCGTTCACAATTTTTGTCGACACCGGGGCATTCGGGTCATATTTTCGTTTATCTTTGATGAAGTCGGCCATCTGTTTCTTACGATCGTCGTCATCGTTCCCGCCGACCGTCATCGACCTGAATTTATAGAGAAAGAACTCCTTGCCGTTCTTCCCGACCCGCTGCTGCTTGTACAGAATCGGCCCACGGGAATCCAATTTGATCGCCACAGCTATCATGATGAACAGTGGGAGATGCAGCACAAATATGATGGACGCGAACGCCACGTCAAAGACGCGCTTGAACAGTTCACGTTTCGGTGTCATACCCGACTGAAATACACCGATTACCGGAATGTTTCCGTAATGCTCGATGGCCCGCCGCAAAGGAACAATCTCATATAATGGCGACGCAATTTTGACGATGAGATTGTTGTTGACCGCCCGCTCCATGATCTCCATCAGCCGTGTATAATCGATGTTCTCGAGACAGATCAGCACTTCCTCGACATGATGGCGTTTTACAATCTCGTCAAGGTCATCAACCTTGCCGAGCACTCTTGCCCCGTTGAATACCGCAGTCTCAGGAAGCAACTCATCATCCAGAAACCCGACCACACGCAGTCCTATGTAGTCATGAAGGAAGAGATTTACTGCAACATTCCGTCCATTGTCCTTAGCGCCGAGAATCAATGTCGGCCGCTGCAACACTTTGTTGCGTGAGAGATACAGGTATATTTGCCGGAAGACGACAACACGCACAGTGATCAGCATGACAAATGCTGCAAGAGCAAAAAGCCCCGTGAGCAGCCGGCTGTCAACAATGAATTCCAATCTGATGAAGAACGACAGCACCGCTACACTCACAAGGACGATGAGAAGTCCTTTGACGATCTGCAGAACATGGTCTACGATTGTCACGAACACATGAATCTGATACAGCCCGAAGTGATGGAAGACGTATACCGTCAGCACTCCGATTGTTGCCACAAAACCAATGAGCCCTGCAAGCAACCACCCGCCAAGATCAGGATGCTCAACAAGCCAGCGCCCTTCTGCCACGAACGCAGCGGCATAGGCCGCTACGATGGTACACCAGTCCAGAGCGGCTAGAACATACTTGTAAACCGGATATCGCCGGGAAGTTATCATGATTGTATCCGTGTTATCGCAGTCGGGGGAAACGCGTTACTGCATTCGCATCGTCTATATGTGCTTGGGGGAACTATGCGGGGGAAGAACGCCGATGGAGGGATAACATACGTGTTCTTGCAACACAATACGGAACTTACCCTCGGTTTCCTGTGCGACATCCCACACTTTCCACCCCAACCCTGTTTGAACGTACATCCTATAACGCGAAGGGGTCATGGGTGACTGCTTCCCCCATGACCCCCCATGTGAATTCTCACTTCTGTTTTGCTAATCAAAAAAATCTTTGACCGATGAAACAACATGCTCCACCTGCTCTCCTGAAAGTTCGGGGAACATCGGTAACGACAGGCCCTGTGATGCAACCTGTTCGGTAACCGGGAAATCTCCTTGACTGTATCCCAACGAAGCATACGCAGGCTGAAGATGCAACGGCACCGGATAGTGCAGTCCGGTAGCAACTTCGCATGAAGCAAGGAATTTCTGTAACTCGTCCCTGTGTGGCGTTTGAATGACATACAAATGATATACATGCAGGGCACGAGGATGCTCTCTCGGGATGACAAGGTTGCCGCACCCGGCCAGAGCGGCGGAATATGCCTGCGCATGGTAACGGCGTGCTTTTGTCCATGCGTCAAGATGCGGAAGTTTTACGCCCAGAACAGCTCCTTGTATTCCGTCAAGCCTGTAGTTATGTCCCCACACCGTGTGATGATATTTTTTTTCGGACCCATGGTCGCGCAACAGGCGTATCTTCCGCGCAAGCTCGTCATCGTTTGTTGTAACTCCGCCCGCTTCGCCATATGCCCCGAGGTTTTTTCCCGGATAAAAGCTGAAGGCCGCCGCGACACCGAACTGCCCGACGTACTTGCCGTTGAACTGCGCAAGATGTGCCTGGCAGGCATCTTCCACCACGGGTATACCGTGACGGTCGGCGACTGCCATTATCTCATCCATGGCAGCCGGTTGACCATATAAGTGCACGGGAATAATCGCCTTTGTTTTTGGTGTGATGGCTTTTTCCAGAAGGGCCGGGTCCATTGTGTATGTGACCGGATCGATGTCAACAAACACGGGCGTTGCACCTGTGAGCGAGATCGCTTCCGCAGTAGCAATGAACGTATGCGACACTGTAATGACTTCATCTCCCGGCCCGACGTTCAGCGCCCAAAGCACAACATGCAGCGCATCCGTACCGGTTCCAACGCCGATGCAATGCTTCACACCATGTGCCGCTGCAAAGTCGCGCTCAAAATCCTCTACAGCCTTGCCAAGAATGAACTGTGATGTTTCCATGATATTCCCGACCGCCGCAAGCATCTCCGGCTTCAACGACGCGTACTGGGCTTTCAAATCGACAAATGGGACTTTCATTTCGTTCCGTTTTTGGGATGTTTTAGATGAGTTGACCGTGAATTACCGTATACAACCTTGTTCCCCTGCAATGACGCCCACGCCACCGTGGCCTGTTCTGCGGCGGGTCCTTGTATGATCGGATCGATGCCATCGAATTCAACTACCCTGGAGGCCGCACGGTCACGCCACCACCGGGCGACGTCCCGCGGCAGCGCAAACCAGAGGTTCTTAAAAGAGGTAATGTACTTCAAAAATTCTTCGTAGTGACCGAGTGCTTCCTCCGTCAACATATAGTCCGGATGGACGATGATATTGACAAGGCCGTGGTTTTCGATTATCCAGTCGGTTTTTTTCTTCCAGAGATCGATATCTTTCACCCGAAGAATTTCGAACATTGTGTGATCCTGCGGCAGCGTGATCGGAAGCTCAACCATATCATTCTTGAGAAAGAATGGAAAGATGGAGCAGCAGCCCCCTGCCTGTGGCTCGAACGGATCAGTGTCAGGGTATGAGGAATCGTACTCGGCATTGAGCATGGGAATCCAGTCAGGATGCCTGTGGGTGGCAGGCGAACGGAAACCGGTTGCTTTCCAGCCTTTCAGGTACGCATTCATTTTCGGAAGTCTCTCTTCAAAAATCTCCCGTGACGCGAAGTCGCGTCCGTCGTGATAAAGTCCGTGGACCCCGATCTCACAGCCCTCCGTCTGTAACACGTGGAAGATGCTCTTGTCGAACGAATATCTTTCCGGCACGAAATTCCACGATGAGACGACACCATATTTTTTCTCGACGGCTCGGACCCGTGCGATATTCTTCGCCCCGTACTCCCACTCCACGTCGTGCGTGAGGATAACGGCGGCTTGCGCTCCGTTCGGCCAGAAGTTGATCAAAGGAATCGAGCCTGTATCGCTTTGCAGAATGCGTTCCCGCATATCTTCATTGGCTTTCTCAACAAGAATTGGCTCGATAGGCCATGCCGGAAAGGCCGTTTTTGCCTGTCGACGGGCATAAATCCGTCGCATCAGCAGTTGCAATGGGCGCGGTAGCAGGGGCCGAAGCGTGTAATACAGCGCAAGAAGGCCCCGACGGTTCCTCGTTTTCTTATAGCGCTCAAGGAGATAGTACTCCACGGGATTCTGATCCCGACCCTGCCGTTCGGGGATTGTTGTCTTTTTTTCCCCTGTCAAGTGTTCCATCACGTCACGCAAAGTGTTTGTACAAAAGTCTGCCGCTAATCCGGCATACGAACTCGGGGGAATGTTTGATTACACTACTGACCAACTGCCTCGCAAGGGACGGTTTGTTCACCGGCTCCTTGCCTCCGATGCGTGTATAGACGAGCGGGGCTTCACTGCTCCCCCATCCGCTTTTAAACCGCCGGAGACCGTCACCGTCGCTATCCGACCGGCCGAAATCAAAGAACATTGCGCCATCCTTGCATGCCTTGCGGATCGCCTCGTTCATCACGGCATGCGACGGCCGGAACTCCTTGAAACGAAAATCCGACGCGCCATATTTATAATACACCGTCTTGCCGAACCGGAAGTACATATTCGCCGCAAGCGGTTGTCCCTCTTTCTCCGCAATCAACAAAAAACCCAACCCTTCGTGTATGATATATCGCCAGACCGCTTCAAAAAATTCACGCGGCTGCGCTGGCACTCCCAGCCGCCTGCGGGTGTTCACCTGCAGCGCATAGAATGAAGCCAGGTCATCTTCGCTCCGGCCTTCACGGACAGTCACACCCGACTTTTCCGCCTTCAGTATCGAGCGCCGTAGCGTTTGCTTCTCAAACCGCTTGAATAGTGCATCGTATCCTTCGCTCAATTCCAGCGTGTGAAGAACGAACTCTTCTTCGTGGAACACACTCTGACGTGTTGTAACATTCCAGCGAAGTTCGATCTTCGGGATTCCCCCGTCATGCTTTTGGCGCAGAAACCCGAGCAACGCTTCCATTGCATCAGTATCTCCCCTTTGCACAAGGGGACGACAATGATCCGAGAAGGGCAACGATATCCACCTGCGCCCGGTAAGGGGACTCTTGATGTCCGCAAACGGCACACCGGCCTTGATGTCTCCTTCTTCATGGACGCACACGGCAAAGATCCCGTAGCCGTACGTTTCGCGCAGCATCGCCAACCATTGGGGATGATGAAAAATCCCGGCGTCGGGATGAGACTGCACAAGTTGCATCCATTCATTCGAAGAACACGGATCGAGTATATCGACCGTTAATCCCATCAGTTCCGTAGCTCTTGAATCAGCGCTACATATCGATCCGCCATCACGCTCCAGTTATATTGCCGGTTAAAGGACCTGAGGCCTTCAATTCTCGTTGCAATCTCCCCACGGTTCTGATACAGTTCCCTAATTGCAGCGGCGAGCCCTGCAAGACTGTCGGGTTCATAGAAGAACGCCGACCCCGGCTCGAAATACCGTTCGATGACCTTGAGCCTCGGCGCAATTGTCGGAATTTCCATAGCCGCATATTCCAGCATTTTCACCGGGAGCATAAAGTTCCGCTTCGTTTCGGTTTCTTTCGTATTGCCAATCACCCCGACCTCCACTCTGCCCAGTTCCTTCGGCAGCTTTTCGACCTCTGTGAACGGCCTGAACTCAACCATGTGTGCAACGCCTTGCTGTTCCGCCCGTGACTTCAATTCATCGAGATCATCCCCTTCGCCGATGCAGAGAAACCGGACTTCGGGGCACTCAACCTTGACAAGGCCGAGCGCATCGATGATAAGGAAGACTCCAAGACGACGCGCAATCGTGCCATGATATCCGAGCCAGAGCTCCTTCCCGTTTGTCGTATGCTGTGCCGGTTTGAAGATCTTCGGATTGCCGACATTGTAGATCAACACAATCTTTCCTTGCGGTATGCCGTGTTCCACCAACACTTCCTTGTGCATCGTATTGGTAGTAATGACGCGGTCGGCACATGCCGCCGAAAGCACCTCCTCCGCGATTAGCATCTTCATCGGAAGCCCGGCAGCGTCGAGGCCGAACTTCGTGGCATATGCTTCGGGCATCGTGTCATGTACATCAAGAATAACCCTCGTTCCGACTACTTTGAACGGTAATCCTATCAGGGCCAGAACGTTCGGCATGTTGTGCACATGAATCACCGCGTATTTGCCTGAGAACGATCGCATAAACAGACACCAGAATGCCCTTATCATAAACAGCGCCTGCGAGAGAACATACCCTGCGACACTCTTCCCCCAATACTTCGTGCCAAGGTTGCAGACAAACAGCCGCTCAGTTGAGGATGAACCGCGACCGAGCGCCACAACATCCACTACCGCCCCCGCATCGAGCAAAGCATCAACATAGTTCTTGATGCGGGCATCCGTAAAGTAGTTTGCATACGCAACCATTGCTATGCGAGCCCCGGTGAGCGTCATGCAAACACCTTGCGCCAGGCCTCGATTGAAAGAAGCAAAAAGAGTATCCGGGAATTATCCTGTCGGCCTGAGTTGTGCTCATCCCGCAACGTTCTTACGTATGCCGGGTTCAACATTGCGCGTGTAATGGAATCCGGAGAAGTCGTCAATTCTGCCAGCAACGGATCGAGATTGCGGCGGAGCCAGATTCCCATGGCCTCGTTAAAGCCGATCTTTTTCCGGTGGACAACACTCTCGGGAAGCCAGCGCTCGCAAACTTTTTTGTGGATCACTTTATTGTTGAAGTCACGGACCTTGAAGGAACCCGGAATCGACTCTGCCACCCTCATCAACTCAAGGTCAAGAAAGGGAACACGCATTTCGACGCTTGCTGCCATTGCCATCTTGTCGCCGCACAATAGAAGATTGTCGCTGAGAGACGTGCGAGCATCAAGGTAGGTCATCTTCTCGAGCGTTGTTCCGAGGGGCGCACGGGCAAGTTGCCCTCTCATGTAATCTGCGGGCAGGTACGAACTGCTTTTGACCAGCAGATCCGGATTGAATAGCCTTGTCCTCATGGAAGGAGTAGTAATACTGTACGTGCTGAGGAACTGATATACTTCATCCCCTTGAGCGAGATGGTCGACAAGCCGCCCCGGGGACTCGTTGTTTCTGAACAGTGGCACGACCATTCCCCCGATTACCCGGACCAACCCCGGGGGAATCCACTGCAGATACTGGGAATACTGGGCCGCGAGATGTCTCGGATATCCTGCAAACGGTTCGTCTGCCCCCTGACCGCTGAGAAGTACCTTGACTTTCGACTGCGCCAATTTTGCAACGAAATAATACGCCGCCGCCGATTCGTTCCCTATTGGCTCTTCGAGGTGCCAGAGGTAGGAACTCATGAAATCCATATAATCGTGTTCACTGACCCTGTCAGACGTGAAGTCCGCGACGAACACCTTCGATGCCTCCTTGGCTGCAGTTATTTCATCATCTTCCGAAGGCGCCCCGTCGAATCCGACGGTGAATGTATGAACGTGGCTTTGCTCTTTCGTCATCAAGGCAAGAATCGTGTTTGAGTCAACTCCGCCGCTCAGCGAAAGCCCGATGGGTGTATCACTTACCATCTGTCTTCTGATCGCCTCGGGATAGACGGCAGCGAGTTCCTCCAGCCATTCCTGTTCGTTTTTGTGACGGTTGATCTCAGGCGCCGTCGACCAATAGCAGGTCGTGAACACCCCGTTATCATTAACGACCATGTAATGCGAGGGGGGGAGTTTTCTGACGGACTTGAACAGTGTCCACGGCGAAGGGGTATGCCTGAAGGTCAGACATAAGTGGAGCGCATCGCAATCCAGCGTACGGGGTACGCGTGAATCACAAATTATCGCCTTCAACTCCGATGCAAAGTGGATACTGCTGCCATTGTCATGATAGTACAGGGGCTTCACTCCGAAGTGGTCGCGGGCAACAAAGAGCTGTCGCCGCCTGTCATCCCAAATGCCGAACGCGAAGATGCCGTTAAACTTGGCAGCGCAGTCCGTTCCCCACTCTTCATAAGCGTGAACGATCACCTCAGTATCACTGGCGGTCTTGAATACGTGCCCCCGTTGCTTTAGCTGATTGCGAAGCTCCCTGTAATTGTAGATCTCTCCGTTGAACGTAATCCAGACGGTGCCATCCTCGTTGCACATAGGCTGGTCGCCGGTGTTAAGATCGATGATCGAGAGACGGCGGTGTCCAAAACCGAGAGTCTTGTCATCCGATATGAAGTACCCGAATCCGTCAGGTCCGCGGTGGGCAAGACTTTCCGTCATTTTCTCCAACAGCGGCTTCTTCACCGGTTCGCGTGAATTGTACGAATATGTCCCGACTATGCCGCACATCAGCGTCTACCCTCTCCTTCGAGTGCCTTTTCTGTGGCGTCAACTAATTGATCGATTGTGAGAATGTCTATGTCCCCCCTGTCCCGCAGACTGGCACAGTACCTGAGCAACGGAAACAACAGTCCATTCATTTGCTCTGAAGGCAGAGATGGATGAAACCAGATATGTGCAGACAATCGTGTCCGTGCGGCGGTGTCGATGAAGCGTTTCAATCGTGCAAGGCGCTCGTTATAATCCCAGCCGCTTCCCTCAAGATCGATCGGCGTTGAGTCAGGGATTGCCCACATTCCGTCGCTTCGTTTTAGCGGAAGCGAAATTTCCGCGGGGCTCACAGGAAACGACCGGACGTTACGAAACCCGCGGGCAGCAATCGCCGCGAAGTGACCCTCGTCGTTGCCGGGAAATACCCAACTCTTTGGCTGTATCCCGAAAGGCTTCATGGCTTCCAATGCAGCATCGATTTCGCTTTCTGCAACTGCGGCGGGACAATATATCCCGAAACCGCTGTGCGAAAACCCATGACAACCTACCTCATGTCCCGCCTTTGCCCGAAGAATCTGTTCAATCAGATCGGGCGCATACCAGGCGGGGTCGTTTTTGTAATTTGTGCAGGGATCCACTTGAAACCAGTCACCCGATTTGAAATTCCAATACTCTGTATGAAAATGCGGCAAACGCTTGACGTCCGGGTGAGCGAGCCCGCTGCCGTTGCGCCGGCACTCGGAGAGAAACAGGTGTCCGACCGTTGCCCACGTTGCGGGAGTGTTGCATTCATCCATCACCTCAAGGATCTTCGGCACTTGACTCCGTTCATGAAGTCCGAGCTCCACCGCGTTGGTTGAGTCGGTGTTTGCGTATGCCCATCCCCAAGCGAGTTCGAAATCGATAGAAAACGTTACTGCACCGCGCCGCAAGCCGGCTGCAGGATGAACGGCAGGATCATGATAGACGTAGGGCCCTTTTGAGTGCTTGTGCATGAACTCCGATGCCCGGACTTTGACCGGCTGGGGAAGAAATTCGTACACTATCTCTCGCATCTTTTTTGATGCAGAGCGGACAGTCCACTGCTTAGACATATACCCTCCCTGCCGCCGGTCTACGATGTCCTCTTGAGAGGGACACCGCACGATCATATATCTCTTCAAGCAATGCCGTTTTGGTTGTGAGATCAAGTTCAGTGAGAGCGCGTTGTGCCGCATTCATTCCGAGCTTGCGTCGAAGTGATTCAGATTCGTACAGCTCGAGAATCGAACGAGCAATTCCTTCTGTGTCAGACTCGTCAAGCAAAATCCCGTGGGTGCCGTTGTCAATGACCTCTGGAATGCCTGCGTGTCGGGTCGCAATCACCGGCAAGCCGGATGCCATCGCCTCTACAATCGTACCCGGTATGCCTTCCTTGTCGTTGTCCGGCTGGGTAGAACTGAAATGCACGAAAACATCAGCGTTTCTGTAAAACGCTAGAAATCGGCCGTCAAGATGCGGCACGTAGCCGGCCATCTCCACACAGTTTTCCAGATGATGTTCGTTGATGATTTGTTCCATTTCGTCTTGCAGCGGGCCTTTTCCGACAAACACTAGACGGATAGGAAGCTGCGGTCGATCCTGCCGGAGATTCGCTACGGCACGAAGAAGATGATGTTGCCCTTTCTTCGGCTCGAGTGTCCCGACGCAGAGTATCGTAAAGTGCTCCCGCGAGGCGTATGACCGCTCCTCATAGCTGAAGCGGGCGGCATTGATCCCGTGATAATGCACGATCACCTTTTCCTCTGGTGCGCCCAATGCCACGGCATCAGCTTTCATGTCATCCGACATTGCAAGGAAGAAATCCATCTCTGAAAAAACGTTCTTCATATACAACTTCCCGATGCCGCCGAATGCGTTAGGGAAAGACGACACGTCATATCCGTACAGTGACACTAACGCAGGCAGACCCAACATACGGTATAGCGGCAGGAAGTACGCGGCATCGACCGCGTAATGGCAGTGCAGCAACACAGGATTGAACGCCTCAGCCCATGCAACAACACGTGCTGCCTCCTCTTTTGTCAGGGTGCGGAACAGCTTGTACGCCATTTTTCCCGCGACACCTCCGACTCCAGCCGCATGATCTTCGATCACATACATCGGTTCGATGTCGAATTCCCTGTTCGGACTGCGATGATGAGCAACAACGGCCGGCGAATAACGCTTCAGGCGCGTTACCTGATTGCCAACGAAAGTCTCCGTTGGCGAGAGGTAACCGCGTATCGCGTGCAACACAACCGGCGTGCTCATTGTCTATGATCGTAAAGTGTCTTTGTACAAACGTACTGTTGCTTCGGCAACAGCAGCAGCGGAGAACGTTGCGCGGGCCTTTTCCCTCCCCGCGCGCGAGAGGCTTCGCCGCAAGCCCGCATTATCAAAAACTTCGTTTATGTTTGCGGCAAGTTGTTGAACATCGCCGCAATTGAACAACATGCCCGTCTTTCCGTGCTCAATCATCAGCGGTACGCCGCCGACTCTCGACGCAATAACCGGAAGTCCGCTCGCCATCGCTTCGGCAATGACCATCGGTGTGTTTTCCTGCACCGAGGCAAGAACAAGAACACCTGCAGACCGCATCATTCCGGCCACTTCGGTTTGCGACTTTCTGTGGGCGAATTCAACGCCCCCCAAGCCGTTGGAGCGGATGAAATCAAGCATCTCCTGTTCATAGCCGGGGTCTTCCGGAAGTCCCACAAGCGAGATCCGCGCGTCGGGATGCTTCTGTTGCACAAATGCAAACGCGCGAAGAACGTCCAGCGGACGTTTCAGTTGTGTCAGCACTCCCACAAACAGGATCTGCTTGCTCCCTTCACCCTCCTGCGGATTCTCGAAGAACATTTGCCGCACGGGATTCGCTATGTTATGCTTCTTCACATGCGTCGGGAGAAACCCGTCCACATAGGGCGAAATCGTAATCACTTCGTCGAAGCGATGCCGTACGAACTGCTCGAGAAGGGCATCCATCTTGTGACTCCAATACTCCGGCCCTTTCCACACCCGTGATTCTACAGATTTGATGCCATGAACCGTAAACAGCATTCTTGGACGATGAGCGATAATAGCGCCGATCGCCAGAGCCATATTGTCCTGACAATGCACCAAATCCGGTTGTAATTTCTTCAATTTCACAGCTGCATTCACGACGTTGGGAATGAGCCGTGGCCTTGCATACCATCCCGAGGGAACGGCGACGAACTCAAACGTCATTCCTTCCCTCACCTCCGTCCTGTCAGAAGGAATGTCCTTTGAAAGCGCTATGACACGGAAGTCAAACTCATCCGAGTACCTCTTCAGCCCTTCCAGCAAACCGGCTGTTGCCGTCTCGACACCACCCGTAAAAGTCGCGCCATCGTACGGGTAGTTCGTGAGAATGGCAATCTGCGGCCTACTCCCTGTGCGAAGCTGCATCTGCTGAACAGTCTCCACTCCTATCCGTTGCCGAGGGGCTCAAACAGATCGATAATGCCCGCCGAGGCAAGATTGCGGATGAGTGCAAGCCCTTGCTTTTCGCTTTGGTGATTGTGCTCGCCCAACACTGTTGCAACATTCTTCGACCAGTCAAGACGGCGCAATGTGGAAACATCATCATGCCGTACGCGCATTGTCTTGTCGCCCCAGAACACGATGTCAACTGCCTCTTGCCAGTCGCGCGAGTATTGTCTGTTGACATAGTCCACGCGACGACCGATGAGCGGAATCAGGCGTTTCAGCTCGTCGTCAGAAGCAGTAACCGCTTTGAGAGTTTTCTCTCTCACTGATTCTGTATGCGGATCCTCACCGAGCGGATCACAATTGAAAGCGTTGAGCTTCAAGTAGAGGTTCGTCGTGTTTGCCGGGTTCTCACGCAAATGCCAGATGGCATTACCGCGGAAGATCATCACATCACCGGGTGCATCTTCGATTACGATCTTTGTTGCGTTCTTAAGAGCTTTCTCCGGAGCATTTTCTTCGGTCAATGCCGCCCGCAGTCTTGCAGCCGTGTTATACGGGTTGACCCAGAGTTCATCTTTCGGATAAAGTACGAGCCTCGAACCTTTCGGCACGGACACGGAGAAACCTACGGAGATTTGTGAAGCATAGCGATCCTTGTGCGCCTGTGGATTTGGATCGGCGTTGGATTCGTAGGCCTTGATATGCCTCTCGGACAGTGTCAGTGCCCGGGGGTCAAGTCCCACGACGGCCCCGACTGTCCTCATGAACTGGTCGTAGTAATCGGACTCAGTCGGGAATTCATACAGGCTCTGCTGTTTGTTCCCGATTGCCCAATCCTTCAGTTTGTTCGCTTCAAGATAGCGGTCAACCTGCTGTGCGAGCAGTTTGAAATACTCCGGGGTGAGGCCTCCGCTGATGTGAACGTATCCCTCACGCGCAAACTGCGCCGCGTAATCGGCAGGGTTGAAATTGAACATCGTGCTCATTGTACCTCCCTAACAAGTGTGGTATCGTTGATGATGAGAATATCAGACTTATACTTTCACATTCTTTGATATATGAATCGCTTTCCTGTATGCCTTGACGGTTTCACTCGCCACCGCCCCGGGAAGCCATCGTTCGCGGGCAACCTGTACGGCAGCGGCTCCCATCTTTCCGCACAGGGCCGGATCGTCCAGGAGGCGCAACATGGCGTTTGCCATCGCTTGTTCATCTTCAGATTGTATGATCAGTCCGGTGACACCGTTTGCCACCATCTCGCTCACACCGCCGACATCCGACGCTATCACCGGCGTCCCGAGCGCAAGCGCTTCGCCGATGACGCACGGAAGGTTTTCGTACAACGAAAACAGAACAAGCGCCGAGGCTGATCCCATCAGATCAATCAAGGCTCTCCCCGAGACTCCGCCGTGAAACACCACTTGCCGCCGGAGGGGATCGTCGAGGGTAGAATCAATTTCCCGGCGATATGCCGGATCAAGGTGGTCACCGACAATGTCCAAAACCGCATCAGGAACCTTGTCCAGAACCTTCCGGAATGAACGGAGCAAACCGGTAATGTTCTTACGTTCAATAAGCAGTCCAACGTAGATCAGCCGTTTGGGATCGGAGGACGTTACATCCGGTGCAAAAAACTCGGCACGGACGGCATTCGGGATTTTTACGATACATCGCCGCCGGATGCCTTTCAGATACTCTTCAGCATAATCCGAAAGCGCAATTACAATCGTGGCCTGTTGCTCGATTTCTCTCAAAATCCTACGAGACATCCAGATCCTGTACTTGCCGACAAGACCGTTCTTCTTCTCGCGCAGTTCCACTTCGTAGCTGCCAACACCGTGAATCGTGACCACTGAGGGGTAGCCGAGCCTAATCGCCAAATCCCCGGGAATAGAAGTGGATTGGCCGTGAACAACATCCGGCTTGAATTCTTCGGCAATCCTCCTGGCTTTGAGCAAACTCATATAGGCCCGCGTCGGCACGTTGAGACGCTTTTGTCCCGTAAGGTAACGGACTGACATTTTCTCGCCGACCCGGATGCTCTCATCAACGGAAATATCCTCCCTGAAATTGAGCACGGTCAGCGCTTCCACGTCCGGTGATTGCGATAGGGCATCGGCGAGTATTGACGCGGCAGATTCGACTCCCCCTTCAACTTTTCCGTTTCGGGGGAACTCCGTGATCATCAATACTCTCAGAGGTTTTTGTCTACTCTCCTGCATTATCGCGATAGATGTTCTGCATGATACCCAAGCTGAGAAAGAGCCAGGCGTAAGACAACGGATAATATTTCATGTCGATGAGAAACGCATTCACCGCAAAGGCAATGACAACGCCCATCTGTACCGCAACGATCATACGGTCATCTTCCGGGAGGTCGGCCATCCGCACTCCCCGGTTGCGCAGCGCAAGCCCGAAGAAGAACAGGAGCGGCAGCGTACCCACAATCCCGAGTTCCGCCAGCAACGTGAAGAGGGTGACATGCGATGTATCCTTCACAATGTACACGCCAAGCGCATCGAACAAATACCTGTCGGATACTTCGTCGAACGTTCCCGTTCCCCATCCGAAGAAGGGTCTGTCTAGAAACATGTTGATGCTTGCCTGCGCCATTACCACCCTGAAATTCACATTCTCCTGTCCCGCCACACGCTCTTCAACGCCCGGTGATGCGAGAATCAGGAGCGCGACAACGACTGCTGCTAGGACGGAGAAGCCGATAACGCGGAAGAGCTTCCTTGCAACATCTTCTCCCGTACGTACAAGGATATATAGATATGTGAGGAACGCGCCCAGCCAAACAGAACGCGTAAACGTCAAGAGAATCATCAACGCTGCCAGAGGTCCGGCAATGCGATAGACGGGCCGTGGCAGAACACCCAACTTGTAGGATTGGTAGAGATACAAGAGCAACACCGTTGCAAACAGCCCCATGATAATAGGGCTTGAGAGCGGACCGGCGATGCGGCGGCGGCTCCCGACATCCGACCAAACAGCCGAAGAGGGGTAGATGGGTTCAGCCGTGATGAATTCCTGCATACCGGCAATTCCCAGAGCGACCACATGGAAGATGCAGGCATATCCTAATATTTTAAAGAATGTCCCGTCCAACTCGATGTTCTTTGCCACAAGATAGAGCATGCATGGAAGTATGTAGATCAGAAAGATCGACCTGACATCCTCGTAACGTCCGGCCGTTGCCAGATATGATGATACCAACGCATAAATGACGAACAGAACCAGCGGAACAGTCTCCCGCCCAAAACGGAGTGATCTCCCTTTGAGAAACAATTGCCCCAACGTTGCAACAGCCATCATCGGAATAAACAGGTTGTGTGTTGCGTTGCTGGCTATGTTCGGCGCACCTTCCAGTGCCGTATACTCATAATGCGGCGCCAGAATAAACCAACCGATCAGTAAGAGTCGCACATCCAGCCACGCACCAATAACAAACCCTGCCATCAGTATCGGAGCAATGAGGTTGGGCGGCACCTTTACAAGCGCCATCGCATACATCCCGACACCGGCAACGGCAATCAACCCCAGGATGACATATATGCGGAAGGTATCCGTCACGTTGAGAACCTCTTCATGATAGAGCCGGGGATCATCAGCGTCAGCATCTCCATCACTTCATCTCTCGTCACAAGTCTGAAAAACAGAAACGATGCAATGCACGAAACAAACAGGCCGGCTTTCATCAACGTGTTCGCTACGGTGACTTCGGGAAGTCCCAGGGCTCCAATCATCCCGACACCAACAACGATGAGGGTAATCGAAAATGCCCTGACCGGAAAAGGCACACGGGTAAAATACCACGTTAGCAGCCAGCTCAGAATCAGAAGAATAATCTGCAATGCAATGAATGCAATGCCGATACCTGTAAGACCGTACTTGTGGACGAGTATACTGTAAAAGAACACCGCGGCCACTGCTCCGAGTGCATAGGCTACCATCGTGTGAGGCGTTTTGAGCTTTGCAGTAACAAGCGCAAAATTCACTTGCAAAAACGGTGACGACACGACATACCCTGCGGAAAGCAACGCCAAAAGCAGGAACGATCCCTCTGTGAACTCTTTTCCAAAGACAGTCAACAACTCCCTTGTAAAAAGAAGAATGACCAACGCAACAAGCCCGCTGCTCAAGGCGTTGATGCGCGAGAACTTGCCGTACACATCGTCCGTCGGGAGATTTTTGCTGATCAAATTCGTAAATGAGGGGTAGAACGCCTTGTCGAAGACCGACGGAATCCAGCTGACGAATCCCGCAAACACCATTGCCGCGCGGAAATACCCGAGGTCCCGGATGCTCAATTCCCGTAAAATGAACACCGGGGCAGCGTTGGAGATCATGAAATTGAACAAGGTACCGGTATGCAGCGTAAGACCGAAACGCCAGAACCCTTTAGGCAGAAACCAGAAACCTCTACTCTTGTCAAGCCTGAAATAGTCCCTGCGCAGAAAATAAATCCCAATGCAAAGGGCAATCACATTCGCCAACACCACTGCCCAGAAGACAATCTCCATCATTAAGTCTCTGGCTCCAAAGAAACCAAGCACGAGCAGGGCACCGATATTTACGAAATAAAACCACGAAACAGCGTTCTGCGAGATTGCAAGAATCGTCCCCTCAAGCTCGGCCTGGAGGATGGCCCAGGCGAGCGCCTGCGCAAGAAGTATCGGGACGAGTGTTACCAGATAGAGATTGATCGAGATCTCAAGTTCCTGTCGGAACACAACCTGCAAAATAGAGGGAAACAAAAGGCAGAGAACGAGCAGAAGCCCGCCGAACAAAAACACAAGAATCGAATACGTAAAGATGAACCGAGGCCTGTCATTCAGATCGAGGTTCGGGATGAACTGGATCAGCACATTCGCTGCGCCGAAGACAAAGAACGTCTGGACCATGCTGACGATGAGCATGAGCAGGCTGTAGAAACCGAGTGTTTCAACTCCGGCGCGCGCAAGAATGACGTTTGTAAAAAACCCGGCAAGCAGCGCCGAGGCGGAAAGGTAGAGCATCCATCGCGCACCGGTAAAGGTGCGACTCAGGATGTACTCATGATGCGCGTCTTGTGGTTGGTTCCTGGTCATAGTGCCCGTGCTGGAACAAGAGAGTTGGACGTAACCGTCATAAAGCCCCCCTCGAATATGCGGGCACCACATTCATGGGGCACGGCACTATCTTCATGCTCGACGACGCCAGTGTTAAAATACTTTTTCATGCTCTTTATTGCAAACAGCCCGAACTCATTAAAACAAAATTAACCCGCGGCACAGACATCAGTAACAGCGACTTGTTTAATTACACAACACTGTACTGTAATCGGTCGGACTTTACGGTGTGGAACGCCGTAAAACCACACCGGTTCGTGGTGAAATCTGTCGGGGGGATAGCCGGCCAGGCTGTCGGGGGAATAACCGGGCAGTACTTAGCGCGAATAGTTCAGAATTTGTGCTACTGCCGCCGTCACAATGGCCGCCGTAGTTACAACACTCACGACATCGCGCCAGGTTACCCAGGAGGTATGATCCATGTAGATCGTGTCGCCCGGTTGCAACTCCAGTTTTGCTTCATCCATACGATCCAGCTTCCGCATGTTGAATTTCAATTCACGCGTGGCAATTTGTCCGTCTCGACGGATAACACGAATGACCTTAACATTCTCGATATCGGCATCGTTCGTGGGTCCGCCTGCATACGAAAGCAACTGGATAAGATCGGTGCCCGTCGATACCTCGTAGCGGCCCGGTTGTACGACGTAGCCCCAGATATTCACCTGCATTGTCATTTCATTCGGGCGGGCAACGTAATAATACGCGCCCGCTTGTGCATTCGGGATGCCCGATGAAATGTTGCTGTTCGGACTCTGGGCGTGAGTCATACACCATCCTGCGGCCAGAGCAAGCAGGGTTACTATGCTGCGGAAAGAGTTCATTGTTGTTCCGATGATTCCATCAGTTGAAGTTTCTGTTCACGACCGGGCGTGTTATGCGCGTACGATCCGTACCCCGACCGGTGATACGAAATGCCGTAGGCAGTACGCTGGTCGAACTTGTTCAACACATGACGTGGAACTGCTGCACTCACGCTGCCGATGATATCCACCGTTCTCTCCAACTCCTCTGCACGAGTCTGCCCGGCGGCAACAACTACAATCGGGCAATCGACAAATGTAGAAAGTACACTCGCATCGGCGACAGTCAACGCAGGGGGTGAATCCAGAACAATCACATCATATTCCACCTTCGCCTGCTCCATAAGTTCCTTCATCCTATCCGATGACAACAATTCGGCAGGATTCTGCGGAACAGCGCCTGCGCACAGGATGTGGAGATTTCTTTGCGCCGTCAACTGCACGACATTCTCATACCCGGTCTTATCCGACAGCAGTTCCGACAATCCCGGGGATTGAAATACGTCGAATATTACATGCTGCCGGGGACGCCGGAGGTTACAGTCCACGATCAGTGTCATTAACCCCGTTTGAGCAAAAGACGCGCCAAGATTTGCGGCTGTAGTGGACTTACCTTCGCCGCTGTTCGGACTCGTGACGAGAATCGATTGAGGCCTGCGGTCCGAGCGATCGAACTGCACATGTGTACGTAATTTCCTGTATGCTTCTGCAACAGGCGAAAAGGCATCCGCCATCGCAAGCAGGTGCGGGTCCATCGGCCTGCCAAACCGGGACATGACTTTGTTTCCCTCCATCCGCCTGATTTCTGCATCCATGATGGGAACAACTGCGGCCGTGGAAAAGCCTTTTGCCTTGAGATCTTCCGGGGTATGAATGCGAACGTCACGCAATTCTCGCGCAATAACTGCAATAACACCAAGAAACGTCCCCAGTACCAGTGCAAGAGCAGCATTGAGCATCAGGTTGGGACTCGAAGGGTCAACCGGCACGGTTGCTCTGTCGATGATATCAATATGCCCGAACTGCGACTGCTCTGCAATATTTGCCTCATTCAGCTTATCGCTCAACATAACGAAGAGCTTTTCCGAACCCTGTCGCGCCCGCTCGAGTCTCGCGAACTGGATGCTCTTACCGGGAATTTTTTCGAATTGCTTCTCGTATTCGGCAAGGACTTTACCCATTGCCTCTTTCCGTGCACGCGCAGCCTGAATTTCGATCTGAGTTTCGAGTATCTTCTGCTTCACAACACGCAGATATGCAGAGGGGGGCTGGCTTGACGCATCCGGGCCCGGACTCGAGGGAACAAGTGTTCTGATGTACTCCTCAGTCCGTGCCTGCAACTTCCCTTCAAGGACCTTGATTTGATCGGTGACCTCCCGGAGTTTGTCACTATACACTTCTTTCCCTGCGATTGCGGGATTCTTCGCCAGTGCCATGTCGCGTTGCACTTCCAGATTGGCAAGCTGCTCCTGCAGACTTCGAATGTAAGGGTCGTTTGAATTTCCGATGGACCGGGCCAACATTGCTTCCTGCTGGGGAAGCTCGGCTGAATAGAGAGCCAATGTCCGCTCAAGTGTCGCCAGAGTCACGTCGTTCGCATTGCGGGTGGCCTCAATCTGGGACAATTGTTCGATCATTCTCCGGGACTCTTCATCCAGTGAAACGATCCCTTTGTTCTCCATGTAGGATTGCAGTGAACCTTCGACAGTTTCCAATTGCACACGCTGGTCTGTCACTTGATCCTGCAAGAACTCCCGCAAGGCCCGCGAGCGCTCGCGGCTCTTGTACACACTTCTGTTGTAATATTCGGATGTAAACACATTGGCAAGCAGAGCAGCTTCACGCGGATCAGGGCTCTTGGCGATGATTTTGATGACATCGGATTCCCGCACGGTTGCAAACTCCACCGCTGTTGCCAGACGCCGTACCACCTGGTCCACAGTCGCAACCGTTCTTATCCCTTCATCCTTTTTCGCAGGCTTGATGATATTTATCGGCTCATTTGCAAGCGAATCCAGGTACATCTGTGCAATCAGTCGGCGGGCAACGGATTCTGCCAGAGACTGTGACCGGAGAATCTCAAGCTCGTTCTGCCTGATATTGGTGATGATTCCGCTGCCGATAGAGGGAATGAACAATGCCCCCTGTTCCGCCACACGGGTCTGGATTAGGACAGCGCTGCTTGCCTGATAGGTTGGTTGGCGCAATTTGGTAAGTATGACCGTCGCAACAAGCAGAGCCAGCGTCATTCCGATAATGATCCACTTGCCGCGCAGCAACACTGCGGGATAATCGCGTATAAGCGGCTGGTGGGCAACCGCGCGTCGGGGAGAATAATCGTAATCTGTTCTCATGAATGTACCACGAAAGGGAAATGAATCTGCCTATGCCTGCCGTATCATATTGCAAAAAAAATGCCGCTCAAAAAGTTACATCAGTCACACTTGCGCGAGCGCGCAACGGTTACAGAGCGATGATCGGTGAAAGGTAAGAGCTACCTGATGAGAACGAGCTTACGTGAAGAAGCGTAGAGGGAAACCCCTGCAAGATCCTGTGCGGACATCCGGGTGACATACACACCGCTTGCAAGCAGAGAGGCGTCGAACGCAACGGCGTACTCGGTGTCGGAGGGATGCAAGAACTCGTCGACGAGTCTTGCGACCGATCTGCCAAGCATGTCGAACACTTCGATAGTGACAACTCCGGCGCGACGCAGCGTGAATGGTATCATCGTCAGCGCATTGAACGGATTTGGAAAATTCTGCATCAACGCAAATTCATCGGCCGGTATCACCGTTCCGCGTGCGGCGCTCGCAGAGCGGAGCCAGAGGGTGCCGTTGTATCGATCTCCTCCCGCGTGCCGGACTAACACTGAATCTCGAAGTGTATTAAAACCAGTGGCCTCTTCCCAGATGCCAACGTTCGCAAGGCGCAAGGCGTATTCAGACCGCGCTCGCAACGATGCCGCCGGGTCGGGCAAATGCAACATTACGTGATACTGGCCCGGATCCATACCCGGAGGCACTCCGACCGTAGTAGCAATCGTCACCGTGTCACCAGGATGCCAGAATCTCGGGTCTGCCGGCAGCGCGACGCTATACACCTCATGTGTGCGGCTGTTTCGCAATGCAAGTTCTACGGGCCTTCTGTTGAAAGGAGCCGCCCACCCGGTGTTCGTAAACCGGAATCTGACCTGTAATGCACCTCCCAAACCGGTTGCTGCGGAAAATGCTGCATCAACCAGCTCAATCCGGTAGCCGAGTTTCTTCCTGATCGTCTCCAGACACCCCTCGTGTTCAAGTGCCTGCAACGCCTTCGGGTGATAGCCTGCATTAAGAAAAGACCAGTGAGCCCGGGACATTTCGCGTATCGCATTCGGGCAATTGACAAATGGACTCAGCCTGCATGTCTCGCCTCCCATCGGAACAAAGCGGGTGTCGCGCTGAATGTAGGGCTTGCCGAGTGTCGTGTCCAGGCGGTCGTCACGCCAATACGTCCCCATGTCGCTCTCATCACTGAGGAAGCAGTCGTTATGGTGCCCTATGCGCGCAATCGGCACACCTGTATGAGCGACCGAAAGCGGCACCGCTGCCGTTGAATCAAACGGAAGCCTGAGATACTCCTGTTTGTAGCGCGGTGTGCGCAACTGAACGAAACGATCTGAAGGAAGTATCTCGAACAACTTGTCCAGAACTATGCGTCTCCCTTCGGGAGTTTCATGTCCTTCGGTGGATGAGTGCCATTCTCCCCATGGCCCGATAAATCCGGCCTGAACCACGGCAATGACATCTTTGTGCTTATGCAGTATGGGTTTGAGTTGTTCCATGTGTTGCAGAATGATTGAGCGAGGCGCATCGGGCTCACCAATCTCTGCGGCATGGCAGAAGCGGACAATGACTTTCAAGCCGGCCGCACGAATTGCATCAAAGTCTTCACTGATAAAATTGAGAGCGGATTGGGGCAGAGGCACCGTCCGCCATTCCTTCAACCCAAAATAACGGAAGAGCAACGAAGACTCCCGGCGGATGGTCCGCAGATCTGCAAGGTCGAGTTTGTCATAGGGCGTGATCTCCCCGATTACCATCCCGGTTTCGCGGATGAGAAACATTCCCCGCTCTGGATTGAGTATCACGTCATTGGAGGGAGTGAACCGGATGGACTTCATCTGCGCAAGCGAATCACCCGGCATTGCAACAAACATGATGACAAGCATCATTCGAAGAAGCACTGAACGTCCCATACAGTCACCTTTGAATTACAGAGAACTACAACTCGTAGCCCAACATGAAATAGAACCGCAACGGTCCAACCCTAAACGGATTGTTCGGGAGTTCACGTGCAAAGTAGAAGCTCTTTCCGGCACCGAAAGCCGCCTGTCCCAGCGGCGTGTCAAGAGCTATCTCGGCACCGATACCGTGACGGAAATTCCGGAACTTGATCTGATCAGGGATTTCTGAGATTGTTGCCAAGTCATACCGGATACGGAAGTAGGTATCAAACACGAGACTGATCGGAGACAGATAGCGGTATTCGAGGCTCAACGCGAGCACCTGTCTCCCCCGTCTGTCATCCTCTCTCGTGCCGAACATCCATTCGCGTCCACCGATCCGGAACTGCTGTCCGAGCGGCATGGTCACATCGGCAAATCCAAACATGATGCGTGGATGCAGCACCCCCCTCATGCCGACTGAAGAGTAGCTTTCATAGAACATCCGCACGGCATTATATCCCACATCGCTGAGGAACTGCTTCGAGGCAAACTCATAGGACACCTTGATGTTCACACCCGAACTCGGGAACGGAAACTTGTTGCGGCTGTCGATTACCGTTGAAAACGTAATCAACGAAAGGGTATAGCGGTCCTCAAGAGACGCCATGTTTTCGATGTTCCGTATGCGGGCGCGCTGTAACGACCACTCCAGCTTCGCGTTGCCGATCCGTTCGAGCTGGGCACCGACGGCAAAGCGTCCGCCGATCCGCACGTCGGCATATTCGCCGATCTGGATCCGGTTGAAATGGCTGCTCCCCGTTTCCGCAGGGTCGTCAGCGAACACATTGCTGTGAAAGATGGTGGCGAAGCCTTCGAGACTGAACGAGAATCGGGCACTGAAGAGCCTGTTGGTTTTGAATTCAAGATTTGCGAGCCCGTTCTTGCTGCCCCCGGCGATCGTCAGCCCGAGTTCCGTTCCGATGCCGCGGAAATTCTCGTCGCGGATATCAATGGTACCCTGCAGTTTCCTTTCGTCATCAGCCCGGATGCCGATGCGGATCAGTTGCGAGGGAAATTCAGCGATCCGGATGGTGATCGTCGGCCTGTCTTCAACATACGTTACTTCAAGATACACATACTCGAAGACCTTCGTGCTGTTCAGGTTCGTGAGGCCCTGTTTCGCTTTCTTGATCGTAAACACTTCCCCTTCACGCATTGCGAACTCACGCAGAACAAACGAATCTTCCGTTCGCACGCCGCCTTTGATTCTGATCTTGTCGATCCGTCCTTCATTGATGGTGAGCAAAAGCGTGCCGGTCTCTTCAAGGAAGTTGATGTGTGAAATGCGTGCGAGAGAGAGACCTTGCTTCCTGTAAAGCCTGAGCACACCCTCGATCGCCCGAATGAGCTTCTCTTCCTGCAGTGGACGTCCGATAAGCATACGGAATTCCTCCATCAACTCCTCCGAGGAAACCCGGTCATTACCGACAAATTCAAGTTGACGTAACGTATGGTTGGGTGTTAAGTGGTACACCACCTGGATAGGCCGCCCCTCCGGGAAGACCTCGACATACACATCGCTTAGCAGGCCCGTTGCAACAAGCGAATGGATATGTCCTCTGATCTGTGTAGATGTGAGTCTGCCCGCGTATCCGTCCCTCCTGATCCGGAAGAGAAGCGAGTCTGGAACTCCCTCCCCCTCGAACCGGATCTGAACATCTTCAAACACCTGTTCCTCGCTGCTGTCCGGCGGGATCATTGCTTCAACTGCACGGTTGTACTTTGTACGGATCGAGTCCATCTGCTCGAGCGTCGAGGTGTACCCTGCAGCGATCAGGGAATCGAGCCCCTTGAAGTTGGAAGAGAGATGGCGCCCGATTGCGGGTCTTATGACGATATCGGCGTTTGCAAGCTGCCGGTCATTTGATGCTTGCATCATGATACCCATGATCTGGTCGGCAGTTTGCCAGGGGGCTTTCAGTTCGTCAGAGTTGCGTAGGCCGCTGGTGGAGTTCACTGCGATGATAATCTCACTACCGGCACTGCGAGCCACATCAACGGGAATGTTTGTGACCAACCCACCATCCACAAGAAGCATGGCATCCCGTTCAACAGGACTGAAAAGAAGTGGAACGGTTGAACTGGCGCGCAAGGCCTCTGCAAGCGAGCCGCCTTCCATTACGATCCGCGCCCCCGACACCAGATCCGTGCTGACTGCACGAAAAGGGATTTTGAGCGAACTGAATGACGGGTTGGGATGATAAAGGGCTTGAAGCGTCTGTTCGTTAAGAAAATTCGTGAGCCGCTGTCCGGTGGAAATCGCGTGAGGCAAAACAGGCTGAAGCCCATCGAAGCGCACCACCAAAAAACTCCAATCATCAGCAAGCTTCTGGTCGATGGAGAGTTCGGTCCGCTTTGCCTCTTCAGTCAGCGAGAGAAGGTCATCCCAGTTCGTGTTGATTGCGAGGCTTTCGATCTCTGCTGTTGTATAACCCGAGGCATACAACCCTCCGACTATCGCCCCCATACTGGTGGCGGAAATGAAATCGACGGGAATGTTATTCTCTTCGAGCGCTCGAATTACCCCTATTTGTGCCGCGCCACGGGCGCCACCGCCGCTCAACACCAGTCCGATCTTAGGGCGTCTTTCGTGCTTGAAGGGATAAAACGAGGTGAGCGGGTTCAACGATGATTCTTCCGCCTGGGAGCGGAAAATGATTGGCGTTTGGGACTGAACAGACCCGGTGCAGAGAAGTATGCACGCGACAAGTGTATAGAGGAAGATTGTAAAACGCACGAGGGTCTTGCATGAGTTCTGAATTCGAAAATCATCAAAAAAATAGACGTTTTAGGGAGGAAAAGCAACCGGATGCTATTTGCATTCATGCCCCTTTTCAACTAATTTTTCATCGTAGTGTGCAGTGGATCTCCGGGGTTTTCCCGGACGCCGAGTTCTTTAGTGAAGTCAAAAGGAAGTAATGACGTTTCTCAACCCGCTCCTCTTATTCGGACTGATTGCCGCGGCAATCCCCATCATCATACATCTTCTCAATCTCCGCAAGCTCAAAACAATCGAGTTCAGCACGCTGCAATTCCTCAAGGAGTTGCAGAAGACCAAGATGCGCCGCGTGAAAATCCGTCAGTGGCTGCTCCTCGCCCTGAGGACCCTGTTGATCATCTCCGTAGTCATGGCGTTCTCGCGTCCCGCGCTCAAGGGTTCTCTTGCGGGATTTCCTCTGGGAGGATCAACCCATGCCCGCACTACGATGGTGATTCTCCTCGATGATTCTCCAAGCATGACAATCCGTGATGAGCGGGGAACGTTGTTCAGGCAGGCAACAGCCGCCGCCGGCAGCATTCTCGATCTGATGAAAGAAGGAGATGAAGCGTACCTCATCCGGCTGTCCGAGGTACACCGGATTTCCTCATTCACGCCCTCGCATGCAGCTGAACCCCTCAAATCCGTGCTCGCCGGTCTCGAGCCATCGCAAGAAACTCTCCCTTACCGTGATGCACTCGGCGCAGCGGCAAAGATACTCGGCGAATCGCGTAACTTCAACCAGGAGGTTTACCTCATTACCGATGCGCAGGCGACTCAGTTTGCGGTCGGAAGCAAGGATACAAGCGACTTGTTCGGAGAGAACGTCAGAGTGTTTTTGGTGGATGCTGGATCGCGAGAGCGCTCAGTTGACAACGCGGGCATTACCGGAGTTGAAATAGCCTCGAAAATCATCACGAAGCAGAAGCCTGCCCGGATGAACGTCACTGTGCAAAACGGCGGTGCTTCACCCCTGACAAATGCTGTCCTGAGCGTGTATCTGGATGGTGTAAGAGTTGTTCAGCAATCACTCAACATCCCTGCAGAAGGGTCGGCGACTGCCTCATTGCAGGTAGTACCGAAGCGAACGGGATTTATTGCGGGATACGCGCAGCTCGAAGATGATATCTTCGAACAGGATAACAAACGCCATTTCGTTCTTCACGTCCCCGAAAAATTGCGTGTCCTCGCCGTGGGACATCTTGCTGATGACACACGCTTCCCCGCACTTGCGTTGTCGCTTGACCAGGATAGCGCTTCGACGGGGCTGTTCAGTGTTGAGGAGGTTACTGAATCCCGGCTTTCTTCATCGGATCTCGGCAAGTACGATGTGCTGATGCTCGCGGGAGTGAAGCAATTCTCAACTGGCGATGCCGAGCGTATTGCTGAATTCGTGAACGCAGGGGGCGGACTGCTGATGTTTGCGGGCCGTGCGACAGATGTCGCCAACTACAACAGTGTCCTGTTCCCGAAGCTCGGCATTCCCCCAACACAGCCACAGAAATCTTTCTCTGTTGTTACATCATACCCGCCACCGGCCTTCGGTACATTCATCTCCTTCAACAAGATCGAGCTTGAGCATCCGTTGTTTGCGGGAATGTTCGAGCAACAACCCGGCACACGCCAGCAATCGGCTATCGAATCACCACGAGTCTACATGGCAATCGGCCCGCAACCCGGGGGTCGCGGCCGCTCAGTCATTTCATTATCCGATGGAACGAGCTTCCTCACAGAATATGAGCACGGGGCCGGACGCATTTTACTCTTCGCTGTCGAAGCGGGATTGACTTGGTCGGATTTTCCGCTCCGCCCGATTTTCGTGCCTCTGATGTACCGCTCCGGACTCTATCTCTCCCAAACCCAAAGCGTCAAGGGAGCCGTCACAGGAGAAGAGATCAGGGTCAGTATGCGGCTCCGAAGCCGCACGGACAAAGATGTGTTTGTACTGCGTTCCCCATCGGGAATCGATGAACGAGTCCTACCGGAATTTTCTCCTGTGACCGGCCTCGCGACATTTACGTCCAACTCCTCCTCAGAGGCCGGTGTGTACGAACTGCGCAAAGGAACTGACGGCAAAGCTGGCGAGCTTCTCAATGCCGTCCCGGTCAACATCTCGCCTGAGGAGTCGCGGTTCACACGCATCGAAGGAAATGAGCTGGAGCGCTTCTTCTCTCTTG
>CAZBWR010000039.1:0-35916 GCA_964495695.1 uncultured Chitinophagales bacterium | reverse complement strand
TAGAGCATCTGCCTTTTAAGCAGAGGGTCGGTGGTTCGAGCCCACCCGCGGTCACGGAAACGACCTTCAATGCGGAAGTGGCGAAATTGGCAGACGCACCATCTTGAGGGGGTGGCGCCCACAAGGCATGCGGGTTCAAGTCCCGCCTTCCGCACCAAGCCTTGCAGAGTAATTCTGCAAGGCTTTTTTTATTGGAGATTATGGACTCCCATCTACTGTCTCTTTGTGAAATTACAATTGCTGCGTCCCTCGGGGAGAGTGACAGGCTTCGTGATGCGCTCCGGAGGGCGGCGCGTATCCGCGTGAATCCTCGCGCAGTGAAGGAAGCCTTGCTGCAGGTCCATTTATTTGCCGGTTTTCCTGCTTCGATCGAGGCCTTTCGAATATTGGACGAATTCTCATCGTTACGTGGTAAGAGCAGGTCTCAGGTGGAGAAGCCTGACTTAAACCGGGGAAAATCCGTCCTACGGACTGTATACGGAGATAAGTACCAGTCGTTGATAGAAGGAATGAGGAGATTGAGCTTCGAATTGGCGTATTGGATGATACATGACGGATATGGTAAGGTTTTGAGTAGACGGGGCTTGAGGTTGAAGGAGAGGGAAGTGCTGGCTGTTGCTGCATTGGCAGCATTAGGTTGGGAAAGGCAATTGAAATCACATCTCTACGGATGTCTCAACTCCGGAGTCAGCGTACGGGAACTCAAGCATACCGTTGCGAAGATCCGTGGATGGATCCCTCCATCAAAAATGAGGATGTTTGATCGAACCGCAAGCGCGGTATTTTTCAATGAAACGTCAAAAAAGACTTGATTTTCAGCATATGCAGGGCTATATTCTATCAGGTTTTTCTCAGCATGAACCATCCATCATGAAGATATTATCATTTGTTGTCTTGGGGTTATTCCTTTCGATCACGGCTTTGGCCGGCGTGATTCGCGAGGGTACACTGAGTGCCCACAGCGACGGAAGTTATATTACAATTCGTTGGGTCAGCGAGGATGAGACGAATGTTGCCAAGTATGTACTCGAGCGCAAAGCCGGTGTGGCCGGCACATTCATGACGTTGATTGAACTTCAGCCGCGAGGAAATAACGCTACGTACCAATTTGTTGACGAGACTGCATTCCGCGCAAGCGAGAGCATCTATAAATATCAGATCAAAGTACTTTTTACAACGGGGCAGCAACCGGTTGTGTACGGACCAATCACTGTCAGTCACAAGACGAGCGATGTCCGCCGCACGTGGGGTAGCATCAAGGCAATGTTCCGTTGAATTGTTGTGAAAAGAGAGAGTAAAGGGAAAAGCGATACAGTGTGTCGCTTTTTTCATTGGGAGACGGCTGAATGCACACGCTGAAACCTGTTGTCCTTGCATCCCGGTCTCCCCGGCGTGTTTTACTGCTGAACCAAATCGGGATCCGGCCCGACGTGGTGCCATCCGATGTAGACGAGATTTTCGATCCAAACCTGACTCCCCAACGCAACGCAATTGTTCTTGCCGAGAAGAAGGCAATGGCGGTATCCGAACGCTCCGCTGACGCATTGGTAGTTGGTGCAGACACCATAGTCGTGCTTGATGGTGAACTGATGGCGAAGCCTGAGGACAAGGTGGATGCGATACGGATGTTACGTCAACTCAGCGGCAGGACGCACACGGTTGTTACAGGATTGTCAATAGTCCATTCGTCTACATCGTCGGTTGTTTCCGACAGCGAATCGACTGTTGTAACCTTCCGACAGTTGCCGGATGATGAGATTGCTGCGTATGTTGCCGGCGGCTCTCCGATGGACAAGGCCGGGGCTTACGGTATACAAGATGATTATGGCGCCGTGTTTGTTACACACATCAACGGTTGTTTCTACAACGTTGTGGGCTTTCCACTTGCGAAGTTTTATGCCATGCTCAGACAGATCGAGCAACTAATTTCTGAACGTCAAGGGACAGGACATGTCAAGGAAAATCAGAGTACTCGTAGCCAAGGTCGGGCTTGACGGCCATGACCGCGGCGCCAAAGTTGTGGCTGCTGCTTTGCGTGATGCGGGCATGGAGGTTATCTACTCAGGCCTGCGTAAAACTCCGGAGATGATTGTCGAGGCTGCTATTCAGGAGGATGTCGATGCCATTGGTGTGAGTATTCTCTCAGGTGCCCACATGACGGTCTTTCCCAAGATTATCAGGCTTTTGAAAGATAAGGGACTTGACGACGTTTTGCTGTTTGGAGGAGGGATTATCTCCGAGACGGATATAGATGAATTGACAAATATCGGAGTCGGAAAACTCTTCACTCCGGGTGCCTCGACGCAAGATATCGTGGCGTATGTGCGTCATTGGGTGGCTGAACATCGCAACTGATTTGTTTTGAAAACCATCCTCCGTCGAAAAATGTGTGGGGGAGCCCGGCCGTAAAAAAAGCAATCCCTTCCCATTTGCATGAGAAGGGATGTAGTGAGAACAGATAGAGCCCTCCGAGAGAAACGCCCGACGGAGTTACTAGGCCCGGGATACTTTTACCGCTTGCAGCCCCTTAGCTCCTTGTTCAACCTCGAACTGGACCGCCTCTCCTTCTTTGAGAGTCTTGTAGCCTTCACCAACAATCGACTTGAAGTGGACGAACAAATCTTCGCCACTCTCGCGTTTGATGAAGCCGTAGCCCTTCGCGTTGTTGAACCACTTCACGGTACCCTTTTCCATAAGCGAGCAACCTTTGTGTTGTGGTAAAATGTGTAACACCACAAGCCCGTCGAGCACCGTGTTTCATTACCGTGAAGCACTGTGCAGGGGGAGCGCTGTTTCCTCCAAACTACACCTTCTACCCAGCTACCCAACTCTGCAACGAAAACAGATGGTGTTGCGTGAACTGTGGGCGTATATTAGCAAAGTGAAACAACAAACGCAAGTCAGTCGTCGCTCAGGTCATGTTCATCCGTGGGTGGGGTGTGGTCGAATTCAACAGCCGGGTGTGCATATTCCCGGGTGATTGTTCTTATCCCCTCAGCTGAGAAGGGGAACAGGTCATCAGGTGAAAAAATGTCTCTAAAATGCTTCGGTTCGAAGAATTCCCTGAATTTATCGGAAAATTCGTCCAGCCGGCGCAGGTAGTATGCCGAATTCTCGTCCGGGAAGTTGGGATTCCACTCATTTACCCACTTGCAGTTTTCACTTGTTTTTGTGTTTGCATCAGTGCCTGTTACGTAGTAGGAAATCGAGTCTCCGGTCTTGAAATCTCGACCGACCTTGGATGCAACCTCGTAGGCGGCACTTCGCGTTCTTCGTCCGGCCTCAACCTCACGCTTATACTCTGCGATTGAATCCTTAAGTGTCTCGGTTCGGGCAAAGTCCCGTACATCCCACTTGTGCTCAAGGATGTCGCTCCGCACGAGATTATACAATACATGCAGGCCATCATAGTCGTCGCGTAACAGGCAATCTATGCATCGATGGATATATGTCCGGCCAAAGCGTTCAATGCTTCGTGAAATGAGGGACGATCCCTTGATCCGTATCTTGTTGTCATAATCAAGAAGGGCATAGTTCTTCATTTTGTAGCTTAACATCTTCTTGTACCTACCGCTGAGCGCGACGTTAATTCCGGCCGGCATTGACGCGGAAAGCTTCTCAACAAACTTCGCTTCGTCCTCAACCGATCCAATATTTCCGGGAGGGACAAAGAAAATCCCGTCCGTGTCGACCTCGATAACTGTTCCTCCTTCAGTGCGGATGAAATCGATCATATTCCGGAGAAGGGACTGTCCGGTGTTTGTCACCACATCAGCTTGCCTGTAATCGTTGAACAACCCCCGGGAATATCCGAGGTAGCCATAGAACGAGTTGATTAGAATTTTCAGGGATGATTGCCTTGCATCAAGCTTGCTGCGATCTTCCGCGGCCGTTGCCGCAAACATGGCCTTCTTTGTTTCGAGACGGCTCGATGTGAGAATCGAAAGCAAATGCTTGAAAACTCCCACGGCATCCGAGGAGGGTGAGACTCCCTTGTGAATCATGATCGACGGATAGAGGGACTCCACGTCCGCATGCAGTACTGGTCCGACAACACCTGTGACGAAGATATCAGTGTAGCCTCCGGTGGTCTGAGACCCGATCGATGGTTTGGGAACGGAGTGTTTTCGTCGGAGGTACTCGCGCACCAGCAGACTTTCAATCTTTGCGGCCGAGCCGAGGCGTGCCACGGTGCCGTAATTGTAGGGCAGCATCTGCGTCAAATAGAACGCAGTGCCAGAGAGATGCTCGCTCAGTTTCCGGGTCTCGGTGACATCATCCAATGCATAGTCGATCAGAGCCTTGGGTTCATTATCCCAAAACCAGGAAATCCTCTCGCCTGGAATATATGTCCTGTCCGACGCGGCCAAACCAAAGTAACGGGCTGCGTACTTTAGTCCGTAGCTCTCCATGTTCCTCTTCATCATGTCGTAGTTCTGGACAAGAAGCATCGTATCGATGATGTGCCGTCCCGCAATTTCTGCTGCGGTATACTCGAATGATCTGTCGGCAAACGTGGTCCGCGTTTCAAATGAGCGGGGTGCTGCTCCATCTCTTCCAATAAGAAACGGGACTTTGTGCATTTCGCATCGCTTAAGGAGATAGGGGAGATCGAAGTTGTAGATGTTATGCCCCTCGATGACATCCGGGTTCTTATCATTTATGACGGAGACGAGGTGCTCAAGCATCTGCTTTTCGGAGAGTTTCTTGCCGTTGATGACCGTGCTCCACCCTGTGTTGTCGGACAACGCAATGAGGATGATGCGGTCTGATTCACGGCGGGCATTGCTGAAGCGTGATGCGCCCCCGCTGTAGGTCTCAATGTCTAGCTGCATGCGGTAGAGTTGTTCGAATGCCATTCCCTTGAACAGCGTCCGGCCGCTTTGCATCAGATATTGGGCTGAGGGGTCAATGAGAAGGTGAATCTGTTCCAATTCGGTATATGATTGCGCAGGCGTTGTTGCATTCTTGTTGTGGGTATCGAGCATATGACGGATGGCTTCCCATAAAACGCTCCACTCTTCAAACACACATAGGTATTGAAAGTATGCGTCGCCGTCGAGCTTCTTGAGCCAGTGTTTTTTACTGAAACCACGAAGGAGATCTCTTTCGGCCAGAAAGAAAAAGGGAAAGAACTCCGCATCTTCGTGCGTTACGGAATCATCCTGCCGAAAATAAATGCGCATCGTCCTGTCATCCTGTTGATGAACAGCGACGATGCGCTCATCGGAATTGTGCCCGTACAGGACAGAATCCATACGGACTATTTCTTCTTGCCGTTCGTAAAGTTCTGAATGAACGGCGTCAACATGTCAATTGGAATCGGAAAGATCGTCGTGGAATTGTTTTCGGACGCAATCTCGTTGAGAGTCTGCAGATACCGAAGCTGCAGCGCAATAGGGTGTTTCTCTATGATCCCTGCCGCCTCCGCCAGGCGTTGCGATGCCTGGAATTCACCTTCTGCATGGATGACTTTTGCCCGCCGCTCGCGCTCTGCTTCGGCTTGACGCGCCATGGCACGTTGCATTTCGGTCGGGAGGTCTACGTGTTTTACTTCGACGTTGGAGACTTTGATTCCCCACGGCTCGGTTTGATCATCAATGATCTGCTGCAGCTGCTGATTGATCTTGTCGCGCTCGGCGAGAAGCTCGTCAAGCTCCGACTGGCCAAGGATGCTACGCAGTGTCGTTTGCGAGAGCTGTGAGGTGGCGAACAGATAGTTCTCGACCTCGACAATTGCCTTGTCAGGGTACAAAACACGGAAATACAGCACGGCATTGACCTTGATCGAAACGTTGTCTCGCGTGATAATATCCTGTGGAGGGACATCGAGCACAACGGTGCGCAAGCTGACTTTCACCATCCGGTCGACCAATGGTATCAGAAAAATGATGCCCGGTCCTTTCACGCCGATCAACCGCCCGAGCCGGAATACTACCCCGCGCTCGTATTCACGCAAAATCCTGATTGCGTTGGCGAGAATAATCACGCCGAGAACAAACATCATAAAAATGAATGTGCCGAATACCTCCATAATACACCTCGTCTGTTTAGGGGTTTGCTTTCCTGACTCTTATGGTCAGATTTGTGACGCCAGTGACAACGATGAGTGAGCCGGAGGGGATTTTCCCCTCCTCACTCGTTGCATTCCAGATTTCTCCGTGGATGCGTACACGTCCTGCAGGATTCAGCATTGTAATTGCTTTGCCCGTTTCGCCAAGAATGCCTTCGCTTCCTGTCGTCGGCTTGCGGCGCTGCGCCTTCAAGCCCAGACCGATGATGATCAGGAAGAACAACGTTGTTGCAACAACGGCGGGAACAATAACTCCCCATGAGATTCTTACGATCTCAAGCGGGGAATCCGAGTCGATCAGCATAATGGATCCCAACGTCAGTGAGAGAACACCGGCAACGGAGAGGAGTCCGTAACTCGTGACTTTTATTTCAGCAATGAAGAGGATGATCGCAAAAATAATCAGCGCAAGCCCCGCATAGTTGATTGGCATGGTGTGCAGCGAGTACAGCGCAATAATAATCGAAATAACGCCAACGACTCCCGGGAGGATAGTCCCCGGATTGTATAACTCGAACATCAATCCATATATGCCGACAAGAAAGAAGATGTACGCTATGTTAGGGTCACTCAGAAGATCGAGGAGCCTGTGCTTCCAGTTCATCGGGTATTCCTCGACGGACGCACCTTTTGTGGCGAGAATGACCTTCCGCTCGTTCACCTCAATCTCCCGACCATCAATGGAGTCAAGAAGAGCAGCAACAGACGGAGCCACAATATCCACAACTTGTTCCGCAAGCGCTTCGCTTTCCGTGATCGAAATACTCCTGCGGACTGCATCTTCAGCCCATTGTACATTCCGCTGGCGTTTTTCGCTTATAGCACGGATGAAGGCGGCAGCGTCATTCGTTGCCTTCTCGTTTGCGATGGAGTCTTTTTCTCCCCCCTGAATGCCGACCGGATGGGCCGCCCCTATATTTGTTCCCGGGGCCATTGCCGCAACATGACCCGCCAGCGTGATGAATGTACCAGCAGATGCAGCTTGCGCGCCAGAAGGTGAAACATAGACTATAACAGGAACCGGGGAAGTGAGGATATCCGATACGATGACTCTTGTGGACTTGAGTAAGCCGCCCGGCGTGTTGAGTCGCAGAACCAGACATGTCGCGCCTGCTTTGGCGGCCCGTTGAATTCCCTCGTGAATGTAATCAGCTGTGGCGGGGTTGATACTTGCCTCAAGCGTGATGACATGTGCTTTCGGTTGGGCGGTCAAGAGCCCTGCAGGAATCAGCAGGGCAAGTACGAAGCGTCGTGTGTGATGGTAGAGCGCAGCCATTCTTCGCTCCTTCCGTTCAGTTGAGTGTGTACCTTTGGTGGGTATGTAATGCCCGTAGTGAACACACCCTTCGCTGATGTGTTGCGGAGAGGGTGGGATTCGAACCCACGGTACCCTTGCGAGTACACTACCTTTCCAGGGTAGCCAATTAAACCACTCTTGCACCTCTCCAAAGATGCTATGTGCTTTGTTCGTGAATCAGATGCCGGCCCAGTCATTGCATACGCACAGCTTACCTAAAGGATATTTCTGCAGGTGAGCCGCGGATGGACTAAGGAAACAAGTATTGGTCGATTGAAGACCAGTGCATCAGAAAACACTTGAAAGCCTGCTTCTAATGCACCAAAGATACGAAGATTGACATATGGATGCAATTTGAATTTCCGGTAAATCACCCTATATTTACCTCACATTTCGAATTCCCATCAACTTCATGTCCACAGCCCAACTCACTTTTCGTAGTGCAGTATGGAACCATGCAGGGAGGATCCTCGAGTATGTTCTCATGTACCTTACGTCCGTTCTGATTGCCCGTGGACTGGGGGTGGAGGAGAACGGAAGGTTCGTGGGTCTCTTCAGCATTTCACAGCTGTTGTTGGTCATCTCATCGCTCGGATTAGAGACTTCGCTTAACAAATTCATACCTCAGCTTGATGAGCGTTCCTCGGAGGGAACAACCCGCTATATCATGCGCCGGTTGCTGGGGATTCGAGTTCTCGTCTTTCTGGTAACGGCAACACTTTTCTCTTTGGCTGCAGGCTTAATCAACACACCATTGACGAACGAGCCCCGGCAGGTTTTGTTGGTAGTGATGGTCTTTGCCGGACTTCGCTCAGTTGTCCCTCTCTTTTCGATGGTTCTGACTGCCCGCCTTCAAACACACATCACCGCAAGGCTCAATCTCACAATCAGGGTCATCGAGTTGGGGGGAGTATTTCTTCTTGCGCGTGAAAGTTTGACGGTTCAGAGTCTGTTTGTACTTTTCGGTGCCACGTCGTTATTGCATACAATCTTGTATGTCGTAGCATCGCGAATGCACCTGTTCGGTGAAGCGCAAGCCCTGCCATTGAGTCCGATACTGCAATTCGGAGGGATCTTTTGGGGCAATACGCTTGTCGACTTCGTCCTCGGGCGGCAAGGGGATGTGTTATTTCTACGAACACTTCTGACTGACCCCGTTCCGGGCGGATTATATGACGTCGCGTATTCAATTGTCCAATTGGCGACAATGGCGATGACTGTAGGCCTTGCGGGCGTCACGTTTGCCGCGTTCGCCCGTCTTGCCGTTAAAGACAGGGAGATAATGAACAGATTTTATGCCTTTTCAATCCGGATAATCTCTCTGCTTACGATCCCGCTGAGCGCCTTTGTGCTCGTTCATGCCAGGTCAATACTCGGTATTCTGTATACAACACCTTACCTCGCGGCTGAGCAACTTGTTCAAGGAATCCTACTCTTCAGAATTGCCTCCCGCCTTTTTGGCGGACCGGAGAACGCGGAGTATCTGCTTTCCGACGGACGTGTCGGGATTGTGGTCGCCGCAGGTTGCGTAGCTGCGACAGTGAATGTCACGCTGAATATTTTACTGATTCCATTGCTGGAAGCAAAAGGGGCAGTGATAGCAAGCGGGTGCGGCAATGTTCTCGTTAACGGAATGACCGGATACATTGTTTGGAGAAAGTCCGGGAATAAAATGCAATTTGGCTTTTGGGCTAAGCTCAGCGTAGTGAGTCTGTTCGCTGCTTATGTTTCGGGGCTGATTGGAGGAGAGGGTATGCTCGCAATCATCATGGCGGGCGTTCTCTTCCTTGGAATGGTGCTGGTTCTGCTCCGTCTGATAAAGCCGCTTGAACAAACAGATTCATTATGGCTTGAACAGATATCGCCGCGGATTCGTCCGATTTTATTACCGTTTGTCAGGGTTGGTACTTAATGAACATCGGCATGGCATATCTTGAATTTGGAGTTGAAAGAGGTATTGCGCGTGCCGCGTATGAATTGTCGACACGCATGGCTGCGACAGGGCATGAGGTTCACTACCACTGCGTTCATGTAGAGGATGGCGTGCATGATGAGAGTATCATTTACCATCGGGTGTCCGGCCGTAATGCCTTCGATTTCCCTGCATTGGCTACATTCGCGCTCTTAGGCGGTTCAAGCCTTCGCAAGGGACGACATGACGTGACACACTCACACGGGAACATAATCGGCTCGGACGTCATTACAGCCCATAGCTGTCACCGAGCAGGGTTGAAACTCTTCAGAGGACAAAACAACCTCGGTGTTGCAGATGCTCTTCGCCTTTATATCGAAAAGAAAAACTATTCCGGTAAACGCTTCAGAAAGGTGATTGCCGTCTCTGACGGGGTTAAGAGAGAGCTTGAACGTGAATACAATGTGCCTCAGTCCATTATCTCCGTGATACCGAACGGGGTAGATCTGCAACGCTTCTCGCCCGCAAGACGATCTCTTCGTCGGGTGGATCTACTTCAGACATTCGGGTGGAATGACTCGGATGTCGTCGCATTATTCGTTGCCAATGAATTCGAACGAAAGGGCCTGGAGTTCTTACTCGATGCTCTGGGGATTGTTAATGACCTCAAACTTCTTGTTGTCGGTGGTGGTGATCCAACGCCTTACCTGGAGACTATAAAGCGGCTTAATCTGGAGGAGCGCGTTGTTTTTACAGGTGTAAAGAAGAATATGGAAGACATCTACGCCTCCGCTGACATGTTCGTCTTTCCAACGCGTTACGAGGCATTTTCCCTGGCCACACTTGAAGCTGCCGCGGCGGGGCTTCCTCTTATTGCAACCTCCGTCAACGGAACTGAAGAACTGATTCAACATGGCGTGAATGGCCTCTTCATTACCCAAAACCCCGACGACATAGCCGGGGCCATGCGGCGTTTATCCTCCGATTCTGAATTACGGAGATCAATGGGAGCATCAGCTCGACAGACAGCTGAAGGATACAGCTGGGACAATATTGTGAAGCGGACGATTGAAGTGTATACGGAGGTGATGTGAGTAGGGACTCGAAGATGTTGCTTCTCACAGGCATTGTCCTTTCCCTTGGTAACTTATTGCTTGTTTGGTGGTTCAGGTTCCTGCCACTATTTGATTATCCTGTATGGCTTTACGAATCTCATATTCTGCATAATATAGGTTCTCCAGAATTTTCAATCGTGTATGAATTGGCTAACGCTCCTGTACCCAATGTGGGATTAACCGCTACGTTGCAGCTGATGAGCCTTGTCGTGCCGATCGAAGCGGCGGGAAAGGTCTTTCTTTCTCTCTGTGTTATTGCTCTTCCGTGGAGTTTCAGATACTGTGCAGTCCGTTCGGGAGCACGCTCCTATTCACCCGTTACGTTTGCCGGATTCCCTTTCGCATTTGGTCCATATTTTTTTGCCGGACAAGGCTTCTACCTCGGCTTGGTTTTTTTCTTTTTGTTCCTGGGTTATGTGGCTGGAAAAGAAAGGGTTCACTTTGTCGTTTATGCAATCGGCTTTCTGATATCCTTTCTCCTGCACGGTTTGATTTTCTTTTTGCTTGCGGCAACACTTCTCATCGTACGCAGGGAAAAGGAGCTTCGTACTCTACTCGTTGCGCTGGTTCCGGCAATGCTACTCTTGGCTTGGCACATTGTGGCAAACGCTCCAATGGCGGGGTCTGAGGGCGGATGGAGTATTTGGTCGATAATGCAGGCAATGGTCAAGCCTCTGCTTCTCTTTACGAAAAGCTATGGTGTAATTCCATTTGTTCCACTGACGATTGTCAATACGTTGTGGCTCTGCTTGCTGGGGATGTTTCTCTTGGCAATCATGAAAGATGAATGGCAGTTCAATAAGCTTGCACAAGCCGGGATCCTCCTTGCGCTCGTTGCAATGGTTTTGCCGGACAATTTTCTTAACATTGTGCAGCCGGGAGGACGACTGATGCTGCCAGCTATGCTGGTAATTATGCTCGGATTCGCCCACTCAAACCCGTCCAGAATTTGGTCTTGGGTGTTGTTGGGCGTAGGAGGGGCTGTGTTGCTTTACAATACACACCACTTTTCGGTGGTTGCAAAGCAGATGCAGCAAATGTATGAAGAGGTTCGCTCCTCCGGTGTTTTGGCAAATGGTCGCTTTGCAGTAGTACGACTGGATTGGCCGCCCGACAGGGAATGGCGAAACGCACTTGCCCCGAGTATTGATCCGTTGTTCGGCGTTCCATATTACGCCGCAATTGGAGAGAGGGGAGTGAGTCAGATCTTCGGGACATCGATACTACGACCACGGAATCCGGACGAGATGCCGACATTCCGCGGGTCTACTCCTGATGTAACAGCGGACGATATCATCTCACAATACGAACAATCGCATCCCTACGATGTACTGGTTCTTGTCGGGGGACATTCAGCGCGTGATCGGGTGTTGAACGCAATGCTGAACAACGGATTTAAAGTGAAGGTCGCGTCGGAGGATTGGCTTGTTCTTAAGTCAATTGAACTGGAAACTCAGGGGAACTAAGTGAAAATAGGTTACGATGTAAGTTATGTGCAAACGTATCGTGCCGGAATTGGACGGCATGCGCTCGAACTGCTCAAATGCCTGTTGGCTTCGGGGTCGGGACATGATTTCATTCTGCATGGGTGGTCGAACAGCCTCGACGTTCGGCTATTGAAGAGCTTTGAAGCGCCGCATGTTCGACTTTCGGTTTCACGAATTCCCGGTGACGTGAAGCGTTTCTACTGGAACACTCTACGCACGCCCTCCATTGACTTCGTTACAGGCCCGCTTGACTGTTTTCACAGCACTGATCCGTTTCTACCTCCTCTTTCACGGGGTGCAAAATTCTGTACAGTCCATGACCTTGCGTACCTGCGTTTCCCAGAGTATTTTGAAGAGCGGGTACTAGCGTGGGATAAACACGTCCGTAGGTCAGTTCGGTCCGCGGATGCTGTTTTCGTCCCATCTCAGCAGACGAGGAGTGATGTAATGGAGTTCCTGGAAGTGCCTGCAGATAGAGTACATCTTGTACAGCCTCCGGTTAGCCGGCTGGTGGATTTCTCTTTGAAATCAGAGAAGGATGATGAGATTGTAAGAGCACTTGGCCTGACGGCTCCATATGTGTTATTTGTCGGAACCATCGAGCCGAGAAAGAACATCCCGGCACTTGTGAAGGGATTTGAGCAGTCTGCTCGAGAGCATTCGTCGGAGGTCCTCTTAGTCTTGGCGGGGAAGACGGGTTGGAAATCCGAAGAGAGCATCGAGGCCATTCAAAGTTCTCCCTATTACGACAGGATTCGACATCTTGATTACGTAACCGAAGAACAATTGGCCGCGTTGTACAGGAAGGCCATCTGCTTTGTTTATCCCTCTTTTTTCGAGGGCTATGGATTTCCTGTGCTTGAAGCGATGGCGAGCGGAATCCCGGTGATCACCTCGGCAAATTCCTCGTTGCGGGAGATTGCAGACGGGGTGGCGCTGCTGGTCGAACCTGAAAAATGTGAAGATATTGCCGAGGCCTTGACAATGTTGATATCGAATGAAGTCCGGCGTGTTGAGATGCGCCAACGCGGACTTGAAATTGTAAAGCAGTTCTCCGCAGAGAAAGCGGCGAAGCAGGTCCTCAGCGTATACGCTTCCATGGGCAGCCGATGAAGCTTCTAATAGTTGATCATAATGCTCTGGAAGTGTCGCAGAGGATGCTGTACACGCGTATCGCCGAGTTGGGGGACATTGAGATTAAACTTGTAGTGCCTGCAATGTGGCACAATGGTTTCCGGATGGTACACTTCTCCATGCCGTCGGAGCCCTCCCCACTCTCCATCACTTCATTGAATGTCCTCCTCCCGACACGAACGCACCGACTCATCTACCGCTCGCTCCACGAGTGTGTGTCGGAATTCAGACCGGATCTGTTGTATGTAAATGCTGAGCCGGAGAATTTCCAGACGATGCAATGTCTTAGCATTGCGCGAAAGCTTGGGGTCCGATTCATCTTCTCATCCTGGCGGAACATTGATCACCGGAAAGTGGGGTATCCATACAAGTTAGGCTTCCTGCACAGAAGGATCGAGCAACGCGTTCTGGCATCAGCCAATCATGCCATTGTGTTCAACGGAACTGCGAAGGAACTGTATTCCGCTGCCGGCTTTGAGAGCATTACGTTTATTCCTCCTCATCTCGATACTGAGACCTTCGTTCGCCCGGATCACGAAATTCCGGGGAGGGGTGGTTTCACGATCGGTTATGTTGGGCGGCTTGTCCAGGCGAAGGGTGTTGATCTTATTCTTCATTCAATGACAAGTCTTCCCGAGCATTGCCATGCATTGATTGTCGGCGCTGGCCCCGAGCGCGAAAAGTTGATGGATCTTGCCATCGAATTGCAGCTTACAGAGAGGGTGAAGTTTGTCAAGCCTGTCGAAACCGCCGATCTTCCCCGGCTGTTTGCCTCAATGGATGTATTGACTCTGCCTTCCATTACAACCCGTTACTGGAAAGAGCAATACGGAAGAGTGCTTATCGAGGCGATGGCGTGCGGCACGCCGGTGATGGGCTCGAATTCCGGTGAAATCCCTTCGGTTATCGGTGATGCCGGGATTGTGTTCAAGGAGAACGATTCAGATGCCTTCATATTGGGAATTCAACAACTTCTTTCAAGCCCGGGGCTTCGAAGCGACCTTTCCCGTCGCGGCAGAGCTCGGGTTTTGAGAGCCAATGCTCTACAAGTCGTTGCAAGACAATACCATAGGGTGTTCACCTCATTGGCCAATTCATTGAATCTGGCGTGACAATTCCTTAGCTTTGTGGAGGCTTCATAATGAATCCGGTCAAAGAGTGTTTCTCAGAATTCTCATCTTTTTGCTTCGAATAAAGGGAAGGTTGCGCCGAAATCGGGCAGTCGATCCCTCGGCAATCCGTTCCATTCTCATCGTTGAACTGACACGACTGGGGGATGTGATCTCCGCTCTCCCTGCGGTGGAAGCAATTATCAGGTTCTTCCCGAATGCCCGTGTGACGTTTGTGGTGGGCGAGCAATACACTGAGCTTGTTCGCGCGTTCGGACTCTCGTGTGATGTGAGAGGATTGACTCAAACCGACACGATTGCCGGTTTTCTTCGGGCGGTTGCTGGTTTGCGAACGAGCCGCTTCGATCTTGCAATCAGCTTGAGTCCGCCCAAACGGAATGCGGCTACAACTCTTGCAAGCTGGTCTCTTCGGCGTGCAGGATATCTTTCATACTCACACACAATGACTCCGTATCTCGAATCCACACCTGTCGAATCATTTGGCTTTCCACTTGAGCGTAAAGTCTCATACGGACGTGAGAATATAGGATTCCGTTCACTCAAAGTAACCGAGGCCCTTGGTATTCCGGAAGTGATTAAGTCGGCATTGAAATTTGACCCTGAGACTACGATTATCAGGTTGCGTGAACTGCAAAAAAGCCATCGCCTTCCCGAATTGCCATACGTTGCGATCCATCCCTTTTCGGGATGGGACTACAGGTCGTGGCCTGTTGAGAGATTTGCAGCGTTCGCAAAACTGATGACAGAGCGAACTGATATTCGTCTGCTCTTCTTTTGCCAGAAGGAAGAAGCAGCGCGGCTTGAATCTCTACAGAAATTATTACTCCACGAATTCAATGTCATGTTTTTTGTTTCTGATGATTTACTTGATACAGCGGCGCTCTTCTCCGAGGCGTCTCTTGTAGTGTGTAACGATTCGGGTCCTCTGCATTTGGCGGCTGCGCTCGGCAAGCGCGTTGTAGGATTGTTTGGTCCTGCTTCGCCTGATTTGACCGCTCCGAGAGGTGCAAATGGCATGTATATCTACAAGCAGGTTGAATGTTCTCCGTGCGACCAGTGCAACTGTATCCGTCCGGAGGATCCCTGCATGTCGCTCATCGAACCGGACGAGGTATTTGATCATGTAATGGATTTGCTGAAAGTTCAGCGCGTCCCGATATCGGTTGCGCATGCCTAAAGTCGATATTCTGGGAGTTCAGGTTGACGTTATTGATACGCCAGGGTTGCATGAGGCGATAGCCGACTCCATACTGCAGGAGCGCCGTGATGTTTACGCGTATGTCAATATCAATGCCATCAACATAGCCCTTAAGGACGAGCGGTTCAGGAGCTTTCTCAATTCTTCCCGCGTTGTGTATTGTGACGGCGAAGGAGTAAGGCTCGGCGGAAGATTGCTGGGGCACAAGCTGCCTCCTCGCGTTGTGCTTACGTACTGGATATGGGAGTTGTGCGGGTTTTGTGAAAGAAGAGGTTACTCTATGTTCTTTCTCGGGGCGACAGCCCAATATGTAAAGGAAGCTGTTGAGCGTGTGCAAGAACGCTTCCCGTCGATTTCAATCGTTGGATCGTATCACGGTTTCTTTTCAAAGCACGGACCTGAAAGTGATAATGTAGTGGAATTGGTCCGTCGTGCGAATCCGGATATTCTCGTCGTCGGGTTCGGGATGCCTTTGCAGGAGTTTTGGATTGACGACAATCTCCCGAAGCTCAACGCACGCGTAATACTGCCCGCCGGTTCGATGATTGACTACACGGCAGGACGAAAGGGGCTTGCTCCCAAATGGATGGCCAATAACGGTATGGAGTGGCTTTACAGGTTCTTCCAGGAACCCGGGCGGCTCTGGCGACGATACCTGATCGGAAATCCTTTATTCATGATTAGAATTCTGGTCAAATCCGTCACCAATTATTTCAGGAGAGAAGTGTGAGGGCTCGGGCGTTTTTTCTTATCACTCTTCTCACTATCGTACTCAACGGGCCGGGATGGGGAGGTGAGGCACAACGCTTTTCACTTGGCAGTTTATTTGAGACTCCGTCAGGCTGGCGCATTGAATACGAACCCATGCCCCGCGCAACACTCCCGGTTGAAATCAGCGGACGCACCTATCACAGATTTATCGAGCCAACCCCTGATGAACCGGGTCTTCCCGCTTTGCCGGTCGACGCTCTTTCGTTCGGGATCCCTGAGGGGGCTTTCCTAACAGCCGAATTGCGCGAAGTTGTTTATGAGGATACGGAGCTGTTGTTGTCACCCTCGCCTCAGCACGAGATAGACGAGGAGCTGGAATCGGTTGAATTGTTCCGCAAAGACGACATCGCTTACGGACGAAATCAATTCTATCCCCTTAATGTCGTAGAAACTCAGCCGCCTCATCGTTTGCGTCAACAGATGATCGGCGTTGTACGCGTCCGGCCCTATCAGTACAATCCTGTTACCGGAACCTTGCGTCGAATTGCGAGAGCAAGTCTCACTGTCACTATCCATAACTCCGGAAATCTCTCCTCTCATGACCACGGTCGTGCGCCCTCGGATCCCCATTTTGAAGAGATGTACAAGAGTCTTCTTGTGAACTATGAACAGGCTCGCTTGTGGCGCGCAGATATACCGTACACGAGGACTCTTGACGACTCGACAAGATCCTGGTTTGAAACCGGGACGCAGTACGTGAAAGTACCGATAGCGAAAGATGGCTGGTACCGCGTCACGAGAGCTCAACTTCAGGCTGCCGGTGTGAACGTAGCTTCCATAAATCCCGCGACCGTGAGAGTATTTCAAAGGGGAAGACAGCTTCCGATCGTCGTCCGCCCGGACACTACGCTGGAGTTCTATGCGCTCCGTAACTATGGCGATTCGACATTCATTGATTACTTCACCGATACAAGTGCCTGCTGGATCACATGGGGCGGAGCAATCGGCACCCGGTTCACATCCTCGTCAGTAGCGGGAACGCCAGCGGCGACGATCCTTTCAGCGCTGACACTGTCGCATCAGGAGCGGAACTTCAGCTATTTTTCGGGTGCTACCACAGCCGAGAATATCGAGAACGGCACAGTTCCCGGTGAGGGATGGTTCTGGACGCAGTTCAACGTGAACAATCAAGTTGATTATCCATTCGTTCTTGATTCGATAGATTATTCAAAGACGTCCGCTACGTTTAGAGTCCGTTTATGGGGGAGCGGATCGGGTTCGCCGCCTGCCCAGCATCGGGCAAGGTTCTGGGTGAACGACTCGCTCATTGGCGATTACAACTTTGCCCAACGGGAAGGAGGCGTGTTTACAGCATCCATTCCAGCGATGTGGCTCAAGGCGGATACGAACCGGCTTCGTATCCGCAGTATCGACACAGGAACACCGAACAACAGGTTCATCCTGGATTGGTTTGAGTTTGACTATCAGAGAAGATTGATAGCTGTTTCAAATCAGTTGCTGTTCACGGTGACAGGATCGGGTCTTACTGATTTTGTGATCCGGGGGTTTACGTCGTCTGATGTTCAGGTATACGACCTTTCAACGAGGCGGGTGATTTCCGGTGTAATAGTGGGGGGGGATTCGGTTGCGGGGTACCATGCACTGTTTCAGGATACGCTTACAAGCACAAGAACGTACGTTGCCCGAGCCCAGTCAAATGCCACAGGCAGCCTTGCACTGAAGAGCTTCAGCGATATCAGAACCAGTGCTGCCGGCGCCGATTATATTGTCATCACCCATAAGAACTTTATGATGCAGGCACAGACGCTCGCGTCGCACCGTGCGGCCACGAATAACGTCCGGACTGTAGTCGTGGACGTCGATGATATATACGATGAATTTAACTACGGCGTCAAGAACGGAACCCGCATCAAGTCCTTCCTGCAGTACGCATACAACAACTGGCCTGCTCCGCGTCCCGCGTATCTTCTGATAGTTGGAGACGCAAATTGGGACCATCAGAGGTACTTCAGCAATACCGTAAAACTAGATTATGTACCAGCATACGGATTTCCTTCCTCTGACAATTGGTACGGGTGTTTCGATTCGACCCGCCCGTTTCTGGCGCAATTGATGATCGGGAGGCTGCCGGTTGAGAATGCTGCAGCTGCGCAGGCGGTCGTGAACAAGATTATTGCGTACGAGAATCATCCCGTTTCTGAGTGGAACAAGAATATCCTTTACATCACCGGGGGGAACAATACAACAGAGCAGGCGGGCTTCAATTATTTGGCGGAGAGTTCGATCGCCGAATACATTACCCCGCCGCCGCTCGGAGGGACACCAATCAGGGTGTACAAGCAAACACTTGGTGTTATCGACGGCGAGAATAAGCAGCGGTTGAGGAAGATTGTAAAAGACGGGGTCTCCTTCATAGCATTTACCGGCCACTCCGGTGGCAGAGTATGGGGAGTAGATATGGGGCATCCATCAGAATTGGAGAACACAGACGGGAAGTTGCCGTTCATTTCCACAGTTACTTGTAATGTTGGCGGCTTTGCCCACTCTGCCAATAATGTTCTTTCGGAGGATTTTCTCGTTGCCGACAATCGCGGTGCCATTGCGGTGTGGGCGTCCTCGTCATTGGGCTACGCCACATATGGTGCGGCGCTTACGAATTATTGGCTGCACAATGCCTGCTTTGACAGTGTCCGGGCATTCGGGAAACTCACATTATACTCCCTGCATCGGCTTTGGGCTGAAACAGGATCGGGCTTCATCACACTTGCCATGATGAACCTTAACCCGTTGATTGGTGATCCTCTTTCCCGGTTTGCAGTGCCGCTAAAACCTGATCTCGCCGTCACTCCAACCGGAATCTCTACAAACATCACCCAGCCGACTCCGAACGATACTGCGGTGACGGTAAGGGTGGATATTCACAACTACGGCCTCGTTGTTCCGGATAGCGTTGGCGTGAATCTCTCAGATATCCATAACGGGACCTCGACCTTGCTTCTGAACAACATGAAGATCAGGCGAACGTTTCACAGGGACTCCCTCTTTTACCGATGGAACGCTACGTCGAAGACCGGTCTGCATACTCTTGCAGTAATGCTTGATCCGACGAACTCCATCAGTGAAGTGAATGAGTTGAACAATGCTGCTTCAGCGGATAGATACATATACACAAACAATGTATTTGTCGTCAAGCCCCTGAATCACGCCATTGTCCCTCCGGGTCCGCAAGAGCTGATTGTCACCAGTCCGATCGGATTCGATGCTGCAGGCTTCACGTACGAGTTTGAGCTGGACACGGTTGATACATTCGACTCCGGTGCGAAGATGTCATCGGGACCTGTTACGCCCTCGGCGGTCAGCGGTCATTGGACGACAGCATCTCTCTCTCCTGGCAAGACATACTTCTGGCGTGCCCGGACGATGCATGGGACTCTTGAGGGGAACTGGATTGTTTCTGCGTTCACCGCATCAAACGATTTGCCTGTGTCGGCTGATGCAAATTCCCCGATTCTTCGCTGGAGACAGCAGGCAAGGAAGGAGTTTGCGCGCAACAAGTTGCTGCGGACGGCGGCTACGGACTCGGGCGTGACAGTCGAGCCGAGCGCACCTATTTCCATCTATGCCCGATCGGTAGGATTTCGTTACAACCAGAATCTGGAGTACTACAGCCAACTGCAGGTGAACGACCAGAAGGTGATTGGTTACTGGTGGGAGTTGGGGAACAGCTTCATGGTTATTCGTGTAAACGAGTTTAGCGGCACATTTTTGTTCCGGAACTTTAACACAGCATCGAGTGCGGCATGGTCCGACAGTATGCGCAACTTCATCAACCAGACTCCTGCAGGGAATTATCTTGCAATCTCGGTCATCTTCAACGGGCAGAGCAACGTAACGGAAGCGTTGAAGTTGACGATGGATACGCTCGGAGCGACGTTGTTCCGCTCGATATTGAACGGCCAGTCATATGCCTTCATCGGAAGGAAAGGCGTAGGAGCTCCCGGCATGACGCCGCTTGAACGGCTTACGGGCGACACGGCCGTCGTGAGCCTTGCAGTGCCTAACTTCTATTCGCTCGGCTCAGGTTCCATGACTACAGCCCCCATTCCTGTTCCATCATCATGGCAATGGTTGCGCTGGCGTCGGTCGGGGGATTTGTCACGAACAAATCCACAAGTTGCAGTGCTCGGGGTCAGGCCAAACGGCGCTGTCGACACTCTTCGAATTCTTCCGTCAGACAGTACAGATGTGTTCTTGGCGGATTTGAATCACGTCACCGGCGGCCCCCGGTATGCGTCCATAAAACTTGCCGCCTTGCTCGCAACGACGGACGCAACGACAACTCCGGTAATGACGGAATGGTGGATGGATTTTGCACCTCCCCCTGATCTTGCCGTTAGCGCCCAGACCGTTGGACTTTCTCCGGCGGAGGCGTCATCGATCTTCCAATTACCGGTTACAGTGTACAACATTGGCTATGCAAAGAGTGACAGTGTTCGTGTGGTTGTGAATGCACTGGACAAGTACAACAACAGCAGACAGGTCGGGACGACACTCCTTGATTCGATCGACATTGGAGGGAGCCGCTCAACGTCTGTTTCCTTTTCGACTCTCGGATTGGCGCGGCGTACGCGCATAGAAGTTACGGTAAGCCCTGTTCGCAAGGGACGGGACTTGATTGCCGAGAACAATACGGCATACTATCTCCTGCAACTTCCGATCATCGTACCGATTGGCATACTTCGCATTTATGCCGACGGTAAGGAACTGTTGGATAACGATTACGTTATACCGACGCCTGTTCTCACTATCCGCCCGCAATGGGAAGAACGGGACGGTGGGCAGTTGGAAACAGTGGATCTGTTTGTGAACAGACGGAAGAAGGAGAGTATTGCCGCGACCTCTACAAGGGCCGCAGGAACAACCTCTAAAAGGGTGACAGATCTCGTGTTCAAGCCTGAACTTGCATCGGGAGTGAATGAGCTACGGTTCAAGGTTTCCAGGGTGAATCAGTTGGGTGATATAGACTCTGTTGATCATACACTAACTCTTAACGTGTCGAGGGAGTCGAGGATTCTACATCTGTACAATTATCCCAATCCGTTCGTAAAAGAAACGCACTTCACCTTTGTACTCACGGGCTCCAGGAGCCCGGAATTTGCTTCTATCAGGATTTTCACGGTTAGCGGCCGGAAGATACGGGAATTGACTGTGCCGCGGAGCGCATTGCAGATAGGGACGAATCAAGTATATTGGGATGGACGGGATGCCGACGGCGATGAGGTTGCGAACGGATACTATCTCTATCAGGTCAGCATCGGGTCGGAGGGGGAATCAACATCGTCAATACAGAAGTTGGTGAAGGCTAGATGAAGGGAGAATACATGCTTCTGCGATTCAGGAGTGTTGTTGCGGTGATGGTACTGTTTGGGGCGTTCCAGACATCAGCGTCGGCGGGTAGTGATGGTTTCAGAATTCTCAACCAATCCGCCTCAGGGTGGGTGATCGAATACGCTCCGGTATACCACCCTGCGACGACTATCATGCTGGATTCACGTCCGCACCTTCTCTTCAGCGGCGCGGCGAGCCTTGATGGAGGTGACGCTACAGGTTCACCCAAGCTGCCAGTTGATGTTCTGACCCTCGGTGTCCCCGGAGGTGCTTCACTCAATGTGCAACTGGAGAACCCTGTCTACGAATCTTCACCCGATCAGCTTGTCGCTCCGCATCCGTCATATGAATTAACGCAAGACCAGGAACTTGTCGCAGAGTACGTCAAAGACCCTCGCTACTACACACAGTCTCGCTTCTTTCCCTCGACCCAATTCGTTGTTGACCCTCCTGTTCTCTGGCGGGATCAGTACTCGGCATCCGTTCGCATCAGCCCTCTCCAGTATAATCCTGCATCGCGAGTATTGCGCAGACTTGTCCGTGCCGAGCTTCGAATAACTCTTGCCGGTACGTCAGGATCGTCTGGACAGATTCCGGAATCTTTTACACCGGCTCCAGATCCGCATTTCGAGAATTCGCTAAGAGACCTGCTTCTCAATTATGAACAATCGAAGGCTTGGAGAGAACGACAATCCGGAGTGGAGAGGAGTGACCCGACCGACTCGACCCGCACCTGGTTTGAGACGGGACGAACATACTTCAAGATGTTCATTGCAGAGGACGGCTGGTACAAAGTTACAAAGACACAGATTGCCGCGGCGGGAGGAAATCCGGGCAGCATCGATCTGTCGACGCTGAAAATCTTTCGTCGAGGCGTGCAGATTCCGCTTCATATTCGCCCCGACACGACGATTGAATTTTATGCGTGGAAGAACTACGGCGACTCGACGTACATCGATTTCTTCACGGACACTTGCACGTATTGGATGACGTGGGGCGGAGGTGGTTTGGGACGGCGATTCACGCCGGCTTTCATTGATTCCGTGGCCGGGATGCCTACTCTCTCTGCCGGTCGCGTGACCCGCCACTTTGAGGAGAACAACTACTACTATCAAGGGACAGGGACGTTCGACATTATCAACACGGAGACTGTTGCCGGCGAGGGATGGGCGTGGGGGACGTTTGATCAATGGTTCTTTCCCAACTCAACACGGACGTACAGTTTTTCGTTAGATGCGATTGACACATCAAGTTCACAGAATGCCTCCATTCGTATTCGTCTCGTCAGTACGACGCCGAATTTTGCAACCCCCAATCATTATGCCCGGTTCTGGGTTAATGACTCATTGCTGGGGGAAATAACATTCGCTGGAAGAACGAGTGTTACATTCAGTGGATCGGTTCCGCAAACATGGATAAGAAGCGGAACAAATGTCCTTCGAATTCAATCAATCCCTACTCAATCGTCAACGAATCAATTCTATCTTGATTGGTTCCAGATTGATTATGACAGGCGACTTCGGGCTGTTGAGAATCAACTGGTATACAATTTCTCACGTCAATCGGGACCGGCGTCTCTTCGTTTTGTCACCGATGGGTTCACCGGCGGGGAGGCTCAGGCGTTCGATATCCCGACTGCACGTGTGCTTACAGGGACTTCAACCGGTGGCGGGGTCCTTACGTTCAGGGATACGGTTCTTTCCTCACAACGATTGTATGTTGTCGTTACCTCTGCCGGTGCAAAACCCGTTCCGCCCCTTGTCAGGCACTCGTTCAGGGACATTCGCGTAAGTTCGCAGGGTGCAGACTACATCATTATCACTCACCGGAATTTTCTTGCGGCAGCGCAGCAGCTTGCTACTCACAGACAGACCAGCAATAATGTCCGTGCACAGGTTATCGACGTTCAGGATATATATGACGAGTTCAACTACGGCATTATGAACGCGCTGCGCCTGAAGGCGTTTCTGAAGCATGCATACGACAACTGGCCGTTACCTCGTCCCGCATATCTCACGCTGTTCGGAGACGCGTCGTGGGACTACCATAAGTTCTTCGGGCCGAATGTGAACGACAATTTTGTTCCATCATACGGAGTGCCGTCGACAGATAACTGGTTTGTTTCATTCAACCCGGATACATCAAGTCTTCCTTTCATGTTCGTTGGAAGGTTACCGGTTTCAACTCCCCAGGAGGCGCATGCAACTGTTCAGAAGTTGATCGGATATGACTCGTATGCACTGTCCGACTGGAACAAGGAATTCCTGTTCATAACCGGCGGCAATACGACCTCTGAGCAATCCCAATTCAACGGATATTCGGAGGGGATGATAAGTCAGCGTATATTGCCGGCTCCTCTCGGAGGAAACCCCTCACGCGTCTATAAGTCGACTCGCGGGGCCATCGACGGCGAGCATAAGGCGCGACTCAAGAAACTGGTGAAAGACGGTCTCGTATTCATGAATTTTATCGGGCATTCCGGAGGCAGGATCTGGGGCGTCGATATCGGTCCGCCCGGTGAACTTGAGAATACTGATGGCAGGCTCCCATTTGTCTCGTCCGTGAGTTGCAACGTCGGCGGGTTTTCCGATCCTCTCACACATGTGCTGGCGGAGGACTTCGTTCTTGCGGACAACAGGGGTGCAATTGGCGCGTGGGCGTCGTCAACACTCGGGTATCCAGATCTCGGTCGCGACATTGTGGATAATTTCCTGCGCGGCGTTGTGGACTCTGTGCGAAACCTCGGAGTGCTTACGACGAATGCAAGACTCAGACTGCTGCGCAGCTTCCCGTGGGACTTCCGCATCAATGCAACAGTCAAGACAAACAACCTTATTGGTGATCCGCTCTCAACCCTCGCCATTCCACTGAAACCGGATCTGGCGATAACCCAGAGCGATATCAGCACGTCGAATTCCATGCCGACGGTGAACGATACGGTCGTTCAAGTGAAACTCAAGATCAAGAACTACGGACTCGTTGCACCTGATAGTGTAGGAGTGACAGTTGCCGATCTTTTCAACGGGCAAACGTCATTTCTCGCCAACAATCGAAAGCTTGCCCCCACGCGGTATGCTGATTCGCTGGTTGTTCCATGGAGGGGCATGGAGCAGGTGGGACTGCACACTCTTTCAGTGACCCTCGATCCTGAAAACCGGATCAATGAAGTGACAAAGTTGAACAATGTTGCTGCTCGAGACCAGTACGTATTTGCAAACTTGCTTGCCGTTGTCAGGCCGATCGTAAACAGCGTCGTTACGCCCGGGACGCAACGCCTTGTGGTAACGAGTCCGGTCGGAATCGATTCGTCGGGATTTCATTATGAATTCCAGCTTGATACAGTTGCTACATTCGATTCGCCTGCACTGACTCTGTCAGGCCCGGTCGCCCCTGGGGATGTGACGGGTGAGTGGACGACTCCGTCCCTTCCGGCAGGCCGGCTATACTTCTGGCGATCCCGGTCTGTGTACACCTCGACAACGGGGAGATGGGTTGAGGCTTCATTCATCACCTCCCACGACGCTCCGCCAGCGCCACGCGTCCGGTGGCGCGAGAACAACAAGAAGCAGTTTGCCCGTGAAATTCTCGGGCAGGCAGTAGCAACCGACTCGGGTGTCACAATTATGCCGACACCCCCTGTAAACCTCTATGCAAGGTCGGTAGGCTTCCGATACAATCAACTTGCCGAGTACTACAGTGTCATTCAGGTCAACGAGCAGGTGTTCCGTGGATACTGGTTCGAGCCCGGAGTAGGGAACAGCTATATCGTGATGAGGTTGAACGACTTTACTGGTGCTGCGGAGTTCCGGACATTCAATACCTCCGCCTTTCCTCCGGATTCGGGACGTCGGGAAATCTCGCGCATGATCAGCTATATCAATGATACCCCTGTCGGCAACTATCTTGCATTCTCCGTCATTTTCGACGGGGCCTCAAATGCGACGGAAAGTCTGTACGTGGCATTCGAGAATCTTGGGAGTACACGTATTCGTCAGGTTCAATATGGCATGTCCTACGCTCTTATAGCACGTCGGGGTGCTTCAGGGCCCGGCATGGCGGCGCTTGAGCAGCTGACTAACGACACTGCAGTTGTTGCTCTGCAAGTTCCGAACTTCTACAGTCTCGGTAACGGCTCCATAACATCCACGGGATTAACAATCCCCGCTTCTTGGGAATCCGGGCAATGGGCTTGGCGCAGCCCTCCTTCGACCAGCGCAAGGCTTGCATTCCTCGGCGTTCGCCCGAATGGCAATGTGGACACTCTCAGAATCTATCCGCCTGATAGCCTGAATTTCAATCTTGCCTGGCTGAACCTGCAGACATCGGGCGAGAGATATTCACATGTCAGGACTGCGGCGCTCCTTTCAACCGGGAACTCTCTTCTGACTCCCGTTCTCACTGATTGGTCCCTCGAGTTTATTCCTCCCGCAGACCTTGCCGTCAGTGCGCGGACGATTGCCTCGAACCAGCCGGAAGCGACGAGGACAATCCAGGTTACTGTCCATAACATTGGTTTTGCTACAAGTGACAGCTCATCTGTCACCCTTTCCGTGTTCGACAGGGCAAACAGGGCGCGGGCATTGAAAAGCGTATCTGTTCCTTCCATAGTGGCAGGAGCGTCGGTCACAGTACCCATTCAGATTTCGACCGGGAACCTTCCCCGCAGGGCGACATTCCAGGTCGCTGTAGCTCCGGCGAAACGTGCGAAAGACCTTGTAGCGGAGAACAATGTTGCGTACTTCACCATGAGCACGGAACGTCCCGCATCGGCGGCAAACCTCTTCGTCTATGCCGATGGAACGAGAATCATGGATGGCGATTATGTACCGGCTGCTCCGAGACTGAGTGTACGGCTACCTAATGAAGAGGACAGCGATGGCAATCTTACGCAAGCTCTGTTGTATGTCAATGGCAGGCTGACCGAAAGCGTTTCGGGACGAAGTAACGAGATACTCTTCTCGCCAAGGCTTCAAGACGGCAATCATGTACTCAGGTTTGAGCTCGGGAAAATAAATCTGCTTGGTGAAGTGGACACCGTTGATCAGTTCCTCTCCGTGAATGTCTCGCGGGAATCGAAGATCCTTCATCTCTACAATTATCCGAATCCGTTTTCCCGGGAGACACATTTCACATTCACGCTGACGGGACTCGAAGCGCCGGAGCGAGTTGCTATCCGCATCTTTACGGTTGCTGGCAGAAAAATCAAAGAAATCCGGGTCCCGGGTTCGGCCCTGCAAATAGGGTTTAACAAGATCAGTTGGGATGGTAGGGATGAAGAGGGTGATGAAATAGCGAACGGGTACTACCTTTATCAGGTTTCCCTTTCAGGTGAAGGGAAGAGCGACACTCAGATACAGAAGCTTAGCAAAGTTCGTTAGGTACTTGCGGCTGGCTTCTTTTACCGTATTGTTTTCGGAGCAGGACGTTTCTTTACTCCTGTGAGTCTGGACGGGAATGTGAGATACTCGATGGCTGAACGCTCCGGTGCAACGCTTCCGGTTCCCGGGACTTGCGACGCTTTGTTAAGATTGCCGAACACGATATTTACATCTGCAGCAGTTACAATGCCGCTCATGTTTACATCCTGGTAGGAGTACGACACCGAATTAAGCACACCGTAGACTTGATTGGCGTCCGCCGCCGTGATGATCCCCGACCGATTTACATCTCCTGCCGCCAATCCGAAAACCCCTGCCGAAACTTCTATCATCGGTGAAGTCCCGTATGCTGACGCCTGTGAAGCAGTGAAGTCATACTGGGGTGATGATGTCGAAAGGCTCACCCGGTTGCTGCTCATAACGGCAAGATGATTCCGGTGATGCAGTACAATGTAGTAGCTTCCGGCACTTAGCAGATCGAAACTGACTGCGGAATTGCCGGTCGTCCCTGCGATCCTTCCGTTGCTCATCATTAATCCCGCACGACGTGCAACTGTGCTTGTTGAGACTGTATCGGATCGCAACTCCAACAATACCCAATCTACAACACTATCCGGTACTGAGCCTACACGCTCGGTTCCCATATGTCCCCACGGTGAGACAGTATACGGCTGCGAAGTAGGAAGAAGCGGGTGAATATCCGTCCGCATGAGTTGGGTTGATGCAGAGAATGCGCCCTGGAGTATTGCCTTGACCTCGGGTCTGACGTATGAAGCATAAGCCGGTCCTAGTGTTACTGCAAGGGAGGACCCAAAAAGCGGACCCGGTGTGATGGGGACGCTTCCGTTTACAAAGCGGTACGTGACTGCCGATGTTCCGGTTGAATTCTCGGCTCCCACAAGGTGTGAGAAAGCGTTGGCGGCATATGCGCCACGAAAGCCTGAGCCGGTGTCTCCATCGTTGAAGATCACCTTTGCGAAAGAGTTGACCGCCGTCGAGGCTGAGAAACGCAAAACCACCTGGAACGTCACATAATCCGTACTATCAGTAGAAAGATTGAAGCGGGGCGCTCGCGCATATGTTACGATTAACAGGTCACCGTCTATCTTGTAGCTGAGTTTGCTTCCGGTTACGTCAGGGTCGGAGAAATCCAGGTCCGCCCAGAGAGCGTAGATTGCTCCGTTCGGAGTTTCTCCGGATGGTATAGCCGAGGGCTGGAACGACTCGTACCCTGCAGCAAAGGAGATCACCCCGTTTGTACTGATATGTACCGTTCCGGAATAATTCGTTCCGAACAATCTGAAAAACTTGCCGGGAAAAACCCCTGCGAGAGTAAAGTAGCCGTCATCAATGTCGCCGGTCATCGGGACAAGAGAGGTCCCGTTTGCTATCAGATCTGTACTTCCGGTAGTGTCAATCCAGAAAAAATCCGGCTGTGAGGGTGCTTCATTTGCGGGTAGCGAATTGGCGAAGAAATATCTCGACTCGCCGATGGCACCATTCGTTCCAAAATTGAAGTTTCCTGCCGTTACAGTCACCTTCAGCGTATCGTTCGAGCGATTCTGGTCCGCTACCAGATTTGTATAGCACATCACAGAGTACGTGCCTGCCAGAACCGGGTTGAAAGGGGTGTCAAATGTTATCGTTCTGCTTAAACCTGCAGAGAGTGTATCGTTGACGACAGAAGCATAGTTGAAACCGCCCGGTCCGGTTATGAGAAACGTGGTGGAGAAGGATTCTGTTTGGCTTGCTGTCCCAAGGTTGCTGATTGTTGCCCGCGGTTGGCGGGGGAAGGGCAGGTTAATGAAGTATCGGGGATCGATGAGTGAAACTACTCCCACATCATTCACAAAAGGCTGTGAGACCGTGATGTTGTCAAGATAGAGATTGTTGCCGAAGTCGCTTCTTGCAGCAAAGCGTATTCGATTTACGCCGTCGGGGAGGGGAAAACGTTTTGTTCCCCACTGCGATGAGGAAGGAACAAATGAAACATTCGCGGGTAATGCCGTGACCATTCCTGATCCGACGACACTTCCACCTGCAAGCGCTGCAAGCCGCGTGTACGTCGAACCACCGTCGGCGGAAGCCTCGATAATCAGTGAGTCAATCCGTTGTTCATACGTTGCATATGCATGATCAAACGAGAGTGAATCGCCCGACGTAGCCGGTCCGAAAATGGGGGATGTAAGTGTTTGCTGGATGCCGGCAGCGGCTTCGTAAAATAAAAAAACTGCGGACCCTGTGCTGAGTCCGAACGCGCTGGAAGAGGAGCGCTCCCAAAAGGAGATTCCTGAAAAAGTAAGACTCCAACCTGAAGGAGGAAAAGTCTGGGATTCAAATGTCTGGGAAAGTCTGGTCTGCGAATGGGCGGCTACAACCGCAAGGATACCCAGTACTGGCGCGAGCAACAACTTCATGTATGCATCCGGATGTTTGTCGGACGAAATATATCGAAATAGATCCGGAACTACAGCACCGTGCCCTCTTCCTCAGACATGCCTGAAGGAGGGTTGTCGGAGCGGATCCGCTCAAGTCTGGCCGAAATCGGAGGAGTGAAAAATTCGCTTCCCTCATGGACAGTTCTGATGGCTTCAGCAAGTTCATCTACAAGGGACTGCTTCAACAGGTACCCCTTTGCGCCACTTGCGACAGCCCGTCTGACATATTCATCCTGATCAAATTGGGAGACCACAATGACTCTTGGATCCGGGAGTATCGTATGGAGAAGGGCAGTTGCCTTGATCCCGTCCATCACAGGCATGCTCAAATCCATCAGTATAACGTCGGGCTTGTGTCTTTCGGCTTCGTGTATTCCCTCGATTCCCGTCTTGCTAAACCCGACAACCTTGATATCCTCCTCCTGCTCAAGTATGGCTGCGAGTGCCCTCCTGACCTTAACGTTATCATCTACAATTACAACTTTTATTACAGGGGATGGCGTCAAGGAAGCGCACTCCGGAGATGAGAAGCCTGAGCGATTTCAGGTAAGCTATCTGACCGGAATGTGAAAAACAACTCGCAGAAGTACCACAAAACTCCCCGTAGAACTACTGTGTTTCAGTCCAATGAAATGATCTTCTCCTGGATGGCGTATTTTACGAGGCTGGCGGTGTCCCGAAGACCGAGTTTCTGGAGGAGATTTGCCCGGTGGAACTCGACAGTCCGGACACTGATGTGGAGTTTATCGGCCGCCTGCTGGTTTGTGTAACCTTCGGCGATGTACTGCAGAATCTCACGCTCGCGTCGTGTAAGTGTAGGGCGGGGTTCGGTTTTGCCGGTTGCGATGTTCGTGTAGGCGGTAGTCATCATTTTGCTGGTTGCAGCGTCAAAGTACTTCTCGCCACGTGCGACCATCCGGATGGCTGTGAGCAGCTCACTGGCGAGTGAATTCTTGACGATATACCCTGCAGCACCGACAGAGAGCACCCGCCGGAGGTACTCTTCGTGCTCATGCTGGGTAAGCACAAGAACGCGCGTATCGGGCGCGGCTTTCACGATGGCCCGTGTGGCTTCTATGCCGTCCATTTCAGGCATTGTCAAATCCATCAGCACGATATCGGGTTTCAGCTCCTTCACCTTTGCGACGGCTTCTGCGCCGTTTTTTGCTTCACCTGCAACAACAATGTCTTGCTCGGTTTTGAAAAGGGCAATAATGCCGGCGCGGACAATCTCGTGATCGTCCGTTACCAGAATGCGGATTTTTTGGGCAGGGGGCATCAGTCCTGTAACTCCGTGTGTGGTTCAACAGCCGGCATTCCGGTAGGGATCTCGATCATGATCTCCGTTCCATTTCCGGGCGATGATTCCGTTCGGAAGGTGCCTCCCAGTAATTCCACCCGCTCACGCAGGTTGCGAAGTCCTGACCGAAACGCAAGTTTCTCGGGGGATGCAAGATAAGTCGTATCGAGTCCCTTCCCATTGTCACTAAAGCTGAATGCAAGAAGTCCGTTCCTGCCAATCAGCTGAAGGGAGACATTTGTTGCTTCCGCATGCTTCGCCGTATTTGCAAGCAACTCCTGTACTATCCGGTACACGGCTGTCTCCACGAGCGAGTCGAAACGGGTGTCTTTTTCAGGCAGATGAACGTCAACTTTGATTCCGGTCCGCCGCTCGAACGATGTGACAAGCAGCGGAATGGCTGCTGTAAGTCCGAAATCATCCAGCACGGAGGGCCGAAGACCGAAGGCAATCTGTTTTGCTTCCGATTGTGCTTCTTCGGCCAGCGCAACGACCTCCGACAGATGTTTCAACGATGAGGCTGGATCGCTGGCAGAGTGTCTCAATGCCAATTGCGACATGATTTTGAGCGTTGTCAAAACCTGGCTCAGTCCATCGTGCAATTCCCGTGCGAACGATTTCCGTTCCTCCTCCTGGACCCGCTGCAGTTTCATCGAGAGGTTTCTGACCTGCTTCTCACGGGCAAGAGTGCTTTCATACAATTGAGCATTCTCTACCGCAATGCCGATCTGTCGGCCGAACGTCTGGACAAGTGACCTTTCGTCCTCTGTCATTTCCCTGAAAGCCTGCGAGATGAGCAGGAGTACGCCAACGGTTCGTCCCTTTGCCAACAGCGGAACAGAGGCAACGGCTTTGATGCCCTGTACTGGAGGAAGACTGACTCGCTCAAGTTCAGACGAGTCTGAAAGAAAGAGCGGCTCAAAGTTGGGATACGATTGCTTGGATTGATCGTGCAGCCAGGTGCGGAATAAGCTCGCGTATTCAACAGATATTCCCACTTGATGATGGAGTCGCAGCGTGTTTGCATCTTGTGAGATCAGATAAATCGCCCCTGATGTGAACCCTGTTGCCTCGAATGTAGACTGCAAAGCGTAACGCAGCCGGACGTCAAGGTTCAGTGAAAGTGAGAGAAGCGATGAAAGGTGCTGCATCGCCGAGATATGCTTGTAACGGTTCTTTATCTCTTCCTCCTGACGCTTGCGCTCGGTGATGTCTGTTAGAAGGAGGACAATTTCGTGCAAAGACCCTTGCGGTGAGTTCTCTTTCGTTGCTTTCACGAGGGCCCACAGATACTCGCCATTGGCGTGCTGCATCTTGCATTCTATTGGGGAGCGGGGGATCTCTGATCCTGCGTATAATGACTGCAATGCAAGACGTGAGAACTCGTCATCTGTAAAATCGAGGAGATCTTTTCGGGCGAGTCGTTCCACCGGCACGCCCAGCCACTCGGCAGCGCGGGTGTTCGCAAACGTAATGCCGCGATCCGCATTGGTGGCAATAATGGCTTCGATTGCAGATTCAATGATTCTTGAGTGCCGGTCTTCTGTCCGCTTCAGGGTCTCACGCTGCTTCTGATGGATATAACTGATCAGGAGAGAAACACCCGAGAAACTCACGAGCCTTCCGACAATATTCCACAAATGCACGAGAGGCGAGACTTCCGCCCACCATGTCAGGTCCGCCCAGAATCGGAGAGCGGTCCCAAGAAAGGCGGAAAACAATCCCCACGCTCTGCCCGCCCCCCAACTTATCACGGCAATCGGGAGAAAATAGAACAGCGTGAACGTAGCCTCCGGACCGAAAGCCTGATCAGCCACAGCAACCAGCAACATGAATCCGATGCCGGCTATTGTAACAGTAGAACGGGGGAGACGGGATAACTTCTCGAGGGGTGTCATGGATGATTATACAACGAAACGCCAAAAAGAACAACCCCGATCGCGTAACGACCGGGGTTATTTCTTTTGCTTGGTTACAGTTCGACGTTCCAGGGACTACTTCATTAGGACGAGCTTCTTCATGTCGACCTGGTCGCCGGACTGAAGCCGGTAGAAGTACGTTCCACTCGACAGATTTTCGGCTGCGAAGCGAACTGTATAATATTGGCCAGCCTCAGCCGTTTCATCGAACAGTGTTGATACGAGCTGGCCGAGCGAATTAAACACTGTCAACGTTGCCTTGTCCGTCTTTGCCACGGAGAACTTGATATCCGTCGAAGGATTGAAGGGATTGGGATAGTTCTGCAACAGCGCAAAGCGGATGGGGGCAGTCTCCTTCACGGAAGTTGGCGAGTCGACAGTAATCGGCTCGGAGTAATTGCGCGAGCCATCAAGGTCAACCTGCCGAAGCCGGTAGGAGAGAGCGCCACCCGGGGCCGTGTTATCGGTGTAGGAATACTCCTGCGGGATGCTCGTGGTGCCGCGACCCGGGATAAAGCTGCCCGGGACTTCAGCCCATTCAGTTTGGTTAGCGCGTCTGCGCTCGATATAGAAGCCGTAATTGTTCAGCTCCGACACCGTCCGCCAATTCAGCCGTACACTCGTTGCGTTTACGTATGCACCCGTGAAGGCAGCGAGTTGGACGGGGAGGGCAGATGCATCGACACCAACTGCGAATCGTGAGAAACTCGTAAAGGTTGCAGAAACAGTATAAGGGTCGGAGCCGCTCTTCGTTGCGAGGGTCGACAACCAAGGGCCACCAACGGGAAATCGACCGATGTACATTGTGGGATTGCCGTGAGAGAACAGGCTCCCAGCCGGATCAGATCCGTTGAACTGTAGGGTTACAGTTGCATTGCTCCCACCTTCCACCGCCTCTGTTATTGTCCATTGCCGGGTAAGAGTCGTATTCGGGTCATGTGGTCCGGGGCTATCAAAGGCTCCGGCTACGCGAGCCGAGAAATTGTCTGACGTACCGCTGTTATTTATGGTGACAGGGTTATAGCTTGTTGATGTCCCAACAGGGAACGATACATCGGAGGCTCCGACGCTATTGCGAACGAGGGAACCTGTGCCATTGGTGACGATATACTTCGAGGAATTCGCACTTGAGATCGAACCAGATGCTCCAATCGACAGGGTGTTTGCGCCGAGTGTAAGTTTGCCCGTGTTGAAGGTGAGTACGCCAGTGATCGACTTATCGCTATTGAGAGACACGGAATTGCTTGCCGAAGTAAGGGCAATGGATACGTTGGCAGGTCCGCCAGTATTAGGCCATTCAACATTGGTAGTATTATAGTCCCCCGTTGCATATCGTAATGTGGCGCTTGAACCGTACGTCGGGCTGTTAGTACTGAGAAAGCCGTTCGGATCAATTTGGAGAGTTCCGTTGATAGTTGTTCTGCTGGCTCCAAAATCGATTCCTTTCGCCACGCGGATAACTACGTTGTCACCACACACGAGGGTTCCAGATCCACTCACATCAACACTCGCTGATCCTGTGCCCCCCTCAAACACCAGCGCACTGCCCGCGGAACCTGTGATGGTTCTCCCCGTGGAATTGATGAGTATCGAGCGGGCTTGCTCTCCTTTGATTGTCAAGGTTCTGCCGTTGAGGTCCAGTCCGACTGTATTTAGAAGTTGCAGCACTCGCGCAGGACTGCCGGTTCCTGTGAGATTTATATCCGTCGGAAACCCCGAATCTTGGATCTTTACCGTCCCTGATGATTTATCGATGAGGAGATATCCCAATGTAGCCGTACCACTATTGTTCTGGATAACTTGGTCTCCGCTGCCATTAAACGTGATCGCTCGATTATTGTGAACAAGTCCTTGGCCCGCTGAGGTGTTTAGGTTGGTCCAATTGCCGGCGACATTTAGATCATGCCCGATGCTAGAGCCCAAAGTGATCTGCCTGTTTGCGTTTATGACAAAGTGGTTTGTGGTAAGAGAGCTGGACATTGTGGTCGTGCCATCAACAGTGAATGTGCCTGCCGTTGTGGTCCCGCTGCTCAGTGTTAGGGTTCCAGTTCCTTGCGAAGTAAGATTATTGAATGCGATTGTTCCGGTTGTTGACGCGGTACCAAGAAAAATGCAAGACCCTGCCCCTGCGGTGAAGGTTGAGTTGTTGGTGATCGATCCATTATTGGCGACCGATAGCGTCCCTCCCGAGGACATATTGACCGTGCCATTATTTGTTAGGTTCGTGATAGTCAGAGACCCGCTCGCACCGAATGTAAGACTGTTTGAAGCGCTCACTGTGACGTTGGAAGCAGCATTGGCTACTGCGCCGTTGACTGTGACAGCGTGATTGATCGTAACGGGCTGATTGGCTGCAGGGACTTCGTTAGAAGTCCAAGTTGAGGCTGTATTCCAATCTGTTGCGGCAGCTGTGGTCCATGTAGATGCTACTGTATACGAATAGTTGGTTCCACCATTGTTATTCAAATTGATTGTATAGAGATCAGCGTCGCCACCATTGATGGCAGATACGTCTCCTGAAGTAAACAAATAGTAATAGACAGTTGCTCCGGCAGTATTGGTTCCCGTCGGTATAGTTGCCGTGTAGGTTGTCCCGGAGCCGGTCATTTTCGTAACCGTTGATGTAGAGAAATTAGCCGCGGTACTATACCTGATGAAGGCAGCTTGTCCCGTGGCAAATGAACCCGAAAGTGTTGCGGTGATCGTAACAGATTGTCCGGGACTTACAGTACCTGAAGGTACTCTGCTTTGAGAGGGAATGGTCTGAATAGAAGTTCCCTGAATCTCAAAAATGACGATTTTTGTGACGCCACCATCAACCCGGAAGATGTATCTGTATGAGGTATTAGCATTCTGGAATCTGAACGCATTAAAGTTTCCGTCAAATATACTCGTATAGGGCGAGCTGGCGTTGAGAGTGACGATATCTCCATTGTTTGCTGGGCGTCGATCATTATTGTTGGCCTCATTTCTGAATCGAAAGTACCTGTCACCATTGGCATCAGCTGAAACTACTAGTGTAAAATTTCCGGTACTTGCGCTCTGGAAAGGGAATCCGGTTGTATAGTCTTTTACACCACCAGTCCCTGACTGATTACTAAGGTCAGCAGTAAACAATTTCGGCTGTCCCAAAACAGCGCCCGAGCCTAAGAGACTGAGCATACTAAGAAGGAAAAAGAAATTACGAGGTTTCATTTTGCTCCCCCTTACAAATTGTGGTCGGAATAGAGATAGGTCAGAGAACTTTACGAAAGGAATCAAGAACTTCCCTCAGAATCAAGATGGGGGACACCATAGTGGTATGAATCGGTGGAAGGCATGTGGAAGCAAAAAAGGGGCTTTTGGCTGCCGGAAATTCCCCTCTTGGCGCTACGCCAAGCGCAAGAACTTAACAGATTCCAACCGGTAAACATTA
>CAZBWR010000038.1:0-37029 GCA_964495695.1 uncultured Chitinophagales bacterium | reverse complement strand
GGAACGGATGAAGAACGCGCCGCCGACCTGAACGGCATGTTCGCCAACCCGCATGTCCGGGCAATAATCTGTGTGCGCGGAGGATACGGCACCCCCCGCCTGCTTCAGCATCTCGACTACCGGCTCATACGCCGGAACCCGAAGATCTTCTGCGGCTACAGTGACATCACCGCGTTGCAATGCGCGCTCTGGAAGAAATGCGGGCTCGTCACATTCCACGGCCCGATGGCGGGGGTGGAGATGGCATCGGCGTTCGATCCCTTCTCCGAAGAACTCTTCTGGCGGTCTCTCACATCTCGCAAAAAAATCGGAAACATACCGCTCGATGGAGAGAGCGTTACAAGACACGGCAAAGGGAAAGCGGAAGGCAGGCTTATGGGGGGCAATCTTTCGCTAGTCGTCGCGTTGCTCGGCACACGGTGGGCGCCGTCGTTCAAAGATGCGCTCCTCTTTTTGGAGGAAGTGGGAGAAGAACCGTACCGCATCGACCGGATGATGACGCAGCTTCTGCATGCGCGTGTCTTGCGAAAATCCGCCGGCGTACTGCTGGGACAGTTCAGCGACTGCGTCCCGGCGGATACATCGAAGCCATCTCTCACCACAGAGGTAGTGCTTGCTGAAGCCGTCATGCACAGCGGCAAGCCGGCACTCGGCAATCTGCCGTTCGGGCATGTTCCGAGGAAAATTACACTTCCATTCGGAATCGAAGCAAGGCTGAACATCAAGCGACGAACTCTTGAGTTCAGAGAGGCCGCTGTGGAGTAGCTTCCATCATCTTCCAACCTCAAAATCTTCAAAAATCCCCTTATTTTACGGGAGTTTTATTGACTCTGTAGGGAAATAGACGTACCTTTTTCTCGAATTTTATGCGAGAAACGCCACCTCTTCAGATTGCCGTGTTTGGTTCGGGCCGTGGCTCGAATTTTTCAGCAATTTTGTCAGCACAGCAGCGTGGCGAGATACCGAATGCCCGCATCCGGCTGGTTATCAGCAATAACGCTGACGCCGGCATTCTTGAAACGGCGCGTCAGTACGGCATACCTGCAAGGCACATCAGCGCGAAGCAGTTCACTAGCGAAGAAGAATTTGTGAGCGCGTTGCGCAGCGAGCTTGATGCGCATGACGTCAACTTCATTGTGCTCGCCGGGTATATGAAGCGCTTTCCGCGGCAGATCATCCCGACGTACAAGGGGCGGATCATCAACATTCATCCGGCGCTGCTGCCGAAGTTCGGCGGCAAAGGCATGTACGGTATGCATGTGCACGAGGCGGTTATTGCGGCCAAGGAAAAAGAGTCGGGCGCAACGGTGCATATTGTGGACGAGGAATATGACCGCGGCCCGATCGTTCTGCAGGAAAAAGTCCCGATCGAACCCGGCGACACCCCTGCAACACTCGCCGAAAGAGTTCTCGCAATAGAGCACGCGCTGCTTCCCCGCGTCCTGCGTATGTTTGCGGAGGGAAGAGTTACGAAACACTGACACCACCACTATCGCACGCTAAAGGAGACGTTCTTGCCTCACATACACCGCGCGCTCATCAGCGTTTCTGATAAACGCGGTCTTACCGGATTTGCATCGGCGCTGAGCGCCATGAATGTGGAACTTGTGTCCACGGGGGGAACGTACACAACATTGAAAGAACACGGGATTCCTGTCCGTCAGGTCAGCGAACTCACCGGCTTTCCTGAAATCCTCAACGGCCGCGTCAAGACACTGCACCCGAAAATCCACGGCGGACTCCTCGCCCTTGCCGACAACGAAGAACATCTCCGGCAGCTTGCCGAACACGGCATCGAGATGATCGACATGGTCGTTGTCAACCTTTATCCGTTCGAGCAGACGATTGCCCGAAACGGTGTGACGCTTGATGAAGCGGTTGAACAGATCGACATCGGCGGACCGACAATGTTGCGTGCGGCGGCGAAGAACTTCAAGCATAAAGCCGTCATTGTCAATCCGGACGGGTACGACGACATCATTACAGAGATGAAGGCGAATCATTGCACCGTTTCTGAAGAGACATGCCGTTCGCTGGCGCGGGAGGTGTTCCGGCATACCACAGCATACGATTCCGTCATCGCCAATTACCTCGCGGGACTCGATGCCGATGCGGCAGAATTCCCCGATGTATTCCATCTCGCGCTCAAGAAAGATCAAGGGCTCCGCTACGGCGAGAATCCGCACCAGCAGGGCGCATTGTACGGAAGCTTTTCCAACATCTTCTCGCATTTGCACGGAAAAGAATTATCCTACAACAACATCGTTGATATAGCGGCCGCGGCGAAGCTCGCCGCCGAATTCGATGAACCAACTGCCGTGATCATCAAGCACACGAATCCCTGCGGCGTCGGGTCGGCACAGAACCTCGCCGATGCGTATGCCAAGGCACTCGCCACCGACACGAAGTCGGCATTCGGCGGGATCGTTGCGCTCAACAGGCCGCTCGATATGGTCGCCGCGGATATGATCAACGAAATTTTTACGGAAGTCTTGATCGCCCCCTCGTATGAGGATGGCGTTCTTGATTTCTTGAAGAAGAAGAAAGACCGGAGAATCATTCAAGCGAACGGTGATTTGCGAAGCCTCCGTACGCAGGACATCAAGAGCGTGCCGGGAGGCGTGCTTGTACAGACACCGGACGAGGGAATCGATAATCCCGACACATTCAAAGTCGTAACAAAGCGGAAGCCGCGAGCCGAAGAAATGCGGGCGATGCTGTTTGCCTGGCGCGTCGCAAAACATGTAAAATCCAACGCCATTGTCTACGCGCTGGAAGACCGGACGATCGGCGTGGGAGCCGGCCAAATGTCGCGGGTCGATTCGGCACGAGTCGCTGCGTGGAAAGCGGCCGAAATGGGACTTGGGGTGCGGGGAACGGCCGTGGCTTCGGATGCCTTTTTCCCCTTTGCAGATGGACTTCTCGAAGCCATTCACGCCGGCTCGACGTGCGTCATTCAGCCGGGCGGCTCTGTGCGGGACGAAGAGGTGATCGAAGCCGCGAATCAGAACGACGTAGCAATGGTGTTCACCGGCGTCAGACATTTCAAGCATTGATCGTTCATAACGAAGAAAGAACAGTACGTTCATGAGTATTCTGAATTTGTTTTCCGCCGACCTGGCAATTGATCTCGGCACGGCAAACACCCTGATCTATCAAAAAGGAAAAGGGATCGTGCTGAACGAGCCGTCGATTGTGGCGTTCGACCGCAACACAAAGAAGATCGTCGCCATCGGCAAGGAGGCGCAGGAGATGCTCGGCCGCACACACCGCGATCTGCGCACCATCCGCCCGATGAAGGATGGGGTGATCGCCGATTTTGAAATCGCCGAAGGAATGTTGCGCGAGTTCATCAAGAAGATCAACGCAAACTGGATGCCGAGCCGCCGTATTGTCATCTGCGTACCGAGCGGCGTCACGGAGGTCGAGAAGCGCGCCGTGCGCGACTCTGCGGAACATGCCGGGGCGAAGGAAGTCCACCTCATCGCAGAACCGATGGCGGCTGCAATCGGCGTCGGCCTCGACGTCGAGGCTCCGGTCGGCAACATGATCGTCGACATCGGCGGCGGCACGACAGAAATTGCCGTCATTGCACTCTCGGGCATTGTCAACGAGCAATCCGTGCGTGTTGCCGGCGACGAAATGAACAATGCCATCATTCAATTCTTCAAAAAAAATCACAACATTCTCGTCGGCGAGCGGACAGCTGAAGCCATCAAATGCGAAGTCGGCTCTGCCATGCCGCTGCGTGAGGAGATCACGATCCGTGTGAAGGGACGTGACCTCGTGAACGGCATTCCGAAAATCACAGAGGCAAGCTCGATCGAAATCCGTGAGGCGCTTGCCGAGCCGGTGCAGGCGATGGTTGACGCCATCAAAGGCACGCTCGAGACAACGGCGCCGGAACTTGCCGCCGACATTCTTGACCGCGGCATCATGCTGAGCGGCGGCGGTGCATTGCTCAAAGGCCTTGACGAACGCCTCCGTCTCGAAACCAGTCTTCCCGTCCATGTGTCCGAAGATCCTCTCAGCGCCGTCGTGCGCGGCACGGGCAAAGTTCTTGAAAACCTCAACCACTATTCCAAAGTGCTGATCAAGAGCAGGAGATATTGAGGCAGTTTCTCGACATACTTGCCATCTTCAAAGAGTACTTCATTCTGGCGCTTTGTATTCTTGCATCGCTTGCGCTTCTTGCGATGAACGACAATGCGCAAGTCCGGAGTATCCGATCAATAGCAATTGTTGCCGTCGGGGCTGTGCAGGATGTGGTGGGAATTGTCCCCAACTACTTCTCACTTCGTGAAGAGAACAGCATTCTACGCGAGCGGAACGTGACGCTTGCGGACGAGGTGAGCCTGCTGCGTGAAAGCCGCCTGGAAAACATACGGCTGCGGCGCCTTCTGGCATTGAAGGAACGCTCGGCGTTTACCTACATTGCCGCCAATGTGATCGGCAAGAACTCCCAGCCGATGCGCAACACCATCACGCTCGATGTCGGCGCTGCCGAAGGCGTGAAATTCAACATGCCTGTTGTCACGGATGCGGGACTTGTCGGCAGGGTTGTGGGAATCAGCAGCAAGTACGCTGTCGCCCAGTTGCTTCTGCACAAGGATATGCGCGTCAGCGCCCGTGTGCAACGCCCCCGGGCTGACGGCATTCTCTATTGGGACGGCGAGGTATTTTTCCTCAAGAACGTACCCCGTACACAGGATGTGCAGCAAGGTGACGTTGTCCTGACTTCGTCCTTCAGCACCATCTTTCCTTCGGGAATCAGGATCGGCGTCGTGTCATCAGCGACGATAGAGCCGGCAGCGTTGTTCCAGACAATCAAAGTCGAGCCGGCTGTGGATTTTGCAAAGCTCGAAGAAGTATTCGTGATCACCGAGGCCCCCGACTCTGCCCGCGTTGCACTCGAACAGAAATTCGGCAGGTAACATGCGTACTGCCTGGTTTCCTGTCCTTCTCTCCTTCATTCTGATCATTGCACAAACTACCTTTGCCGGCTTATTGACGATCGGGACGGCAATCCCCGATGTTTTGGTGATCTGGCTGGTTTATCTCGCAGTTGTTCGTGGTCAACTCACCGCAACAGTGTCGGGGTTCCTCATCGGACTTTTCGTTGATCTTATCAGCGGCCAAGACGGCATGCTGGGGCTTTCGTCGCTGACAAAATCCCTTGCCGGTTTCATTGCCGGATATTTTTACAACGAGAACAAGATCGAACACAACCTCTCCTCATGGCGCTTTGTGACCGCCACGGGTATTGCCTCCGCTCTGCATAACGCCATATATTTCCTTATCTTGTTGCAGGGAACGTCAACAGAATGGTGGAGGGCGATAGCGGTATACGGCATCCCGTCAACCCTCTACACTCTTGCCCTTGCCGCCATCCCGATGTTCGTGTTCAGAAGAAAGTATGAAGCATAAGCATGCCCGTCCTTGACGACATAGAGGTCTACCGCAAACGCCGGGTATTGTACCTCCTGATCACCCTCGTCTTCCTTGTCTTCCTCTACCGGTTGATCGAACTTCAGGTGATTTACAACCAGCAGTACGGAAAACAGGCGACCGAGAACAGCGTCCGCATTATTCCGAAGGAACCGATACGGGGCTACATGTACGACCGGAACGGCGTGCTTGTGGTGGACAACCGCGCGGCATTCACCGTAACGGTAATGCCCTACGAGTTCAATGAAAGAACCATCCCGATTCTTGCCCGTCTGCTTGGCATGGAAGACGCGGAAGTGCGTGAGATAATCCAGAAAGGCGCCAAGTACTCACGCTTCGTCCCCGTGAAGGTGAAGCGGGATGTTGACTACAGGACACTCGCTGCTCTGGAAGAAAACCGCGACAGGCTCCCCGGGGTGGATTATCAAATCGAATCAACGCGAACGTACACCACAAACGCACGGGCTTCGCACATTCTCGGCTATACAAAAGAGATATCCGAGGCACAACTCAGCCGCCTCACCTCGGACGAATACACACAGGGCGACATCGTGGGAGCTAGCGGCATTGAGGCCCGCTACGAGTCGGTCATACGAGGCAAGAAGGGCGCTGAATATGCCACGGTGAACGTTCGAGGACAAGTCGTGGAGGCTTTCGACGAGGGACGCAAAGACAAGCCTGCCGTAGACGGGCTTGATCTTCACCTCACAATGGACTTTGCCTTGCAAACGCTCGCCGAATCGCTTTTTGCCGACAAGCGGGGAGCGCTTGTCGCAATTGACCCGCGCGATGGTGGCGTGCTCGCTTTTGTCAGCAAACCTGACTACGACCTCTCGCTTCTCAGCGGCGTGACGCCAAAACATGTCTGGCGCGCGTTGAACACCGATCCTGAGCGGCCGTTGTTCAACCGCGCGTCGCTCACACGGTATCCTCCGGGCTCCACGTTCAAGATGATTCTCGCCATTGCGGCGTTGGAGAAAGGTATCCTCACTACCGAATCCCAGATACACTGCGGGGGTTCATTCGCATACGGGGACAAAGTCTTCAAGGATCTTGGAGTGCATGGCAGCATCAATGTTGTCACAGCCATACAGCGCTCGTGCAACGTTTTCTTCTATAAACTGATGCTGCAGGTAGGGTTGGACAACTGGTCGCATTACGGCAGCGAGTTCGGATTCGGTAAGCAAACTGGCATCGACATCTCCGAAGAAAGCGCCGGACTTCTTCCCACAACCGCGTATATGAACAAGCGCTACGGCCCGAAAGGCTGGACCCGCGGATTCCTGATCAGTCTCGGCATCGGTCAGGGTGAGTTGGGCGTAACACCTGTCCAGATGGCAGCTTATGCTGCCGCCCTTGCCAACAAAGGTGCGTACCACGAACCTCAGGCTGTCAACTACCACATCGACCGCGCAACGAACAAAAAAATCGTCAAGGAACACTCGACCCGTCAGATACAATTGTCGGAACGCACGTGGGATCTCGTCCGCGAGGGAATGCGTCGGGCCGTCGAGGAAGCGGGGGGCACAGCCGGCAGCGCCCGGGTACGAGGAGTGCAGAGCGCCGGTAAGACGGGAACGGCACAAAATCCACATGGCAAAGACCATGCGTGGTACGTCGGATTCGCACCTTATGATCAACCAAGAATTGCCATTGCCGTAATGGTGGAGAATGCCGGCTTTGGCGGCTCTGTTGCTGCTCCGATTGCGGGGCTTTGCATCGAGCAGTTCCTCCACGGCCGTTTGATACGATTCGACTCCAAGCCGCACTCCATCCCTGTCAAGGATTCTTCAAACGTCGATCAACGGCCTGCACAGGCAGCGCTTGACGCGCGAAGCGGGGAGGCACGGGATCAATGAGCAGGTTTTTGGGAGACAGGCTGGATATACCCCTCCTCGTCACAGTCATCGGGCTTGTGGCGGCGGGACTGATTTCAATCTACAGCGCGACGTTCGATGCAAAAATGTCCGAACTCTTCACAAAGCAACTGATAGCCACCGCAATGGGAATTGTGTTGATGGTGGTTGTTGCATTGATTCCTTTGAGGACGTTGCAGCGCATTTCACTCCCGGCATATTTCCTGTCGTTGCTCATGCTTGTTATCGTACTGTTGATCGGCAAACAAGTATCCGGCTCCACGAGCTGGTTCGAAATCGGGCCGTTCAGCATGCAGCCGTCGGAGTTCGCCAAAGTCGGCACTGTGCTCGCACTCGCAATGTACTTACAACGCTCTGATGTCAACCTGCAATCGAACAGGGACATACTTGTCGCCTCGGCGATTGTCCTTGCGCCCATCATGCTCATTCTCAAGCAGCCGGATACCGGCACGGCGATGATTTTCTTCGGCATGTTCATTCCGGTCCTGTTTTGGGGGGGCGTGAGAATGTTCACGATGCTCGTCTTGATCGCTCCTGCCGTTATTGCGGTGGCGGCACTGCTGGGCACTACCCCATTCTTTGTGACGCTGATTGTTCTCGGTGTCCTCATTCTCATCACGAAACAGAACTGGATTTCCGCCGCCGTCGTTTTTTCAATGCTTGTCGTGATCGGCATATCGGTACAATCGATTCATGACCGGCTGCGTCCGTATCAGCAGAAGCGCATCGCAACCTTCCTCGATCCCAGCGCCGATCCGCTCGGCGCCGGTTATAACGTCCTGCAATCAAAAGTGGCCATCGGATCGGGGGGAGTGTTAGGGAAGGGATATCTCAAGGGAACCCAAACGCAACTCAACTTCATCCCCGCACAGTGGACGGACTTCATCTTTTGTGTTCCGAGCGAGGAGTTCGGGCTTCTGGGTGCCACCACCGTTCTTGCGCTCTTTATGGTGCTACTGTTCAGGGGTGTGAAAATCGCTTCGGGGGTAAAGAACACCTTCGGCAGTTTTGTCGCCATCGGCATTGTCGGTATCCTCGGCACACATGTCTTTATCAATATCGGAATGGCGCTTGGGCTCATGCCTGTCGTCGGGGTGCCGCTGCCCTTTCTGAGTTATGGAGGATCGGCGCTTCTGGCAGACATGATCATGGTGGGGTTGTTGCTGAATCTCTACGCCCACCGCAAAGAGTATTGACCGGACTGCTCCCCGCATATCCGGCAGTTCATTCACTCAGCGGAAATCACTTCTATGCCGAAACAACAACGTACGTCACAGGCGCGTACTCCACGCGCAAAGGAAAAGACCCGCACCAAGGCCCTTTCACCCGCCCGGCTACGCTGGAGATGTCCTGAAGAGAGCATAGCAGAAAGCAAGGCACTCTCGAAGGAGCCAACGGTAACGATTATCGGGCAGGAAAGAGCACTCCGCGCTCTGCAAGTCGGACTTGAAATCCCTCATGAGGGATACAACGTGTTCGTCACCGGCGTTTCCGGTACAGGCCGTACGACCACCATCAAGCGTGTGCTCACAGAGTTCGAACATCAGGCCGCTGTACTGACGGACAAATGCTATGTCCATAACTTCCGTGACCCCGATTCTCCCCGACTCATTATTCTGGATGCAGGAAAAGGAAGTCAGATCAAGAAAGACCTTACCAACCTGTTGAATGAACTCCTGACACAGATCCCCGCAGCATTTGAGAGCAGGCGTTTCACCGAGCAACGCAAGGCAACGCTCGAACATTTTCAGGAGAGACAACGTTCTGTGTTGCGTGATCTGGAACGAAGAGTGAAGGAACGCGGATTCGAAGTCGTCCAGGTTCAAAGCGGTTCAGCAACACGTCCCGAAATCGCCCCGGTGCTGGACGGCAATCCGGTGACCATGGACCAGTTTCTCGCAAAAGTCGAAGCCGGAGAAATGCCGCGTGAGAAATACGATGAAATGCTGGAAAATCAGGCTGATCTTGAGCGGCAGATGGATAACGTGATGCGTGAAATGCGCAACATCGAGAGGAAGGCAAAGAAATCTGCCGAGCAGTTGAATTTCAAGGTCGCCTCGCCGCTCGTCACCGAGTTGATTGAAGAGGTCGCTGCAACGCATCCGGTCGAAAGCGTTAAAGAGTACCTTGCCGAACTGAAGCAGCATGTGCTTGACAATCTCCAACGGTTCGCTCCGCGGGATGAACAGCCAACAATGTTCGGATTGCCGCTCCAGCGCGAGGACGACCGCTTCATCGAATTCCAGGTCAACATATTGGTCGACAACGGCAACGTGAAGGGACGTCCGGCGGTTCTGGAAACGAATCCCCGCTACAAGAATCTCTTCGGGACTATCGAACGGACAGTTGACCGCAACGGTGTGTGGCGCACAGACTTCACGCAGATCAAACCCGGATCCATTCTCAAGGCAGACGGCGGCTTCCTTGTTGTCAACGCTATAGACGCCCTCGTCGAGCCCGGCGTGTGGATGACCCTGAAACGGACCTTGCGAAACAGGCTTCTGGAGATACAGATTCCCGAGTTCTCAAATTACAGTTCGTATTCAGCACTAAAGCCCGAGCCAATTCCTCTCCACGTCAAAGTCATCATGATAGGCGACGCGTACACGTATACGCTGCTCTATCAGCTTGATGACGACTTCAAGAAGATTTTCAAGATCCGATCCGACTTTGACGTCGAGATGCCGAACATCGGCGAGTCGATCGACAGCTATATCTCGTTCGTCAGAACCGTCTGCAAGAATGAAAAACTGCTCGACTTCGATGCGAGCGGGATGGCCGAGACGGTCGAGTACGGAGCACGACTGGCAGGCCAGCAAAAAAAACTTTCCACGCGTTTCACTGTCATTGCCGACCTTATCCGCGAATCCAACTACTGGGCTGTGAAAGAGAAAGCGGAGAAAGTCGCAGCAACTCACGTCCGCAAGGCGATTGACGAGCGTATCGAGCGCGTCCGGATGATTGAAGACAAGATTCAGGAGATGATCGATGACGGCAGCATCAAGATCGAAACGGAAGGGTCGGCTGTCGGTCAGGTAAACGGCCTTTCGGTATTTCAGGTAAGCGGCTATATGTTCGGCAAGCCATCGCGGATCACGGCGCGTGCAGGCATGGGCAAGGCGGGAATCATTAATATTGAGCGCGAGTCAGACCTGAGCGGTCCGACCCACAACAAAGGGGTACTTATTCTCTCGGGCTACATGCAGGCGAAATATGCAACAAACAAGCCTCTGGTCCTCAGCGCAAGCATAGCTTTCGAACAATCATACGGGGGAATTGATGGAGATAGTGCTTCATCAACCGAAATCTATGCGTTGCTCTCGGCACTCTCCAGCTTCCCTCTGCGACAGGATCTTGCGGTCACCGGCTCTGTGGATCAGCACGGCAACATCCAGCCGATTGGCGGTGTCAACCAGAAGATCGAGGGATTTTTCGAAGTCTGCAAAGCGCGCGGATTGACGGGCACTCATGGAGTCCTGATACCTGCCCAGAATGTTGGCGACCTGATGTTGCGCCACGAAATTGTCGAAGCGGTCCGTAAGAAACAGTTCAACGTCTATGCAGTTGCGACCATCGACGAGGGGATTGAGATCCTGTTCGGTAAGCCCGCTCGAAAGGTTCATGAAGCCGTGGACAAACAATTGACACACTACGCCCGTCTCGCAAAGCGATTCTTCTGATTCAACCCGAACGTTTGGCGGTCTCACGTTGGTATCAAGTCCGGTCCGACGGATTACAACTCATCTCTCTCTCACAGTATCTTCTGTCCCATGGCGAAAATCCTCGTTCTCCTTTGCCACCCCGTGCTGGAGAAATCACGGATCAATTCCGCGCTCGTCAGTCAAATACGTTCACTCGATAACGTCCGCATTCACGATCTCTACGAGGCGTACCCCGACTTCATGATCGACGTACATTACGAACAGCAATTGCTCCTCGAGCATGACATCATAGTCTGGCATCATCCAATCTATTGGTACAGTTCTCCCCCGCTACTAAAGCAATGGATTGACCTTGTCCTCGAACACGGCTGGGCGTACGGGTCGAAGGGGAAAGCCCTTGCAGGGAAGTACGTACTCTCGGCAATCACGGCAGGCGGGGGCAAAGATGCGTACACGCGGCAGGGGCTCAACAAATACACGCTCCGCGAATATTTGATACCGTTCCAGCAGACCGCCAAACTCTGCCGGATGGAGTACCTTCCCCCGTTTGTTGTCCAGGGAACACATCGCCTCGAGGAAAAGGATGCACGCGCATATGGCCGCCTGTACCGCGATGTACTCGAATCGCTCTCCACGGGGATTGACCACCATCCCGGGATTTTCGAGGCCGATTACCTGATCGATTATTTCAACAACCGCCAATAGAGGATCACAGCATGGAAGGATTTCTCGTACAAGCCCTTGTGTATCTTGCCGCAGCCGTGATTCTCGTCCCGTTCGCCAAGAAGATCGGGCTGGGGTCGGTGCTCGGGTATTTGCTGGCCGGGGTAATCATCGGCCCTGATGTCATGGGATGGGTGGGCGACGAAAGACACGACATCATGCATTTTGCCGAGTTCGGAGTGGTCATGATGCTGTTTGTTGTAGGCCTGGAGCTACGGCCGTCGTTGTTATGGAAGCTCCGCACATCCATACTCGGCCTGGGGGGACTGCAGGTAGCGCTCACCGCGGCAATCGTTTCGGGCGCGTGTCTCGCGTTCGGGCTGCCCCTCAACCAGGCGGTCGCCATCGGGCTTACTGTTGCGATGTCATCAACAGCCATAGTCCTGCAAACGATGAACGAAAAAGGATTGTCGAAATCCGAGGCGGGACAGAATGCGTTCTCCGTTCTCCTCTTTCAGGATATTGCTGTTATTCCCATACTCGCCGTGTTTCCGCTGCTCGCTCCCGCAGCCGTTGCAGGAGCCGTTGCGAATGCACATCCGACATTGATCGAAAATCTTCCGGGATGGCTGCAAACGCTTTGCGTGCTCGGGGCAGTGGCAATCATTATCGTGGGAGGACATTATGCCCTGCGCCCATTCTTCAGAATGATCGCGAAAACCGGTTTGCGTGAGGTGTTTACGGCGGCGGTTCTGCTGCTTGTGGCAGGAATTGCCGTTCTCATGCAGCAAGTCGGACTGAGTCCTGCGCTCGGGACGTTCCTTGCCGGTGTTGTACTCGCAAACAACGAGTACCGGCATGAGCTGGAAAGTGACATTGAGCCTTTCAAGGGGCTTCTTCTCGGACTCTTCTTCATTGCAGTCGGGGCTTCCATCGACTTCAACCTGATCTCCTCCGAGCCCGGATTGATTTTCGGGCTTGTCTTGGGATTGATGGCAATAAAAACTCTCGTCCTTGCCGTCATCGGCAAGTTCTTTGGTATGAAGATCGATCAAAATGTTATTTTCGCTTTCGCATTGAGTCAGGTCGGCGAGTTCGCTTTCGTCTTATTCTCGTTCGCATCCTCGCAGAACATTCTGCCAGACGAAACAGTGAACATCATGGTCGCGGCGGTGGCTATCAGCATGGCACTTACGCCGATGATTTTCCTTTTGAATGAACGTCTGATTCTCCCGCGGGTGGGAGTAAAGGAAAGCTCGGACAGGGAAGCTGATCCTGTCGAAGAAAAAGAACGAGTCTTAATCGCTGGATTTGATAAGTTCGGCAATATCGTGGGACGGTTCCTCAATGCCAACGGCGTAGCGACAACGGTTCTCGACAATGACTCAGACCGGGTTGAATTGCTCCGTAAGCTTGGGCTGAAAGTGTACTACGGCGATCCCACCCGTCACGATTTGCTTCATGCCGCCGGCGCCGGTGAAGCAAGCCTCATCATTGTTGCCCTCGAAGAAACCGCCCGGTCGGTTGAGCTTGTACACACGGCAAAGAAGCATTTCCCCTCCGCACGCATTTATGCGCGTGCCCTCGACCGTAATGATGCCTACACCTTGCTGGATGCGGGAGCAGATAAGGTGTACCGTGAAACGCTTGACACTTCGTTGCGGATGGGAATTGACGTACTTTGTGCGTTGGGACATCGTTCCTACAGCGCGTATCGGGCGGCCACAAAGTTCCGCAAGCACGACGAGCTGGCCTTCATGGAATTGGACGCTTTCCGTGGAGATCGTAAACGATACATCAGTGCGGCACGCGAACGCATTAGTGAGCTGGAAGCGATGATGCTGGCAGATCGTGAAGATAGTGCCACGTACGTCGATGATAGCTGGGACAGCAGCACTCTTCTTGAGGAAGTCCGCTCAAATACATTCAATGCGCCATCTTGACAGGAGAGAAATGCCCTGAATACGGTATGTTCCCTCCCCCTCTGATGATGTAGATTGTTGGGAGTTCGTGAGGCAACGGACACTGCCTCGTACTTACAACAATCAAGCATCAAGGAGGATGTTATGAGAATGTTCATCACTCTTTTCGTTGCCACGTTGCTCGCCGCAGGTGTGGCGGGCAGCGAGGTCATCTACAACATTCAGGTCAACCCCTCAACGGAAGCTGCCTTGCAGTGGAACCAGAATGTCAATATCACCTTCAACTACAAATCCTCATTCCCCGGGGGCGTGCGGATATTCGCCCGACCGATGTCCGGAAATGCACTTACCTCCGGTTATGCCGCATCGGGCTCTGGTCTCTACACAGGCACCGGAAGCGGCTCACAATGGTTTACCATTAGCTCCGGAAATGTTGTCGTTGACAAGATCCGGTTTCAGGTTTACAGCGGCGATCAGACACAACTGTTGCTGCAGTTCTATGTGCCGGTGAAGTTCCACTACGGTGCGCATGCCATCACCGACATTGCCTTTTCGCCATCCGCTGAACGAAGCATGCAGAACGGGGAACAGATAAATGTGAGCTTCAGCTATCGGACATCGCAGCCCGGTGGTGTGCGCATTTTTCCCCGCCCGATGAGCGGCTCGAACCTTGCACCATCGTATGCTGCGTCCGGGTCGCCCCTGTACACAGGCAGCAGCGGATCAGGGACCGGCAACTTCACCATTACTTCGGGTTCTGTTTTGGTGGATGGTGTCCGGTTCCAGATGTGGGACGGGAACCAGACCACACTCCTGCAGGAATTTGTTGTGCCGGTCAAGTATCACTTTGCTGCCCACGCTATAAGCAATGTGAGCGCGACTCCGGCATCGCCGAACGGGCTCCTCTTTGGTGAGAACGTGAATATCTCTTTCAGCTACAGAACCTCCGAGCCCGGCGGCGTTCGGATCTTTCCCAGGCCTGTCACCAACGGTTCGTTGACCCCGAACTATGCGGCCTCCGGATCCCCTCTCTATGCGACAGGGTCCGGAACGGGAACGGGGAACTTCACAATCTCACAAGGGCGAACAACTGTTGATGCGATACGCTTCCAGATGTGGAACGCGAGCCAGACCACGCTGCTGCTCGAATGGTTTGTTCCTGTGAATATCCATTTCGGATCAGCAAAGATCACGTCCCTTAGTCTTGCGATCCCCTCCCCCGCATACTTCACAAACAATGAGAATGCATCAATGACGTTCAACTATACATCTCCGATGCAAGTGCGTATCTTCCCACGTCCCTTCAGCGGCAACGGCTTGTCTTCAGGATACGCGGCATCGGGTTCACCCCTGTATGCCACGGGAAGTGGATCGGGCAGCGCGTTGTTCACCATTGCTTCCGGGGCCACTATCGTGGATAATATCCGCTTCCTGATGACGAACGATCCGCAAACCACTGAACTCATTGAGTGGTTTGTCCCGGTACAGTACCACTTTGGAAACCAGTCTTTGACGGATGTGCGTATAGCAGATGCCGGAATGCCCGACGGATTCGAACTATGGCAAAATTATCCCAACCCGTTCAATCCCTCAACAACTATCAGCTTCGCTCTTCCCGGCCAGACGAATACATCTTTGCGTGTCTATGACATTCTGGGCAAGGAGATTGCCACGCTCGTGAACGGTAACCTGCAAGCCGGAACATATGAAGTCCGTTTCGATGCCAGCGGACTTGCAAGCGGTACGTACATTTATCGATTGCAGACGGGTGAACAAGTGGCAACACGCCGGATGATGCTTGTCAGATAAGAAACCATATCTTCGATAGTGGCAGCCGCTTCCGAACGGAGGCGGCTGTTTTGTTTGTTGATTCTGCAAACAAGTTCGATTATACTGTTCATCATTCGTAGAGGACACTCTGATGTCAGTTTCGAATATTCGTTCAGAATACGGCAAACATGCGTTGCATGAATCCGAGGTAGATCCGAATCCGTTCCGGCAGTTCCGCGCATGGTTTGAAGAGGCAACAGCCGCGGGCATCCCCGACGTAAATGCGATGACCCTCGCAACAGCGACCCGTGACGGCCGGGTTTCCGCCCGTATTGTTTTGCTTAAGGGTTTTGATGAACGTGGCTTTTCGTTCTTCACCAATTATGAGAGCAGAAAAGGGCGTGAGCTTGAGGAGAATCCAAATGCTGCGCTTGTTTTTCATTGGCAACCATTTGAGCGCCAAATACGGATAGAGGGAACCGTCAGCCGGATGACTCCCGCCGAAGCGGACGAGTACTTTGATTCACGGCCGTTTGGCAGCAAGGTAGGCGCAGCCGCATCACCACAAAGCCGGCCGGTTCCCAGCCGGGCGTATCTCGAGGAGCGCTTTGCCATGATCGAGCATCAACACACAGACGGTTCGGTTCCCCGCCCCCCGCACTGGGGAGGTTTTCGGGTGGAGCCGCACGCCCTCGAATTCTGGCAGGGCCGTCCGAGCAGACTGCACGACAGGCTGCTGTACGTTAGGAAGGAAGACGGCTCGTGGGTCATCCAACGGCTGGCTCCGTAGCGCATGACCAATGCTCCCCGACGCGCGCTTGCCCTTGATGCCCTACGAGGCATTGCCATCCTTCTGATGATATTTTCAGGGCGTATTCCTTTCGGCGTTCTTCCGGAATGGATGTACCACGCTCAAGTTCCTCCTCCACTTCACAAGTTTGATCCTACAATCCCGGGAATCACCTGGGTTGACCTTGTCTTCCCATTCTTCCTCTTCTCAATGGGAGCCGCCATTCCTCTGGCGCTTTCCCGCCGGCTTGAGAGTGGTATGCCACGTTCCCGCATAATTGCCGGTATCTTTTCCCGGGGTACCTTGCTTGCCGCATTCGCGATTTACGTTCAGCATATACGCCCTTGGGGCATGAGCAAAGAACCGGATGCGGCAATTTGGTTGCAGTGCCTGACAGGGTTCCTTCTTCTATTCCCGATGATCGGCCGGCTGCCTCAATCGTGGACGCGGGCGAAACGGTGGGGTGTGCGTCTCGCCGGGTGGGGTGGTGCGATTGTGCTCATGACTGTTGTTCGCTTCGCAGATGGATCGGGGTTCTCTGTTCAACGGAGTGATATCATCATACTCGTTTTGTCGAATGTGGCTGTTGCGGGAGGGTTGATATGGCTCTTTACACAAGAGAATGTCCGTGCGCGTATTCTTATCCTCTTTGTGCTGCTTGGGATGCGTCTGGCATCGGCCAACGAGGGGTGGGTACAATGGGTCTGGAACATTTCACCCGTGCCGTGGCTGTTTCAAGTCCGGTTTCTCCAATATCTATTCATCGTCATTCCGGGAATGATCATTGGCGACATGCTTCTTCGATGGATGAACGGGCCTGAAGCAAGCGCACCCTCAACATGGACCAAACGACGCTACGCACTGCTTGCCCTGGTCACCGTCATCCTCAACGTGCTCGTGACTGTGGGCTTAATGGAGCGGTATGTCATCGAAACCATTCTTGCTTCCGCCGTGGTTGCGGCAGCAATGTTCTTCCTAACACGCCATCCCGCTTCGCCTGATGATCAACTTCTGTCGGGATTGTGCCGCATGGGCACTCTATTGCTGTTCATCGGATTTGTGTTCGAACCTTATGAGGGAGGTATCCGGAAAGATCATGCTACAGTAAGCTATTATTTTGTCACAGGAGGACTAGCAGCATAACTGCTGGCAGGTCTCACCATCACAATAGATGTGCTGAGTAAGCAAATAGCATTCAGCCTGCTGATCGCTACGGGACAGAATCCCCTCATAGCATATGCGGGGGTGAACTCTTTCCTTCCGCCGCTGCTCGGATTACTTGCATTGAACACGGTTATCGCAGAGATTACCGCGACACCATGGCTTGGCGTGTTACGCGGAGCAACTATGACACTGGCGATGGCGTACGTCGCCGCGTGGTGCACGAAGAGAGGGATATTCCTGAAGACGTGAATCAGGGAGACTGACGGGAGAGCAATTTCAACATCTCTTTGGGGTGATCGGTGATAATTGCAGAGGCGCCATAACTCACCGCTTTGCTGAAGTGACGCAGGCTGTTTACACCATAGCAACCCAAGGGAATGTGGTTGTTTTCGAGGTTTGCTGCAATTTTCTTGTTGAGTTGACCGATGCTACAGGTAAACATGCCGGCGCCCACCCGCTCTACGAGCTTCGAAGGATTTTTCCCGAAATCCCTGACAGGATAGTATAACACGGCGGTCGGGATGGCGGGATCGATGGCATGCAGGCGGCGAAGGAATCTGTGATCGAACGAGGAAACAACGCAGCGATGAACGGCATGGCGCTCGCGAATCTGCAGAATCAGAAGTTCCTGCAAGGCGGGACGCCAGCGGGAGTCGCCGTCCGTCTTGACTTCAATGTTCACGGCAACGTGAGCGGGAAGAATGTCCAGGATGTGCCGTAGGGTTGGAATCCTTTCGCCCGCGAACCGCCGGCTGAACCATGAACCGGCGTCGAGTGTTCGCAGGTCGGCCAGAGTGAGTTCCCAGATCTTGCCCCTTCCGTTTGTCGTGCGACGCACCGAGCGGTCGTGCAGGACGACGATCTCAAAATCCTTCGTCATCCGCACATCCAGTTCCACCATATCGGCCCCGTCTTCCGCCGCCCTCCTGAAGGCTGCGACAGTATTTTCGGGCGCAACTCCGGAACTCCCTCTATGAGCAACTATCAACGGCCTCGTTCTTCCCCACAGTGTCGTCACGTCACGCTCCCACTAGTTGCTTGATCTCTTCATGGACAGTCTCAATCGGCAGCGTGCCATCAATCTGGACGACCACACCACGCGTCGAGAAGAAGTCCAGAACAGGCTTGGTTGAGGTGACATAGATGCCTAGACGCTTTCTGACTGTTTCCTCGGTGTCGTCGTTGCGCTGAATCAGCCGGCCTCCGCAGGCGGGGCAGGGCGAATCGACGGTGACACCATCCGTGAGCTTGTTGTAGATCTTGCCATCGCTCTCGCAGGTGAGACGAGAAGCGAGCCGGCGGATGATTTCCGCATCGTCCACAATGAAGTTGATAACCTTGTAGTTCGTGATCTTGAGCTCATCGAACAGTTTGGCTAGCGCCTTTGCTTGTTCCACCGTCCTGGGAAAACCGTCAAGGATGAAGCCGTTTTCCACCTTGGGGGATGAAAGGACATCCCGGATGATACCGATCATGATGTCATCCGGCACGAGGCGCCCCTCATTCATGATCGCCTTCGCTTTTTTGCCAAGCTCGGTGCCTTCGGTCACTGCCGTGCGGAGCATATCACCCGTCGAGATGTGCGGAACACCGAACGCTTCGGAGAGAAGTTTTGCCTGCGTTCCCTTGCCGACACCCGGAGGGCCAAACATGATAATTCGCATGAAGAGTCCTTGTAGCCTTGATCGTGATGTTCGTGAATGTGCGGGCGGCGGCGGGGGAACCTGAGCCTCCGCTATGTAATCGATGCTGTTGCCGTACGCCGCTGGGTGAGGCGTACACGGCGGGCATTCTCTTTGTCCGTTTTCAGCGCCAGTTGACCGCACGCACCGTCAATGTCTTCGCCCGCATTGCTGCGAATGAAGAGGGTGAGATGCTGGGTGCGGAGATACTCCGCAATTTCGTTCATCCGGGGGGAGGGGCGCAAAGCCGCCCGGTCTCCCTGCACACCGGCAAAGGCGATGGAATGGAACGGAATAATGTTGATTTTACACGGCACCTGACGGGCAAGCTTGACGAGAGCATGCACTTCACGGTCTGTATCATTCACACCGTCAAAGAAAATGTACTCGTATGTTACCCGCTTGTTTGTCTTGTCATGATAATATCGCAAGGCATCCATCAAGGTGGCGACGTTGTATTTCTTATTGACAGGCATCAAGCGTGTCCGGGTTTCGTCGATTGCGCTATGCAACGAAACGGCGAGTTTAGCCTTCACTCCGTCATCTGCCATTCGCTTGATGTTGTCCGCCCAGCCGGCGGTCGAGATCGTGATGCGCCGCGCAGCAATGTTCAAGCCCGTGATGAGGATATCGACAGCGTTCATCACGTTCTCATAATTCATCATCGGCTCTCCCATCCCCATGAAGACCACATTGGTAATCGGGCGATGCGCTACCCGCTTAACAGCAAGAACTTGGTCCACAATCTCGCCTGTCGTAAGGTTCCGCAGCAAACCCATGGTTGCCGTTGCGCAGAACTTGCAGTCCAGAGCACAACCCGCCTGGCTGCTTATGCAGAGCGTGAGGCGACGCTGTTCTTCTTCACCTTCCGCCTCTTCTCCTGCAAATGACCGGCGCGGAGGGATTAACACACTTTCGATTTGCACGCCATCCGGCAATGTTATCAGGAACTTTCTTGTTCCATCATTCGCCGACTTCTGTTCACGAGCAATCTGGACGCGGTCGAGCCGGGCAATCGTTTCAAGACGCTCACGGAAATTCCCGGCAAGGCTCGTCATCTCCGAAAAGGACAACGCCCCTTTGGAGTAAAGCCAGTCAAAGAGCTGTTTGCCCCGGTAACGCTTTTCTCCTACACGCTCAGCAAAATCGGAAAGCTCCTGGAGGGTCAGGCCCATAAGATTGTCGGACGGTGAAGTCATTCGGCAACCAATGTACAAAAGAACACATAGGCAAGCAAGGCAGATCTACCGTCCAAGTGCCTTAATAGCAACGGATTGGGGGGATTCTCTATAGACTGAAAAACAGATTCCCCCGACAACGCGGGCTGTCGGGGGAGAAGAATGTTCCAGCAGCCCGAGCCTTACGGGCGTCCGTCAACCTGACCGAGGACCTGCACTTCAACCGACAGTCCACTTGGAACCGTGCCACCGGAAACCGACCCGGAGCCGCAAAGCGTAATATCAAGCTTGTTCAGAATTGCCCCAACGAGCTGTGAAATGCCGGCGGATGTACGGGTCACTTTCGAGGAGGTAATGATTGACTGCGCAGTGCTGTAATCCGACCACGCACCGCTAATGCTCAGAATCTGTTGTCCGGCCTGGGTGTTGAGCCTGATCGTGGCGTTGACATTTCCGCCGTAGCTGCCGATCGTCCGGACGCGGATGTCATAAATTCGTGCACCCGAGATCGTTCCGAAGTCCTGGTTCAAGTAGTCCTTCGCAAAGAAGGTCTTGCACTCTGCGAAAGTTGTGCTGCCGGGATTGATGGTATACACTCCTGTTACACCTTCGATATTCACCGACACGAGATATGAATCACTGATACACTCGAAGCCGGTTGTCATCAGCCCTGCAAGGAACACCAACACTATCATCTTCGCTTTCATGATTTTACCTTTTCAAAGTTGTGGTTTTCTCAGTTCTCAGAAACCTAATGCCAGACCGCCGGAAACATTTGTCACTGCACCGAAGTTGATATCAGCAAAAAGCTTCAACACACTGAAATCAAGTGCAGCACCGAGTGTTCCGCGCATGACATTCGACCCCTCGAGGTCGATATTGATACGTCCTGAATTCGGGTCGGTTGAATCGAATGAAAGCGTCAACGTACTCTTTTCGTATTGAACGGCTCCGTAGAGAACAAGAATCGAAAGCTTCTTGCTCGCTTGCAGCGCCGCGCCAAAGCCCTTCACGGTAATGATGTCTCCCACCGAAAAGCGGTTGTAAATGCCTCCGATAGCGATATCGAGAGGCGCGTCCTCAAGATACTGGCTGAGGCTGTGACGCAGGCCGATGCCGAACAATGTAATCTTCGGCAGCCCGCTGATCTCAGGGATAGGAGCATAGCGAATGACCGCCTCGGTACCGTAAATAGCGCCAATCGTCAACTGGGGTGCAGCAAACGGGAAAATCTGTGATGTCACAACACCGTCTGACCCGCGGTAAGTAAGGTTAGCATCGTTCGGAGAGCTGATCAAAGTTCCCTTGCCACCGAACACGGTTGCAGTCTCAAAATCTTTTACGCCGAACCCGTCAGGCGCAGGAGCTCGATAAGTCTTCTGCTCGTCCTGCACGAATGCGGCCATACCAATGAGGGAAAACCGGAACACGAATCCTGACTTGGGAATATATGCCGACTGGGTGAAACCGGAATGCATGTTAGCACCGAACAAATCTGCGATGGGCTGCACATACCCCGACACTGTGCGTTCGCCTTGCTGCCTGATGACTTTCTCGAGTTCCGATTCCGCATGCGCCGACGTCACCATAAGTGACATGGCGAGCATGGGAACAAACAGTCGCAATACTCTCATACTACCTCCTGCAATGGTGGAATAGATTGGGTTGGCTGTGAGGTGAAATATACAACGGATTTCAGAGTTATACAAACTGCCGCTACTTCACAACGGCATCCGCCTGAAGATAGATTTCAATGATGACAACAAGATTAGGAGGAACCGGTGGAGTGCTGACACTACCGCTCGCCCTAAGTGTAATTGTAGGAAGTGGTTGGGCGGTCAGGGAGTGAAGAAGCATGTTTATTCCTTCAGAATTGGGGCCTAAATAGGGGGAATTTCCCAATAGGGACTGTGATGTGTGGAAGGTCGACCAGTCCGTGGTCCCCGTCCGTGGAAAGCGAACCAGCGAAGTAAACGGGCCGTCATTCACCGAAACGAGGGCATTTCCTGAAACGCGTCCCGTATAATTCCCCTCTACCCTCACACGCAAGTCATAGACACGTCCGGTCTTAATATGGTTCTTGTATTCGGGAGAAATCAGGCTGTCGAGCTTGATTCGGATTGTCCCTGTAAACGAGGTGTCCTGTCCCGGAACCAGCCTGTAAGTCCCGATAATCGGATTAAGATTAACAACAACAAGGATCTCCTCATTCAGGCACGATGCACCCGTGGTGGCAAGACCTACAAAAAGGAGAAGATATTTGATAAAAATACGCTTCAAGTATTCACCATTTATTGTACTTTCTGTAATGCTTCCGTTAATTCAGAAGCCGAAACCAATCCCGCCGGAGAAATGCCTAACATATCCCATGTTAATATCGGCGAACAGCTTCACCGCCTGCAGGTCAATCTCCAATCCCCCAGTAAAACGGAACGTGTTGCCCCCACTCAGCGTCACACTCACGAAAGACTTTCCAGACTGTACATCCGGTGAGTAGCGAATGTCCGTGCTGCTGGTTTCCCACGCCATGCCGCCGTATAGTGTGATCAGCGCAAACGTGCGGCTTACCTGCATGTTGACTGCCCCGCCTTGAAACGCAATCAGATCCCCCACATCGAACGTTGAATAATACCCGCCGATTGCAACATCTACAGGTGGGTTGGTGAAGTACTGGCTGACACTGTGTCGGAAACCCGCACCAAACAATGTTGATGACGGGAACTTCCCACCACCCAACTCGGGCGTGGAGATGAATCGTATTGACAATTGCGTTCCGAGCACAGATCCAACGGTCAACTGCGGCACCACCAACGGAAACACCCGGGTATCAAACACGCCATCGGAACCTTTGTACTCAAGCCCCGATTCGACATCCTTGAACGTTGTCCCTCTTCCCCCGAACACTGTCGCCGTTTTGTAAGAGCCTCCTTGCGGCATGAATCCTGGAGGAAGCTTGGCATCATACATCCTGTAGTCATCGGAGATAATCGTGGCCATCCCCACTAAGTCAATACGGAGAGTGAAGCCGTTCCCGGGAATGCGCGCCGAGCGGTAGAAGCCTGCATTCATCGTCGCCCCGAACAGATCGCCGAACGGTTGTACATAACCACTGACCGATTCTTGATCGAACTGTTTGATCGTGGACTCAAGGGTCGACTGCGCATAAAGCGCGTGCGGCAGACTTGCACCAAGGAGTGCGGCGAAGAATGCCCGCTTGATACCTACTCGAAATGATGACGACATACAATTCCCCTGAGCTGGATGTTTTAGTGCCAAGTAGTGTCCCGTGGTTCGAGAGCTGAAAAAAAGGAAGGACCGCCCCCATCGGTTGACGAAATGATCTCCCCTCACCGCTGAAATTTACGACTAAGGTAAAAAACGACTTTCAGAGTTGCAAGTTGGTGATTCGCAACACAAAAACCCAACAATTCTATCAGTTTCGCAAGGTCGCTAAAACAGTTGCAAAATCAGAAGGAATTGCGGAATCGAATAATTCGAACTTATCCTTAAAAGGATGCTGAAAACCGAGGGTTTTGGCGTGAAGTGCCTGTCGGTGGATGAGTTTAAGGAGGGATTGAACTTGCCTCTTCTGGGTGTGTGTCCCCGGTCCGGCAACAATTTGCCTGCCGTGATATGTGGGGTCTCCGAAGACCGGGTGATTCACATGGGCAAGGTGAACACGAATCTGATGCGTTCTGCCGGTGCGCAACTTGAGTTTAATGAGCGTGAGATAATCGAACTCCTCGATAACGGTATATTCCGTAACTGCGTGCTTGCCTCCCTTCACGACCGCCATTTTTTTCCGGTCGGACTTGCTGCGCCCGAGTTCCGCATCGATCGTACCGCTTGATGCATCAAAGCGTCCCCACACTAGCGCCCAATACTCCCGTTGTATGGTTCGCTGCTCGAACTGACTGGCAAGAGCGGCATGGGCAACGTCATTCTTCGCCACCACCATCAAGCCTGACGTGTCTTTATCAAGACGGTGCACGATTCCCGGCCGGGACTCATCATTCAACGTCGACAATGACGCGCTGTGATGCAGCAATGCGTTCACTAACGTCCCGGAGTAATTGCCGTACGCCGGATGCGTTACCATCCCCGCAGGCTTGTTGACGACGATCAGAGATTCGTCTTCGAATACAATCTCAAGAGGAATATCTTCGGGGAGTGCTTTTTGCGGAGGCGGCTTGGGAAGAGTGATGAGGACTGTTTCGCCGGGACTGACTTGATGGCTTGCACGCACTACTTTGCCATTCACCAGCACATTCCCGGCGTCGATTGCCTTCTGCACCTTGTTGCGCGTTGCGTTCTCGACATGATGCGTCAGGAATACGTCCAGGCGCTCCTTCTTCTTTCCGGGCGGTACAACGATCTCAATGCTGTGCGCCATCGGAAGCGTCTACGGTGAGGGGTCGCTGGCGGGGACTTTCTTCCCTTCATCGGTCTCCTGGAGCTCAGTTGCAGGAGCCTTTTCCGGCGTTTGACGGTGTGAGAAAAGGAGAATGATGATGCCGATTGTCACTGCGGAGTCCGCGATGTTGAACACCGGCCATCGTGAAAGCGAGTAGCCGAAGAGATTGATGTCAAAAAAATCCACGTCGAGGAAATCGACAACCCGACCGTAGAACAGCGGCGCACCGTTGAACAGAACACCATAGAATGTCCTGTCGATAAGGTTGCCGATGGCGCCGCCGAGTATCATGGCAAGCGACAAACGTGTGGCGGCGGGTTCGCTCCTTGCTTTGAAGAGATAATAGAAAATGCCGATGGTGAGAAGGATCGAGAAGAGTGTGAAGAAGAGTTTTGCTCCCGGATCAATACCGAAGGCCATCCCGGGATTCTCGATGTAGGTCAGCCTGAAGAAGTCCCCCAGCACGGGTGTGCTGTAACCGTACCGCATCCCTTCGATGTTGATACCGAGCGCAGGGATCTGAATCCCCTTTACGATCAGCTTCGTCACCTGATCTACCACTACGATACCGAATGTCACCCACAATATCCGCACGAGAGGCCTCAGCTTTTCTTTGCTTTGGCAAGAGCGATGCGTCCCCGCTCGCACGGCATATTGGTGTTCTTGTATTCAGCGCAGGTTTGAGCCGTGGGGACAGCCTCGAGCCGCTCCTTCGGGACAAGCAACAAGCATACCCGGCATTGCCCGTACGTTCCACGATCAATCCGCACCAGTGCGTCATCAAGCTGGTTCAGAAACTTGCTCCCCCGCGAAGCAAAGAGGAAGGTCTTCTCTCTCTCCATTGCGTCCGTTCCCTGCTCCATGTGCATGGAGTAGGTCGAGCTCTCGCTGACGTATTCCCCCGTCGTCACATCCATCATGCTCTCTTTCAGCGTTTCAAGTTCCTCCATCGTCTCCTTTTTCTTTTCCAGAATCAGGTTCTTGAAAAAGTGGAGGTCCTTAGCGCTGTACGTCTTTGCCGGAGAACCTTTCGCTGCCTTTGCGGAGGCGGCTTTTTTCACCGGCTTCCCTGCGCTTTTCTTCGTCACTGTTGACTTCGCCTTCCTGGCTGTCGGTGTCTTCTTTGCTGACTTCGTGCTTGTACCCGACTTCGACACTTTTTTCGCCATTGGTTGAGCTCCTATGTGAGTATTCGTACAGCTTATGAACGTCGTTCGATGGAAACCTCCGCCGCTTCGCCGTTGATGTCGAGCAGCGATGTATACGGAGTTTGCTTGAATTCTTTGGAAAATTCCACAGCCAGTGTTTCCGCTTTGATGTACTGAGCGAAGCCCTGCAGTGCTGCGGCGAGACGCTCGGAGGCGCGGTAATAGACGGCAATCCTGGTTGTCACTTCAAATCCTGCATCTTTCCGCATATTCTGCACACGGTTGACAAACTCGCGGGCAAGTCCTTCGGCAACGAGTGTTTCGTCGAGCTCGGTGTCCAAAGCAACCGTGATGCCTCCGTCCGTCTCGACAAGCCATCCTTCGATATCCTCGCGCACGATCTCGACGTCCTCAACCGCAATCGTTATGTTCGAACCGTTTACGGGAAGATCGAATGTGCCGTTCTTTTCCAGCACTCCTATCTCCGTTGCACTCATCTCCTTGATCCGCTCGGCGACCTGTTTCACGGATTTTCCGAACTTGGGCCCGATGGACTTGAAGTTTGCCTTCGCTCTCTTCTTCACAAGTCCGGAGTCATCGGTCACAAACTCGATGGCCTTGACGTTGACTTCCTCAATGATCACCGGCGACATTCTCTCGACGGCATTCCGCTCTTTCTCACCCGCAACGGGAAGGATAATACGCTTCAACGGCTGCCGGACTTTGAGATTTGATTTCATCCGCATTGCACGGACAAGTTCCACGATCCGTTGCGCCCGCTCCATTCCTCCCTCAAGCTCCCTATCGATCGCCGATTGATCGACAGACGGCATCATCGAAAGATGAACAGACTCATGGGGCTCAAGCCGGGTGACGAAGTTCAGATTGCGATACATCTCTTCGGCAATGAACGGCGCAAACGGAGCAGCAAGCTTAGAGACGGTGATGAGGCATTCATACAATGTCTGATACGCCGCAGCCTTATCCTTGCTCATCTCCCCCTTCCAGAACCGCCTTCGATTCCGCCGAACATACCAATTGGAGAGCTGGTCAATTGTGAACTCACTCACAGCCTTGGCCGCTTTCGTGACATCATATGCCTCCATATGGTTGAAATAGCGCCCGATCAGCGAATTCATCTCCGAGAGAATCCACCTGTCTATTTCTGGCCTCTCCGCCAACGGCACCGGCTGGTTGGGATAAGTAAACTTGTCGATATTGGCATAAAGTGCAAAGAACGCATACGTGTTCACCAACGTCCCGAAGAATTTCCGCTGGACATCGGCAAGATCCTCCTCGTCGAACATTGTCGGACGCCACGGAGGACTCGTTGTAACGAGATACCACCTTGTTGTGTCGGCGCCATACCTGGCGATCGTAGCGAACGGATCAACGGTATTCCCTTTCGACTTCGACATCTTCTGGCCGTCCTTGTCGAGGATCAGCTCATTCACAATCACATTCTTGTATGCGGGCTTGTCGAAAAGGAACGATCCGATCGCATGTAGCGAGTAAAACCACCCTCGCGTCTGATCAATTCCCTCACAAATAAAGTCCGCCGGATACTGTGCGCCGGACTCGATAAGTTCTTTGTTCTCGAAAGGATAATGCCACTGTGCAAAAGACATCGCGCCCGAATCGAACCAGACATCTATCAGCTCTGGCGTGCGGCGCATAGTGCCGCCGCAGGAACAATGAAACGTCACCTCGTCTACAAACGGCTTATGTAGGTCAAGAGGATCAGGGACGTTTTCTCCTTCCCGGAGTTCTTCGACACTGCCGACACACTTCTGCATTTTGCACGATGCGCACACCCAAATCGGAAGTGGTGTCCCCCAGAACCGGTCACGCGAAAGCGCCCAGTCTTTGTTCTCCTCAAGCCAATTCCCGAAACGCCCTTCACCGACTTCAGCCGGAACCCAGTTGATCTGCTTGTTCAGATCGATCATCTTCTGCGCATACTTCGTCGTGCTGATGTACCACGATTCGCGAGCGTAATAGAGCAGCGGCGTTTTGCATCGCCAGCAATGCGGATAACTGTGTGTGATTGTTTCTTTGCGGTACAGAAGACCCCGCTGCTTCAGATTCTGAATAATGAGGGGATCAGCCTCTTTCACAAACTTGCCGCTGAAATCAGTAACTTCTGCCGTGAATTCGCCGCTCTTGTTGACGGGATGAATTGTAGGTAGATCATACTTACGCGCCGTTTGATAGTCGTCCTCGCCGTAGGCAGGGGCCATGTGCACAATTCCTGAACCATCCTCCGTCGTGACGAAGTCCGCTTCGACGACGTAGTGGGCCTTCTTGTCCACGGGATGATAATCAAACAACCGCACATAGCTGATGCCGGCAAGAGCCGAGCCCTTCATCTTCTCGATAACCTCGTAATCTCCGTCGAGTACGGAAACGCGTGCCTCTGCAAGGATCAACTTCTCTCCCTTGTGCTCGACCTTCACGTAATCAACGTCCGGATGAACGGCAAGGGCAACGTTGGAAATGAGCGTCCACGGCGTTGTCGTCCAAACGAGGAACGAAGTGTCCGTCTGCCCGGCAAGTTTCATCTTGACATACACGCTGGGATCTTTTACATCCTGGTAGCCGAGAGACACCTCGTGTGAGGACAATGGCGTTTCGCAGCGCGGGCAGTAGGGCTGGATTTTGTAGCCCTTGTAGATCATCCCCTCGTCAAAGAAGCGCTTCAGTGCCCACCAGATGGACTCGATGTACTCATTCTCGAACGTCACATACGGCTTCGAGAGATCGACCCAATAGCCCATCTGTTCGGTCATCACCTCCCAATCGGACTTGTACTTCCAGACGCTCTCACGACACTTGCGGTTGAACTCCGCCACGCCGAATTTCACAATGTCGTCTTTCTGCTTGAAGCCGAGCTGTTTCTCGACTTCGATCTCAACAGGAAGACCGTGCGTGTCCCAGCCGGCCTTGCGGTGAACCTGAAATCCCCGCATCGTTTTGTAGCGGCAGACGAGATCTTTTAGCGTCCGGCTCATGACGTGATGGATCCCGGGACGGCCGTTAGCCGTCGGAGGCCCTTCGAAAAATGTGAAGCCGGGGTTCCCTTGCCGCGTTTCAATACTCTTCTCGAAAATCCGGTTCTCCTTCCAGAACTTCAGGATTTCCTTTTCGATTTCGGGATATGAGATTTTTTCAGTCAGTTCTTTGAACATTGATGCCGCGCTTGTACGCTTTCCGGAATAGTGTACTTCAGGTATTTACTTCAACTCAAACACAACTTCGACTTGTGCGCTGACGGAGACTTCTCCGCTCATGACAGGGGCTGCCTGTACAGATTCGGCGCCGAAGCTCTGGCGCATCATCACCGGTCCGGGCCCGCCGGCGATCGTCGATTCGCGAATAGTCAGGACGGTCCCGACTGTTGCTCCGAGTTGCCGCGCCAACACCTCGGCGCGGGCCTTCGCATCGTCGGCCGCCTTTTGCAGCGCTTCGCGTTGCAGCTCACGGGACTTCGAGGACTCATATTGCAAGCCGCCGAAATTGGATGCACCCGCCTCAACCGACTTGTCCATGAACTCTCCCACTTTCTCCATCAGTTTGCCTTTGAACAGGACGGAAAACTCATTGACGCCATTGTATCCGACGATGGGGGGAGGCTGGATTTGTCTGGAATAGTCGTATGTAGGGGTGACCGTAACGCGCGAGGTTTGGAGGTTCTTTTCATCAACACCCATCTTCTTGAGGAGGCCAAGAATCTCCTGAGTCCGCCCCGAGGCTGCGCGCATTGCTGCTGATGCATTCTGCGCCTGCGTGTTGACGGTAACGGAAAGCCGGACTTGATCAGGGGTTGTCGTTACGATCCCTTCGCCGCGGACCGTCACCGTTCGTTGTGTACTCTTCTGTTCCATTTGCTGTCCTTTCGCTGGAAGCACGGATACTGCTAGAGCTGCAAACATAACCATAGCAAGTTTCATGGCACTACCTCCTTAGATATGAAATGAGCCAGAGAATGACACTCACGAGCACGCTCAGCACAATACTCGTCGTCACCGGAATATGGATCTGAAATCCTTCACGCTTGATGGAGATGTCACCGGGCAACTTGCCAAGGAAAGGAATCTTGTCGAAGAACATCAGAGCCGCCCCGACAACCGCAAAGACAATCCCCGCAATGAGCAACAATTTCCCGAGCCCTTGAACATCCGTCATCCGCCTGCCTCATTCTTCATTTTACAGCCGCTCAACAACACCCTTCATGATCGACGTGAGTTTCGGCTCGGTTTCTCCCGCCACCGCTATAATCTCGGCCACATTCGCCGGCTGCAATGCATCGGGGAAACACTCGTCGGTGATGATCGAAAAACCGAGCACAGAAATACCCATATGGACCGCGACGATATTTTCGGGCACAGTCGACATGCCAACGGCATCAGCTCCAATCAGCCTGAGGAACCTGTACTCTGCACGCGTCTCAAGGTTCGGGCCGGCAACTGCAACGAATACGCCCCGCTCGACTCGAAGCTTTTTGTCCAACGCAACCTCCTCCGCGAGAGCTATCAGCTTGCGGCTGTACGGCTCGGACATATCAGGGAAGCGGGGGCCGAGCGTGTCATCGTTCGGGCCGATAAGGGGGTTATCTCCCAACAAATTGATGTGATCGGTGATGATCATGACGCTTCCCTTGCGGAACTGCGGATTCATGCCGCCGGCCGCGTTGGATATGAGGAGCGTCTGAACGCCCAGAAACTTCATGACACGAACGGGGAAGGTTACCTGCTGCATTGTGTAACCTTCATAATAGTGGAAGCGACCCTGCATGGCGACAACGTTCTTTCCGCCCAACGTTCCAAAAATAAGCCGACCGTGATGAGACTCCACGGTCGAGACAGGGAAGTGCGGGATATGTTCGTAATCGACAACCACTTCCTGCTTGATCTCCTTCGCAAGTCCACCCAGTCCTGTACCGAGAATAATCCCGATGGCTGGCTGCATCGAGGTTTTCGTGCGGAGGAATGCCACCGCCTCGTCAATCTGCTTACGGAGTTCCGACATCTTCAATTGCCTTGAGGATATTTTCAAGTTCGATTTCGCTTTTGCCGGTCCCTTGAGAGGGATTGTTCGAGAGAATCGGATCAGAGCCCATTTCGAGCGCCTTAATCAAATCCAGTTCGGAGCTGAGCATAACCCGCAGACGGCCGATAAGCGAATCCTTGCGTGCGCGCAGCTGGGCAAGCTCGTTGTTCAGCTTGGCGAGATCTTCATTCGCCTTGCTGACAATCTGCGACGCCTTGACCTCAGCCTCTTTCGTAATACTCTCGGCTTCACGGCGGGCAGCCTCGTACGTCTTCCCGGTAGCCTCCTGCGCCTGCATGAGGGTTTGCTGGAGCGTGCGCTCCATCTGCTTGTAGTCCTTCATCTGCGTTTCGAGCTCGGTGATCTTGATCTTCAGATCGTTCTGATCTTTGAGCAAGTTTTCGAACTCGTTCGCCACCATTTCCATAAAGGTTTCGACCTCGACAGGATCGTAGCCCCGCATTACTTTCTTGAATTCCTGCTTGCGAATGTCGAGCGGTGAAAGCTTCATATGTCGCCTCCTTTTGTGTGGTCAGACATGTTTTGAACGCTTGCCGAAAATGGCGGTCCCAATCCTTATGATGGTCGCCCCCTCGTCAATCGCCACTTCAAAGTCCCCGGTCATGCCCATGGACAAGTGCTTCATGGTAGCGTTGGGGAGATCAAGCCGCCGAATCTCGTCCCGCAAGCCACGCAATGTCCGGAACATGGGACGGGAGCCTTCGGGGTCTGGAAGAAACGGCCCTATTGTCATCAAACCAGCCACCCGCACGTTTTTGAATTGCTCGAGACTGGCAACGAATTTTACAGCTTCTTCCGGCGCAACACCGAATTTGGACTCTTCGCCGGTGGTGTTGACCTCAACCAGCACATCAATCATGCGGCCTGCCTGGAGCCCCCGCTTGTCGATCTCCTTTGCGAGGCCGGCGTTGTCCACAGCATGGATGAGATGAATCCACGGGGCTATGTACTTTACCTTGTTGCTCTGCAAATGGCCGATGAAGTGCCAGCGGATGTTCCGCCCTTGAAGCTGTTCTTTTTTTGACAGCAACTCCTGAACGTAATTCTCGCCAACGTCAGTGATGCCGGCATCTATAGCCCCGGCAACCCTATCGGGTGGAAAGGTCTTCGAAACGGCCAGCAATGTCACTTCGGCGGGGTTTCGCCCCGCCTTTTGACACGCCGCCTCGATCCGGGAGCGGATGCTATCAATATTGTCTGTTATCATTCCAACTCAACCGTTGAATATACCTGTATTGCCATAGAAAATCAATGAAACTCGGCAGTTACAGGCGTTAATCAAATATTTTCTTGACTTACTATCTGTTTTTGATTTAGTTGCCCACGAAGAACGGAATGACTTCCAGCAAACTGAGGAAATCCGCTTCCAATGCCGATAGCTGTAGTATGAGGGAGAAGAAATGAGCATTTTCGACTCTACCAATTTTGATGACGATCCTGAAGCCCAGGACGACGAACGCCCTGAGGACGAGCTGAAAAAGCTCAAGGATATGCTGAAGGATGGCTCCTCGAAAATCTCAAGCATCGAAGCGCTGGAGGAGATCGTCAATTACTATTGGGAAAACGAGAAATACGAGGATGCTCTCCACTTCATCAACCAGCTCCTCAACTACATCCCATATAGCGCCGATACCTGGCAGCGCAAGGGACTCATCCTCACGAATCTCTATCGTTACGAAGAATCCATCGCCTGCTACGATAAGGCCCTTTCCCTGAACCCCGTAGATCCCGAGACCCTCGTCAACAAGGGGATTGCCCTTGATGATCTGAGCAAGGCCGAAGAGGCATTAGCATGCTTCGAAGCCGCCCTTGACGTTGACCCCTCTAACGAAGATGCCCTTTTCAACAAGGCCATCACACTTGAGAAAATGGGTCGCTACAATGAGGCAGTCAAGATCTTTCGCTTCCTTATAGAAGGGAACCCGAATCACAGGGACGCCTGGTACGAACTCGGTTTCAGTTACGACTGCCTGGACTTGCCAAACGAGTCTTTGCAGTGCTACGACGAGCACCTCAAACTCGACCCCTACAACTACAACGCCTGGTACAACCGGGGAATTGTCCTTAACCGGATGTACAGCTATCACCGGGCGATCGAGAGCTACGATATGGCCCTCGCAATCAACGAGGGGTTTCCGGCAGCGTGGTACAATAAAGGCAACGCCTACGCCAATATGGGCCGCCTGGATGAGGCAATCGAGTGCTATCTTGAAACACTGAAATTTGACGAAAAGGATGTGCCGGCATGGCACAATCTGGGAAACGCCTACGAAGAACTGGGACGATACGAGGAGGCAATCGACTCCTTCTCCAAAGCCCTGAAATTCGATACGAAGCATTACGAGTCCTTTTTCGGGCGGGGTAGCTGCTACGACTCGCTCGGACAGTACCGAAGAGCCTTGAGTGACTACAACAAAGCGCTGGCCATATCAAGCGACTACGCCGATCTTTGGTACGCGAAGGCCGATCTTCTCTACAATATGGGTAAGGTTCAGGAGTCGGTCGAGGCATACAAAATGGTCACCAAGCTCGAACCTCGCAATCACGAGGCATGGCTTGACTACGGCGACACGCTCTTCGAGCTCGGCTATACCCGCCAGGCATTGAAGGCGTTCGAGAAAGCTGTAAATGTCAGCCCCGCCACGGCGATCGGCTATTTTTTCAAGGCGAAGGCCTTGCTGATGCTTAACCGGGTTCAGGAGGCAGTGGAAGCGTTGCAGCAATGCTTCCGGCTGAATCCGGAGATGCAACGAATGATTGAGGAAGAATTCCCCAACATCCAATCGCTTAAAGATCTGAAAGACGTGTTCCGAAAGTAGCGAAAACTATAGCTTTTTCTTTCGATTTTCGAAAGAATGCGTATATTATCCCGTCAGATGTATGGCGGGATTTTGTTTTTTAGGAGATCAAGGATGCTTTCACCCATTGTGCAGGAAAAATATACGGCTCTACAAGCCATCTTGAGAGAGATGGAGTCCGTTGCCATCGGCTACTCCGGCGGCGTCGACAGCACCTTGTTACTGAAAGTCGCCGTTGATGTTTTGGGGAACAACGCGGCGGCAATGATCGGCCGCTCGGAAACCTACCCGACCCGGGAGTTTGAAGAAGCCGTACAGATCGCCGACAGCATCGGCGCCCGCTACGTCGTCGTCAATACGGAGGAAACCGATATCCTCAAGTTCAAAGAGAACCCCGTCAATCGATGCTATTTTTGCAAAACCGAACTGTTCGGCAAGCTGGATCAAATCGCCGCCCGTGAGGGATTGAAATGGATCGCTGACGGAACCATTACGGATGACGTCGGGGATTTCCGCCCCGGCATGAAGGCAAAATCCGAAAAGAACGTCCGCTCGCCCCTCCTTGAGGCTGGCATGAGCAAAGCCGAAGTCCGTGAACTCTCGAAGCACCTCGGCCTCCCGACATGGGACAAGCCGGCATTTGCGTGTCTCTCTTCCCGCTTCCCGTACGGCATGAGCATTACGAAAGAGAATTTGAAGAAGGTGGACAGCGCCGAAACCTTGCTGCGCGATGAGGGGTTCAGGTTCTTCCGTGTCCGCTTTCACGATGACAAGACTGCTCGTATCGAAGTCGGCACGCAGGAAATCAACCGCCTGCTGGATGAAGATCTACGCGACCGCATCGTTGCGCATCTTAAAGAACTCGGTTTCACATATGTGACGCTCGACCTGCAGGGCTACCGGACAGGCTCAATGAATGAAGTGGTACCGGTAGAGGTGAAGCTGCAATTCACCGCATGAATCCGTCCACGACGGAATGTCTGCCGCGAATAAGCAAGTTTCAGGTTTTACAACCATAGACACAGCACATGTCGCTCCCCCGTCTCGTCGTTCTTGGCACCGGTTTCGGTGCGTTCAATCTTGTCAAACACTTGAAGAACGACTACGACATTACCGTCGTCAGTCCGCGCAACCACTTTCTTTTCACTCCCCTGCTTCCCAGCACGACCGTCGGCACGATTGAATTCCGCAGCATTATCGAGCCGATACGGCATGCACGCGAGGATATCCGGTTCTATCATGCCTTTGCGAAGGAACTGGATACGAAACACCAGTCCATTCTTTGCAAAGCTGCAACAGACGGACACGAGTTCTCATTGCAGTACGACGCACTGGTCATCGCTGTCGGCGCGGTGAGCAACTCGTTCGGCGTGCCGGGTGTAAACGAATATGCCCTTTTCTTGAAAGAGCTGCATGACGCACGAGAACTGCGCCAGCGAATCGTCCGATCCTTCGAGAAGGCGAACCTGCCGGGGGTTCCGGCAAGCAAGCGCAAGCAGTTGCTGCACTTTGTCGTCTGCGGCGGCGGACCGACAGGCGTTGAGTTCGCAGCAGAACTGAATGATTTTATGACGGAGGATTTGCAGAAAGTATATCCTCAACTGGTAGCAGAGGCAAGAATCACCCTTGTCGAAGCGATGAAGGAGATCCTCGGTACATTCGACGAAAAGCTGCGCCGCTACGCAACCGAGCTTTTCGCCCGGCAGCGTATCAGCGTTCTCACCGATTCTCCTGTTGTCAAAGTCGATGCCGACACGATCCATCTGAAGGATGGTTCCGCGCTCCCCTACGGCTTGTTGCTGTGGAGCACGGGCAACGGTCCTACACCATTCGTTGAGCAGATCAATCTCCCGAAGGACAACCGCTCACGCCTTCTCATTGACGACTTCTTTCACGTGCAGGGATTCGAGAACATTTATGCGCTCGGCGATTGCAGCATCGTCTCAGCAACTCCCTTCCCCGCAACGTCGCAGGTTGCGCAGCAACAAGGAAAATACCTCGCAAAGGCATTGACCCGGAAAGCACGAATGAAAACCGTTGAGCCCTTCCGCTACAAACATCTCGGCATGCTTGCATACGTCGGGGACAACAAGGCTCTGGCCGATCTTGAAGGTGTCAAGGGACGCGGTTGGGCAACGTGGCTCTTCTGGCGTTCCGCCTATATCTCGAAGATCGTGAGTTTGAAGAATAAGGTCTCTGTTTTGTTTGATTGGGTGAAGGCAAAAATCTTTGGAAGAGATATAAGCCAGTTTTAGAATGAACACATCCGGCACATTGCGAACAGTAATTCTCTTGCTTCTGATCGGCACGCTGGCAGGTTGTGTTGATATCCGACGCACGCTGACGCAGCTCTTCTCCGGAAGCTACGGCCCGCCGGACGATATCCCCGAACTTAAACCGGAGTTCACCGGCGCAGACGAACAGCGTCAACGGATTCCCGTCAGGCTCACTCCCGTCGCCTGGGGATTTGACCAGCCGACCGATGTTCAGTTCGATCCCTCCAATCCCAACACAATGATCGTGCTGGAGAAGGAAGGTACAATGAAGTGGCGCGACATGACATCGGGCGATAGCGGAGTCGTGACGCGGTTTGATGTTGCAAGTGTCTCTGAACAGGGACTTCTCGGCATGGCGTTCCATCCATCCTATCCCGACACTCCGAAGTTCTATGTCAACCTGACGCCCGCCTCCGGAAATCTCAGTCGGATAATCGAAGTCCGGCTGCAACCTCCTGCTTCTATTCGTAAAGCGCTCATCGCCGGCACTCGAACGGTGATGGAAGTCGAACAACCTTACCAGAACCACAATGCGGGGCAGCTCGCATTCGGGCCTGACGGCTATCTCTATGTGGGATGGGGTGATGGGGGATGGCTTGGCGATCCGCACAACCATGGACAGAACATGAACTCGCTGCTTGGCAAGATGCTGCGCATCGATCCAACCGCGTCGGCAAACGCTGCCTACTCAATTCCACCGGACAATCCGTTCGTTGATTCCCCAACCGCCCGCCCCGAGATCTGGGCGAGCGGCCTGCGCAATCCGTGGCGCTACTGCTTCGATACACAAGGACGACTCGTCGTTGCAGATGTGGGACAAAATGCTTGGGAAGAAATCGATATCGTTGAGAGAGGAAAGAACTACGGATGGCGTTGTCGTGAGGGACTTGTTCCTTACGATGAATCAGAAGGATGCAACGGCGACTTCGCGAAGCCCTTTTATGTGTACGATCGTGAAGAAGGGCAATCCATCACAGGAGGATTTGAATACCTTGCCGATGATATTCCCGCGCTCAAGGGACTCTACGTCTTCGGCGATTTTATTTCAGGGCGTATCTGGGCGCTGAAGTTGCCCGAAAGACCCGATGCACTCGTCAAAGCCAATGAAGTGTATGCCCTTGGCCGTTGGCCGCTGCAAATCCCGACGTTTGCACGTGACGCCGGTGG